>JAIRNF010000047.1 GCA_031258195.1 Prevotellaceae bacterium
TCTGTTTGCACTGCGGAAAACGGTTGCGGGTGCTGCTGCCTTTATACGTCTCAAACATATAGCGATCGCTTTTCATATTGGAAACCTTTGGAAACCTCTGTAACCCCCCCCCCCCCCGCAAAGTTTCCAGTTTTACAATTATAATATTAATTATCAAATTATTAAATAAGATATATGCTGAAAACTTGGTTTCCAAAAACCGTATAACATTATGTGTCGGAAACCTCATTTTTTGCGATAAGAAGTTCGCCATTTTGGAAACCAAGTTTTCACCGTTTTTGATATATAATATATTTATTTTCATGTATTTATATCGTTGATAGGAAACTTTGCGGGGGGCCAGAGGTTGCCAAAGGTTTCCACCGTCAGGTTTTCCGCAGCTTATCTAATATCTTTTGTACGGCGGTATGCGATAGGCCGATTTCCTCTCCAATTACACGCGAGCTCTTTCTCTCCTTATGCATTTTCAGGATCAGCGGGTTGCGCTCCTCCTTGCTTATCTCATCAAATTGGCGCAGGTGTTCGTACTCGTAGCCCATCTCCAGGAATTTAAAGCCGGTAAAGTTGTCGTGCTCTCCTTTGGTTAGCTCGCATACGAATACGTTTTCGCCATCGTACAACTCCGCCGTCATCCGCTGCTTAACCTGCTTGATGTACCGAAGGTGTTTATCCTTTAGGTTTTTCCCGATAGCAAAGGCGCTATCGCAAAAGTTGCTGAGCATCTTGCTACCTTGCAGATCGTTGTTCGAAAGCGGTCTTGCAGCATCCCGCTTAGGGGTATGGGCGATAACCAGTATGGATAATCCGTGTCGGTTAGCCATGTTCTTTAGCCGCTTCATCAGGGGTAAGGCATCTTTGGCGCGTTCGGTTTCGTTCTTCAGGTGGGTAAGGTTGTCGATAATCAGCACTTTTGCCTTCATTTCGGCGGCTAAGTTTTCCAGCTCCTGGCAGAGGTAATCCTCAAAGTCTATACTATCGGGAAAGGAGAGATCAGACAGCAGCGTAACGCGGATAAAGTCATCGTCAAAGCGGTAGTGGTTGGTGTAGTTCTGAGAGTAGCGTGCTTCGAGCTGCTTAAGCGACAGCTCGAAGTCGAAGTACAGCACGCGCCGCTTTTCGGCTTCCATCTTTAAGCCGTCTATGGGTCTACCGCTGCTGATGCTGTCGCCTATCTGTACGGCGAGGATAGACTTACCGAGGTTGGTGTTGGCAAAGAGGATGGATACTTCGCCTTCGTACCAAAACTCGCTGAATAGCATCTTGGGAACGACAAGGTCTTTGGCGATGTTCATACACTCGTTAAAGGTGATAGGGTCGAACAGCTCGCTGGGAATGGGTTGATCTGCCATTTGGTCGGTTTTACGTTTTAGGTGCTTAAGGACTTCTTCTCGTCGATTACTCATAAATAATTAATATTATGACTGGTTACTTATTCCGCTTCTTTTTCCAATTTAGCCAGCATAGAGACGGCATTTCTTCTACGCTTGGGGTTAGGCATGGCTAGGATATCGGCCAGGTTAAAGAGGTACTTGCCGCTGCCTTTGTTTACCGGAATGACAATACCTGCGTTAACGTAGGATGTTAGGGTTTGAGGGGTGATATCCCAGATGTCGCACACAGTAGAGGAGTGTACCTGGCACATGGAGAACTTATCCAAGATTTGCTCTTTAGTGAGCGTTAGCAGGGCATCAGAAAAGGCTGCCTTCAATTCGTCTCTGTCAATTTCGTATACGTGTTTTACCATTACTACTTATGGTTTAGGATTAGCAAAAAAGTAAGGCTACAACCTTCGGTATGCTGGAGAGCGTTGGTTGTAGCCTTGCAAAGGAGTGTTACCTCCTTTATACTTTTATAATTACTTATCGTACTTTTCTCCGGTGCACTACGGGAGCAAAAGTAGAGACAAATATCATTTAAACATAAAGTTATGTATTATGGTTTTTGACATGGTTTAAACATTGTACCACAATGTAGCAATGACAAGATATTGCAAATAAGATATAATTTTATGTAAAAACAATAATTCGATAGATAGAGTGGTGGTTTTGTAAAGTTATTCTATATTTTGAAGAGAGTTGTTTTATTTTGGAGGAATTTCAATTCATTATTTCTAAAATAGCTGTTTTGGGAGCTATAGAAGAAACATTCAGTTTCATACTATCAAGGGATTGAGGCTAAATTTCTTTGTAGTCCTTTTTGTAGTAAGCAAGCGTAAAAAATCGCTTTTAGACATTAATTACTCTTACTTTCTTAACCTTCTTGTCTTTCTTATTATTTGTGTCTGTCGGTGTGTTCGTCGCTGTGTCAACCACTGTGTTTATCGGTGTACACAGCATCTTTGTATGAGGAACATTCATAGCTGGTTAGGTTATCCTTTTGGTGTGCCGTTTTTTGGTCTATTTTTCTTCATTCATTTATACAGAATGGAGATATCCTTGTTTTTGCTAGGTTTTTGGCTTATTGATTGATTCTAACGTTAAGAATACTACTTAATCTAAAAATTCATCAATTACACCCTTTTTAATTTCGTCATCAATAGTTCTGTATCTCGGGTAAATGCTTTACTACCCTCAACATGACCGGACATGCTACCAATGAGGCTGGGGTCTTTTACTCCTTTGTATAGGTTGCCGACAGTCGCGAGAAATAATAATTTGAAATTGAGAAATAAAGTGTCTCAGGATGTTGTAGAATGCCAAGAATGTAGTATATTTGAAACAAGAGGATGGCAGTAACTTATTCTCAAACTGCTTACGAAGTTTCCTAAAATGGCTCCGAATGGAAATGAAAAATCACCATAAGTATTTTACTCAAAGTGATTTCTCATTTATTCTGGCGGTTCGGACGGGACTCGAACCCGCGACCCCGTGCGTGACAGGCACGTATTCTAACCAACTGAACTACCGAACCAGAATTGTGGTGCAAAAGTAGGGTATTTTTTTTAATCTACAATACCCTCTCTAAAATTTATTTGAAAAAGCTGAAGTTAACGCCTCCGTAATGTCGTCTATCGATAAAATGGCTGTCTGTAGAGAAGTCGTTATTATCAGAATGTTCTACAATAAGCATTCCGTCTTTATTAAGTAAGTTCCGAGTAAAAACGATATTCGGAATTGGCTCTAAGCTATCAAAAACATAGGGAGGATCAGCAAAAATAATATCGTAGGTAGCTTTACAAAAGTCTAAAAACTTAAAAGCATCATTACGAATAACATGTAGCTGATCGAACTTCAGCTCTTTTGCCATACGTTTGATAAACGCTACATGCTGAGGATTAATCTCAATAGCATCTATAGCAGGACATCTGCGAGATGCAAATTCGTAGCTGATTCCCCCTGTACCTGAAAAAAGATCGAGTACTCTTATCTCTTCAAAGTCATAGCTATTGGTAAGAATATTGAAAAGGCTTTCTTTAGCAAAATCGGTGGTAGGACGCACGTTAAATCCGGCAGGAGGCAGGATATGCTTACCTCTATATTTACCACTTATTATTCGCATTCGTGCAGGTTTAGGAGTAGGTGGTTTTCTGTAATATAATCGTTTGCGATAGGCAATACAACATTTCGACTTGCCGCGAACTTTGAAAAGTTTGCTTTGAAAAGCTGCCGTACGTCTTCTCTAACCTTGCCGGATAGTAGGACTTTAATTTGATCGGGTTTTATTTCAAGTTGCTTTGCAACGAAGCAAGAATAGTAAAGTAAATCGGTTGTAGTACTTATGCTAAATGAGTTATGAAATATAAAATTTCCATTTCGGCATACCGCAATATCTGCAATATTGCTACTTAAGTTAATGGCTAATATCTGTCTCTCCTTCTGCTTAAGTGCATACTCTATTAGCGGGATACATTGGTTAAAAAAACAGATATTATGATGGTAAGTATATAGCTGCGATGCTAAGGCGTTTGGTATAGCGAATATAGCAACAGCTTTTACTTCTTCCGAAATCTTGTAGTGAACCTCATCCATCTCATCTAATGGATAAGCAAAATTTAGAAATGTACGTAGCGTTTCTTTATTGCAAAAGGAGGAGGGAATAAGTGTGTTCTTACTCGATATAAAAATACAGCTACAGGATACAAAAGGTTGTGACAACCACTCGATTTCTTTATAAACCTCGTTTACTTTTTCAGCCAATAGTTCTTGAGATACATTAAAATCAATAGGGATACGCTTTAGTACGACATGCTTTTTTTGCACAAGATCGAACACACAAAAAGAAAATCCATCCAAGTCAACTTGAATGGATAATCTATACTGTGATATTTTTTTCGTGCTAAAACTTTTGTCTATAAAGTTCAGCATGATATAGTAGTTTTATTACTCCCAGTTTCCGGCGTTGTTATTTGGCTGATTAACATCTCCAACCTTTAATCCGGGGAAACGATTCATTTTTTCTTGCTTATCGTTTAAGTTAACGATTTCTTGCGCGTCTAGTCCAGAAAGGAAAACGTTGTTATGTACGCTAGCTTCGAAAAGAGGAACCTCAATCCTAGAAGGTGTCATGTACATTTTAGTTTGTAGCTTAAACTTAGCATCCACAAAAGGTACATCACCTATCTTGTTGATATTAAAGTTTTCTCTATGGTTGAAAATCGTATCCTTAACCGGAATAGAAATAGTATCACGTTTTACACGTCCCTCAGCAACAGCCAGCGAATCATCCATAGAACCAATTTGTCTGACGACCTTAATTTGTTCGTTGTTATAAAAATCAATAAGAGAATCGAAACTTTCTGCGAAATATCCCTTAGCAGTCTTGTAGTGAACTTGTATAGTACGAATATCTTTCAGCTTTTCTACTACAACAGCCTTCCTCTTTTCATATTCTCTTTTGAAGGTGATTGGCGTCATGATGCTGGTAGTCAAAAAGTAAGCAAGAACTACTATAACAACAAGTAGGACGAGTTGGATTATTCTTTTCATTACGCGGTTTTTTTAATTTGAGTTCGACTGCAAACTTAAAAAATAAAATGATAGAGATTACAGCTTTATCTATATTTTTGTGTGTTTATTAGTCGCTAAGAAAAAGTTAAAAAATTATCTGGCTGATATATAGCCAGATATCAGATGGCGCAAAATTATAAAAAAATCATCGTTTTTCCTTGTTTATTAATGTTAATAACGAGTACACATAGGTAATTATTGTAAGAATAATGCTCGAACGACATATACTTAGCTTGCTGTTAAATCGTTTAGGCTTTGAGCCTACACGGGGGCAGCTTACGCTTTTTAAGGAGCTTGCCGAATACATTGTAAACTTTACCGATAGCCGTATTTTTTTGATAAGCGGCTATGCTGGTACAGGAAAGACCTCGGCAATCGGTTCTTTAGTTGGTGTGCTAAAGAGTATGAAGCAAAATGTTATTCTATTAGCTCCAACCGGACGAGCCGCCAAGGTCTTGTCTTCTTACGCATGCGCGCCTGCCTATACCATTCATAAAAAAATATATCGGCAAAAATCGCTTAGCGATGAGATGAGTCTTTTTACGTTGGACCGTAACTTGCATAAAGATACGCTATTTATTGTAGATGAGGCTTCTATGGTGGTAAATACGCCTTCATCATCAGCCGTGTTTGGTTCGGGTATGCTGCTTGACGATTTAGTAAACTATGTTCGCTCGGGTGTTCGTTGTCGGTTAATACTGGTAGGCGATAGTGCGCAGCTCCCCCCTATCGGTTTTTCGGTCAGTCCGGCGCTCGATTCTTCTACTTTAACCATTTATGGCGAATGCATAAGAACGGAGCTGACAGACGTTGTACGTCAAGCCACAGACTCGGGAATACTTACGAATGCTACGCTTATACGTCGTAATATAGAAAACGGAGTTGCTCGATTACCTGATTTTAAGCTGAGCGGATTTCCCGATATTATTCAGATAAACGGCTCTGATGTGCAAGAAACGCTTGATCAAGCCTATTCTCAATACGGAGAAGATAACGTAATTGTGGTTTGTAGGTCGAATATTAGAGCAAATAATTATAATAACGGAGTTCGTACAAGTATATTTGGTCGCGACGAAGAGTTGGTTTCGGGCGATAGGTTAATGGTAGTAAAAAATCACTATGGATCATTCGATACAATGGAAGAGCCTATAGGTTTTATTGCCAATGGTGATATTGCGGAGGTTGTTAGAATTAGAAAATATGAAGAGCGTTATGGTTATCGTTTTGTCGATGTATTGCTGAGGTTACCGGATTATAACGATATAAAAATAGAAAGTAAGCTGTTGCTTGATACCCTTACGCTTGAAACACCATCGTTAAGTGCAGATAGTAGCCGCGAGCTGTTCTTTTCTGTGAACGAAGATTATAGCCACATTACTCTTAAGCGTAAGAGGTATAAGGCTGTTAGAGAAGATTTGTATTTTAACGCGTTACAGGTAAAGTATGCTTATGCGCTTACCTGCCATAAAGCACAAGGCGGACAATGGAAAGTCGTAATTCTTGACCAGCTGTTTTTTAAAGATGAGCTGCGGCTCGAAGATTTACGCTGGCTATATACAGCGTTTACACGTGCTGCAGAACGATTATATTTAGTGAATTTTGAGAAAAGGCAAAAGTCGGTATAATTCTTGATTTATCTGTTTTTCTTTATCTTTGGCTTCCTAACCTAAAAACAGATGATTGAAGTTATTCTTTTCCTCGTACTGGGCATTCTGCTTGGCTATTTTGTAAGAAAGAAACAACGCTTTCTATCAATAAGTAACCGGCTTGTCAGCATTTCAATTTATGCTTTACTTTTTCTGCTTGGCGTTGCTTTAGGTACTAACAGCGATTTGCTACGTCAGCTACCAAAGTTAGGCGGTTATGCTTTTGTTTTAGCCGTGCTGAGTATTCTTGGTAGTATTGTTTTAGCTGCTTTTTTGTACCGTAAAATGTTCAAAAAAACCGAGGAAAAGCATGAAGAGTAGCTTACTTATTTTCAGCTTCTTTTTACTGGGTATTGTGATGGCTCAGCAGGGATGGTTGCCGGATTTTCTACTCGAAAACGATTTTAGTTCCTACGCTTTGTACGCTTTGGTATTTCTTGTAGGTATAGGAACGGGAGCAGACATTAAGCAATCGTTTATGTTGATAAAGACGATGCATGTACGTATTCTTTTAGTCCCTTTTACAACGGTTATAGGCACATTACTTGGCGTTAGTATTTTTACGCTCATCGCTCCTTCGTTTTCTTTACAGGACTCGTTAGCCGTTGCTTCCGGGCTTGGATATTATAGCCTTTCAAGCTTATATATTACGGAAGTTAAAGGAGAGACTTTGGGCGTTATCGCTTTGTTGGCAAATCTCATAAGGGAGTTGCTGAGTTTGGTATTTACACCGGCTATGGCAAAATACTTTGGTAAATTAGCGCCCATAGCAAGCGCCGGAGCGACATCCATGGATACCACGCTACCCGTGATTACAAAAGCTGTAGGAAAACAGTATGCTATGCTATCTATTTTCCATGGAACTATCTTATCTATACTAGTTCCTTTTTTAGTAATGTTTATACTTAGCTTTTAATCGTTTCGAATAACTTCTGTAAATTGCGGCTAACTTTGCGAAGTTTTCTTTGTTTATATAAAGTTGATACAAGATTTATAATGATAACATACATAAAAAATATACAAATTGCTCTGGAGAACGAATTAATAGATAATGGGGCAATTCTTTTTAGTGGAGAAGGTATTGCGGATATTCATTTTGCTCCGAAAGATAACCAGAAAGCAGATATAATAGTTGATGGAAAGGGGCGGCTGGCAGTGCCTGGTTATATAGATTCACACTGTCATGGTGGCGGCGGATTCGATTGCAACGATTCAACGTTAGAGGCTATTGAAGGTGTTACGGAATTTTACCGTTCACATGGAATGACATCCTATTACCCGTCGCTTGCTGCCGATGAAATGGGCAGGTTAATTGCCGGATTCGATGCTATACGTGCAGCGATGAGTACGAATAAATCCGGTAAAGTTGAAGTGTTGGGTACGCACCTTGAAGGTCCGTTCCTCAATAAAATCTATAAAGGTAGCCAGGCGGAAGAGAATATCATTCCTATTACAGAAGAGCATATTAAAACGCTCGAAAAGTATAAGGATGTTATCAAGCGTATAACTATTGCGCCGGAGGTGGATCGTAATGTTGACTTGTTTCCTAATCTGGTTGAAATGGGTATGGTAATTACAGGAGGGCATACCAACGCTACCTACAATGAGGCAATGGAAGCCACCGTAAAAGGTATGCGCGGTGTTACGCATCTGCATAATGCGATGTCGCAACTTAAAAAGGCAGTACCTTTCAGCGTTCCGGGAATGGTTGAGGCTGGTTTGAATATCGACGATTTATATGCGGAAATTATTGCCGACGGTAACCATGTACCCGATCAGCTTATACAGATAGCCTATCGTTGTAAGGGTACGGATAAAATATTTATTTGCTCTGACGCTAACCGCGCAACAGGTGCTGCTGATGGTATTATTCATACATGTGGACAAATATTTCTGATAGAGAATGGCGTTGCGTTGAATAGCGAACGTACATCACTCGCTTCGTCTATAACCCCTATAAATGAGATGGTACGCAAGCTGATTTTGAATGTAAAAATTCCTCTGTTAGATGTGTTTAAGATGGCGGCTACCAACGTTGCTAAGCTAATGCGTATAGACAGCCGTAAGGGCTCTATAGCTATTGGTAAAGATGCAGATATTAACCTTTTGGATAGCGATTATAAAGTTGTACGCACTTTCTGTAAGGGTGTACAAAGTTTTGAAAGAGAATAGCATATATATTTTAAATTAAGAGGGCCGTATAATTTTATACAGCCCTCTTAATTTACATATGTCATTTCGAGCGTAGCGAGAAATCTCCTCATTCAGAGCTCTGCGGTTATTCGGAAGATTTCTCGCTACGCTCGAAATAACGGAAAATGCTTACTCCATTAACTTTTTATACTTAAAGCGCTTAGGAGTAGTATCGCCTAAACGTTTCTTTTTGTTTTCTTCGTATTCGCTATAGGTACCTTCGAAGAAGTAAACCTGCGAATCTCCTTCAAATGCAAGTATGTGTGTGGCTATACGGTCTAAGAACCAGCGGTCGTGTGAGATAATTACCGCACAACCGGCAAAGTTTTCTAAGCCCTCTTCCAGCGCTCGGATAGTATTAACATCAACGTCGTTGGTAGGCTCATCGAGCAGTAATACGTTTGCCTCTTCCTTTAATGTTAACGCAAGGTGTAAGCGGTTACGCTCGCCGCCCGAAAGCACGCCGCATTTCTTCTCCTGATCGTTGCCGCTAAAGTTAAAACGCGATACATAGGCTCGAGCATTCATATCGCGATTACCTAGACGGATTATTTCGCTATCCTGAGATATTGTTTGAAAAACAGTTCTGTCCGGGTCTATTGTTTTATGCTGCTGATCTACGTATGCCAGCTTAACCGTTTCGCCTACGGTAAATGTGCCGGCATCAGGCTGCTCCACTCCCATAATTAAACGAAATAAGGTTGTCTTGCCGGCACCATTAGGACCAATAATACCAACAATTCCGGCAGGAGGGAGAGTAAAATTCAGGTTCTCGAATAGCACTTTATCTCCATATGCTTTAGTAACATTCTTTGCTTCGATAACGTTGTTGCCTAAGCGAGGACCGTTAGGTATAAAGATTTCAAGCCTTTCTTCTTTCTGCTTACTATCTTCATTTAACATGCGATCGTATGCGGAAAGACGAGCCTTAGATTTTGCATGACGGGCTTTGGGTGCCATACGTACCCATTCCAGCTCTCGCTCTAATGTTTTACGGCGTTTGCTTTCTTGCTTCTCTTCTTGCTCTAAGCGCTTAGCCTTTTGATCCAGCCAAGAGCTATAGTTTCCTTTCCACGGGATACCTTCGCCCCTGTCTAGTTCAAGTATCCAGCCGGCAACGTTATCAAGGAAGTAGCGGTCGTGGGTTACGGCAATTACTGTTCCCTTATACTGTTGCAGATGTGCTTCTAACCATTGTATAGACTCGGCATCCAAGTGGTTAGTCGGCTCATCAAGAAGCAGTACATCCGGCTCTTGAAGCAGTAGTCGGCATAGCGCAACTCTACGACGCTCACCACCTGAAAGGTTTGCTACCGATTGATTCTCATCGGGACAGTTAAGCGCACCCATTGCTCGCTCCAGCTTACTGTCTAACTCCCATCCGTTAGATGCATCTATCTGTTCCGTCAGTTCGCCTTGGCGCTCTATTAGCTTAGCCATTTCGTCATCGCTCAAAGGCTCCATAAACTTAGCGTTAACTTCTTCATACTCTTTCATGAGGTTTACAACATCCTGCACGCCTTCTTCTACAATCTCTCTAACGGTTTTGCTGTTGTCGAGTTGAGGCTCTTGTTCCAAATATCCTACAGAATATCCAGGTGAAAATACGACTTCTCCCTGTATGGATTTGTCGATTCCCGCAATGATCTTGAGCAGGCTTGATTTACCCGAACCGTTTAAGCCGATAATACCAATCTTTGCTCCGTAGAAGAACGACAGGTAAATATTTTTTAGCACTTGTTTTTGTGGCGGATAAATCTTGTTTACACCCACCATTGAGAAAATGATTTTTTCGTCAGCCATTGGTTGTTTATTGTATATTTATTATTTGCGAACAATGTTACGAGAAAGAAATCCGAAACCTATAGTTGTGTAATGTAAGTTACCAGATAACCCATCGTGTTTAGCCCTGAATTTTGGCATATGGTATGAATAGCTTAAACGGATGAAAGAGTGGCTGCGTTCTGCCCCTAAAACTCTTTCTTTCCATAGCTTAAAGTCTATGTTGCACCGATTAGAAAAGAGAAGAATTTTACATTTATTTCTTTGAGTTCCGGAATATCTTCTTCGTCTTTTGGCGTAACAGTAATTCCCATGTATTCTATACCCCCTATCGGTGCTATTTTAAGTATTTTGTTGTTGATAACGTTATATCCAAAGTTTACACCGGCATTCCATGCACGCATTTTTTCTCCTTTCGTCCATGTACCTAATGAGTAATCTATGTCTTTTTTTAGCGAATTGAACCCTGCCGAAAAGTTAGCTTGGGCTAAAACATTTTTATAATACCCGCTGAGCGAAAAACCAATGGGTACAGGGTTTTTATAGGTATCACTTAGCTTGCTCGATAGAATACCATAGCCGCTATATATTTCTATCGATCCGCTCCAGTCTCCTTCGATATATTCGTTGCGAATCACTTTCTTCACAGTATTGAGATAAGTAGAGTTTGAGTAGCTATTAATAAATAGGTTGGCATCGACGTTTATATCTTCTTGAGAAAAGCCATTATCATAATATCTTGATTCGAGGAGTATGTTTTTTAGTGAAAGGATTAAGAAATCCTTTTCTTCGGAGGACAACTCCTTACCGTTTATCAAAGAAATAAGAAAATCGTATTGATCGTTTGTTTTTTCTCTCAGCTTCGCATATAAAAAATCATCTAAAGGATGTATTTTTCTAGACACGGTGTTTTCAGCACTTTCACTTACCACTTGCATTAGCAGTTCTACCTTATCGTATTGTCCAGTCCAATAATAATAATATAGCAGTATTTTCTCGCTATTATATAGCCCCACGTAGTCTTCATTCTCAAGAGATTCTTCGATATAGGCAACAACGTTTGTAACGCTAATAATATCTTCCTCAATGAGTTTATCCAGCAGCAGCCGTCTTGCTTTAGAAATAAGATCTGACCGCGAGTTTTTATAGCTTGCAACTTGCTCTTCAATAGAAAGCTCTTGACCGAAAGCCGCGCTACCAAAAAGACACAGTAGTAAGCATATTAGCGAATTCTTCATTTTATTGACGGTTAAGGTTAGGCGTTATACTATCTTTTGAATGGGGAAGATAGCTTATTTAGCTCGCTTTGTAGAAAACCGGCTGGAAATAGGAAGCTGTTGTTGACCTTATCTCGATTATAGTAGTAAATTTTACCATCTTCTACGCCAATTAGCAGCTTGTAACAGTAGCCTCCGGTTACAGTATAGGCAATAACGGCGTTTTTATCTTTATCTTTGATTAAGCGCTCTATTTCGTCGGGACCCACTAACTTCAGATGTCCGTTAAAACGGTTAAGTATTTTTTCTCTATCCAGCGATTGGTTAATATCTTCATCAAGCATATAAATTGTTTTTCCTTTAAGCGAGCCGATATTGTCGTTATACAACTTTTCAAGTGCTTTTTTTGCAATAGATGGTTCCCACTTCAGCAGTTCAACATGGTTCTGGATTGATTTTACCAGCAAACCTATCAAAAGTGTTTCGTCAATCTCGGTATCTTCGTCGTCAACGCTTATTGGAAAAGATACTACCCAAGGCAGATTGTCGATATCTCTTGCTCCTCTTCGTCCCTGAAATAGGGTAAGAAATGTATAGCTGTTATCTTCTGCCTTTTTTTCAAATACATCACGGGTTACGGCTAAAAAAGATTGATCTTCGTTTCCAAAATTATAACCTTCAACTTGAAGTGGAGTAATAGTCCAAACCTCTTTGGCTGCGTTAGAAAGTACGGCATCGTACACAATATTACTATTTGTTATTACAACGTAGGTTGTAGAAGTTAAAAGGTTCTGAACATCTTCGCTGGTAAGGCTTTTGCTGATTTGGGCAGAAGCATTTGTACCTAGAGCGGTTAAGATTACCAATGTAAGTAGAATACGTCTTTTCATAATATGCTATTTATTATAATGACAAAAATAAGAAATAAAGAATAGCTATCCGATATATGGCGTTGCGAGTGACTTAAATTATGCAAATATGAAGACCTTAATGATAAAAAACCGATATTTGTGTTTTATATCATTTATACTCATATCATTTGGCATGAAAGTAAAAAAAATACTTGCACTTATTGTATTTGCGTCAGCTTATTCTTGTACACAACAGGTAGCATATGTTACAATAGAAGGTCAAGCGTTGGGAACATTCTACCATATTACGTACAGCGATAATCAACAGCGGAATTTTCAACCCGAAATAGATAGCTTGCTCAATGCTTTTAACAGCTCTTTATCGGCATATAGTAAAGAGTCGTTACTGTCAAAAGTAAACAGGAATGAGGAAGTTGAAATAGATAGCTTCTTTATTGTATCTTTTAACCGCTCGAAAGAGATATACGAGATGAGTAACGGAGCATTTGATATATCTGGGGCGCCAATATTCTCGGCATGGAAGTTTGGACCATCTGACGGAGGAGAACGCCATGTTCCGGATGCGGCTGTAATAGATAGCCTTCTTGACGTTGTTGGATTAGATAAAATTTGGCTCGAGGGAAGTAGAGTTGTAAAAAGCGATCCGCGTATAATTCTTAACATGAATTCTATTGCTAAAGGTTACTCGTCTGATGTTGTTGCAGAATATCTGGATAGTAAGGAGATAGAAAATTATCTTGTAGAAATTGGCGGAGAGATTCGAATGAAAGGTAAGAATATTGAAGGCGGGAGCTGGAGAATTGCAATAGATAAGCCGATAGATGGTAATTTAATGCTGGGATCAGAGATACAGGTTGTCCTTCAGCTAACGGACAAAGGACTTGCTACGTCTGCCAATAATCGGCAGTTTTTTATAGAAAATGGAAAGAAGTATGGGCATACAATAGACCCTCGCACAGGCTATCCGGTTATTCAATCACTACTAAGCGCGACAGTAGTTGCAGACGATTGTATGACCGCCGACGCTGTAGCTACCGCTCTTATGGTTATGGGGTTGGAAGAATCTATAAAATTTTTAGCAAAATATCCTGAAATAGATGCCTATCTTATTTATGACGATAGTGGAGAGTTTGCTGTATATACTACACCGGGAATGGAAAAATATATTTCAGAATAAAAGAAGCTGATTAGCAATCTTTTTCTCCTTTAGTTTCGCATACCGAAGTAAGCGCGCAGCCGTAACAGCCATCGGTAATAGAATCTCCGTCAACTTTTGTCTTTTTCCAAAGCATCGTCTCTTCTTGCTTTGCGCATTGTATTCCCAGCTTACGCATGTTCGGGTTGGTTCCGATTTCGCCATCCGGAAATTTACCGTCTTTTTTTACGATTATGTTAATAGCCATTGCGGCAATACATATTGTTAGCACAGTTATACAGATCAGAATAAGTTGAAGAGTTCCCATTTTAATCGTTTTTGTTAAATTAGCTGCATCAGCTGTACATTTTGCCACCCTTTTGGGGTTTTGCGCCACTCTTTTAAAGTACCGATGTATTCAAATCCTACATTAGTAAAAAGCCTAATGCTGGCTGTATTATCCATAGGTATATGACAGTATAGCTGGTGTAAGCTAAGTACCTCAAAACAGTATGCTATAAGTAGCTCTAATGCGTCGGAAGCGTAGCCCTTTTTTCTATTTTCTACAGCATAAATCAGGATACCAACTCCTGCTCTGCGGTGTAGAAAATCAATGTCGAATAAATCTATTAAACCTACAGTGTGATATGCTTCTGTATCTTTTACATCTATAGCCAGCCTAAGCTGCTTTTGTTCATGAATGCTTTTATGTGCCGACTCAATATACTGCTGTAGTATGTCTCTTGAAAACGGACTTAAAGTATCACTTACTTGCCAAAGATCAGTGTCATTTTCCCATAAGTAGAGTAGTTCAACATCGCTAGGCTCAAGCGCACGAAGCTTAATTCTACTATTTTCGAGATAGCTCATTCCTTTACAAAATTAGAAATAGTTTGAGGGGAGAATTCTAAATTAAGGCTGCTTAACGAACTTTAAATGTGTGTTAAGCAAAAACGCTGTTAAGTATAATCTGGGTAGCTCCGAGATTTTGCTCTACAAAAGCCTTGCTTTTTTCTCCTGCTTGTGTCCTAAACTCCTGATTTGTACGGAGACGATTGAAAATAGCATCTAGCTGTGCCTGAACGGAGATGCTAAATCCTGCCTGAATTTTAGTCAACTCTTTGACTTCCATAAATTTACTGTAGTTTGGACCAAAAACGACCGGTAACCCGAAAGTAGCCGCTTCGAGAGTATTGTGTATGCCGCTTTTGTTGAATCCACCGCCAATGTATGCCCAATCGCCATAGCGGTATGCCGACATCAATAAGCCGATGGTATCTATTATCAGTATATCGTACTCAGAAAGATTTTCGCTGCCTGTAAGCTGTGTATAACGAATTAGCTTTTTATTTGGAAATAGTTTGGTGATTTTATTGATATGCGCCTCATTTACTTCGTGCGGAGCAATAACCAGCCGCACATCATTATGCCGGTTAACGTATTTGGCAATTATTTCCTCATCGTCAGACCAAGTACTGCCCGCGATTAGTAACGGTTTATCGGTCTTGAACTTTTCGATTGCCGGGATTTCTATAGCTTGTGATACCAGCTGATGTACACGGTCGAAGCGAGTATCGCCGGCTAGAGTGACGTTAGTAATATTTATACTTTTCAGTAGCTCAACAGACCGCTCGTTTTGTACAAACAGATGGGTAAAGCATTTGAGCATTCTGCGTGCAAAGCCGCCATAGCTGCGGAAAAATTCCTGATTAGGACGAAAGATCGCGGATATTAGATAGGTTTTGATGTTTTTCTTCTTAAGGTTATTGAGGTAGCGATACCAAAACTCGTACTTAACGAATATAACAACAGAGGGATTTACCGCTTCAATAAATCGCTTGGCATTATTGCCAAGATCTAGGGGTAGGTAAAATACCCAATCGGCTTTGTCGTAATTTTTACGTACTTCGTAACCCGAAGGTGAAAAAAAGGTAAGTAGTATCTTATAGTCGGGATACTGTTTTTTAAAAGCCTCAATAACGGGTCTTCCTTGCTCAAACTCACCTAGCGATGAGCAATGTATCCACATTATTTTTTGTCTTCCGCTAACATTATTAATTGTACTTCGAATTTTTTTAATAAGCCGCCATTGACCTTTTATCCATTTTCTTGCTTTGATGTTGAATGGAGCAATAACTGTTGCGGCTGTTTTGTAAAAAAATAACCCGAAGAAATATGTTATTAAGATTAGAAGCATTCGGCAAAAATTTCTGCAAATGTAGGATAAGAGCTCCTAACCTGCAAACAATTATACGAAAAGATGGTTTAAATCACAGGTTCAAATAAATCTGCTAACTTTGTGTATTCTGCTAACTTTGTGTATATTGTGGCATATGAGAAAAATGCTTGAAACTTTAGGGCGATATGTAATGCTGATGCGTAAGGTGTTTACGCGTCCGGATAAGCCGCGTATCTTCTTCAAGCAAACAGTTGTAGAGATGGAGAAGTTAGGGATGAACTCTATTTCTATCGTTTCCATTATTTCGGTTTTTATTGGTGCGGTTATTGCGCTGCAAATGGCGTATAACTTAGAGAACCCAATGATCCCTAAGACCTATGTGGGGCTTGCTACCCGCGATATATTGCTTCTAGAGTTCAGTTCTACAATCATTGCCTTGATATTGGCGGGAAAGGTCGGATCGAACATTACGTCTGAGATTGGGAGTATGCGCATTACAGAGCAGATTGATGCTATGGAAATGATGGGTGTGAATTCCGCCAACTACCTGATACTTCCTAAGGTTGTTGCGTCTGTTATTTTTAACCCGTTTTTGGTAGTACTTAGCGCTGTCATTGGAATGATTGGAGGTACCATTATCGCTATCATTACAGGAATAGTTACACCGGGAGAGTATGTAGATGGTATTCGTATGTATTTTCAGCCATACTACTTGTTTTACTCTATGATTAAAATGGCGTTTTTTAGCTTTGTAATTACTACAATTCCGGCGTTTTATGGATATTACGCTAAAGGTGGTTCGTTAGATGTCGGTAAGGCAAGTACCAACGGTATTGTATCAAGTAGCGTATTAGTTCTTGCGCTTAACCTATTGCTTACCCAAATTTTGTTAACATGATAAGGGTAAATCACATATATAAATCATTTGATGGTAAAGAAGTACTTCACGATATATCGGGAGTATTTGAGCAGGGAAAGGTGAACCTTATTATCGGGCGTAGTGGTTCCGGTAAAACCGTTATGCTAAAGAGTATAGTTGGATTACATCCGATTGATTCGGGAGAAATATATTATGATGATATACTTTTTAGCTCACTAGAAGGAAAAAAACGACGTGAGATACATAAGCGGGTCGGTATGCTTTTTCAAGGAAGCGCATTGTTCGATTTTGCAACGGTAGAAGAGAATGTAATGTTTCCCATGGATATGTTCACCAATATGACCAAAGAAGAAAAGCGTGAGCGGGTTAACTTTTGTCTTAGCCGTGTGAATATGGAAAATGCAAATACGAAATATCCTGCCGAAATTAGCGGAGGGATGCAGAAGCGCGTTGCTATTGCTCGTGCTATCGCGCTTAATCCGAAGTATTTTTTCTGCGATGAGCCAAACTCGGGGCTTGATCCTCAAACCTCCATTCTTATTGATAATCTAATTAAAGATATTACCGAAGAGTACCAGATGACAACCATTGTCAACACCCATGATATGAACTCTGTGTTAGGTATTGGCGATAAAATAATGTTTATTTACGATTCGCGGATTTGGTGGGAGGGCGCCAAGGATAACATTCTTGAGTCTGATAACGAAGAGCTGAACGACTTTGTATTTGCCTCTAAAATGGCTCGTCAGGCAAAGGAGATGATAATGGAAAAACGCAGCTTGAAATAGCAAAATGTTAATCGTAAAGCGTTAATAAACGATTGTCAATTAATCAATTAATAATTATATGGTTGGTAATAATCCCCGTAGTTACTACATCGCGGCTGTATTTTTTGCTTTATTTGCGGCTTTTTTAGGCTACCAGACTTGGAGATACTATCGTGCTGACGAA
Organism: Prevotellaceae bacterium; assembly: GCA_031258195.1. Lineage (GTDB taxonomy): Bacteria > Bacteroidota > Bacteroidia > Bacteroidales > UBA932 > JAIRNF01. The sequence goes on from JAIRNF010000047.1 coordinate 17,802, forward strand.
GAAGGTATAAAAACGGCAATATTCCTTTTCTGTGCAATTCTTTGTGTTGTAGAGGTGCTGCTGCTTATTCGTAATGGTAAGCGTAGGGCTAGAGGAGTTCCGCCCAAAGGCAAGATATAATGGCAATACTGCGATTTATTCTTCTTTCTTTTTAACTGGTACATAAATTTCAGCTAGCAGCTCATTTTCCGATACTCTATCCGGATGGTTAAGGTAAACCTCAAACGATTTCCCGCCACGTAAAACGTATTCACTGTTGGGCAACCACCGCATATAAATACTATAGTATAATTTTGTTAGTCCGCTATAAGCGCCCTTTAGCGTAAAGATGGCGTATAGTCCGCCTTGTATTTGCTGCACGCCAAATGCCACCGTTGGTTTTACTATCTCATTTGTAGTAAAGCAAGCGTAGAAGCGGCATTTTTCGGGCTGCGTGATAGTCGGGTCGTCAAAGCTAAGACCAGTCCATTCGGTATCTTTATTTAGTAGGTTGTTTTTTACACCGAACTCACCCAGCTGTTTCCATGTATTACGGTATGATTCGGGCGAACCGTACCAATCCACTATACGAATGTAAACCACCTGTTTATCATCTATTTCTCTAATAACAGGATTTAAAGTGACGGCTTCTCTATTTTCTTCATCCGTCAGCAGAGACGTATTTGTTGTTTGTTTACGGAAGGCTGACGGGGGAATACCAAAATGTTTTTTAAATGCTTTAGACGCTGCATGCTTGGTTTGATAGTTGGTTCTCGCAGCAATTTCCTCTAGGCTTTGAGGGTTCATACGTAGTCGCATAGCAATATCTTCCAGCGAAGGCGAATAATATACTCACCTAACATTTTCACCCATTATATTTTTAAAAATACGGTGGAAATGGTATTCTGAGATATTAGCAACCTCTGCCAGTATTGGTAAATCAAGGCTGTCGTGCAGATGTAGGTTGATGTAATCTACCAATCTGTTAACAGCCTTTTTGTGGCTATCCAGCGTTTCCTGCTTCATAGATGCTTATAAATTTGCCCAACGTTTTAGCTGAGGAAAAAACTGTTTCATTTGTAAAATAGCGTCTTCTTTGCTTATCGGTTTACCATCCTCGGTTTTCCATTGATCGGTATATTGAGCACAAATCTCAATCATTTCGTCCATAGTAACATTTTGAGTAAATGCGCCGTCTTTAAAACAGTAACCGCGGTAGCCTTCGTTAGGGGTATTATCGCTGTTGTCCCAAAATGTTTGGCTGTTTCTAGCGGCATTCCGCAGCTTTGGCAAAATTTCATGTCCATGGTTATACATGTTTAAGGTTAACTATTGAGGCAAAGATAGCAGCTATAGATAAAAAGTTTGTTGTCCGATCTTGCGAGAAAAACAACGCTCTTATTTAGTAGCTATATTTATACTTTATTTTTAACTCGTGGTGCATTTAGAAAAATTTTCGTCATTTCGACCGAAGGGAGAAGTCTCTTGACTCAATGTACCGCTGCTGTTTAGGCGATTTGGCTTTGCCGGACCAACGGTTCTCTCTTCGGTCGAAATGACGGTATTTTTTTTGAAGGCTTTGGTGCGTTTTCGTAAATCATTATTTATCAATTAGATCAATATTCTAAATACACCGCTGGTTATTTTTAATGTAATAGCTATGAAAATAAAAAAAGCGAAGCTACCGGAAGATAGCGCGGTAATAAAATATCTTCCCGTAAATTTCACAGAAGTACTGGCGGCTAATGTGGCGGGCAATTTAATGCTAAATCCGGATGATCTTCAGGTAGGGTTTTGGACAGATATGCCTGGTTGGATTACTTTTCTTTTTAAGCTGCGTAATATTTTAGTAAAGCCTTTCGGATTGAGTGGGGGAGACGGAAATATGGCTATGTTTGAAGAGGCTATACGCAATGGCGCTAGCTATAGCTTAATGCGTGTTTCTGATAAAACGGATAAAGAAACCGTTCTATGTCTTGATGATAAACATCTGCAAGCATATCTCTCGGTATATGTTGAACAGCCGGAGCAGAATAATCAGCAAAAAATTGTGGTTACAACCTTAGTGAGATTTCATAAACGTCTTGGCAGGTTCTATTTCTACTCAATCTATCCATTTCACTGTATAATAGTAAAGCGGCAAATAAAACGTATTATTCGAAAGCGGATAAAGATTAACGACTAATCTTTATTTATCCATAACGTTTTTTTGTTTATTAAGTATGGTAAGCAATGTTTTTTCTTGTGCATAATGGTGGCAACAATAATGGCTACAATAGTTAAACCTCTAACTGCGTTGCTGGTTAAATCACCGGTAGCCGTAGAGCTTACCTTAAATAATATCCATGAGGCATTCATAAACATATGCATTGCTATTGATACCCAAAGGTTGTAGCTCCATTCAACATACATCCAGCTAAACCATACCGCGCCGAGCGCTGTTACGCCAAACGGAGCTAATGCCGACATTAAGCTGCTGCCCTGGTATAAGTGCCCTGCGCCAAACATAAGCGCACCAATAAGAACAGCCGGTATAAATCCCCATTTCGCATAGCGGAAGAGTAAGCCAAATAAGAACCCTCGGAAAACTACCTCTTCAAAAAATCCGGCATATACCATCGAACTTAGTATGGTATGCAGCGTAATATCCTTATTAAATGTGCCGATAATAGCATTACCAATAATCATAGGTAGCGTACACAGTAATGCGACGCCTATACCCAAGAGGATCTTTTTGTTGAGCCCTATGCTCTTAATGATATCCTTAGGCTTAAAGAGAAAAAATAATGCGATAATAATAGGAAATAAGCATGTTAGCTGAAAGCAAAGCGAACGGATATAGCCGGGCTCGATAAACGCAATTAACGCTTTTGTTGATATATATTGTTTTAATAATATGTAGTAAAGTAAAAAAGCAACAAGGATAATTAGCGAATTCTTTAAAGTCATACTCATATAGTTGTTTTTATATATAACGTATGACCTTAATAAAAGTTACGCTTTTGTCATTTTTATATACAATGCTACCAGCAAGACGAAGGCAAGAAGGATAAAAGCCATAATTAGAAGACCTAGAAAAATTACTATCCCACCTTTTATAACAACCCCTATGTAGCGCGATTTGTAAAAAACTCTTATGGCGGCAAAATAATATATGAAAGGAATGAGGATCAATATGAGCCGGATCAAAGCGTGGAAATGAAAATCTTTTGGTAGCGCAAGATTTATAAGGTAATAAATAAGCATTATCAGAAATAGTGCGGCATATAGATGTGTTGAGAAAATAAGGCTATTGACAAAAAGTCGGCGCTTGTTCCTAAAGAAAACATACATTAAAAAAGCAAATCCGGGGATAGATATAAATGCCAGGTAGGGTAATGCGGTGGTAAATATGTTTAATAATTGATCGGAGTCTAATTGAATTGGTCCGGTCTTTAAAATGATATTATTATTTTCATCTTTTTCGTAAGTTTTTTGTTCAGCTTGCTCTGTGTTAGGTAATATGTTCTCTTTCTTCTGCTGCCCTTTTTTGTTGACCGTTAGAGAGCTGAGAGTAATTGTAAGGGCAAAGAAAACAATAACAATAAACCAGAGAAGTTTTGTGGGTGAAATATAGCGTACAATCCGTCCGCGGAGATACTCAAGCGATAGAAAACCCGGACGGAAAAGTAAGTAATAGTATGTTTTAGAAATTTTACGATCGAAAGCAAAAGCATTTTCCAAAAAAGAGTATATCATTTGCCCGACAGAGGTTTCTCTTCCTGCGAAAATATCCTGACCGCAAACATGGCAATATCTGCCGTGCGTCTGTGTATCACAGTTTCGGCAAATGGTAGAAGCGATTTTGTTTTTCCGATTCCTGAAAAATTTCATAGGTATAAGGTGGTTTAAAAATGCAGGTATAAAAGTAGATATAAAAATAAAATACTCTATGTAGAGTGAGGGGGTAGAAGTATATAGCGCTACCTGTTTCTAATCAAAATAAATTTAGCTGAAGGGCACCATTGTCCGTTAAAATGCAGCTATTTACATCATAAATTTGTGCAATTTTTGGCTTTTATTTGTTTATATAATAACAGTACAACCTTAAATAATACAGCTATGGGGCAGAATGAACATACTCTTGTACCTATGCTGGTTTGCGCCTTGCTTGCGGTAGTGCTATTTAGCTGTAGCAAACAACAGAATAATGGCGCTTCGACATCCGACAAAACAATTAGCATACAAAGAGTTGAGCCTATAATATCGCGAATGTATTATACTACATCCAATGGTTTGCGGCTAAAGAATACTCCAACTCATCCTAAACCGGAAGATTTAGACTATTTGAGCTATTGGGAAATTACGTTTAAGGGTGGTACAGACTCTTTAATGCTCAGCTGTAAGGGAACAAACGGAGAGCTTAACAATGCCTCTTTTAAGTATAAGTTTGAAGATGGATTTTTGAAAATGTTCAATCCCGACAAGCCTTTGTGGGAAACTATTGGTTATGGTACTATAGATAGGATTTCGTTTTTCGTAGATTATGTTGTATATCGCAACGCTACTAACGGACCTTTCTGGGTTAACCTTGATTTTTGTCCGGAAATAACCGTAGAAGATGCGCTGCAACTAAATGAAAAAGATTTGTTTTGCACAGTTAGCAATCTTACTTTAGGCAATATATCAGGCTATGCTGATTTGCAGGATTGTCGAGAACGAATTTATTGGCGCCTTATTGCTTATGTTCTAGAGTAGGGTTCTAAACGGCATAAGCTATTTATCCCCAATGGCACGTTAAAGCTATTGGGGATAAATAGCTTATGGATAAAACTTTTTTACTTATAGCAGCAACCTATCTTTAAGCAGCTTATATCCGTTATTGCTAATACGTAGGCATGTATTATCTTTCAGACGAACCTGATAGGTCTCTTTTCCGAACAGCTCAATACGTATAATGTGGCTGGTGTTCACGATATAAGAACGATGAATACGAATGAATGAATCGGGTAGATTTGCTTCAAGATATTTCATGGTGAGTTCTTTTACATACTTTCCTTCTTTAGTAAATAGCGTCACATAGTCGCCATATGCTTGTATATAAATCAGCTCGTTAGCTGTTATGAGGTGTATCTTCGAGCCGTCTTTTACCGATATCCGATCTATTCTTTCTACTGTTTCTATATGTTGCGAAGCCAGCCCCTCTTCTTCGGCTTCTTCTTCAGCTTCTTTTTTTGTTGCTTTATTGATATCATACCACTGTTGTAGTATTATCCATGTTAAAGTGCTTACTGACATACGGACGGGGATTAAATAGCTAAACGTCTTAAAATCTTCCAGCTCAAAAGCCAATAGTAGTGCGAGCGTAATAACCAGACAAACCAGCTGTGCTGCCAGCGCTGCAATTACTTTTGATTGGAATACTTGAAAAAATCCGATTACATACCAGTAAAAGTATGCTACAAGGGCTAATATGCCTGTGTAAAACAGGCTATCGGCAAATGCCGTTGTAGCCGAAATGTTGCCGTATAGCACAATCAGCACAAACATAAGGGTCGACAACAGCAATAGCGCTGCTACCCCAGCCGATTTACGCCATGTTGATTGTGTGAACGGATGATCCATACTAAATTAATTCTTTACTTCTAGTCCGCTAAATGTAAGGCTACCCCGAATTACCAGCTTATGGTTATAGTCAACATCAACGTTTTCTTTAAAACGCTTGTCGTTATATCCTCCGAACATAGGTCTCAGTTCCGAGACAATATGCCAGGTACTTGGCGCATGTATTTCTATGCCGCCAAAGAGGCAGTCAACATCAATAAAGGTTTCAGCGGCATCCAGCTTAGTACCTCTAAAATCTATAATAGTTCCGGCAAAGCTGTTTTTTATACACGCGCCTTTAAAAACAGGATCGAGAATAATATGCTTAACAGAGCCAAGCATGTTATCGGAGCGCAAAAAGCCATTATCGGACTGGTTCATCTGTTTAAAATCATGTCCTCTGTGATGTCTTCTGTTGTTTTTTGGTAGCATTTTCCTGACAATTAGGATAACCCCTATTGCAATGAGTAGTACGGGCCAATAGGTACGTACCCACCCACCATGAAATGCTGTTATTCCTGCTATTCGAGGTATAATAAAGAAAATACCAACGGCAAGTAGCACTAGTCCACCCGCATAGTGACGCCTAATAACGGACCATGCACCTAAAACAATCAGTAGCATTTGCCACGATACGAATATTCTAAATGTACGCGTATCGATATAGCCTAGATTTCCGCCTAGAAATAAAAGTCCTACCACAATTAGAATAACGGCTGCCATAATGCCGCTGGTCCTTTGGTAGCGAGGCGTTTTGTTGTTATTGTTTTGAATCATCTCCATATCTACGATTTTTATGATTTGATTTCTGGCACAAAAGTATCTGATGCCTAACATCGAATCAATGGTAAAACGTTTACCGGCTGCAAAAAATCGATGACTCGACGAATTTTATCGACAAAAAATTAACCGAGAATAGCGTTTCGACGAATTTACATCAACCATATTTAATATAAATATTTATGAAACTCAAAGGTAGATATATGTCGCTAAATTATGCTATTGTTTGCTATTTTTGGATAGAAATTTTATATCCATGAATATAGAGGAGTTAAGAGAATATTGTTTATCTGTAAAGGGAGCTGCCGAATGTTTCCCTTTTGATGATACCGTGCTTGTATTTAAGGTAATGTAAAAAGTGCGATACAAAACGAGCTGAAAAGAACCAAAAAAGAACGCTTTGTTTTCGAGGTAGGCAAGGCGCACAATGTAGCACAGATATACCAAGGCTTGCTTGCTACGTTTGTAACCAATAAAGGGCGGGCAAAAGCGGTAAAATCAATAGATTTTTTGCTAAGGGATAACAGGCTGCTACGCTTCGATCGTAACGGTTTGGTAAGCAAAGGGAGCATTATGAACGCCATAAAAAAACAACTGGCTAACAAGTAAACCTGCCAGCCGGCTGCTGGGGGTGTCGGCACGCGGCCAACACCAAGAGTACAAATATAGCTCTTATTTAGCGCAAATGCAAGATTTTATACATAAAGTTGAAAAAATACGAAAATTTCTCGATTCTACCGTATTCGAGATAGTGGGTAACGAGGCGATGAATCACTACAAGCGCAGCTTTATTAACGAGGGGTTTACAGATAGCTCCCTAATTAAGTGGAAAGAGGTTAATCGCCGTTTAAATCCTCGAAAAAAGCAGTCGGCAGATGCTACCCGTCCTATCCTTACAAGGCGCGGCGGCGATCTTGTGCGTAGCATTCGTTGGCGGCGTGATGGTCGTTCTGTAACAGGCTTGCCCGTATAGCAGTCGAAAACCATACCATGCGTGGTATTCCAAAGGATCAGCGCATGATTCTCTGCCGCATTCTTTGATGCAAATAATAAGGTTACCGTCTTTCGCCCCTTAATCTTTTCGATAAACTCTTTTACCGCATCCGATGCTTTAAGCTCTTGCATATATTTCTTTTTAAACTCTCCCCAGTGGTTTTTTTTCATCTTCATGAAACCATTGCCGTAGCGGCGTTGAGGGAGTGATATCTTCTGCCCATAAATCGTAGCGGAGGTTTTCTTTCTTTATACCACGGGGTCATAAGCGATCAACCAAAACTCTGTAACCGTCAAATTTTTCCTCGGGTTCATATACTCGTTTTATTTTTATCCGTGTCATTGTCCGATATTTTAAGTTGTTTACGTCAAACGAAAAAAGAAAGGTATTGTTTGCCTCCCGCCATTTCGAACGAAGTGAGAAATCTGCTGAATAGAATTACGAAATGAGTGCATTATATGATTTTTTCGTGATGCATGATACTTATTTCGTCTTACTGATAAACAGATTTCTCACTTCGTTCGAAATGACAAAAAGTATGGATAACAGATGGATTAGGATATGCGCTATTGCTTTGTAAGGCTTTGCAGGTCGTTCCAAAATTGCGGATATGATTTGTTTACGCTTTCTGCTCCACTAATAATAACCTTACCTGTGGATTTTAGTGCGGCAGTCGCTAAAGCCATAGCAATACGGTGATCGTTATGAGATGAAACTTTTCCCCCCGTTATCGTTCCTCCTGTAATTAGCATGGTGTCATCGTTTACAGCTATGGTTATTCCCAGCTTGCCAAACTCCTGCTGTAAAGCCAGAGCGCGGTTGCTTTCTTTATGGGGAAGGCGTTTTGTACCATGAATTTTACTTATGCCATTGCAGTTGGAAGCAAGCACAACGAGTGCAGGGAATAGGTCGGGGCATTCGTTGGCGTCAAACTCAAAAGGTTTTAAGTAGTTACTATAAGTTGTCGTAACGCTACAAAAAGGTTTGTTTTGTCTTATACATACATTGGTATTAGCCAACTGCAAAGCATCGAGTATCGCTTTATCCGCTTGTAGGGAATTTGTATCCAGATTGTTTATGGTAACTTCTCCCGCAATAACTCCGGCGACAAGCAGGCATGATGCAGCACTCCAGTCTCCTTCTATATTATAAGATATTGCTCGGTATTGTTGATTTCCGTTGATACGGAAAATCTCATAATTTTTGTTTTCTACAACAATGCCAAACGATTGAAGCAGATCTATAGTCAGATCGATATAGGGTTTACTCTTAAGGTTATGAACATAGACTGCAGAATCTTGCTTTGCTAATGGTAAGGCTAGGAGGAGTCCGGTTAATATTTGGGAGCTGATGTTGCCATCTATATTAGCGGTGCCGCCTTTTAACGGACCTTCAATAACGGCAGGCAGAAATCCCCTATTGATACGAATACAGACACCTAAATCCTGTAACGGTTTTTCTATCATATCTATAGGACGACCTAAAATTGAACCATTACCTGTAATCGTAACCGGACTCGAGAGGAGAGATGCTACTGGTATAATCATTCGGGTAAGTAAACCCGATTCCCCACAAAACAGCGTTTGCTCTTTTTGGGGTAAAGTCGTAATGCTTTTAGATATAATATGGTAATCGTAACCGTCTTCTTTTACATCGGCACCTAATATCTTTGCAATACTTAAAGCAGCTTCAGTATCGTCGCATAAAGTAAGGTTGCGTAATATACTTGTTCCGCTAGCTAGTAAAGCAGCAACGATGGCACGTTGAGCAATGCTTTTAGATGAAGGAGCAATACTTGTTCCGCTAACTTCCGATGCACATACTGATTTCGTCATACACAATTTTGCTTACCTGTTCTATTGTTCGTCCGTTAGTATTAACCAATAACCATGCCGTTTTAAGATATAGCTCTTTTCGCTCTTCAAAAAGATCGCTAGCCGCTTGTTCCGGATTGTCACACTTTGCTAACAACGGACGTGAACTTACGTTAATACGCTTTAAGCATTGATTTGGAGTGGCATATAAGCATACTACGATGCTCTGCGTTTTCAGCTGCTTACGTAGCGAAGGATGAAGAATGGCACCACCTCCGCATGATATAGCTGTAGGTGTTTGGCTGCTTAAAATTTCATTTAGCAATGCTTGTTCCTTCTCTCTGAAATAGGCTTCTCCTTTATTGTTTATTAGCCGTACAACGGTTTCTCCGTAGCGGGACTCCAGCTCAGAGTCAATATCAATAGCAGGCATGTTCAGCATCTTTGCGACCAGAGGAGCAACTGAACTTTTACCCGAGCCCATAAATCCGATAAACGAAATATGCTTTGGCATGGGCTGCGGAGACAGCAAAGCTGCTTCCATACATTTACTGTCTGGCTCTAAACCTGTAAACAGCTTATATCCGTATATCCCTTGGTGCAAAAGCCATTGATTGCCATCAATATAAGTACAGCCTGCATTTATAGCCTTTTGTTTTAGCGCAGAGCCGTGATAAACGGCATCAAGTATTACCAGCCGCGGTCTCAACCATTGCTCTTCTACAACAGCTGTATTTGGGGTAAGCGTGCTAGCTAAAATATCTGTATTTATAAGCATAGTCCTCAACTCTTCAAGTCCACTATAGCCGCACCCTATCTTTTCGGCAAATACTTTTGCTTTTTCTACAGTCCTATTGACTATGGTAACGTTTGCCCCTGCATTTTTTAGCGCGTAAGCGGCTGCGCAACCGGCTCCGCCGGCACCCAATACAATGCAATTCTTACCTTTTATCGCAATTCCTTTTGCGGTTAACGAACCTGTTACACCAAATACATCAGTATTATATGCCTGTAGTTTACTATCCCTCTCTACTAATGTATTGGAGGCTTGTAGAACGGCTACCTCATCAGAAGATTGGTCCGCTAGCTTTACGATATCCATTTTAAAAGGCGCGGTAACATTGATAGCACTTAGGTTAAGCTGGTGAAAGAGCTGTACAATCTCCTCTCCCGATTCGGCAGCCATTCTGAAAAAAGCGTAATCGTCAACAGACGTTGGATAGGCGCTAGTAAAAAACAATGGACTCTTGCTGTGAAGTATGGGGTTGCCTACTACTGCAAATAGCTTTGTTTTAAGGGGATTTAACAGCGGAATCATTTGCCGCATAGAGCTGGCGGCTAGCTGTCCCGATGCGGCTTCTTTTCCCTCTTCTATAGATGCATAGGTAAACGGAGCACCTAGATATAAACAAGCAAGACGGGTAATTTTACCTTTTTCGCCCATCGTAAAAGCTACAAGATTCTTCTCATCTTCGTATAGTGAAAGTACACGGGAGCAGTCTGCCGTTGAGCTAGCAGTAGTTACCAGCTTTACAATATCAGCTTCCATGCTTCGGCATTGCCGAATAATGCTTTTCAGCGTCTTGATATCGGGTGTGTTTTCAAAGTTATGATATGATATGATTACTTTGCAACCTTTATTTTTTGCATGCTGTATAAGCGTTTGTCTGTAGTTCTCGTTCGCCTCAACCTCTATATCTATATGGCAAGCACCGTTATCGATGGCTAAAATCAACGCTTCTTGCCGTTTTTGTAACGATGCGTTTCCATCGCGAAACGTTACGATGCTTGTAGTACTTTGCTCTAATAGCTGTTTTATCTGCTCATTGTTCGTCTGCATCAAATCAAGCCGTAGTTCGACCAGAGGGTTATGGTTTACAGCTGTCAGGCTCTCGTCAAAGCTGGTGGAAGTTATGCTTATGCAGATTTTATGATTCATAAGAGTAGCTACAGTGTAAAGAACAAAGATAGTAAATCGGTAAGCCAACCTCTAATTTTCTTGTTAAAATAGGAAAAAGAAGTATTCTTTATTATGATTTGTTACATCGATACAAAATATTGCTTATTTTTGACTCCATAATCGGTATAAAATATACGCTAAAACACTATGATCAGACAACGATTTTGTAATTTATTATTTTTTAATATACTTATTTATAGGATTATATGTAATTATATTGTCTGAATTAAACAAATAAAGCTATAGAATGATACAATCCCGCAATTAGCGGGATTTTTTTTATATAATTCGACTCGAATTGAAATGATTGAAAAGGACAAGGAGCAACCTAAAAGAGTTGCTATACCGGGAATAGCGGGTGCGTTTCACGAATTAGCAGCATTGCGGTATTTTGGCGATAACATTAAGGTTGAATAGTTTGATACATTCAGCGGTGTTTGCCAGAAAGTAGGCGGCGGCGAGGCTGATTTTGGAATAATTGCGATAGAAAATACTATAGCAGGTTCGTTGCTTCAGAACTATTCGCTTATTAATACCCATCCGCTTAAAATAGTAGGGCAAAGCGCTGGGGCTGACAAAGAGCGTAAGGTGTATTTTCATATCGAAATGCAGCTAATGGCTTTACCCGGCGTGGGCTTTAATGAGATTAAGCATATTATATATCATCCTATAGCAATTGCACAACGCCGTGAGTATTTGGATACGCTACCTCCCTATATTAAAATATCGGAAGCTAAAGATACCGCAGGCGCGGCAAAAATGGTAAGAGAAAGAGAGCTATGAAATACGGCTGCCATAACCGGAACAAATGCAGCAAGGCTGTATGGTTTAGATATTTTGGAGAAAGATATTCATACCAATAAACAAAACTTTACACGTTTCTTAGTACTTTCGAGCCAGAATGTGATATCATCGAAGAATAATAAAAGTTCTGTTTGTTTTGAGATAGCTCACCGTAGCGGCTCATTAGCCGATGTACCGGGTATTTGGGCAGAGACGGGTATAAATCTAACCAAAATACAGTCTGTTCCGATTATAGGTAAGCCCTATCAGTATTGGTTTTACGTTGATCTGGAATGGAGTAACGAAGAGTTGTACCGACGTGCCATGTATATGGTAATGCGGCATGTTATCGGCTTAAGTATCTTAGGCGAATATGAGCAGCAGACATACAGTATTCAAAAAATTAACAAAGCAGGGTAACTTAATTTACAACAAAAAAGCATTGTGATATAAAAATGAAAATAGATCTAAATATTACGCCGATAGAGAATGAGTTGGAAAATCCAAAATGGCCTATACTCATTGCTGGTCCGTGTAGCGCTGAAAGTGAGGAACAAATGGTCGATACCGCTTTAAAGCTGAAAAATTCTAAACGTATCAGCTACTTTCGTGCCGGAATATGGAAACCTCGTACTCGTCCCGGAATGTTCGAGGGCGTTGGAGAGGTTGGACTGCAATGGATACAGACCGTAAAAAAAGAAACAGGTTTGCTTACTGCCTGCGAAATTGCTACGCCCGAACATGCAGAATTAGCCTTGAAATACGGTATCGATATGCTGTGGGTAGGCGCGCGTACTTCTGTTAATCCGTTCGCCGTACAAGATATAGCCGATAGCATTAAGGGAAGCGATGTGGCTGTGTTGGTAAAGAATCCCGTTAACCCCGACTTGCAGCTCTGGATCGGTGCGCTGGAGCGCATTAACGGGGCTGGGATAACACGGCTGGCTGCCATACACAGAGGGTTCTCTTCATATGAAAAAATACCGTTTCGAAACGATCCAATGTGGAAAATAGCAATCGCGTTAAAAACGGCTTGCCCCGACCTTCCTATAATATGTGACCCCAGCCACATTGCCGGAGTACGAGAGTTCGTGCCGCTTGTAGCGCAAAAGGCGTTGAATTTAGATATGAACGGACTGATGGTAGAAGTGCATAACAACCCTGCCATAGCGAAAAGCGATGCACAGCAGCAGCTACTGCCCGAAGATTACGCACAAATGATATATAGCCTTCAGCTACGAGAACCATCGATATCTATGGGTATAGAGATTACGGAGCTGGAAGAGTATCGGCAAGAGATTGATTTAATAGATGAAATGATTATTCAGAAGCTCGCAAGGCGTATGGAGCTGTCTCGTAGAATTGGTCAGTATAAAAGAGATCATAGCTTAATGGTGCTTCAAATTGATAGATGGGAAAAGATACTTCAAAATCGTATTGCTATGGGATCTGCAATGAGTATCAACCCTAAGTTTTTGAAAAAATTTCTGGAGATGCTGCATGAAGAATCTATTAACCTTCAAACAGAATCATCAGAATAGCTATGAATGTGGAGTTGACGAAAAATAGTTGTATTTTTACATTAAGCAATAAAACTAATTTTTATGTCGAATACCTTTGGAAAACGATTTAGGTTAACGTCGTTTGGCGAATCTCACGGAATAGCATTGGGAGGTGTAGTTGACGGTTGCCCTCCGGGGATTGAACTGTCTATAGAAAAAATACAACAGGAGCTTGATAGACGTCGTCCCGGGCAAGATCAATTTTCAACTTTGCGTAATGAGGCTGATAAAGTTGAGATTCTGTCGGGAATGTTTGAGGGTAAAACAACAGGTATGCCTATAGGCTTTATTATTCGTAATTCCGATCATAAACCTGAAGATTACGATGATTTAAAGAATCTATACAGACTGTCTCATGCAGATTATACATGGCATAGAAAGTATGGTGTTCGCGATTATAGGGGCGGAGGAAGATCGTCTGCGAGAGAGCATGTATCAAGAGTTGTAGGAGGTGCAATAGCCAGACAGATTTTAGAAACGAAAGGGATAGAAATAGCTGCTTATACTTCACAGATCGGAAATATTTCATTAGACAAAAGTTATACAGAGCTTGATTTGAAAACAATCGAACAATCTCCTGTTCGTTGTCCGGATAAAGATTTAGCGGAAAAAATGCTTGCTTTTTTGAATAAAGTAAAAGGTGATGGAGATACTGTTGGAGGAGCTGTTACTTGTATTATAAAGAATGTTCCTATTGGATTGGGAGAACCTGTTTTCGACCGTTTACAGGCACAGCTGGCATTTGCTATGATGAGCATAAATGCCGCTAAGGGCTTTGAATATGGCAAGGGCTTTGCTGCTGCGACAATGAAAGGCAGTGAGCATAACGATGAATTTATAAGCGATAACGGAACGATAAGAACAAAAACAAATCATTCTGGAGGCATACAAGGTGGCATATCTAATGGCGAAGATATTTTCTTTAAAGTAGCATTTAAGCCTGTTGCAACTATATTTAAGGAGCAGAAAACAACTGATATATCGGGAGCGGAAGTGGTAATGACGGCAAGAGGTCGTCATGATGTATGTGTTGTACCTCGCGCTGTTCCTGTAGTTGAAGCAATGGCGGCGATGGCTATACTCGATGCAATGCTCTGATAAAATTTAAACGCTTTAGCTTGAATTCTTGAGCTAATTTCTCACTTTGCTCATAATTTACTTTATACATACCGTAGTAATAACCATGCAATAACAATAAGTAGAGCAGCCGTTAGCGTTATTAATCCCATAAATGACCATCGTTGTTTATCTGTTGTTTCCAACATTATTGGCAGCCCAATGTATAAAAGTACCAAAGAGAAGATGGCAAATACCAGCGTAAAGTAAAGGTAGAAACCTATTAGTGTAACTATAGCCAGCCCAAAATATACAGGGGTTAAAGAGAAAGTTATTAAACGTAATGCCTTGCTAAATGTTGATTTAGACTCAAAATTTGGGGCATATATGTTAGTAAGTAAAGCCACAAGCAGCGTGCCTATCAGAACGATAGCAATGGTTTGAATACCGGTTTCAAATCCTGCCTGAAGCCTTCCCTCCCAAAAGAAAAGTCGAATAAAGCGGGTAAGTCCAATGAGTATAGAAAATATAACAAGATAACCTAACGTATTTCCTGTGGTTTCGCTTACCTCAATTACTTTCCATTCGCGTTTAGGGAAAAACATTACCGATACGGCTTTATTCCAAGTCTGAATAATATTCATAATACTAGCTGTTTAAAGTTTGGTTGTATCTCAACCAATAAAGATACAAAATAGAAAAATATAAGATGCTACTACCTGCTTTTATTTGTAGTTTTGTAGATAGCAATTTTAACATACAATACTAACATATTTTTTTGATAGAAAGTTTAATGGCTCTTCAAAAAATAGAAATGATTACTGTTCTGGGTCCCACTGCTGTGGGAAAAACGGCTGTTGCTGTTCATCTTGCAGATAGGCTGGGGGCAGAGATTATTTCGGGAGACTCGCGCCAACTATATCGGGGGATGGATATCGGTACAGGTAAAGATTTGGCAGATTATACAATTAACGGGCATACCATTCCTTACCACCTAATTGATATTGTAAATGCCGGGTATAAGTACAACGTATTCGAGTATCAACGGGACTTCCATTATGCTTTTAGTGATATTCGCTCGCGAGGGAAAATGCCTATTCTTTGTGGCGGAGCGGGTATGTATATTGACGCTGTTGTGAACGGATATCAGCTTCAGGAAGTTACCCCTAACGCTGAATTGAGAGAAAAGTTAGAGCAGAAAACAGATGAAGAGCTGGTACAGCTGTTAGCTTCGCTTAAATCGCTTCATAATACAACAGATATTGATACGCGTAAGCGGACAATTCGCGCTATAGAAATAGCCCTTTATTATCAGCAAAACCCTCAAAAGGCAGCGGAATATTCCCCAATAAAAACATGTTATATTGGTATTACAGCTAATGTAGAGGAGCGGCGAAAGCGTATTACACAACGCTTGCACCAACGTTTACAGGAAGGTATGATTGAAGAGGTGCGGAGTTTAATGCAGCGCGGATTATCTGCTGAAAATCTTTGCTACTATGGGTTGGAGTACAAGTTTATTACGTTGTATCTAACTAATCGGCTTTCTTACGATAAGATGGTAAATAAGCTGAATATTGCAATTCATCAGTTTGCCAAGCGCCAAATGACATGGTTTAGGGGCATGGAACGTAAAGGCGCTTTTATACATTGGATAGATGGGATGCTGTCGATGGACGAAAAGATAGAACAGATTATAGCTGTACTTAAAACCTACGTGTTTTAATTCATTTCTTATAGTACTATTGATAGCCTTTCTTGTTTACAGATTCGTTGGATGGCAAATTTACCCGCAATAGCAGCCATTGGTAGCCCACCGTTGGGAAATACCCACTGACTTGCCAGATACATGTTTTGTATTCCGTCAATTGTTCCTTTATGGTTATCCGGTATCATGCTGGGCTTAGCTTTAGGGATGGTAATGAACGACATATACGATCCTTTGTATGCGCTGCAATACCGTTTAAATGTTGTGGGTGTGGCAATATCCGTCATCTTTACCTTATCTGTAATTTCGGGATATACTTTTTGTATTTCGGCAACAATAGCATTGAGTATTCTCGCTTTTTCATTTTTATATAGTTCAGTAGAAGTTTTTTTCAGTTCATTCCAGTAATCAAACTCAAAATCTGGTAAAACAACTTCTATGAGGGATTTCTCGTTACTACAAAACTTAGGATCATAATCATAATGCCTGATTATCATGTTGGTATGTGTCGCCTTGTTTATGCGTAGAGGCGTATCTAAGTTTATGTATAAGTTGTGTGGACGGTTACCCATACTTATCCGAACTCCAAGAGCAATAATGGTTGAAGATGCCAGAAGATAACCGGGAGGATTGTCAAAACGCTTATCAAAATAGTTGTCTTTATATATCCCGCCCAATAGCTTATTCAGCAACGTATATGCATCTATTGCGGGCACAATATAATCGGCTCTTTCTATTTCGTTAGCTTTCTTTGTACGAACCCCTATTGCTTTTCCGTTTTCAATAACAATCTCGTCAATACCAACTCCTAAATGTATATGCCCGCCCAACGATTCGAATTTTTTCTGCATTCGCTGTACCATTTCATAAGAACCACCCATAGGCCAGCCTCCGTCACCTTTAGTACGAAAACCCAATGCTGCTATTAAGGAGCTCGCGGCTATATGATCGGGTAAGACGGTTTGGATCATCTTTTTTACAATAGGAGAGCTGATGTCTGCAATATATTCTTTAGCGGAATGCCTAGACGCTTTATTAACGCATCTGGCAATTTTAAAGAACTTGAAGAGCAGCTTGATTTTTTCAGGAAACGATATGAACTCATATGGCTTATTTACCGGTATTTCTATGCGCTGACAAATTTTTACTGCTTTAGTAAACTTTTTAATTGCTTTGCTGTCATTAGGCGCTATTCTAATCAGCTCTTGCTGTAGCTTATTTAAATCGGAGTATAAGTAGTATAACTTATCCTTGTGCAGATACGCTGATAGATACTCATGGTTTACTACTTCTACTTCATTATTCAGTGCGTCGCAAGTTTCCCATACTTTATATAGGTCTGTCTCTTTAAGTGTCCCTGTCATCCAATGAATGCAGCCATCTATGTCGAAATCATTTCTTTTCCATCCGGTACACTCTCCGCCAGCAACAGAATGTGATTCGTAGATTTCGACATCAAAGCCTGCCTTGCAGGCATATATACCTGCCGTTAGCCCAGATATCCCTGCGCCTATAATAATTACTTTTTTAGCCATGAGGGGGTATTGGTTGTTGGTTTTTGTAAGAAAGCAGGTTTAATCCTACTCGTCAAGTGTTAGTTTATAGTTTATACTTCTAGCTGTTTTTGTTTTAGGAATTTTATGTGACTGCACAATAAATGAATTTTTTAATACCCCGATGAAATGTAATAATTTTGCAAGATAGAACCCTATTCAATTCAGATTGAATAGGGTTAAGATATGCTTGCCTTTATCTAAAAAGTTGTTTAGCCTTTTTTGCAATTCGTTCGCCAAAAATAAGCGCACGTTGCTGTTGAAACTCATCTCCCTCTCGAATGCAAACTGCCCCGAAATGTGTATAGGGATGACCATGAGCAACACCGCCTGAATATACTAACATTCCGCCAACCAGTAAATGACCTACAATTCCCATTAAAGCGGTATCGGCACCGCCTCCTAAATAGTTTTCTGTTGCAAATACGGCTGCAAGTTTTCCTTCAAGTTTTTTTAATGAAGCGGAATCCAGCCAACTTTTCATTTGATGAGAGAATGTTCCGGCATAAGTAGGGCAGCCGAAAATAACAGCCGCCGACTGGTTAAGAAAATCTTCGTCAATATCGGCTATCGACATTGGTTTTACATTAACGCTATCCACGCTTAGCGTCCCTTTAGCAATAATGCGCGCAATTGCTTCGGTATTTCCAGACTCTGAATGGTAAACGATGCTGATTTTCATAGTAGCTATTTTTTAGATTTTTGTTTGCTGTTAAGCAGCTTACCTATATGTTTACGTTGAAATATTAAAAGATAAATAACACCAACACTTATAGAAGCATCAGCTAAGTTAAAGATAGGACGAAAGAAGACGAAGTCTTCGCCTCCCCATATGGGAACCCACTCCGGTAGAGTACAATCAATAATAGGAAAGTAGAACATATCCACTACGCTACCGTGTAGAAATGGAGCATAACCATCACAAGAGAATTGAGAGATGCCAGAATAACCTATGGTTGCATTCATTTCAGGCGAATAAATAGTTCCGCTATCAAATATCAACCCGTAAAAGCAGCTGTCAAAGATGTTACCTGCCGCGCCAGCTATTAACATTCCTATGCCGACCAAAGCACCCATTGGCATTTTGCGTTTAATAAGCCGGTTTAGAAATACGCACAATACGGCGATAAATGCAATACGAAACAGGCTTAGCAATAGCTTACCCCAAATTCCGCCTATGCTCCAACCAAACGCAAATCCGGTATTTTCGGTAAATGCTATCTGAAACCAATCGCCAAATACATGTGTGCTTTCTCCAAGGTACATATGGGTTTTTACCCATAGCTTGATTGCTTGATCGAGAATTAGGATTAGAATGATGATGATGGTAACTTTTTCCCCTGTTGATAGATGCATATAGCTTGTTTTGGTTGTTGAGTGCTACAAAAATATAAAAAACAAAGAGACAATCGCGGGTATGCCTCTTTGTTTTACTTTATTCTGAAAGCAAACCGCATGTTAACGGCTTTGGCTTTCTTTAGCCTCAATGCTAAGTGTTGCATGTGGAACAGCCATAAGTCGTTCTTTAGGTATTAGCTTGCCTGTTTCGCGGCAAATGCCGTAACTCTTGTTTTCGATACGAATAAGAGCAGCCTCAAGGTGTTTTATAAACTTTTGCTGACGCAATGCTAATTTCCCCGACTCTTCTTTCGACAATGTCGATGCTCCTTCTTCAAGCACCTTAAAGGTAGGAGATGTATCTTCGGTATCATTACTTTCGCTGTGAGTAATGGCAGCCCTTAATATCTCATAGTCTTTACGCGCTTTTTCTAATTTCTGTAGAATGAGTTCCTTGAACTCGGCCAACTCCTCGTCTGAGTATCTGGTCTTTTCTTTTTCTTCTTTCTTCTTTGTGGCCATAGTCTAGTCCCTTAAAAATTGATAATTATGCGAAGTTATACTTTTTCTTAAAATATGCAAGTGTTTTATAATTGTAATGACTCATAACGCTGATAACCTTGCTATTGTTCGCAAATGATTAATAGAAAGAGCCTAAAAACAGCTAATGCGTTAAGAGTGAGGAGGAGAACAAATCCAACGAAGTATTATTTCTGGGGTTTACTTCTAGAAAAATATTATAAGTGTTGATTATCAGGTGTTTTTATGTGATTAAATAAGTTTTCGCTAAGAATATATAAGCTATAGAGCTGAATAGCATTCACCTTTAGCTGTTCTTCGGTAATACCTGTATAGCTCATTATCAATTCTCTCCATTCTTCATCGGTCGGCACATTGTTAGGATATAGGATAGAGGTCTCGACGCATAGAACTATTCACATAATAAATGGTATTTTTTCGAGTTCTGTATTATAAATAAAATCTATCTGACTTACTACTATCCAATAATTTTGCGGTAAAACATTATAGTCAGCACGACCTATGGTAAAGCTAATTTTTACCAGCTGATTATTCAAGAAAAAGTATTCGGTTTCTATCATTTCTGTTGGACACACATACTTGCCTTTATAACGAAAACCTTCTACTTCTTCTATGCAAAGCTTACCTTCAGCTAGTCGTAGCAATATCCCTTCTTTTACTTGCTTTTGTGCAGCTGTTCGGGTTTTCTTGCCATTAGCATAGTATGAATTATGTAGGTATGGTACAAAGCTATTTCCCATAGTCCGAACTAATACTATGCGATCGGTTACTTCTGTAGGTTAAAGTGTTAAGCCTTACCTCATCGCTCATTGAAAGGCAAAGATTGTCTAGCTGTTCAGTTGTCATGGTTGGTTGTGTGGAGCAGGAACAGATGTTAATACAAAATAAAGTACATATTAAAGTAAGTTTTTTCATCTTATAAACTCGTATATAAGGTTAGCTAGCAGCATTCCCGATTCATCTTTCCATTTTACCCAACACTCACCGGTATCGTATCCATAGTAGTAGCGTATGTGCATCCACTCGTCTTCAATAGCAAGAATCTTACCTCTTTTCGATTCTTCGTTAATAGCCAACTTTTTACCATTTGGGCTATCATAAACAGGTAAACCATTAAAGCCAACTTGTAAAGCGGGTTTAACGATGTCTTCCCAAGAGGTAAAGCTCATGTATGTATCATTACGACGAATGTAGCAAGTTTCGTGTGTTTTACTGTTTAATTCAACTTTTAACCATTGGTCATACCTACCTATCAGCTTAAACGATAGCTTATATATTGGGGTGGGATGCAGGTGCGATCTTACCCAATTATTCTTACTGTTTATTATGCTGCGGTTAATCTTTGCCTGTGCGGCGGAAGCCTTAGCATGCATTAGCTCGTAAGGAGCAAAACCTTCTTTTAACTTTGATCGAATTACGTAGAATTTGCTCCATCCTATTCTTTTCTTTTTAAACATTAGCACATCCAAAGGTGTCCCCTCCGGTTGTGTGTATAGAGGAATGGTACTTACTTTGTAAAAGTTATGTATGGTAGCTACGCCACTGCGGCTATCTGCTGCTTGCTTTGCTTGTCCCATGCTTGTTTGGTTGAAGTTCATAATAATAAAAACGGCTAGTAAAATGCGTTTCATAATGTAAGAACAATAGGGTATTCTATATTTCTGCTATTGATAGCCGCTTTGCCGTCTTTTGCATGGAAATAAATTTCTCCCGTAGTTCCATCTGGCATAATACTTTCCACTTCGCTTCTAAGAGGCAGTGGTGTGTCGGAGCCAAACCGTACAATGTAATCATCACCTCTACTCATATGCATATAATGTCTGGGTTTGGTCAAATCGATATCAAACTCTTTTTTCACCATTTTTATGACATCGGTCACTTTAAATTTCATATCTTCTTCCGCGTCCGCTTCTTTAGCGAGCTTACCCGATTCATCATATTGTTTGATCGTTCCTACGGGGCAGCTATAAAATAGATCACATTCGCTAATAATACCTGTTGCTATGTCATAAAATCGTCGCTTCTTTAATGGGGTGCCTTCCTGCTCAATAGTTTCGTCATAGTACTTATCCATTTTTATTTGAACTATCTTCAAGCCATCTTTTGTGTTATATCTATAGAATTTATGCGCACCTTCTTTTATCGCATTCTCTTCAAATGCTTTGATGTTTATTCTTTTGCAGGGCTGAACATCTATGGTAAGCTTCTGCGAATATACACAGCTATTCATCATAATGAGAATTGTTAATGTTAGCATTACGTGTTTCATATTAGTATTTTGTCATATAGATGCATTTATGGATGGATTTCCATAAATAAAAACAGAGCAAGAAAATTTTCTTACTCTGCTTTTAGCTTAAAGGGGTTGACTTATATTTTTTCTACGCTAATCTTTGCATTCAATCCTTCATCCAAATCTAGTTCCATTCCATTAGGTGTAGGAGCAAGCAAAACTTCTATGGCTAAGGTTTGCGAAGCGATATAATCTTTAAAATCGTTAATGGCAGCGTTAATTTCATCATTAGTTTCTACCTGTATTTTTATTTTATCGGTAACATCGAAGCCGGTATCTTTGCGGATGTTCTGAATACGGTTTACCAACTCGCGTGCAATACCCTCGCGGCGTAAAGTTTCGGTAATGGTAATATCTAACGCTATAGTTAAACGACCTTCGGTAGCAACCAGCCATCCCGGTATGTCTTCCGAAGAGATTTCTACATCTTCTAAGCCTAGTATAATTTCTCCCGAATCAAGCTTTAGAATATACTTTTCTTCACGCTCCAGCTGCGCAATATCTTGCTGAGTGAAATTATTTATTGCCGCGGCAATTTCTTTCATCCGCTTACTATGCTTCGGTCCTAGTGTTTTGAAGTTTGCTTTTATCTTCTTTACCAGCACCCCCTCAGTATCAGTCAGAAACTCTAACTCTTTTACGTTAATCTCGTTCAGTATTAATGACTTCACTGACTCTAACGAATTACGCATTGCAGAATCAAGAACAGGTATCATTATCTTCATCAGCGGTTGACGAACCTTGATATTAACTTTACGACGTAGCGCTAATACCATTGATGATGCCTGCTGAGCCAATGCCATCTGGTCTTCCAGCCGCATGTCGATTAAATTTTCGTCATATACAGGAAAATCTGCTAAATGTGCCGATTCGGCTTTATTGTGCTTGCTTATAACATTAAGATCTGTAAATAGCCTGTCGTTGAAGAATGGAGCAATCGGAGCTGCAAGTATGGCAACGGTTTCTAAGCAAGTGTAAAGCGTTTGGTAAGCAGCCAGCTTATCTTTTGTCATTTCGCCACCCCAGAAGCGTTTACGGTTAAGACGTACATACCAATTACTGAGATTATCTCCAACAAAGTCTTGTATCAAACGTCCTGCGCGCGTTGGCTCATAGTCGGCATAAGCAGCATCAGCTTCTTTTATCAACGTATTTAGCAACGAAATAATCCATCTGTCGATTTCGGGGCGTTCCGCAACCGGAACTTCGGACTCGCTATTGGTAAATCCATCAACATTTGCATATAGGGCAAAAAACGAATAGGTGTTGTATAGCGTACCGAAAAACTTACGTTTTACCTCGTCGACACCTGCTATATCGAACTTAAGGTTATCCCATGGCGGAGCATTAGTTATTATATACCAGCGTACCGGATCGGAGCCATGCGCCTCTATAGCTTCGAACGGATCTACACCGTTGCCTAAACGCTTCGACATCTTGTTGCCGTTCTTATCCAGCACAAGTCCGTTTGATATAACTGTTTTGAATGAAACGCTATTGAATACCATGGTAGCAATAGCATGTAGCGTAAAAAACCATCCTCGCGTTTGATCTACACCTTCTGCAATAAAATCGGCGGGATATATACCTTCCAGCGAGTGTGTATCGAATGGATAGTGTACTTGAGCATAAGGCATAGCGCCACTGTCAAACCAAACATCAATAAGATCTAGTTCGCGCTTCATCGGCTTACCGCTATCGGAAACTAATACGACTTTATCGATAAACGGACGGTGTAAGTCTATATTTTCTACAGCGTAGTTTGCTTTCGACTTGTCGCCCACCTTAAATCCTTTATATGGGTTGTCGCTTTCGTTCATTACCCTCGCTTTGATAGCTTTCTTTATTTCTGCACAAAGCTCATCAACCGAACCTATACATTTTTCTTCTACTCCGTCTTCGGTACGCCATATAGGTAGCGGAGTACCCCAATAACGGGAACGCGAAAGATTCCAGTCTTGTAAGTTTTCTAACCACCTACCAAAACGCCCGGTACCGGTGCTTTCCGGTTTCCAGTATATGGTTTTATTTAGCTCTATCATTTCGTCCTTACAAGCAGTTGTT
The DNA here is from genome assembly GCA_031258195.1 of Prevotellaceae bacterium. Classification (GTDB taxonomy): domain Bacteria; phylum Bacteroidota; class Bacteroidia; order Bacteroidales; family UBA932; genus JAIRNF01. The sequence continues at coordinate 41,809 of JAIRNF010000047.1, forward strand.
TTTATAAACCAGCTGTCGAGCGGATAGTAAAGCACGGGCTTATCGGTACGCCAGCAGTGGGGGTAGTTATGTGTATGTTTTTCTATCTTAAACGCCCGATTTTGGCTCTTAAGCATTACACAGATATCAACATCTAACGTTTCGCCCTTCATATCCGAAGGGTCATACTCGTTCTTAACATAGCGTCCGGCAAACTGTTCGTACAGCTTAACATTTACACGTTCTTTTACAAAGTTGGGGTCAAGATCACTTAGTGGGTAAAACTTGCCTCTTAAATCTACCATTGGACGTTGGTTGCCATCTTTGTCGGTAAGCAACATCGGATGAATTCCACTTGCTTTTGCAACACGGTCGTCATCTGCGCCGAAGGTAGGAGCAATGTGTACAATACCTGTACCGTCTTCGGTAGTAACATAATCGCCGGTAATAACACGGAATGCACCTTCTCCCGGGTTCATCCATTGAATCAGCTGTTCATAATGAATCCCCGCCAAATCTCGTCCTGTAGTCTCTCCAATTACCTTAAAAGGAACCAGCTTATCACCTTGCTTATAATCTTCCAGAGCAATTTCTGCGGCTTTAGGGTTAAAGTGAGCATTTATTAAATCCTTTGCTAATACATAAGTACAAGGTATTCCGGTATATGGGTTGTACGATTGTACGGCTACATAGCTAATATTAGGACCAACGCATAGTGCTGTATTTGACGGAAGCGTCCAGGGTGTGGTTGTCCATGCCATAAAGAATACACCTCCCCAGCCATTACCAAACTCTGTGGTAACGGTACCTCCGCCGAACGCGCGGTTCAGTATATCAACATTATCGAAGCCTTTTAAAGGAGCGTTGAATTGCGCAACACAGGTAGTATCTTTAACGTCTCGGTAAGCACCGGGCTGATTCAACTCGTGTGTGCTTAATCCTGTGCCAGCCGCAGGAGAATATGGCTGTATAGTATAACCTTTATATAAAAGTCCTTTTTTATAGAGTTCTTTTAGCAGCCACCAAAGCGATTCGATGTAAGCATTGTCATACGTTATATACGGGTCGTCCATATCAACCCAGTAACCCATTATGTTCGTGAGGTCTTCCCACTCTTTGGTGTACTTCATTACCTCGTGGCGGCACTCGGCATTATATTCTTCAACCGAAATCTTTTTACCTATATCTTCTTTAGTAATACCAAGGCTTTTCTCTACACTTAGCTCAACAGGTAAGCCGTGGGTATCCCAGCCGGCTTTGCGTTTTACCAAAAAACCTTTCATTGTCTTATAGCGGCAGAAAATGTCCTTAATGGCACGAGCCATTACGTGATGTATTCCCGGCATGCCGTTTGCCGATGGCGGACCTTCGTAAAATACAAACAACGGACAGCCTTCACGTATTTCAGTACTTTTCTTAAATGTGTTGTTCTCTTTCCAACGCTTGAGAACTTCTTTGTTAACTTCCGAAAGGTTGAGACCTTTGTACTCTTTAAATTTCATTGTTCAATAGGTAGTAAATTGGCTTATACGTATCTTTTACTATATGGTTATGTAAAAGTCGAAAAAGACGGTAAATATACAGTAAATGATGTTATTTGGCAAGTAAATAAGCGGGTAGGCCGCTAAAACAAAGGGCTATTCGCTAAATACGAGTGGCCCTTGCCACGATTTGGATAGTAAAACGGTTTTGAATATAGGAAGCTAGGGGTTACACACAACAATTATGCGCTAAAGGAAAAAACCGATAATTGAGGATACGATGAGAATGATCTTGAATACTTTCTGGCGTTTATGTAATTTTCGCCTATTATTTTTATAAACAGACAAAAATAATTCGTAAAACGTTTTAAATCTGCTTATTAGAGTTGATGTGGGATAATGATATGTTTATTTTTAGCTAGCTATGTTATTTATTAGCATTGCTTATTAAAACATTGATAGCTATGATATTAAATTGTCGTTTTGCGAGTCTAGATTTTGAACTATAAAAGACTATAACTTACGTATAATCATCATACCATCACGCAGGGGGAGAAGTACATTTTCAACCCTATTATCCTTCTGAACAAATTGGTTGAACTCTAATAGCTCTTTTGTATATAAATCATTATGCTTTATGGGTTCTATGATTTTACCATCCCACAATACGTTGTCGGCAAGAATAAATCCGCCATTCTTTACTTTGTCAAAAACGGTATGGTAATACGATAGGTATTCACGTTTATCTCCATCAATAAATGCAAGGTCGAAAGATCGGGGGATGGTGGGGATGATAGCTTTCGCATTACCTACGTGTAAATGAATTTGCAAAGCTTTTTTTGATTTTTTGATAAATTTTGAAGCGATTTCTGCTACCTCATCATTTCGCTCAATAGTATGTAATTCTCCATTTTCAACAAGCCCTTTAGCCAGACATAGGGAAGAATATCCTGTGAAAGTACCAATCTCTAGGATAGACTTCGGGCGAATCATATGGCTAAACATTTCTAACACCTTACCCTGTACGTGTCCCGAGACCATACGGGGTTGCATAGCTTTTAGATGAGACGTTCTTACCAGCTCTTTTAGCAGGTCATCCTCAGGAGAGGTGTGATCTCGTATATATTTATCCAGGTCTTTGTTTAATTCTAGCATTGCTACATGTAGGTTAATGTTGACAGCTGATTAATATCAAACAGCTCATTTGCAATATCAAATAGCATTTCAGGAGTTACGGCATGTATTTTTGCTAAGCTCTCTTCTATTGTATCGATACGGTTAAGACTAAGAAGACTTTTACCCATTGTAAGCATCAACTGTTCAGGGCTTTCATTTGCAATAATCAGCTGTCCGATCATTTGTTTTTTTGCACGATGTAGCTGGAGCGTAGTCAGCTTATCGGTTCTCAGCTTCTTTAGTTCAGCCATAACGGCATTGATACTATTGTCTAGTGCGGCTTTAGAAGTACCGAAATATATGTTGAATAGTCCTGTGTCTTGATAAGGCGTATAGCTTGCTTCAACGTTATACGCTAAACCATATTTTTCTCTGAGGCTGGTATTAAGTCGGGAGTTTGAAAGTGGTCCGCCAAGTATATTCATTAGTAAAGTAAGCGCGGCTGAACGCTCGTCTGCCAGTTGATAAGCGCGGTTACCAATTACGCAGTGTGTTTGGTATGTATTTTTGTTTATTGTTTTGCAGAATGGCTTATATGCCGGAGGTGGAATTCTATCTTGCTGTTTGGGTTGTATAGAAAATGACGAGAAATAACGCTCTACCAGTTTAACTACCCGTTTAAATGATATTTTACCTACCGAAGAGATGACCATTTGTTCGGTAGAATAGTTACGGGAAACAAAGCGATGCAAATCTATTGAGTAGAAATGCTTCAGACTTTTTTTATCGCCTAAGATATTGCGACCTAAGGAACAATTAGGGAATATATACTCCTCAAAATCATCAAAAATCAATTCGGAAGGAGAATCTTTATACGAATTAATTTCATCAAAAATAACCTCTCTTTCTTTTCGTATTTCCGCCTCTGGAAAAATGGAGTTGAACGAAACATCGGCTATAAGATCAAGTGCTTTAGCAAAATCGCTGGATAAGATAGCGGCATGTATAACGGTCTCTTCTTTTCCAGTAAAAGCATTCAGCTCTCCACCAACACTTTCAAGGCGATTGTTAATATGGTATCCCTTGCGTTTTTTAGTTCCTTTAAATAAAAGATGTTCAAGAAAATGAGCTAGCCCATGCTCATTATCTAACTCATCGCGTGTTCCTGTATTAATGGTTAATCCGCAGTAAGCAGCAGCCAATGGAGTCTGAAGATGTACAATTCGTATTCCGTTGGCAAGTTGGGCTATTTCTACTTTTTTTCTCATATGGGTGCAAAGGTAGAAATTTGTTAGCAGTTAAGAACTAAAATTGCGATCGTCTATAAAAGTCAGAAAAAGAGCAGCGATGGAAAAATGTAAGTATAGGAATTCATAAAAAACACTTCGGTTCTTGCTTGGAATAAAAAAGCTACTATCTTTGCACCCTCAAACAATGGTGCCATAGCTCAGTTGGTAGAGCAAAGGACTGAAAATCCTTGTGTCCCTCGTTCGATTCGTGGTGGCACCACTGTAAATCAAGCAATTGCAGAAATGTGATTGCTTTTTTTATGTCTTTTTCGGAACGGTTTTACAATGGTTTACGGCTGAAAGTTAAACCGAGAGTTAAACCAAAATTATCATGAATTATGGCATTAACGTACTCTGTTACAAATCAAAAACTCTTGCCAATGGCGCACATCCTTTGATGATTCGTGTATGCAAGGACGGCAAAAAGAAGTATGTAAGTCTTGGAGTCTCTGTCTTACCGCAATTCTGGGACTTTACAAAAAATCAACCAAAAAAGAATTGTCCAAACAAGGCATACATTGAAAAGATTATTGCTGATAAGAGCCGTGAGTTTGCTGAACACATCATTGAGCTTAAAGCCGAAAACAAAGACTATACCGCAACAACATTAACTGAAAAACTATCTCGTAAATCTAATATTCGAAAAACAGTAGATGAGCTATTTTCTGTACAAATTAATAGTTTGAAGCAGGCTGGAAGAGCAGGCTATGCTCTATCACATCAAGAAGTTTATAATTCGTTGATAAAGTTTAATAGTCATCTGAATATTTACTTTTCGGATATTGATACTGTTTGGTTGAAACGCTACGAAACATGGCTACGAGGACAAGGATTTTCGGAAAATACAATAGGTCGTCGTTTTCGTACTTTAAGAGCCGTTTATAACGTGGCAATTGAAGAAAAATGTGTAAAATCAGAACACTATCCGTTTAAAAATTACAAAGTATCTAAACTTCATCAAGCAACAGCAAAGCGTGCGATAGGCAAGGCAGACATTCTACGTGTTATCGAGTATCGAAGCGAAGATTTTTATACACAACTTGCGCTAGATTTATTTACATTCGGTTATTTTATGGGCGGTATTAACTTTGTAGATATGGCTTATCTTAAACATAGTAATATCATAGATGGAAGGCTCGTGTATATACGGCGTAAAACTCATAAATTAATAAGGCTACCATTGCAACCAAAAGCAGTTGAAATCATTGAGCGTTATCAACAAATCGAAACGCTCTTTTTGTTCCCGATATTTTCTGCATTTCATAAAACTGAACAACAGCAGCGAAACCGAGTACATAAAGTTATTACGAAAGTAAACGAACGGTTGAAAGCAATTGGTAAGGAGTTGAAAATCCAAATTGATTTAACGACATACGTAGCTCGACATTCCTATGCAACAGTCCTGAAACGCAGCGGTGTCAGCACCTCAATAATAAGCGAATCATTAGGGCATAGCTCTGAAAAAGTAACTCAGATTTACCTAGACAGTTTCGAAAACTCTCAAATTGAGGAAGCAATGAAGAATTTACTGTGATTTAATGAACAATTAAAGCGCTAACGTCATTTTAGAGAGTTAGTGCTTTATTTAACTAGTCATTCATAATTACCTCTCCAGCAAAAACTGTATGTGTAGGATTTTCAAATGGAATATAATAGTCATCCTCTGAAATAAAGAGAAGCATGTCATCGGGGTATTCCTCTATAAAGTTTAAATATAAATTTAATTCACTTTCAATATAAGAAGGACTATTATACACATCTTTTGATGATACTAATATTTTGTGTATTGAATACTGGCTATGATATGAATAAGAGAAATATATTTCCTTAAAATCAGTACTTAACAATCTTAAGCGTTGGACAATAAATTCTGTAGACTTCATATTATATTTTTGAAAGGAGGTGATGTGTCTTCTTGCAGAGTGTATGAGTATTTTTCGCTCTAGCGAAATCTATCGAGGTAGGCTCATAATCAGACATTAGCCTAAAATATTTACATTTATCAATATGCCTTCGAAGAATACTTAATTCTACTGTAGAAAGATGATTATTTGATTTTATATTTTTATATAATTTGATTGGGAGCTGACTGTGAACCTTAGACCAACCCATAGAGGCATATGCAATATTATATTTTGTATTCAAGCAATGTTTTACTCGTTGAAAACACGAATAATAAGAACAATGTATGCTTGAAGCATAAAGATTCTTTTTCAATAAAAATTGGGCTGCTTGAAAATTCTCATTTGATTTCTTAAGTAGTTGTGGCATAGCATTTATATTTTACTTTTACAAAAAGTATTTATTATGGAGATATAGGTATGAACTTAAAGTCCTTATGATGAGATGAATGAATACAGATTTTTTAGTTTTACAACTATACTCAACTAGTGGAAATAAAGATTAAATTTAAAAGGAGCCCTAATGATTTACCTCTTGGGAATTATGCTACTTCGGGCTCCTTTTGCGCGCTCTAAAGTTTTAAATTAGTATGAGGTGGAATGTCGATAGCCATTCAAAAATGAGCATATCTAGATTACTATCACACCTCTACATAAAGTGGCTTATTAAATTCACTTACTTGTCGTCCAAAAGTGATTCTTAAACCAAAATCACGAACTTTGTTAAAGACTTTTTGTCCTTCAAATATGACATGTTGAGCAACGGCAGTCGGCACCAACTGTAAATCTTCACACTCCTTAATGAAGCGTTTACTATCGCAGAGATTCTCCACCATAGAATTTAAGTCGTTTCCGAAAGAATGGTAGGTCGGAAACTTAGTTCCCAATGCGTATTGTAATGAACGAACCTTGGTATCATATGATTTATCCATCTGGTTCTTGAATACATTCCTACCTGTTGCTACTGCTGTCCATACGTTGGCTGTTTTATTATTATTTGACATATATATAAATTTTAAGGTTCAAGATTAGTTAAGTGACTAAAAAAGTTATTTAACTATCTTTGAATTAATGAATAACAAGTATTATTTTCGGTCGCGTATTTCAGAGCGTCAAATTCGGTTGATTTTGCGACTT
>JAIRNF010000058.1 GCA_031258195.1 Prevotellaceae bacterium
GCAATAACTTGACCAGTAAAGCTCTCTGGAGCAGGCTCATTATTGCGTGCAATAAAATAATGCATCTCTATGTCTTTAGCGCTCTGCCAAGGATTGTAAACGGATATAATAGTACTTTCCTGATCTTCTGCACCTACTATCTTAAAGCCCGAAGCGTATTCGGGTGTATATACTTCCTGATTAAAATTTTCTAACGAACTACCTTTCCGATTACAGCCGGTAAACCCCAACAATAAGAAGATGCTGTATAGGTAGAGAAGCAAAAACGATTTTTTCATAGCATACTTTTTGGTATATACATTGATACAAAAATATTTATTTCATTTTAAATAGGGAGGCCAGCTTATGCCTCCCTCCCTATAACCAAACCTAACAAAGACAAAACAGTAAAATGTCTTTGAATGAACCTAAACCTAACCTATTTGATATTTAGTGAAACCTGTATGCAATTTGTATTTTTAAACCTAAAACCATTGGTACAACTTTATCTACCAACTTTACCGAATTTATACCAGAGGTTATTTCAGATAGTAATGCACCGTTCATCCTGAACTGCTCAGGGTTATCGGTGTTGTATGCTACTAAATGTTTACCGTTATATTTTGTAATGTTATTTAGACCATAATCAAAGAAAATCCCGGAGTAAAGAGAGAAGGATTTTTGTAAATTCCATTTCATTCCCGCTTCAACTGTTAGCATACAAGAAAATTTTAGGTCAAGGTCATCTTTTATATCCTTACGAGTAAAAGAACCAAACCCCATAAATTCTTGATTTGTCAATTCAATATTCCATTGTGGGTAGTAACCGGTATTTTTTAAAGTTGATTTTTCTATTTCGTATTTACTTGATATAGGAATACCTAACTTAATACCTCCTGATGCATAGAATTTATATTTCCCCATGGTTTGATATTTTACTGTCAATGGTATATTTAAAAATGTTGCTTTTTGTTTTTCTTCGTAGTTACTGACTACAGTACGAAACTCAAAATCATACTGTCCGTCGTTAGCAGCATAAGCATCCGATAGGTTGTCTATTTCTGTTTTTGCATTATAAAAAGATAGCTCTACTCCTGAGCCAATGCTCCATTGGGTTGAAAGGTGATAGTTATACCCTATACCGAAAGGACCTCCTCCACCTTTTTTACTATCCCCAACTTCCGGGCTATAGTTTAAGGTTGATAAACCTCCGGCTCCCCATGCCGATACTTCGTGCTTAGACATTTTTTCTTGAGCAGAGAGAGCAGAGCAGGCTAATACGCCTGCTACTGCCAATATAATAGATTTACGTTTCATTATTTTACAAGGATTTTTTGTTCTTGGCTAAAGTTGCCTGATTTTACAATAACAATATATGTGCCCGGAGAAGAAGGAGCAGCTAACCGTGTAATCTCTCCCTGAACTCTACTACTACTTATGCGAACTCCCATTATGCTATAAATTTCAACTACGGCATTTTGCAGTAACTCATTATCAAGATTTGTCTCTATCGTAAAAATGCTATTTGCACTTACCGGACTAGGATACGCTTTTATGCCCATTTCTTTTAGTATTACTCTTTCGGCACAGGTACGTAATACTTGCCCATCACTTGTGGTTACCTCTATATAATATTCGGCACTGGGTTCGAGTATATCGGTTTTTTTCGTTCCTGCCGAATAGAATTGCTCACTTCCAACCTGTATACCGTTTTTATACCATTTGTAGCCGGTAAAGCTATAGCCACCGTTAGTGCTGCTGTTATTATTTACAAGCAATGTATTGTTCCAGCGTTGAATAATAATATCTTCAAATGAAAAATACTTCTCAATGGTTATTACATGGTCTTCTTCGTAGTCGTCAACACGTGATTTTACCGTAAATGCAGCCTGTTTAATCGAAGGTTTATCTATGTTCACCGTAAACGTACCGCTTGGCATTTCGCTACCGTTTACTAATACCATATAAGAGTTGGGCACGCTTACGACTATAGAAACTTTACCCGATTCTCCACAGTTTACAATATATCTGGTCTCGGTATTTTCAATATCCCATGGCTGGCCGTTAATACTTACATTAATGGTTACCTCTTCTCTATCTGTTGTAAAGGTACTGCTTGACGAAAGTTCAGATCTATAGCCATCTGTACTTATCACAACAAAGTAAGCCTTATACTCAGTAGAGTGGGTAAGTCCTGTAAAGTTTACGGTTACCGGTATATTCTCGCTGATAGAAACATAGCCGCCTGATAGAACTGTTTGGATACTGGGCATTGGTACGCTTGATTCTTGAATATAGTGATAAAGTTTGCCGGCGTGAGTGGAGCTTACCTCAAATATTGCTGTAACATCATCTACAGATTGTAATGCTTGTGTAACGACAATATTAATAATCTCGTTACTGGTAGTGAATGCCAGACTTTCTATTACCTCCGTCTGGTTATCGTTTTCATCAACCAAAACAAAGTAAGCCTTATATTCGGTACTTGGAGATAACGACGTAAAGATAATATCAAGTGGAACGTTAATGCTCATTTCTACATAGCTATCGGCTGCCAGAACTTCGGTAGCAGTGGGTGCTGTTTCGTCTGTTTTATGGATTAGCTTATACAACTTTCCTTCTTTGTCTACCGTTACTTTCAACGTTGCAGATATATCTGTTAACTCTTCTATAGTAATTACGCTATTTACGTCTAATGCCTGAGGTGCAGGGCTGCCCCAGTTATCCGAGCAGAAGTAAGCGGGTATGGTTAAGCCCCCGGAATTTCTTCTGCTACCATCTACCGAAATCTTTATGCTGGTAACTTTACCAAGATGGCTGAGGTCAAACCACTCCCAATCCTCTAGCGCATAATGTTCCGATTCATCTGCAGAGCGGTAATCGGCAAGGTAACATTCTATAGTAGAAGTTTCGGAGCCGTTAAGCATACCCTTAAATATTACCTTGTACCAGTCGCCTTTTTTAAACGCTACACCATACGGGTCTCCGTTCTTTATGGTATTCATGGTATAGGCCGAATTTGTAAGGTACACACCATCTACTATGTCTCCATCTAGCATATCGTGCATAACGATAACCTCTGTATTATCTGAGGCAAATGATACTCCGAAAGTTGCACTACCTGCTACACCTTTCCCTGTAACAGAGCGGAATTGATGTGTAAGGAATTGGGCGGGATTAAAATCTGTTGCTGTAACATTTGAATACCCAAAGTCTGCCCAATATCCTGAACCATAGGTATTAGAGAATGAATAAGAACCGCTATAGAATACAGATTTCTTTCCGTATAAATCTTCGTCTTCGGCTCTATATCCATAGCTGTATCCGCGCCAGTATGATTCAGACTCAAGATACAAATCTTCAAAAGTTGCAATCTTCTTTTCGCCATCTACCCATACTACTGTGCGCCATGTCTGGTCTTCGATGTTCGAATCTTTTACATTTAGCACATACTGACTTACGATGGTTGGGTTTACGGTTATTGTTGCTTCTGTTGAAATAATTTCTCCCTTGGCATTCTTCCATGTATATTGATACGGAGGAACCCCACCTGTAACGGTAGGATTGATAGTTACTGATGTTCCGGCTGTAACCCAATCCCATTCGGGAGGTAGGTTTACAACCATAGGGAATATTTCTTCTGTAGTAGTAAACGCAGCACTTTCCATAACAACCGACTGCATATTGAATATACTTTCCATATAGAAGTATGCTTTATACTCTGTCAGTTCGGTAAGCCCGGTAAATGTTATGGTTGCAGCTTGAGCAAGATCAATATTAACAGGCTCCATTGCCTCCAGCTCTACTTCTGTTGGTGCAACTTCGGTAGTCAGCTTAATTATGCTATATAGCTTGCCGGGTTGAGTAAGCTTAACCTTTAATGCCGCACTATTATGAGTTACCGATTCTACTATCGGATACCCATCTTCCATTTCGGGGGTATCGATTGTAAATGGTATATACTCATAGGCTCCGATTGTAGGTGCCGTTGTACTACGTTCTGTACCACTTATATCTGTTGTGATGAAACTTAGAGGAAGTCCTACATTTAAGTTACCTGCTGCTTTTAAATGTAAATCTGTATCGGTAAAAAATTCTGCTTCCTCAATAATGCTGCTCGATTCATTTGATATAGCTAGCCAATTTGTATAATCGCTAGTCCACGACGAAGGGCCTGCTGCAAAATTTGTTCCCGTAAACTTATATGCATTGTTGCTGAAATCTATATTTTGGTAATCTGTTTGCTTATAGAAATAGTAAACGGGTGCTGTTGTATGGCTTTGTAAGAGGTTATTCTTAATAACAATATTTTTTAATGGAATGGTTGCGCTACCCGAAGCAGTACCTAACACATAACCTCCGCCGCCGCTTATGCGGATACTATTGTAGTATAGATGTATGTATGAGCAATCTCCGGTAATACTTATTCCATATGAGGAATTGTTTGGAGAGTTTATGATGGATATGCTGTTATTATAAACAAGCACTGTTTTCTCTGCTGTTCCTTCAACTTCGCTTCTTAGCTGAATGCCTCTGGAGTAGTAAGCCTGTTTGTTTACGATCTTATTGTTACGTATAATAACGTTATCTTTACATCTATAGATATCCATAGCCTGATAGTCGGTTTTTTGAGTTGTTTCGCTAATAACAGTGTTATTTTCAACCAAAACATCACGAACATCTGTAATATAGATACCTTTTCCGCAAGAATTATTAATAGTGTTGTTTCTTATAACAACACCACGTTCTTTGGTAAGCCTTACATAGCTGGTTCCACCTAGGTAAAGGGCGATATATCCTCCGGTTATAGTATTGTTTTCTATAGTGTAGTAATCATTGTTCTGACCTTCTTCATTTATCGATTGTGTATATACCATACGCATTCCGTCATAGCCTGATGTTACAAGATTTGCCTTTAGAATACAGTTACGTAGCGTAAAATAACGACTCATATTGTAAAGATGGATATTGTAAGGGTAAGCCTGGCTGGTTGGTATGAGACTCATATTTTCAATAGTTACATGGCTTGTAGATTCAATAACAAACATACCATATTTAGTTTCTCCATATGGGGGTTCAGAATATCCCGAGCCGTTAATCGTTACATCGTTATTCTTACCCGACAGAGAGGTAAACGTTATAGTATTTTCTTCAGATGTTCCTTGTATGCCGGATATTTTTATATTCTCAGAATAAGTACCAGCCTCTACCTTAAAGATAACAGCACCTTCAATACCTCCGCTCATTGCGGTAATGGCTTCGGCAAAAGTTGCATAATCGGACTCCGACGATTTACCGATAATATAGGTGCCTTTAAATCCCGATTTAATTATGCGCTCTACTGTATTTTCTTCAGTAATACCAGTATTTTCTGTTATGTCTATTAAAATACTTGTAAGTTCTGCTCCAATTTTATTTCCTACACTAGCTGTTGCTTCAATATCATATGTTAGCCAAAAGTAATACTCGCCTGCTGCGGTTATTTTCTCTCCTCCCACTTTTTCAAAAATCATAGAGGAAGAAGACACTTCGCTGCCAAATTGATTGTTAGCAATAAATCCCGATGAAGCTTCGGTGTAGTATAGTCTTGCCGTTTTTATATCACTTTCGTTAGTAGTAAGCCCTGCTGTAAACTTCAGTTGATTTACTGATAGACTTCCTTCGTCGCCTCCAACCTTAACTACCACTTTTTGAACGGGCTCTTTACCACTACCTCTTAGAATGGTATTTAACCCAACCTGTGAGGTAGTAATACTTTCGACAAATAAATCCAGCGGTGTATAAGAAGAAACTTCTATAGCCCATCCCTGATATAGGGTACCTGACGATGTACTTACAAATCTTACTGTAACAGCACCACCATCTGCAAGAGAACCCAAAAGACGTTCTGGAATATTTGTATTACTTGATAGTTTTGCTATAAGCTTATCGTCATCTACTTCGGTTCCGGAGTAAACAAAGAAGTAGTGCGAAGAATATGTCCTGAAATCATTAAAGTTCATTTTTACTACCTGCCCTATAGCAGAGGGGGTAAATGTTATTGTTCCGTCAAAGTTTAACGAATATTCGTTTTCTGGGCCACCGTCGTCATAGAACATCATGCTTTTAGTCAGAGTTATCGTACCATTATCGCCTTGCGCTAACTCTATCGTGTTTTTGGTCAAGCGATAACCATCAGGGTCTCCGGTGTCAGGTGTATGGTCGGTATCATCAACTTTAACAGAGAGTAATGCTGCGTCTATTTGAACATCGCTTTCAATATCCGATTTAGTATCATAGCTTAACCAGAAGTAACTTTTACCTTCAGGTAGAGTTTGCGTTCCTACTACGGTAACCTGCTGTGTAGCAGGGTCTGAAATGCTGCCAAATTCTACCCCTTGAGAAAAGTCTTTTTCTTCGCTGGAGTAAAGAATGGTTACCTTATTAATAGATTCAAGTGAGCCTTTCAAATCTACCTTAAACTCTTTTGCTATTGCTGCTGTTAGCGTTCCTTCTGTTACGATTTCTACACCGATTATTTCTTGGTTTGTTGCGCTTGGCTTTATATTGGATGTGTTATTCTGGAAAGCTGTAACTTCTTCAACAGTCATGTTGTGGTTTACAAACGGGGTAACGTTAGCCTCCCAACCCGTTCCGGCGTATGACGATGTTGTTGTTTTGGCATTGAACTTAATGGTTATGGAACCGTCTGCTGCTGTCGATCGTAGTTTCTTTTGCGGACCTGTTTGGCTTTTCTCATTGCTGTCTAATTTCCAAAGTATATTTTCTGAGTTCATAGTCGTACCGCTATATACCTCAAAAGTTGCTTTTGTGCCATAGGACGAACTTGAATAGTAAACATCGAACCTGCTGAAATCTATTTCGGCAACTGCTCCCGTTTGAGCAGGAGTAAATGTTATGATACAATCTTTGTCTTCGTAATCGTACTTGGTAGAAGAATATGGACTCTTCGTATCGGTATAAACCCAGCTGCCATACATAATACGGGTATGGGTTCCGCCCAGCGCTTTAAATATGTTGTAAACCTCTCTTGACCCGACTTCCGAAGTGGTTACCGCATGGTCTGTACCCGACAGCTTAATGCTTGTCAGCTTGGCTGCTACTACATCATCATTTAGTGCTGTTTCTGCAATATCGTACACCAAGGCAAAGTAGCTATTGCCTTCAACCAAACGTTGGCTTTGAGTACCTGTTATGGTATAAATATTGCTACCGATAGAGCTAAGCTCGCCAAACAGATTAGCGGTCGAAAATTCGTTCTTCTTTCCTAAAAAATACACTTTGGCTTTTGATATATTCGGTAGAGTCGTTGTCCCGCTTGCGTCGAAGCTAAGGCTTTCTACTTCGAACGGGCTAAGCGTATTGGTTGTCTTAATGTTGAATATAAGTATAGCCTCGTTGGTATTTCCTGCAGTCAGGGTTTCGGTTGAAGCCACAGCTGTTTCCGTACCGTTGTACACCATATTCTCCGGTACAAAATGCAATACCTCCGCTTCCCAACCCGACCAGGGAACCCCTGTATTTACTTTGAAGTAGATAGTTAACGCACCATTGTCTGCGGCTGATTTCGTAACTGTAGGAATATTTTTCGGTCCTGTATAGCTCCAGTATTCTCTTCCGTAATAATCATCAATTAATTCGGCGGGATCTACTGATGAGCCGTTGTAAACACGAAAAATATCATTGTTAGCGGGATTTGATGTATTATGAAACACTTCAAAGCTATTCCAGTTAATCTGGATTTTTTTCCCTACTTCGCTTGGGACAAATGTTATTGTCCCTTCAAAACCGTTAGAATAGTTGGCGTCTTTCCCTCCATCATCGTAAAAAATCAGCGTTTCCGTAACGGTATGGGAGCTAACTCCCGAAGGCATTTTCAGCGTATGTTTCAGAACCCTGCTACCTGTGGGTGCCGTTACTTCGGGTATATGGGTTTGCCCGTCTACCGTAACTCCGGTAAATTCGGCATCAATTATGTTTTCGGCGGTTGCACCGGCATCTATATCACATGCCAGCCAGAATATGTTATTACCGACAGGCAGCTTCTGATTGCCTGTAATCGTAAATGTCGATGTAGGGTTAGACAGTTCACCGAATAACGTTGCCGTTGAAAAGTTATCCGAACTTCCGGTGTAGTATACGGCTACTTTAGTGATATCCGGAACATTAGTAGTTCCATTCAGGTTAAAACTTAATGAAGTTAGGGCAGGTGGGTTTACTTCACCTGTAACTGATACAACAACTTTCAATATCGGATTATTACTGCTTCCTATTGAAATCTCATCGGTAATTTCCTGGTAAGCCTTTGAATTTTCATAGGTAATATCCTCTGCAATGTAAGCCGATATATCATCGATATAAACATAGTTGGAACCTGTTACCTGGAATGCTATATATACGGTAGAACCGACATATGCAGATAAATCATAAGAAAATTTAGTAAAAGAAGTGGGTACCGAAACATCACTTCCTAAATCAACGGTAAAGTCCTCAATGGCGGAACTGCTTGTTGACAGCTTTACATTGATTTTGTAAGGAGACCAAGAAGAGCCGCTTTTAGCCATGAAAGTAAAAAGTACACCAGATTGAGGGGTGATCGGAGGCGTTACAAGCCAGTCGTTAGCAGAAGAAGCGTAAGTTGTCATTACGCAGCCGCTTCCATCAACTCCGTTCGTGGTGGAAAATTCCCAGGTTTTACCATCATTATTGTTATCAACCACTTGCCAAGCGAGCGGAATAGCCGTACCGTTAAAGTTTTCATTCCAAGGAAACGTGCTGACGGTGGGATTGTCCATTACGGTAAACGACCAAATAGGAGTATTTTCTGCATCTCCGTTATCATTGTAGGGAACAATACGCCAGTAGTAAGTTTGCGACCAAGTCAGATTTTTAAGAGTATAGCTTGTAACATTACCTAAATCAATTCCGTTATGAAGATTTGTGGCTTCTGTATTGGTTCCGACATAAAGCTTATAGCCGGAAGTGAAAGCGGTTTCATTCCACTTTATTGTTACCGTTGAGTAAATATCGTCGGCATTGTTTTCTGGAGAAACGACAGTTGTAGGGTCCGGAGGAGTAGTACTTACATAAAGATGAGGTCCGATGATATTATCCAGTGCGGTATTACATTTTCCGCTACCATAGCTGCTAGCTGCTTTAAAGCGAACCAGCACCTTGTTAAAAGTGCTATAGGCAGAGAGATCGACCGTGTGTAATGTCCATTCGGTTTCTCCCTTAGTAACGGTATAAACATTATCCGTCCATGTAGCTCCGTTGTCGGTAGAAACATCCACATGCATCCCATAGCCGCCACTTGTCGCAACCGAGTAGAAAGAGAGTTGTGTAATACCTTTGGTTAAATCCAAATGGGGTGTGACTAATTCTGCTGTCTTGTCCTTTGGTGTGTAGTATGATTCAAATTCCGCAAAGTAGGAACCGTCTTGCGGAGCTGAGATACTGCGAGAAGGGGACGAAGTCAGCCTAGCCCACCCGTAGCCGTTGTCGGCATCTTTGTTATGTTGCCAACCTGAAGGAGGGAAGGTACTACCCTCAAAGCTTTCGTTCAATGTTTGCGAATAGCTTACGTCTGCACATAAAAACAGAGTTGTAATTAATAGTAATAGGTAACGTTTCATTGGTGTTGTTTTATTGATTAGCCATATTATACACATACCTATCCATAGGATAAATATGTTTGTAACTATTTGATTCTTATCAAACAGCTCTGGAAGAATGGAACGAAAACAAATGAAAAGCTATACCTATTTACATTTGATTTCAAAGCCTTTTTCCTCGAAAGCTTTAAACTATCAAACATCGGCAGGTCTCCTGACTTATCCCCATTTTGGTTGGCCTTCCCATACTAAAAATATGTACAGTGGCAAAAGTCGTTACCAAAATGTTGCATAGGATTTACAGTAGCGGGTCTGTTCAGGATTTACACCTGATTCCCTTTTAATCAGTACGCTTGAATAAACGCTCCGAACCAATGCGGATGCAAATGTAAAAAATATTTAATTAGATAATGCTGTTGTATAACAGTAGCTGAAATGGATGATGTTGATTTGCTGTAAATTAGTATATAGAGGAGGGTGGTGTATAGAAAGACAAACGCTAAATACAATACATACTAATAGCTAGATAAAAGAGTGGTAGCTATCTGAGCCCGTTCAGGTGATTGCCACTCTTTGAATTTGATAATTTTTCTGTTATGGCTAAAGGCTTAACTCCCGTAAATTTCCCAAAAGCACCCTTTTTAGGGTATAGTGAGGAAGTAATGCGCTTAGTATTACCAACGGTTTCCGCTAAATTTCCTCGTACCCCCTCTTGGTATAATTTAGAGTAAAAAAACAGGCTATTTTGACACCTGTTCGACCCTCTCCAGGTACTCCCTTAGCTCTCTCAAATGGTCGAGGTAAACCTTGAAGCAGGGCTTGCCGTTGTTGGCTTTTACGGTAGCTAGGTTGCCCTCAATAAAGTGTTGCACGTCTATAATGGTACTGTAGCTATTAAGTTTTATCGGCTCCTCTATGCTGCCAATACCCGTAAAGAATGCCTCTACTTCCGCTATCTCCTCGTTCCAATCCTCTTGATTTATCAACCTTTTTCTTCCTCCCAACCTACCTTCGGCCACACAGAGTCATCAAAACTATCAGCAACCTTATCTTCCTGTCTTTGTTCTTTTGTCTTTACTCCTTTGTCTAAATCGGTAAACTCGCTAAGGCTATACTGCACAAAGTAGTCAGCAATATCTAAGCCTTGCTTGCGCTCTTCGTCGGTCGCAACCTCTTCAAGTACGCTATCTATACCGAAAGAACCTATGCTCCTTAACCCTCGTAGCTTTTCGCTCCACTTCTCAAAGCCGTTAAGATCGGGGTAGAGGACGACCTTACGACCCTTTAATGCGCTACACTTTTCAGCCGTTAGGTTGCTCAGGCTACCCACTGCCAGCCAAACATACTTAGGCTGGTAAACGCTGGCAATAACAGCTGTTTTTTCGCTCTCTACGATGGCGATAGGTTTATTGCTGTCTTTAAGCAGATGCTCGCCAAAAAGGCACTGTTTTAGGTTGAAATCGGGTTGGTTTAGCGGCTTATGCGCCCAGGTAATATGACTGTAGGGTTCTTTTACCCGCTTGCCTGTTACAGAGTCGTAAAGCATTACCTTACCTGTACGAACGTTATTGCTACTATCTACCTGCCAGAAAACCGTTGCCCCTTTCCAGTACTTTGATGTACCGATATGGTAGGTCGTAACCAACTTGATCACGGTATCAGCATCGAACAGAGTATAGAGGTACTGTACAAAGTAGTTATCGTTATAGCTTCTCAGGCTTGCGTTGAATGCTGCGGTAGTGATGTACGAGGGTATTTGTACTGTTGTTCTGCTTTGATTGGTATAGCCTATATGTTGTGTATTGGTGGCTGTTAGGTTGCTATCACCAAAGTACTGCTTAGGACTGTAGTGGTAGCCGCACTTAGCCTCTCGGTTGCAGCGACCTACCTTCAAGTTGATGTGCTCGCCTGTCTGCGTATCAAAATAGCGAACAAAGCTCTTTTGCCTGCATTCCGGACAATGGTAGCGGGTACCGTTGCCCTTATACGTCTCCAACCTGTAGCGATAGCTGTTCATGCCGGAAACTCTTGGCAACCTCTGGAAACCCCCTGCAAAGTTTCCTGCTTTGTAATTAATGTATTAGCTATCAAATCATTAAATAAGATATTTATTGGAAACTTGGTTTCCAAAAACCTTATACTACTATGTGTTGGAAACCTCATTTTTCTTTATAGAGAGCTGGCTATTTTGGAAACTTGGTTTCCACTACTTTTGATATATAATATATTTATTTTCATGTATTTATATCGTTGAGTGGAAACTTCTCAGAGGGTTTCCAGAGGTTGCCAAAGGTTTCCACTATCAGGTCTTTTGCGGCTTATCTAAGATCTTTTGTACGGCGGTATGCGATAGGCCGATTTCCTCGCCAATTATACGCGAGCTCTTCCTCTCCTTATGCATTTTCAGGATCAGCTGGTTGCGCTCCTCCTTGCTTATCTCATCAAGCTGCCGCAGGTGTTCGTACTCGTAGCCCATTTCCAGAAATTTAAAGCCGATAAAGTTTTCCTGCTCGCCTTTGGTCAGCTCGCATACGAATACGTTTTCTCCGTCGTACAGCTCCGCCGTCATCCGCTGCTTAACCTGTTTGATGTACCTCAGGTGTTTATCCTTTAGGCTTTTCCCGATGGCAAAGGCGCTGTCGCAAAAGTTGCTGAGCATCTTGCTACCTTGCAGGTCGTTGTTCGAAAGCGGTCTTGCCGCGTCTCGTTTAGGGGTGTGAGCAATAACCAGTATGGATAGCCCGTGTCGGTTAGCCATATTTTTTAATCGCTTCATCAGGGGTAGGGCATCCTCGGCCCGCTCAGTTTCCTTCTTCAGGTGGGTAAGGTTGTCGATAATCAGCACTTTTGCCTTCATCTCTGTGGACAAGCTTTCTAGCTCCTGAATCAAGCAGACAGCCGTCCGGCTTTTCTTTGCTCGCATCAACTCCAACTACGAACTTTTTCATAACTTTGTTTTTAGAGATCAAAAAGAAAGGGATTTGACGTAATCCTAAAAAGGGGAGGCTTATCCTGTTCGTTAGCGTTAATTGTAATCTTGTTTTCATTTTATTGTTAGTCGTTAATGGTTATTCGTTAGCTGTCTTTGTTCTCTTATCTTTTATCTCAATACTCCTATCGCACATCGCAATACCATCTCTTCATCCTTTCCCCCTGATGGCTTTGCTTAGAATCTGTTATTCCTTTTCGATGCTTCTGCTATACTATTCAGCTCCTTCACCTCTTCGGGCAGCTCGGTATCGTTCATACCGCCACCGCCGTTGATTTCGGGTACAGGGGTAAGCTTCTTCGTCTTGGCTTTTGCCCTGCGTGCTGCGATTGCTTCGTTACGCCCCGCCGGCTTTCCGTTGTTAAGGGCTGCATCTACGATGTTTTCCATGTCGTACATCGACCAAAGCTTATCCAGCTCGGCTCCGTCAGCTTTCCGTCCTCGAAGATTAGAGCGAAGCGTTTGATTTCCTCCTCAAACAGCTCCTGCTCCTCATCCGACAGCCCCTTTTCTTCCACCCACTTATCGTAAGTCTTTTGGGAGCTTTCAAAGGCGTTCTTACGTTCCGCTTCCTTCTCCTTCTTTGCCTTCCTGTCTGAAATGGTCGCCTGTTTAGCCTGATACGCCGGAGAGCCTTCGGTTAAGGCTTCAAACTCTTCCTGATATTCTTCTGGGGTGTAGAACTTGGCTAGGGCTGCGATAAACGAGCCTGTACGTCCGAACTCCTGTAGCACCTCTACCGCTAAGGGGGCTCGCTCCATCGCGTCCATTATCTGTTTGGCTGCGCTATCCGAATCGGTGATATGCTGAATCGCCATCTCCCGAGCCTTTGCATCGTCCAACCCCTCCAGCTCGGGGTTGCGCTCTAGGAAGTAGGCGGTAAGGGGAGAAATCCCCTCTTGCTGTGCTGGCGTATCTTGTTCTGCTGACGTCGCTATCGTCTGTTTTTTGCTTCAAATATGCAGCAATACGATGGACTTGAACGCCTTATTCGTCGCGGTCTTGACGCTATTTATCGCGATGTCAGATTTAATAGTCGCCGTTGTCAGATTTGAGCAGCCGTTTTGCTTGGCTTAGTGCCTTACGTACAGTAGCTTTGCGGTAAAAAATGAGAGCGGAAAGAAGAAATACTTCCGAGTCCGGCAGCTACAAAACCGAGAGGGTTGTGGAAGCCTACCACGAGGTGCTGACCGAGCCGCGGAACGCCAGCATAGGCGGACGAAGGGAGAACCTAACGCCCCATTTAAGCAAAGCGGATATATACGAGCGGGTAAGGGTTAAGGTCGGCTTCTACGATTCCATTCAAACCATTAGCAGAATTATCCGAACCCGCCTAAAGGAGCAAAAGAAAGGCTAGGCGCTGACCGATTTCAACCATACCATTAAGGAGAACCAGCTCCGTAAGGAGAAGCTGAACACGCCGTACAATCCCTACACAGGCGAGGGTTCGCCCATTGCCTGATTTAAGCCGCGCTTCACCTTCGAGCGGCAACGCTATACGTGGTATTTACCAAATAGCGTGTTGAACGTTCAGCCTGTACGGCTGCTTAAACAGCTGAGTTCGGTTGAGCGGGTACTCTCCCATGTCGGTAGTAGCATCAGCGGGGCTGCCTTCATGCGGGGCTTCATTGACGACCGGTTCGCGCACGACTTCGAGTTCTGTGCGGTCAGCCGCGCCCACGTCATCAACAAAGCCGGCGAGGTGGTTGCCTTTAGCTGCAACAGCCCACAGCTAAAGGTCTTGGCTATCTTAGAAGCAGACCGAGCTAAAGGTAGGCAGGGCTTATACAACCTCCTGAAAGCCCGACAGTGGGGCGGTTCAACCCTTACCCGCATCTACTTTACTCGGGCGCGGCTGTTCATCATTCCATACGCATGGAGCGCCATCGTAGCGGACGCGGAGCGGCAGGCCGACACCGCTA
The DNA here is from genome assembly GCA_031258195.1 of Prevotellaceae bacterium. Lineage (GTDB taxonomy): Bacteria > Bacteroidota > Bacteroidia > Bacteroidales > UBA932 > JAIRNF01. The sequence goes on from JAIRNF010000058.1 coordinate 14,505, forward strand.
AAAAAACGGTCGAAACGCTCTTTGAGAGCTACCCCTCAGAGGTGGCAGCCGTAAGGCTTGCCAACATGCAGGGCAAGAGCAAATCGCAGGAGCTGGTGGTGGTTAAGAACGGTACGGTACAAAAGCGGGGTACGATAACGGTCGGCTCGGTGGAACGTCCGAACTCTTTGCGCGGTAAGTCATGGCGGTTGCTACACGCTACCGAAGTCGGGATATGGGGCGAAGGCGCTAAAAAATCTGCCGAATCCTTAAACCAAGCGATTACGGCTGGTATGCCCATCAACTCCAAGCTGTGGCTCATCCACATGCGGGAATCAACCGCAAAGGGGTTAAATTATTGGTACAAAGAATGGATGAAAAGCGAGGAGGGCAAGTCCGCCTACTGGAACATCTTTGTCGGTACGTATGAGATACCCGAATACCAATCCGATATTGACGACTACCAAGACTACCTGAAGAGCATCAACCACACGACGGCAGAGGATAAGGACTACGCCCTCAGCTTATGGGATGCCAGAGCAACGCTGGAGAGCGTCAAGTGGTGGTTCGATACGAGGCTTGCGCTAGGCTACGAGAACGATAAGATGCTGGAGGAGTACCCGAACTTTCCGATGGATGCGTTCCAGACTTCGGGCTTGAGGGTGTTTTCCCGCAAGTCGGTTGCCAACGTTAAGGCGACCTGCTTTACGCTTGAGTGGGTGGGCGACATTACAGCCGATGCGCAAAGGGGGGTAGAGGCGTTTGATAGCATAGCGTTTGATGCTTCTTCCAACGGACACCTAAAGGTATGGTCTATGCCTGATACCTCAATTAAGGTTAGGAACAGGTATGTGGTGGTAGTGGATATTGGCGGACGCTGGAAAGGAGCGGACTACTCGGTTATTCGGGTATTCGACAGGTTGGGCTTATTGGACGGCGGTATGGTGGAGGCGGTAGCGACATGGAGAGGTCATCTGGATGCGGACTTGGTAGCGTGGAAGGCTGCGCAAATCGCCGCATGGTACTGCGATGCCTTGCTGGTGGTGGAGAAGAACTCGCTGAAGGCAAAGGATGAGTATAACGTGGGCGACCAGTCGCTGACGGTTCTCGATGAGCTAGCCGACTACTACGATAACCTCTACTACACTACGGTATCAACGCCCGATAACCCGCGGGCTAGCGCTAAGGTTAAGTACGGTTTTCATACCAACGTATCAACCCGACCAATCATTATTAACACGCTGATTAAGCTTTCCCGTGAAGGCGGGTACATCGAGCGGGATGAGCAGGTTCCCTACGAAATGGAGCGTTTCGTTACGCATCCGTCAGGCAAAATGGAGGCGATGAAGGGCGAAAAGGACGACTGCGTTATATCGACAGGGACTGGCTTGTACATTGCGCTGGAGCAAATGGATGCGCCTGAAATCATCGTAGAGAAACCAAGAACAACCATAGTAAGGAAAAGACCGCTGCTAGATTCGACAATAGGATAACCATTAATCATTAACAACAAACAACCATGACAACAACTTATTTCATACTCTCAATAATTCTATTCTTTTCGGCTGTAACTATTTACTTGCTGGCTAAGAAGCTTAAAGTATTACTAGAAGAAAACAAAAAGCTTACGGCTAAGAACGATGAGCTGAGAGGTTTTCTTTCTACCATGAACAGCGAGCTGGATAGCAAAGATGAAGAGCTCACAGAGCTGGCTTTAGATCCGAATAGTTTAGTAGGAATAAAATATAAAACTCAGATTACCATTAGAAAAATATAAAACTACAGACAATAAAAATTGACGAGAAACAATAAAATCAAGTATGTATATTAGCAGAAAAGGAGAACAAAGTCTCCTTTTCTGCTACAATTATTCTTAAAGAAATGTTTTACAAGGTTTAGTAATCGCCGAAAAAGGAACATTTCATCAATAACCATTTCAGCGATTCCCGTTTATCTGCCAGTAAACTCAAAATCTTTATCATAAAAAGTTTTCATTCCACAAGGAGTGGTAATTGAATACTATAAATCTTTTCCTCTAGTACTAAAGAAATTGATTGCACAGCCCTAACTAACATGCCATACCCCATATTATATATATTACTCATTGCGAGTTACAGCCGTTATTTCTGTATATTTCCAGATAACATACTTGTAGGGTATTCGAGAAACAATACGTTTAGGTATTAAGCACAATTGCTTTCTTCACATTGTTTTCAAGCAATTCAACTATTGTTTTATAATAGTAATGTATCGTGTATAATCACCAACCTTAATTACCATAAAATAATAACCGGGTGGATTATCCGAAATGTCTAACGACTGCATTCGTTCTACCTTATTAGCACTAAGAACTAGAGTCTGGCTAGCATTAAAAATCATTATTGAGGATGAAACATTCCCCATGTTTGCAAGACCGGTTACTATAAGCGTAAAAACACCTGAGGTAGGGTTAGGATGTACTGCTATATTAAAAGGATTTGTGGGATCTGGATCTACAATTAAAGAATCAATAGGAATAGGCCCATTATCATCTAATGTGCGAAATTCTCGCTTAATCCGGTTACCTGATGCGTCGTACTTGTATATAAAGGTTACATCTTCGGCAACCTCTTCTAACTTTCCGCCTTGTGCCAATAATGCTGTACAAAATAGCATTAGCATTAGTATTAGTATCAACGATTTTGTTTTCATGCTTTACGTATTTAATCAAACTCATTCTTATAAATTAGCTGCTTGCTTTACATTGAAAGTTCATTTAACATTTCTAATCGTTCCTTATTCGTTATTTCCAAAAAAGAGGGAGAAATCATTTTATAAATACTATCTGATATTCGTTTTTCCCTGTTTATAAAATTTCCATTATCGTAGCATAAGAACTTATTTCTTTTAATCAATATATTACCGTCTTTTTTTGAATATTGAACAGTATTTGTTATTGCATTATCCCTTCTGAATACATTTTTCATCTTGCCTTTTGAAAAGTTTACAATAAAACCAATATCCTGAATTATCAAATCATTGCTTATAATAATAAATCCGATATGTACCTGATTAGGCTTTTTTATTGCGTACTCATACATATATACATTACCATCAACAATCGCTATTTGAGATGATTGACCTTCTGCTTTATCACAATAAGTTAGCATAAATAACAAAATAACAATTAGTGTTCTCATTACTTTCTATATGGATTTGTTAAATAATACGAGAATAAATCAGGTCTTATTCCTACAGAATATGCCCAAGTTGTAGCATATAAAAGATAAGGATGTAAACCTATATTAGGTATTCCATTTAACCAAAGCGATAAAGATGCCATATTAACACAATTGGTTGTTATACCTTGAAATGGTAATATTTTCCCCAATCCTCTTACTGCGTCAATAGCATATTTATTAACGGAAAGTTCCACAGGTAGGGTTGGGTATACAGTATAATCCGATGTACTGCTCCTAAAATATGTAGCGTATCCCCACTTAGTATTAGGAACTTTTGTATCATTAGGTCCAAAAGACATCATGGGATTTCCGTTGTCATCAACAATCGCACTATGTGAAATAAAGTCGCTATCATCAGTATATAAAGTTGCAGGGGTCCTATTAATAAGTAGATTAACATCTGCTAAATTCGCTAATGCTCCCAATCCATATCCCACATTTTCATACCACTTATTCCCTTTTTTGCCAAGATAGCCCCATTGGTTATTAGTAAAATCGTATGAGGCAATACCAAAACTTATACTAATTGGCGTTTGCCCACCTGTATAAGCCCAAGTACCTACTGAATTAATCAATGAAGAACTCGCTATCGCAGCGGTATTAGCCATCGGAATACCTGAACCTGCAATCGCTCCACCTGCCCAACCAGCAAGCCCACCAACGACAGCACCACCTGCCATATAGCTCCAAGTTTTTCCTGAACTCCAATCCCATTTTGTAGGATTGTAACTATTATTTGCTAATGTTCCTCCCATATAAGTGCCTACTACTGCGCCTATAATAACAGGTACAAACCAAACGATTTCCCCACTCGGGTCAGTATACTTCAGCGGATTGTTCCAAACGTAACTGTAGCGGTTAAAGTTCTGCGAGAAATCAGGCATTTGCACATACGGATCGGGAGCAAGGAAACGCCCTAGTACAGGATCATAGAGACGGGCATTCATATTTATCAGCCCAAACCACGGCAGGTGTTCGTGTCCTGTATAACCACGTCCAAAGTATCAGCGTTGGCTGCTCGTCAAAACCATAAGGTTTCAAGGTCGCGGGGTCACGTAAACGTCCCCAGGCATCGTAGCTGTACTCGGCTGCTTTTATGCCGGTAGCGTCGCTAAGATGGGTAATGCTACCCAAATAATCGCGATGTATGTATAGCAACTTTTCCTGCCCGTTTTCTTTAATCCATACCGCCGGAGCATTATATCCACTACCGCCAAGGTAAAGCCGCTCGGTTTGTGTACCTCCGGCTACAATATCCTTCTCGTAGCAGTCTGACAGGTAATAGCGGCTTAATAGCTGTGTATTGTTATGGGTTACCTCCATAAGTTTTCTGGCACCATCGACGCTATAGGTAAAGCTGGCCTGATAGCCATTCTCCGAAATACTTATCGGTCTATCAAAAGAGCTGTAGGTAACATACTGCTCACGGATGGGTATGCTACCTGTATTCTGCTGTACCTGACCGATAGCATAAGGCTTATTGGTTACGTTGTAAACCATTTGACCGACGTCGGTCTTTCGTGTTGGCGAACCCATGCTATTATACGTAATCTGGTGCTGCTTATAATCGTTATGCTGCGTAAGGCGTTTAAGGTTATCGTAAGCAAAGGTTTCATGAGTGCTATTAACCACATCGCTTCTAAAATCCAGAAGCCCTTTAGCCTCATCGAAACCATAGCTGAAACTTTGAAATGGACTTGCCATTAGTACACCTGCTCTTCGCCATGTTGGTGTCCCTGTTGATGTGTAGCCATATGTTTGCTCTACCCCATTACCCAGCAATATTTTTAAAGCCTGCCTTCTGCTATTTTCCTGCACGAGCCGCCATACTACGTCGCCATTCAGCTTAATTGTGGTAAGGTTACCATAGCTATCATACGTATACTGTAGCGGCTTATTCGGCATTTTGCTATAGCCAACGCTTGTAAGCTGGTTTACGGTATAGCTATAGACTATCTCCAGCTGTTCCGATCCTACCTTATCCGTCTCTTTAATCATACGACCAAAATCATCATATACATATGTTTTTTCAGCTATAAGTATAACCGGATCAAAATTACTTGAGATCCCCCCTCCGTTTGATTCTGAATCGGATATTTTTGATAGCTGATAATCGTTATTATAGGTATAAGAGGTGTTAACTTCTGGTGTAAAGCGTTGCGTAGGTAAGCCAAATTTATTAAATGTTGTAGTAATAATTTGCCCACGTGCATTCTTATGGCTGTTTTGATAGCCGTTAGCATCGTATGTATAAGTAAGCGTTCCAGCACTTGGGTCTGTTAACCCTGTTTGACGACCGTAGCTGTCATACTGAAATTCTGTTCTCGAGCCGTCGGGAGCGGTAGTACGATTTATCTGCCCGTCCGGTCTGTAGGTATACTGAATGGCTCCTCCCGGATCTTGTACTTTTACAGCCTCTCCCCATGCGTTGTATGTGATTGTTTTAGCCATCCCCCCGCTGCTAACGGTTATTTTGTTGCCATCGTAAGCATAGGTTTCAATATTTCCGGTTGGATGGGTTACTCTAATAGGTCTATCGTAGCTATCGTACTCTGTAGTATTCCAAAGTGCAGTCGATACCCCAATATAAGGATCAGATACACTAACTAACCGTCCTAAGTTATCATACTTATTTTCTACAAAAATATTTGCTCCGTTAAGCCCTTTATGCTCAACTAAAATTTCGCGATTTTGAGCATCATAGTATGTGTAAATATCAGAAGTATTAGTAGCCTTCTCCGTAATTCTATAAACAGCCTTACCTCCCCCATTAATGGTTTGGCCAACCGTCCATTCGTAAGTTGTTGTACCTTGGCTTCCATCAGGATAATTAGCCTTAACAACACGACCTAATACATCATACTCAAGTGTTGTTTGCTTATTCTTATGGTTGGCTGTTGACGTAAGCAGCACTTTGGTTTGGTCGTATGCATATGTATTGCTTAATCCCATCGGATCAGTCTTCTTCGTCAAAAATCTACCGTTAGAGCTATATTCATACTTTGTTTCAAGCCAGTCTGATGATGAATAGTGACGAATTTTCTCGTTTTTGAGATTACCGAAGCTATCATAAGTCCATTGTACCTCTCTTACTTGATTGCCTCCTGTAAAACCTATAAGAGAACTCTGCGCGTATTCTTTTTGAAGCCTAGGTAGAAGTTTATCGTTATATTCTATATCCTTACGCGTTACCCAAATATCATTGTTGCGTTTTTTCTGGGTAGTTATAGCTACAGGTAGTCCGATTATATTTTGAGAATTACTTCTGATATTTTGATAAGTAGTGCTTACTATGGTAGACAGCCCTTCTCCATAGCTGGTTTCTTCTTTTGTAAGATTCCCATAGCTATCGTATGTATATGCTGTAGATACTGTAATATTCTTAAGGTAATCCTGAGCTATTTTTGTACGTAAGTTTATTTTTAGAGTTTGGTTTTTTAGAACATCGTAATCGTAACTTACTTTCAAAATATTAGGTATTGATTCTTCTATCAAAACGCTATAGCGTAACGGGTCGTATTTTGCTGTTGCTGTTTGACCCTTCAGGTTGTTTTTTATCTGAACTTGCTCAAAACCCAAGAAGCCTAACCCTTGTTTATGTACAACAGCATTTCTATAACCATATTCTACCGAACTTAGCAATATATTGTTACCATATGATTCAACTTTACTAGCCACAGCCAAGGGTCCTGAAAATCTTGCATAGGGGAAGCTATAGTGCCCACTGCTACCATCATCATAATAGTGCTCTAAATAATCTCCATTTTTATTTAAGCGTCTATACTCCGTTTTTGTAACTATGCCAAAGCTATTTACAGCACCTGATAGCATTCGCTGAATACCATCATCTCTATTAAAGCTGACTTTATGTATCTTATCTATATTGAGGCATAAAAGATCGGCATTGCACATGCTATTAATAGGTACATCGCTGGGAATAAGTTTTAAGTGGTGACTAATGAAATCTGTTGTTAGGCTTGGGTCGGTCTGAAATGCTCCATTACGATTCAAAAATACCCGGATTTTCCCCTCATCTGTTCTAACAAAATCCAGCAAACCATCTTGATTTACATCCTGAAGTACATACTTATTCAAACTCTCGAACCTATCTATTGGCATAGACTGTGTATCAAAACCATCTTTCCCATTTGAGTAGTGTACTGTCCATACATTTCCATTATCGTTATAGTATGGTATACTTTCATAACCTCCTTCATGCGATAGAATAACATCTCCACAACTTTTACATATGTATAAACCTGATGAGGGAGAAGAAAGGTCTTGTTCGTCGCAACATCCTCTAGGCACCCACTCTTCCCTTGAACCCCAACCTGATGGAGGAGGCGAGATTAAAAAATCTGTTTTGCCATCACCATTAATATCGCCAACTAATAAATCGCGATGGTAATATGAAAATGTTCTTAAATTAAATATGCTACTTGAGGGTACAAGCGTTTTTACTGAAGAATACGAAGTTTCAGAACATTCGAATGTTTGTATTATTAAGCCATCAGATGTTACTATTGCCATATCTGTTTTACCATCACTATCATAATCTATAGGGAAAAGTTGGTATCCATCTTTATTATACTCCGGAATATCATGTGCACTTTTTTCACAGACTATGCTACCTATATCTAAATCTACTATAAAATATGCGCTGAAAAAACTAGGTTTGCTTGCATATATAATTCCATCAAAAGAATTGCTAAGTCCTGCTCTAACAACCAAAAGTTCTTGTTTTCCATCTCCATTAAAATCGCCCAAAACAAAAGACTTAGGAATCAACTTATCCCAATAGCCTTCAAGACGACCATAAGGCAGATTTATAGTAGTAGATTTATATAAAATGAGACCAGATACAGCATAAGGTTTATAAGTCTTAATAGTCAACCTATCATAACCGTTTACCATTTGGTTATTTATTTTTATAACCTCATCACCTTCTATACCATCAATATCTCCGATAAGGATTTGTACAAATCCTTCTTCTGCAGTAAGCCTTGTAAAACCGGAGCCGTAATCATATCCATCCCCTAGTCTTTGGTAAACAATAATCTCCTGGTCAGGATGATATTCATTAATAAATTTTTCTTTTGATTCGTTCCAACTATATGGATTTTTTTGTGGATAGATAATTAGCGCATCATCGTTAGTGCCAACATCAAACTTGCCCCTACATATTGCTAACTTCATATTTGAATCCGGAACCCACGAGGCTAGATTAAGCTGCACATGCCTAATATCTTGAACCTGCCCATCTGTACCATAATAGAATTTTAGAGGATTAAGGCTGGCTCCGCCCTCTGTATAGCTTACTTGCTTAAGTAAAGAGACATCAGCTGTTTGATAAGTCAGCGTATATGTTCGTATAGCAGTAGTTCCAGAACTACAAACAATGCTATTCAGCAAATAGTCTTCTACTATTTTTTTACCTGCAACATATGCCATACTGATATCAGATCTTGTACTATAATTAAACTTTACAGAGGCAAAGTGGCTAGCATTTGCTGCCGATGCCCCATAGTCTATACGATCGATATAGTAGTGCTCTTTTCGAAAAACATAGTTGTACGATACATAACTACCATTAGTATCTTCAAAACGGGTAAGAGGGTAACAGAGCTGATTTGAGGTGTTGTTTTCATACCCAAATATGCCTGTAGTACCATTAGGATAAAACACTTTAAAATACTTTATTACGCCAGAAGCCACATAAGCTGTAATCCGTATATTACCTTGTTCAGCCTCATAAATAACATTACTCCCGTCTTGTTCCATTTCAAGCAATCGAATACCATCTAGGCTGAATGTACCAACAGGTTGAATGTTTGTCGGTATAGGAGATGTATTACCAGGTCTTCGTTGTCCATTATTGGGGTATCTTGAATCATTATCTAGCAATATAGGTCCAGCATTTCCATCATGATAAACGGTAGAATTCGTACGAACAATAGCTGACAGTCCACTAATACTCCACCCTTGTCCTACAACACTATTTCCCCCGTTACTATTGTATAGCAACGCTATGTTGGGCTGCAAGCTGTTAAGCCTGGTAACAACGTCTATAGGAATTGTGCAAGAAAGGCTTCCGGTAGGAGAAAAAGACACATTAATAGGTATCTCTCCCACTGCATAGCTAGTGGAAATCTCATGTTGGTTAGGAATATGTGAAAGGATTTCACTTCCCGAACTCGAACTATACTGAACGTTAGAAAATAAATTGACAAGATTTGATGAATTAGCGGTAATATTTGGATTATGCGCTATTTTTATAACATTACAAGTGGTGTCTATATTACTCTCGCTAGACATCAATAACTCTTGTGCAACCAATTTGCTACACATCAGAAGTAGTAAAAAAGTGGTGGTAAGAATGGTTTTCATCATAAGTCAATTTCAGTTCAACATAATCTAGCTTTTTTAAATCAATCTGCTACCTGGAGAGAATCATATTATTTAATACTAATTATATATGTATGAATGAATAACATTTCAGAATTGTCAACTAAACAGCCTATTTCATGTAGATTATCAAATAGACTAATTTTTTGAATTTGTAAAATCTACCATTTTCATTATTAAAAAATGTTACACGCCACTAATATATTAAAAGATTTTTAACTAACATCAATTTATTGTATATTTTAATAAAACATGCTTCTTAACTTGCATTTATCTAGGGTTGTTTTCACTCCATCTCTTCCAAATACCCTCTAGCCTGTTTCATCAATCTTGTACGCTCTGCCTTTAGCTCCAAAACAACGTCTTGGTCTTTTTCTTCATCCAGCCTGCCAAGTATCTTGTTTAGCCTATCCATCGTAGTTTTTAGATGTACTTTGGCTTTCATGATTGCTACATATCGGTCGGAAGAAAGCGGTCGCTTATACTCCTCCGGCGCCTTATCGTACTTCCGTCCCTTCTTTCCCATGATAGCCTTTGACGCTCCGGCAAGAACGCTTAAACTCGAAAGAAGCGGAGAGATAGGCGAAAACGCCTCTTTTTCGGACTTTAATAACGAAGCTCTATTCCGCGCCCATAACCTCGGCGACGAGGCTTTAGAACACGAAAAAGCACGATACCCAAGAAAATATCCTCGGCAATCATTAGTACTAAATAACGTAGCAGGAAACGCGTATGGCGAGTTGAGAGATCGGACGGTTTCTTACATAGAGGATTACGTTTGCGATGAAGCGGAACCACCTATACCCAAATCATATTTGAAGGACAACAAGTCGATTGAAGCCGCATTAGAGAACAGAAAGATCGTCGCCATCAGCGGCTACCAAAAGTTAACGGACGGCTTTCTCGAATACGACTACTTCATGCGGCAAAAACCCGACGGCGAAGAAAAGAGAATATCACCAATAATGAGGCTTGTAATAACCGAGACTCGATCTGACAGACACTTTGCGAACCTAGACCTATCGGACGATTATTTTTTCTTTTCAAACGCCATCCGGGCTTTGGGGAGAGGATTTGAAAGGAAAAAATAAAAGTGTCGGTAAAGCTGCTATTCATGCTAACTCTGTACGATGAAGTACTAACTTTTACAGATTACGATAGAATAGATTACATTCTCTAAGAGCCGGAAGAAGTAAAAGTCGGCAATAGAAGAATAGGATGGTAATAGCCATCCTATTCTTCTATAGATTTATGCAATAGCAAGCGCATAAACAATCAAAATATCGTTGCTGAACGCATAAAAACCAGCTATTTGAGTGTAAGCGTTCGACACAATATGGTAGCCGCATACGGATGTTTATTTATCATAATTTAACGTACATGTTGAATTTTATATTATATTTGGACTACGGAATGTAACCATTTAACGGATTCGCCATCCTACATGGTGTTTACACAATTCTGTTTTATACAAAATAAAAAGTCTCCCCGCGAAGATTAGCTAAGTTAACTAAAACCACGGAAAGGTGCTACAAAGATAATAAAACACCGATACATTCTTACTCTTCTTATGTGTATTGGGAAGCCGTTAGCCTTCTCAAGATTGAAGCGGAACGGTATGGGGAGTTTCTGGTTAGGAATTGCCCATGTAAATAATTCGGATATTCTAATGCTATTAATCTTTTTATTATGAAAAAAATTAAAACTTATTTGATAGCTTTTACCATGTTATTGGGCTTAAGCGCACTTTCTTTTAATACTGCGAACGCAAAAGAATGTGGAGATTTTGAAATCAGCTGTGATAATGGCAACTATATAGCTGGCGCAATATGCGGCGACAGTCATGAATCCAACATATACTTTCTGCTTGATGTTGCTGATGTTTTTTGTGCATTATAATTTAAAGATTTGACACGAATGCAAAGGAGGAGGTCCGCCGTTAGTCTCCTCCTTCTGTATATATTTCGTACAACCAGAAATACTTTATATTAGCTAACGAACTTATGGTTTTTAATAGACATCATATGCGATAAGCGATTAAATACATGAAAATCGATTGTTTATAAAACACCTTTTTCAATATGTTGATTTACAGCAGAATATTTAAAATGCGGCTGTTGTAATTACCCGATAATCAACATTGGAATTCGTTATTGAATATAAACTCTAATTTAATAAGAACATTATGAAAAGGACTACATTTTTTTTACTATTGCTTTTGTTGGCAATAAACAATTTAAAATCCCAAGAGTATAAAGAGATTGACGATTGCTCTGCTATATTTATGTACAACTACCAATTTTACGAAGAGCACAAGAACCCCGAATCACTGAAGCAATATGAAATGGCGTTGATGGTAGGTAAAAATCATTCGAAATTTTGTAGTTCAACGACCCTATACACCGATTCGCTGATAATGGTTTATTCAAAAGAGTCTTCAGGCTCAGTGTTTGATAAAGTATATCCTATGGTCAAAAATTTGCCCTCGCATGTTTTTTGTTCCTATAGTATTTATAAAAATTATCCTAACGCAAAGGTTTCCTCATTTATAGGGCGAGACTTAGGAGTATCCAGCTATTATTCCGTTGAAGAAGAGGTGGGGTTTGATTGGAATATTGATAATAACTCTAAAAAAACGATATTGGGATTAAGCTGTATTAAGGCAACATGCCACTTCGCGGGACGCGACTATGAAGCATGGTTTACTACGGAGATACCCATCATTGATGGCCCGTATAAATTTAATGGGCTTCCCGGTTTAATTGTAAGGGTGGCAGACAGTGATAACGAGCATGTTTTTGAATTGCAGGAGATTAGAAATGTAAAAGAAAAACCGATATATTTTGTTAAGCGCAGCTATATTAATACTGACGCTAAGGGCTATGTTAAAGCCCTAGAGGCAAGCAAGTCCGGTTTTATCGAGCGGCTTAACACGCTTACTTTTAGCGATGACGCGATGAGAGCGAGAGGGATCGCAAGAATACAGCGGAGGAATAACTTTATTGAAAAGTATTAATCAGCCTCGTGATGAATCGCATGCTTATAGGACTGCTGCTCTGTTTCGGCTATTTTCCACTTTTGGGTCAAGTTGAAATTGAGGGAACGCTCTTTTCTTCGGGCGGCGGCTCTCTTTCAGGAGTAAGCATTATTATTCGTCCACTAAAAGACGCGGAAAGCATTATTACCTATGGGTTTTCTGATAATAATGGAAGATTTAAAATATCGGTAAAGCATGGTGGCGACTCTATCGCGCTGTCAATAAAATCGATGCTATATGCCGATACCTTATTGCGCTTGGCTAATAGAAGTCAGGCGCTGAGTATTCCGCTAGAACCCCAAAGCCACCTACTTGAGGAGGCAAAAATACGAGCAAGTCCCATATACCGAAAAGGAGATACGACGGTTTATTCTGTGCAAGCCTTCGCGCGGAAACAGGACTTTTCTATTGGCGATGTAATTAAAAAAATGCCAGGGTTTGATGTTGACGAAAGCGGCAAAATCAGCTTTCAGGGACAACACATAGAGAAATACTATATTGAAGGTTTAGATTTGTTGGAAAGCAGGTACGCCTTAGCCAACAACAACCTCCCGCACACCTCCGTAGGCTCTGTAGAGGTGCTGCACGACCACCAACCCATAAAAGCAGTTGATGGAATTATAAGCAGCAGTTCAACATCGCTCAACATTAAACTTAAGAGCAGCGTTGCGGTTACCGGTAGGGCGCAGGTTGGCGCAGGCTTTTCTCCGTTGCTGTGGGATGTAAACCTCACCCCCATGCTATTCGCAAAAGGACGGCAGGTAATAGCATCTTGGCAAACAAACAACGTAGGTAACGATTTAAGTACGCAGCATCGAACGCTTACCTTTAGCAACGGTAAGCTTGATGGAGCGGCAACACTGAAGTCCAACTTAGTTGAAATTCCAAACTTATCACAGCTATCCATTGCTAGAAACAAGTATTTAGACAACGAAGCGAACCTCGCCACATACAACCACCTTGTTAAGCTCTCGTCAACCACGGAACTAAAGATAAGCGGATCTTACTACCATGACAATATTGCGGAAGAGGGTTATGTTGCCACATCTTACTTTTTGCAAGACTCGGTGCTAAATATATACGAACGTCAAAGAAACACGCTATTCCGTGGCAGTCTAATTGCCAACCTTAGCTTAACTCAGAACGTAAAGTCGCGCTATTTGCTAAATAAGGTAAGCTTTGGACGGTTTTGGGACACCGATAATGCTGAAATAACTGGCGGTACGAATCAAGCTATTAAAGCAAAGCTCCCACACACCACCATTGCAAATACGCTGGATGTTTTGATTCCGATTAAAAAGAACTTTCTAAGAGTCGAGTCCGTTGTCGACTATAATGATTCCCCTCAAACGCTTGATTTTCTCCCAGGGGTGTTTATTACAGGCAATGAGTTGGAGCAGCAGGTCAGCAACCGGAGCTTTATAACAACCAATAAGTTAAGTTTTTCTCTTCCTGTAAAATCGCTTCTGTTTAGCACAGTTTTGGGAGTCGATCACGAGCATCAAAAATATGAAACGGCGGTTGTAGTAGATGGTATTTTGAGTACGGCAGACTCTTTAAGTAATGCATTAAAGTGGTCTAAGTGGGATGCATTTGTAAGAGAAAATGTGGAGTATAAAAAGGGAAAAATACTTTTTCGGCTAGGGCTACCCCTGCAATATACCATGCTTAGTATTATAGATAATAGGCATAGCGCAAGCGACGAAATGAACCGCTGGTTTTTTAAACCTTCCGCCTTTATTCAATATAAACCGACAGGTAGCATCGCTTGGAATTTATTTGCCAGCCAATCCAAAGCACTTGGAAACATGAACAACCTATTGATGGGTAATGTTATTGTTAATCATAGGCAGACGAGAAGCAATCAAGCAGACATAGATGTTGTTAAGTCGACAAATCTGCGAACAGAGTTCGTTTATAAAAATCTGGCAAAAGGGTTGTTTGCCAGTATTAGCTGGAACATGTCAAATACCAAAAGAGGGTTGATGCTTAACCAGGTTCCGCAAGGTGGTGGACTGTTCGCATATAGATATGAAAGAAGAGATAATGATACGAAAATAAACAACTTGTTATCCGAGTTTAGCCGGTATATAAGCGGGTTTAAAACAACGTTAGGGATAAAAGGGGAATACTCAAAAAATTGCTTCGATTATTTGCTAAGCGGACAACTTGAAGAGATGAATCAGCAAGTATTTGCTGTTACACCCAATTTTTTATTCGGTTTTTCAAAATACTTTAGCGTTGGTTATTCATACAGATTAGCCAAAACAAAAACAGATATTGTCAGTTCGTCTTCAAATTTTCTGAACCAAAAACACAAGTTGGACTTTTATTTATATATTACAAGTAGCGATCTGATTGGTTTTGAGAATGAACTTTATCACACAAAAAAAACAGGATTGTCTACTAGTCAATCACTGTTTTCTAATGTAGTGTATTCTTTTAAGCCTGTTAACAGCAGAGTTAGTCTAAAGTTAGAGTGTCGAAACCTGTTCGACACCAACAAATTATCAGAAATACGCCAAAGCGATATCGTTTTACTATATACCGAATACTACTTGCGACCTCGTCAATTTATACTAACAGCCACATGGTCATTGGGTATGAGAAAAAAGTAAATCCTTTATTGATGGCATAATTCATTATGCTCAATTTTCCATCTCCTCCAAATATCCCTTAGCCTTTTTCATCAACCTAGTACGCTCCGCTTTCAGCTCCGATACGGCAGCTTGGTCTTTTTCTTCATCCAGCCTGCCAAGTATTTTATTAATCTTATCCATCGTATTTTTAAGATGTATCTTGGCTTTCATCGCTGCTACATAACGGTCGGAAGAAAGCGCCCGCTTATACTCAACCAACGCCTTATCGTACTTCCGTCCGTTCTTTCCTATGATAGCCTTTTTCGTAGCATCCCTCGCGAACTCAATATCCCTAATCTTATCAACCAGCGAGTAGTAGTCTTTCAGAAAAGCCTTGTCCTCATCGTACTGCTTCACGAACCTGTTCCGCACAGGTACGTAGTCGCTTCAAACCTCCCATTAGCAGCATTTTCAAGCGCTTTATACGAATCGTTAAAGAATCGTCCTGTTCCGCCTGTATAAGAAGTAAACAGATGTTCTAAGGTTTGGGGAGGTCGGGAGGGACTAATGCGCTGTTAGTTGCTACTGAGGTCGGCTGTTTGCCTGAAGTCAGCAACGATGTTATATTTAGCAATGCTACCAAAGGGTTGAATACCGTTGTTGACCGACTGAACGAACGGCTTGCCGATGATAGGTACACCAAGCGCATTACCAACAACGAGCTGGTGAATATCGGTAGCTTCTTTGCCTCGCTAAAGGAACAGGATAAGGACAAGCAAGCCAATAGCAGCGGTACAACGAATATCTACCGGCAAATCATCAACCAACACTACCATGCAAAAGGACATTAATATACAGGGTATTCAAAGAAATAATCCCGACAACAAAACGCCTGACGGAACATGTCAGGAAATACTCAACCTTAGATACGATTCTGGGGCATGGCGACCTGTCGGAGCTAAGAAAAGCATAGGTAGCCATCTGGCAGCACAGGAAAGCTTTTTCGTGCATGACGTAGGGGTAACGAAAAACCTCATCTCAAAGTATCAGAATACCCTGAGGTGGGACAGGATGCACGGCTACGAGCATTACCCCTATATCGAGCCTATCATCGCCTACGTAGATGCCAACGATACGTTCAGGTTTGATGCGGTAGGTAATGTTCTCGTCATCTTTTTTAACGAAACCAAGCAAACCCTATCATGGGCGTTGTGGTCGCCCGAAGATATGGCTGGCACGTTAGTCCGCAAGTATGACTACATCGAAAAATTACCCGAATTACCAATATTCGACTTCTACCCTGTTAACGCCACCACAACCGATAAGTACGACTACGCCTATCAGGGGGCTTCGCCGTCATCCGAAAGCGAGAAGCAGGAGTACGTCAAGAATCACGCTGCCGCATGGGTGGCTAAGAAGCGACACGAGTGGTACGATAAGGGCTGGTTTGACGGCTACTTCTACCTAATCTACGCCTTTGAACTCTTCGATGGAACGATAGTAAAGCACTCAAATCCGATTGGTATTTACGGCGGAAACTTAGAGATGCTGGACGAGGAACGGAGCTACCCGCAAGCCGGTTGGTACGGCGAGGATACGCACCTACAGCTCCATGTCGCCTACGGTGGAACAATGTACATAACTTGCCGAAACGTCAAAGCTTCCTGCCTAAAGTACAAGCTGATGTATAACGTAGATTTGTCAGCCTATAAGCAACTCATTCGGAGCGTTAACATCTATATTTCCGCACCTGTTACTATTGACTTTACCGAGAACGTACCCACTACCCGCGCCAACTCGCAGCCACATGCCTACTATCCTACCTACTACAAAGTTGATAAGCTGCCGTCCAAAAACTTCGACAAGCAGGCTGGCTTCTACTTGCTGAAGCGCTTGAAGATAGACAGCATGAGCAGCTGCCTGTCGGAGCAGACCATAACCGAGAACCTCAACCGGCTGGTAGCGCAACCCACGCTGCCTGTCGATAACAGCACCCACCATACCATACCATATATACCGATGCCAATAAAGCGTACAATAGCAGGCTTTTCTTGGGCGATATAACCTCAACCCTGTTCAAGGGTTGGAGCTTAAAGTACTACAACAATTTGGGCAACAATCAACAGGTATTTACGAGGATTATACTGCATACCGCTGACGGTGTAAAGACCGTAGATAGCGAGCCTTTCACTATCGGCAGCAAAATCAACCTACCGCTCATCCTTTCCTATCCCGATACGAGGGCGGTGCGTATGGACTTCTTTACGCCCTACTCCGAACAAATCGGCTCGTTCGTTACCATTCCGCAAACCTTCACCAAAATACTATCCATACCCCTAGAGCCTCACCCCACGCTAAATATAGCCTACGATTGGAAATAATATGAATGGTTGGTATTTTCTGGAGAAGTCTTTGCGCATTTAATCGGTAGCGCTCCGAACCAATGCAACGACAAAAGTAAAAATAATTCAGATATGTAATTCTACTATAAAACAGGCAGAGCATTTTGTGTTATGAGAGAATAATGAATGATAGTCCGTATTTAAAAGGCTCCCCTACCACCGTTAAATATAGGAAGTATTAATCTTTTGAAAAACGGAAAGCGTACGTTAGACGTATATATTGCATCGGCTAAGCCGACAACCGACACATTGTTTATAGAACTGTCAGAAACCCACATAGTAGAGACAATACCACAGTCGTCAACAATACAATCGGATTTCGATGTATATTCTGTAGAGATAATGCGTGAAGGGCGAACGTTGAAAGAGGTACAATCGTTACCTTTAGAATCCGGCAGATACTCCGAAGATAAAGCTCGCGGGTTTCAAGACCTTCTTAAGCAAATCGATAAAGAATCGAACCGAAAAGCGGTATTTAAGCAGAAAAGCTGATATTTGTAGTTCGAACTATAAAAATCAAATCAAATGAAAAAGATATTTGTTATTGCATCGCTAGCAATACTTTTCTTTGCATGTAACAATGCTCCTAAGAGTGTAGAAACAAAAAACAACGAGGAAAGTAAACCTGTAGTACAGGTAAAATCCGAAGACGTAAAAGCTAAAGCATTTGATGAACTGTTTACAAGTATTAAGCCCACAGAAATTACCGATAATGTGTTTAAGCTGGTAGGCGAAGATTATACTGTAATTACGGGCGGTAAGGCTGATAATTACAACTCTATGACAGCCAACTTTGGTGGCTGGGGGCGGCTGTTCGACTATCCGGTAACATGGTGTTTCTTACGCGCTAATAGATATACGTTAGAGTATATTAAGGAAAAAAAGACCTACACAATGTCGTATTTTACCGATCAGTATAAAGATGAGGTATTATTCTTTGGAAGTCAAAGCGGGCGAGGAACAGATAAGATGAACAACCATGCGCTTACTATGGTAGAAACTCCGTTGGGAAATATTACTTATAAGGAAGCGCGTTTTATTCTTGAATGTGAGGTAATCGAAATTACTACTGTGAATCCGAACGATTTTTTTAGCGAGCGTGGGAAGCAATTTGTTGTGGAAGCATATGCTGAAGCAAAAGATTACCATAAGTTGGTATTTGGTAAAATAGCTAACGTTTGGATAAGAAAGTAAAAGCTTTTCTTTTATAATTATTTTCTTCGATAATAGAACCAAAGCTAACTTTGATTGTTAAATATGCTACAGAGAAAGAAAAATCGCTCTTTGGCGTCCAAAGGCTGTCGTACCTATGAATCGAATACATATGGAAGAAAATAAAGAAATGAAAGTAAAAGTACTAAAAAACGGTCCTTATCAAATAACAGGAAAAATCCCGTTAGATCAGCTAAAGCTTGTGCCTAATGCAAAAGAATTTCCTCTTTTCTACGAAAAAGTAAAAGATTATTCTGAGCAAGCCACATGCTACTTATGTCGGTGCGGTAAAAGTAAGAATAAACCATTTTGCGACGGTAGCCATAATCCGGATTTTGATGGCGCGGAAACCGCAGGACATAAAGCTTATGAGGAAATGGCGGATGTCATGGAAGGTAAGTACGACTTAAACCTTTTAGATGCGGTAGAGCTTTGTGCTCATGCTCGTTTTTGTAATGTAAAGAGTGGTGTATGGAATCTAATTCAGCATGGTTTTACAGAAGAAACTCGGGAATGGGTAAAGCAAGAGTGTGCTGATTGTCCTAGCGGCAGACTTACCGTTATTACAAAAGAAGGCAAGGTATTAGAGCCTGATCTTCCGCAAGAAATAAGTATTCTTGAAGACATCGCGGTTGAGTCGCACGGACCAATTTGGGTAAAAGGAGGTATTCCGATTGAGGATGAAAAAGGGAAAATATATCCTATCCGCAATCGTGTCACATTATGTCGTTGTGGTAAGAGTAAGAATAAACCTTTTTGCGATGGTCTTCATATGAAAAATAAAGGCGAGTTGAAGGAGGCGGATTTAAAGGTAGAAGAATAAAATAGTTTTTTCATTATATACTTTAGGTAAGAAAGGTGCCGTCTAATTTTGAACAGCGCCTTTCTTTGGGTTTTATTCACATAAAAAACCACCTCCTCAGGGGGGGGTATGCGCTAAGGGGTTTGCCTAAAAGGTTATCTTTGTCCAATGAGCAAGTACAAGCAGCAAAGCCGTGTAGTTTGGAAATGCGACTACCATATAGTTTGATACCCGAAGCGCCGTTTTCGAATATTGACAGGTATAGTTAAGGAACTAGTAGAGCACGACATTCGAATGCTGTGCGGAGTGGAAGGGTAGTGAGGTAGAAGAGCTAAATGTTCAGCCCGACCACATTCATCTGCTAGCTTCTATTCCTCCTAGAGTATCCGTGTCCGAATTGGTAGGAATGCTAAAAGGTAAGCTCGCGATAAAGCCATTCAAGAGTTGTCCGCAGCTGAGACAAAAGCCCTATTGGGGCAACCATTTTTGGTCACGAAGTTATTTTGTCAATACTGTAGGTTTGAACGAAGAGCTGATTCGTCGTTATGCGCAGCATCAAGAGGAAGTAGATAAGAGAGAGGGGAATACAAATGAGCATTTTACCTTGTTCGACTAACGACAAAACGTGTTGAAGGCTATGCCTTCATTATCATTTTCTACTAAAACCGCCTCCTTTGGGGGCGGTTGTTTATAGATAGCCATTCTAGAATGGGAACTCTTCGAGTTCTACCTCTTTCTTTTCTGCTTCTTCCGGTTTTTCTGCCGTAAGATGTATAGGGTTACCCTCTATATATATGGCACGCATAGGACGCGCAGGGCAGATAAACTCGCAGCCCCCACAGCCGATGCAGATATCGGTATTTATTTTCGGGATGGTAAGAGTTCCTTTATACGGAACCATATCAACCGCTTTAGTAGGGCAGTGTTCAGAACACGCACCACAGTCCATATCCTGCGTATATACCACGCAGTTTTCTTTTACAAATACAACCTTACCGATTTGCAGCACTTTCTTTTGTTCTACGGTTAGCGGCTGCAACGCTCCTGTTGGACATACCTCTGTACAAATAGTACATTCGAAATTACAGAAGCTGGCAAAGTAATCCATACGAGGCATCATTAATCCGTCCAGTCCATATTGTAAAAACGATGGTTTAAGAACCTGACTCGGACAGCGGCTAACACAGGCGTGGCAAGCCGTACATTTACTCTTAAAATGTTCGAAGCTGATAGACCCCGGAGGACTTACCGGATTTCGCTTTTTATAAGAAACGGTGCTTATGCCGGATATTACCTTTTCTTGAGCCGGCAAACCTATACCGACAAATGTACCAACTGTAGTGCCGATAAAGCGCCTTTTCGCCATATCTGGAGAGTTGATAGCATATGAATCATTGGCTATTTCAACTTTTGTTTCCTTCTTTTGCGACATTCTAGGTGATGGCGAAAACCTAAGTCCAATAGCATTGTAACCGCAGTTAGTTGTACAGTTGAAACAATCTACGCATCGGCTAAAATCTACTTCGTATGTTTTACTTTTAATACAGCTCGATTTACAGCTAATCTCGCATTTACGGCACTTGATACATTTTTTGGTATTAATCATCATCTTAAAAAGAGAAACTTTTGAAAGTAGCCCTAAAAATGCTCCAACGGGACAAATTGTATCGCAGTATAACCTACCATGCTTATATGCCATATAAATTATAAGCAGAAGCATAAGTATAGACAGGCTAAAGGCAAATACGCTAAAAGTATCTATGCCTACATGGTAGAAATTATAGCTGTCGAAGTTGCTTTCTATGTTTGCTATCAGGTTGTTCCCACCGATGTAAACAGGACGGAAAATGTTAACGGCAATTCTTCCGTAGATGCTGTATGGGTCGAGCAAAATGAGAAGAAGGTTAAGCCCGAAAATTGCCGTTACGCCTGTAGCGGCAAGTATGCCGAAACGAAGAATGTTTTTAGGCGACGTGTAGGCGTAGCGTTTTTTCTTTTTCTTTCTCCATTTTGCTATACGGCTTATAACATCTTGAAAAATGCCTAGCGGACATAAAATAGAGCAGTAGATACGACCTATAAGTAGTGTTAATACTATTAATACGATAAGTGTAATATTAATATTTTTAAGTATTGATGGTACCGACTGAAGGTTTAGTAAATCGCCTATCCATTGTGGCGCAAGACCGGAGAAATCTAAAAGATAGAAGGTTATTGCAACCAGCATAATCATAGCTACAATAACCCTGATATATTTTAATATTTTGTATAACATTACACCCCGCAAATAATAATGTTAAGTATAAACTTGAATGATTGAAGCTTAAACGAGTAAGCTACCTTATGCTCTGATACGGTTGATACGCAGCTTATCTAAATTAGTTGTACCTACACCTAACGATTCTGCTTTCTGGATATGGCTAACGGCAGCCATTTCCATTGTTTCGGCTTGATTAAAGTAGCGCAACGCGGCAGTATCGGCGGCAACGATATCGGTTGACATAATTAGCGCCTTGAGCGTTACCGCATCCGCCTCCGATTTACCCTTAGGTCCGTTGGACTTCATTATACGATAGGCGTCAACAATATTTAGTACAGGTTTTGCCACAGTACTACAGTCGGCAATGCATTGCTGTAAATCGTTAGAGTGCCAGAATCTTCTGTCCCAAACTATACCCATGTAATTTTTCATTGAAATGGTAAGCTTTGCACCGCCGTGATGCTTGAGAATAGGAACGTTTATCCACGCATCGCAATCGAGTATAGCCTCATGTATTTTAGCTTTCTTTAGCGTAATACCTTTAGGCACTGCCACTTCTCTATAGTACCTTTCTTCGTGCGCATGGACCATTTTTCCCCCGGCTTCGTTAACGGCTTTCTCAATACCACTGTTTTGATAGCAAGCACGCCATTCATCGCAAGTATGGTCGAATACCAGCACTTCTTTCGCCCCGGCTTTCAAGCAATGCTGAATGATGGTTTTTACTAATAGCGGATTGGTATTGGCAGCCAGCTCGGGTTTTCTATCCCAGCCAATATTAGGTTTTACAACTACGCGATATCCGGGTTTTATAAACTTGCCCATACCACCCATAGATGCAATTGCTTTTTCGAACATAACATTGGGCTCTCCGCCCATAGCGGTTACCAGATCGTAGGGTAGCTCAGAGCTTTTGGGTTGAGCCATTAGCTTGTTCGCGCCGCCGAGTTTAAGCGTTCCTACTAGTCCGGCAAGGGCTCCGGCGCGGAGAAAATCACGTCTTTTCATAACAAATAGTATAATATGGATGAAAACAAATTCAAAATATGATCAGTCTTTAGACCAATATTATTAAATTTGGTTTAATCAGCTTTTGTAAAACGTTGGGCTAAGAATCTCTCGAATGTATAAATTTTATCTTTTTCTTATAGCAAGTTTAGGTTAAAAACTTTTTTTAGCTGCTTAGTTACTATTAGCTTAATATCGTTGAGGTTAACGTTTTCCCCTACTTCTTTTTCGATGGACGTAACACCTTTATCAATAAATCCGCATGGGTTAATATTGCTGAAGTAGCTTAAATCGGTATTTACGTTGAGGGCAAATCCGTGCATGGTCACAAAGCGAGAGCATTTTACACCTATCGCGCATATTTTTCTTTCGGTTTGCTTGCCTTTATCAAGCCATACCCCTGTTGCTCTATCCACCCTTTCGCCTTTTAAGCCAAAATGGGCAATAGTGTTTATTACTACTTCCTCTAACTTATGAATGTATTCTTTTAAGCCAAGCCGAAAATGCTCTAAATCTAAAATGGGGTACACAACCAGCTGTCCTTTGCCATGAAATGTTATATCGCCACCCCTGTCAACTTTTATAAATTCAGCGTGGTTGCTTTGTAGCTGCTTTTCATTTATTAGCATGTTGGTTTGCTTGCCGTTTCTTCCTAAAGTATAAACAGCCGGGTGCTCTACTAGTAGAATATGGTAAGTAGATGGTTTGTTTTGCTCTTTTTCTTGTATTATCTCGGACTGTAGCTGTAGCTGTAAATCCCAGGTTTCTTTATAACTTTTTTCTCCTAAGTCGTTAAGCTTAGCGGTATTCTTCTTCTGCTCGTCTAAGGCTCTAGCTTGTTTGTCGGCATGGTAGCTGGAGCGTACAAGCGGTGAGCTTTCCACGAAGGTAAATCCTTTTTCGAGCCCTATATTTTTATACTCTGCAAAAGTTTCGGGTGTAACGTACTCTTTTACCTCAACATTGGCAGCCGATGGTTGTAAATACTGACCTATGGTGAGCGCGTGGCAGCCTACTTTTCTTAAGTCGTCCATTGTTTCGAGAATTTCTTCTCTGGTTTCGCCTAAGCCAAGCATAATACCCGACTTAGCAACAATACCCGATTCTGCGACCTGTTTAATTACGCTTAACGACTGTTGGTAGGTTGCTTTGCTACGAACTTTAGGTGTAAGGCTTTTTACCGTTTCTAGGTTATGCGAAATAACTTCTGGTTTTGCGTCTATGACCAGCCGAACTAAGTCGTTTTTTCCCTGAAAATCAGGAATCAATACTTCCATTGTTACAGAAGGATTTAACTCTTTTACTGCCCGAATAACATTTGCCCAATGAGAAGCGCCATAGTCTGCCAAGTCGTCTCTGTCAACCGATGTAATAACGGCATGTTTTAGTCCCATCAGCTTAACCGATTGCGCAATGTTATTAGGTTCGTTAGGGTCTAGGGGTAGAGGTTTTCCGGTTTTTACGTTGCAAAATTTACAGGCACGTGTACAGATGTCTCCGCCGATCATAAATGTAGCCGTACCGCAACCCCAGCATTCGCCACGGTTTGGACATAAGCCGCTGGAGCAGATAGTATGGATGTTGTGCTTCTGAATTATTTGTTGAACGTTACCTGCAATACTGCCTTGCGGTAGTTTTATTCTAAGCCACTCGGGCTTACGTCTATTAACAGTATATGACATTGTTGATGTTACTAGAATGTAGGATGTGTTAGCTGATAAATGAAACTCTCGAATAAATCGGGATGGATTACTATCGGATAAATCAAGCCGAATAACGCTCCCCATAGGTGCGCATCGTGTCCGATGTTATCATTCCCTTTTTTGGACATGTAGCTTGAGTATAAAACATAAAGTACGGCAAAGACAATACCCGGAATAGGGATAACTCCCATAAGCAGCAGCTTATGCCAAGGCGCAAAAAATATACACGCAAATAGTACTGCCGATACCGCGCCCGACGCGCCGACTGCCATATAGCCGGGGTTATTGCGCCGCTTTATGGTTGTTGTGATTGTTGATACAATCATTCCGCCAAAATACAGTACAAAGTAATGAGGTATTACTTTTTCTGTAACTAGTCCGAAGTAATACTCTATAGCTTTGCCAAACGAATAGAGCACTATCATGTTGATGATAAGATGCGGGTAGCTACCATGTATAAAGCCGTGTGTTAGCATACGATACCACTCGTTGTTATGCACCATTCGGTAGGGTGATAGTACCGATTTATAGAAAAAAGTTTGATCCTGAAAAGCAAGGATTGAAACAATAGATGTTATAATAATTAGTGTTAGCGTCATCTTTATATGGCTTGATAATTCTATATTTTAGTGAAGTAGCTTAAACAGTAGTTCGCGTAATAGCTCTTCGTGAGATACGGACGTGTTTCCAAAGCCTTTACCACGCATATCGTACTCGCGAAGCAGGCTGATATTCTCAATAATTTTTCCGATAGGATATAATCTGACGGCAGTCTCGTAGTCTTTGACGAAGAACGGGTTTACGCCCAATTCCGATGCTATCTCACTTTGAGAAGCGGCGCGTTTTTTAAGCACATATAGCTTAAGTAGGTTCCGAAATAACGTATAGAGCGTTGATATGGTAACAACCAGCGGATACTCCGACGGGTTTTTACCAAAGTGATAGGCAATACGGTTTGCTTTTAAGATATTGCGTTGAGCAACGGCATTGTTCAGCTCGAATGTATTATATTCTTTGCTGATACCTATGTTTTGCTCAATATCAGATACAGCTAGCTTTTTACGATCTGTAGGAAGAAGAGAGAACAGCTTATCCAACTCGTTTACTAGCTTGCTTAAATCGTTGCCTACATAATCCGCCATTACAGCGCTGGCTGCAGGTTCCATGCTATATCCTTGTTGCTGGACATAGGTGGTAATCCACGGCGAAACTTCGTTCTCGTACAGCTTTACAGTTTCTAGTACGTCGCCGATTTTATCTACGGTTTTATAAAACGCGCCACGCTTATCTACTGTTTTTCCTTTAAGACATATTACAAGAATAGTTGATTGTAGCGGTGCTTTGACATATACATCCAGCTCTTCTATTTTTCGCACATTCTGTGCTTCTTTCACAATAATAACCTGATGGTTTGCCATCATTGGGAAGCGGCGTGCGGCGTTGATAATAGCTGTTACGTCAACATCCTTTCCGTAGAGAATGGTTTGGTTAAAGGCTTTCTCCGGTTCGTTAAGGATGTTGGCGGCAATATAGCTGCTTAGCTGGTCGATATAATAAGCCTCATCGCCCATTAGCAGGTAAATGGGCTTATATATTTTTTGGTTTATACGGGTTAATATCTCTCGATATTTTGCCTCTGTATCTTTTGCTCGCGGCTTAGCCATAGAGAAATTTTGGTAAAAATAGCAAAAGTATGCGGGGTAAAAAAATACCCCGTAGCAATGCTGCTACAGGGTATTAATTACTGCTATGGTAATTTAAGGTGTTGTAAGAGTCGGATTTATAATATTGAACCTAAGGAGCCTTAACAGCTGAAGTAAGTTCTATCATAAGTTCTCGATTTCCTTGCGCTATGTAGTTATTATGAACATAAATAGGTATAATTACCTCTTTTTCTCCTATCTGTATTTCAACTTCTGTCGATAATATAGGTTCGTAGTCAACACCGCTATCAGCACCTGTTAAGGTAAAGGTAGCTATTATTGTTTTTGCGGTTGTTACATCCGGATCTTTAAATTTTACTTTAAATGAACCGTCGGTAGAGGGCTCTGCCATCTTTCCCGATGCGGGAGAGTCTGTCTCTACCGCTATTGTTCCGTCTGTTTTATCTTTAATAGTCAGGTTTGCTTCGTTAAGTGCAGTAAAGCCGGTTGCTGTAGCGTTAAGCGTAAGCGTTTCGTCGTCTATTTCCAGCAAGTTGTCTTCTGTGGCTTTAATTTTTAAAGTAACGCATCTCTCACCTTCTGGTATTAGAGTAGTACCTACAACCTGATAGTCGGAAGCTTCGGCTGTAGAGCTAGCTATCCGGTTAAGGGTAAATGCCAAACCATTACGGGGCGCTACAGTACCATCGGGCATACAGATGGTAATGCTTACCTCATTTCCTTCGTCCGCCTCTGTTGCCGATAAGCTAACGCTTAGCTTTGCCAGCCTAATGGTAACCTCTATATTTCCTTTGGCGCAAAGTGCTACGGGCAGCCCATTATCCCTAACGGTATAAATGATATTTACTTTCTCGTTATCGGTAAACGGGTAGGTAGAGCTAGGAGTGAAAATTACTTCTTTTGTATCGGCATCAAATGAGACGGTACCTTTTGCTGCGTCGGCAACGGTTGCAAATTTCACCCCGACTAAGTTTAAAATATTTCCGTCCGGATCGCTGTTATTTTCAAGAGGTTTTATAGCTATACCGTTTACGCTTGTGGTAGTTGCCACATCATCGGTAACGTTAGGCTCGTGGTTAGACGATGGCGGGTTTATCCATGGAGGTGTCAGACCCGTTGAAAAGGTAAGCCCCATACCGTTACGCTTGTGCTTAAGTCCGTTTTCGTCGACATTGCCGGGCGTTGAAAGTAGCCGGCTAGGGTCTTTGATTACCCCTGAATAGTAGGACTTTGACGGATAAAGTAAATTTTACCATCAGGTCCCATTTTCATTCCTCCTCCTTGCCGGCTTTGACTCGCGCCGGCTGAAGTTGGGGTATTGGTTATTTTAAACTGATCTACTTTAGTCCATGTAGGTCCGCTTATATCATACTGATATATATAGTATGCATCAACACCACCTGACTGTGACTGGGAAAGATATAGATATTTGTCGTAAAAAACATGGCTGGAATAGCTACCATGGGAAACACCGCGTGTATCTAAGCGCTATTAAAGGATATCGCTCCTGTTTGCGGATTAAAGTTGAGGAAGTAATGGTTATAATATGCGCCGTTAAGTAATGTTGAGCCGCCTCCATTCATCGCAATTATTGAGTAATCGGGGCTAGAGTGCATACGCCATACATTAACATTTGCTAATGATGAGGGCATAGATAACCTATTTACTTCTGTGATTACAGGAGCAGAAGGGTTGGCGCCATCTACTTTTAAAACAACCACTGTATAATGTGTGCCTTTTAAGTTGTAAATCAACCAATACTGATTGTAGATATCAACTACAGGAATCATCTCAATAGTTTCAGACACAAGACCGGAGCCATTTATTGTAGCAGTCGAAATCTTTTCGCCTAAACCGTTTCGCTTACTCATATCGATAATACTGTACTGCAAATTCCCCTGATTAAGGGTACTTACCGACGCTAAGAAGTATTCGTTATCTCTTAAGTAAGCGGCAGCCAAGCCGTCTCCGGTAGAAGTATGTCCTGAAATTGCGCCGTTTACCATGTCCTGGTGGTTGGAGTTATATATCTTATCGTGCTGTACGTAAAATATAAACGAACCGTCGCAAGCCGGCGTACTTAATTGATAGCGAGTTTTCCCATGAGTTTACTGATGATATGCCCGATGCGTCTTCGGGTACCATTACGCCATTTTATTTCGGAAAATAATACCTTTTGATGTCTTAGCATTTCCCAGCGCGCTACTTCCTTCGGTAGCTCCCGTATTCTGTCCAGAAAACCAGACATCATCGCTAAACAGATTGCTGCTTACAAATGTAGGAGTGACGGTTATGGTTAGCGTACCGGAATTACACATCGGTATAGGTGTGCTATTATTTTGGGCTACATAGGTAATATATACTGTACCGTTTGCTCCGCTATAATCGTACCTTGCATTAGGTGTAAAAGTTATGGTGCCATTAGTGGCGTTATAGCTTACTTCTCCTTGTCCGACCTTCGTTTGATCGGTAAAAATGCGTTGGTCGAAGTAATCGTAGAGCCACCCCCCCCCCTTATTATCGTTGGCTAACACATCAACTGTTACAGGCATGTATTGGTTTGTGCTTCCTACGTCAGGATTTGCGGTAGGAGGGGTACTTGTTATTGGATCTACTGCCGGGGGAGTAAGCTTTGTAGATAAAGGGAGGTTATCATAAACAACGCCCAGATTTAAACCATCTCTTTCATATACAAAATTAGGATCATTTCTTGGAAGATCCGGGTGTCTCTGTTACTTCTAAATACGAAGTTTGAGCACGACCTACGTACATTTTTCCATCTGGTCCGCGTTTTAAACCTCCTCCAACGTTTCCGGTGGTTATATTGGTAAATATAATTGGATATCCGATTACTGCCGAGGTTTGGAGATCGTACCGATACATTTTGTTATTTGCAGAATATGAGCTGTAGTAGATATATCTGCCGTTAGGAGAAAAATCGGCATTATAAAGAGAAGAATGTACTCCGGGCGTAGAGACAAATCTGTTTTGTCGGATTTGCCCGTCGACAGGGTTGAAATCGTAAACGTAAGATCCGTTAGCGCCAATGGGAATTGTTAAGAACGGCTGGTTATGAGTTGCGTTGCTTTTAAGTACAAAAGAATAGTTGGAACCGGTACTAATATTTGTACTAAGATATGGACCGGGATTAACGCTTTGTGTTATTACATCTGAAACACCAGATGGAGTAACTTTGCGAACTTTCATCTTTCCTGCTCGGAAGTGGTAGTAAACCAACCAGTATTCATTAGTGGTACCCTTTACAGGCATTAGCTCAATGCTCTCCGACATTCCAGTTTCTATGGTGCCCTTTGCGGTCATTTTTCCAAGACCTCCCGTTTTGGCTCATGTCCATTTCGTAATATAGTAGGGAAATATTACTAAAATAACATGTATTACAAGAGAATAAGCAGTACTTATTATTGCCAATATAGCATGCGCCCAAACCATCCGCTACAGATGTGTTACCAGAAAAGCTACCGCCATCCATAGGTGCATGGTTTGAATTAAATACTTGGTTATGATGGTGTAAAAAATAAAGCCACCATCGCACGAAGGCGTGGAAACAGATAAGCTATTTTCCCATGAATTCACCTTTCCTTTTCCTGAATAATTTTGTGGAACCCACTTATCTTGTGTTGTCTTTTACAAAGGCAACACAAGGGCAACCGGTTCCGGTCCATTTATCCCCAAAAAACCAAATGTTATCATTGAATAGGGTGCTGCTGACTTGGGTACCTTCATATGGTCGGGCTTTGATTTGTGATGTATAAGCTATTTGAAAGCAGAGAATACAAAGCGAAACACTTATGGGGTGGTTTTTGTAAATTTTCATTGTTACTCCTTTATGTTTATTTTATATATCAGGTAGCATATATATGTAGTTATTCTTAATCCTAATATGTCGTAGTATAGGTATTGAATAATACTTATTTAAAGCACACGTAAGGTACGCTTCTTACAACCGCCCTCCTCAATCTGTTAACGCTAATTAACCCCTGTCTTGTTCATTCTGCGAAAAACAAAGAAGTACTTTTTCGCCTATTTTGTTAAAATGTTTGGTATAGATGGTTTATGGAGTTCGAAGTATTTTGGTTTTTGAGAATATCTCGGTTGTTAGTATTTTACAACATGCAAAATGCTTTAAATCTGAAATATTTTGAGAATAACAAGAATTCTTGCTACGTTTGTAGCCTTATTTTAAAAGCATAAAATAGCCTGCTATGTCAAATATGATTCGACTAAGAAAAGGTCTGGATATCAAGCTTAAAGGAAAGGCTGAGAAGATTTTTTCTAAAGAAAAATTGGCCGATACTTATGCGGTAAAACCTACCGATTTTCCCGGATTAACCGCAAAGCTTATTGTAAAAGTAGGTGATACTGTAAAAGCGGGATCACCTTTATTTATTGATAAGTATCATCCGGAAGTACAGTACGTTTCGCCGGTTAGCGGTACCGTTTCCGAAATCAGAAGAGGCGACCGCCGTAAGCTGCTTGAAGTTGTTGTTACTCCTGATGCGGAACGGGTGTACGAAAAGTTTGAAACCCCGAATTTGACAAAAGTGGCTCGAGAAGAAATACTTGAGCTAACGCTGAAAAGCGGAACTTTTCCATTTTTAGTTCAACGTCCTTACGGTATTGTTGCCAACCCTAAAGATACGCCTCGCGATATCTTTATCTCAGGCTTTGATACCGCACCGCTGGCGCCTGATATTGACTTTGCGCTAACGGGCGAAGGCGATAGCTTCCAGGCAGGTATAGATGCGCTTCGTAAGCTTACTAATGGTAAAGTTTATCTGAGCTTACCTGACCATGTATCTGCGACCAGTATTATGAAGAAGGCTAAAGGTGTTGAGATTTATACATTTAAAGGTTCGCATCCGGCAGGCAATGTTGGCGTACAGATTAATAATATCGCACCTATTAATAAAGGCGAGATTATCTGGACAATTACTCCGCAAAATGTTGTGGCGCTCGGTCGTCTTTTCCTTCAAGGTATTTATAATATGTCTCGGTTAATTGCCGTTGTGGGCTCGGAAGTAAAGAAGGCTACTTATGTAAAGGCTATCCCCGGGGCGGCTCTTTCGTCATTTAGCGAGTATTTTATTCCCGAGAGTAATGCGCGCTATATCAGCGGAAACGTTCTTACCGGAACGGCTTTGGACAAAGATGGACATATCGGTTTTTACTCCAACCAGCTAACTGTAATTCCAGAAGGCGACCATTACGAGTTTTTAGGTTGGGCTAAACCCTTCCGTACAAAGAAGTTCAGCTTCTCTCGCTCATACTTTTCGTGGTTAACACCTAATAAAGAGTATAAGCTAGATACTAACCTAAATGGAGGCGAACGTACGTTTGTTGTAACCGGATCGTACGAAAAGGTGCTGCCAATGGATATTTACCCTGTACATCTTATTAAAGCAATTCTTGCGGAGGATATTGATAAGATGGAACAGCTGGGTATATACGAGGTAATAGAAGAAGATATCGCATTGTGTGAGTTTATCGATCCTTCGAAAAACGAAATGCAAAAAATTCTTCGCGACGGAATCAACCTGATGATTAAAGAAATGAGCTAATCATCATTTACTACCAAAATAGCAAATAGATAAATTATCATATTAGCAAATGAAGCCATTACGCAAACTTCTTGATAAAATGAAACCCACTTTCTCTAAAGGGGGAAAGTTAGGCGCGTTTCATTCGACATTCGATGCGTTTGAGACCTTCCTTTTTGTACCAAAAACTACAACAAAGGTAGGTAGCCATATTCGTGATAGTATAGATCTTAAGCGTACTATGAGTGTGGTTATTCTTGCGCTGGTTCCGGCGCTGTTGTTCGGAATGTGGAATACAGGTTATCAACATTTCTTATCAATGGGGCAGGAGGTAACCTTCTGGCAAAACGTCTGGTTCGGATTTCTTAAAATGCTACCGCTTATTGTCGTTTCATATGTGGTAGGTTTAGGTATAGAATTTGCTTTTGCTCAGAAACGCGGGCACGAGGTTAACGAGGGATTTCTTGTTTCGGGTATGCTTATACCGCTCATTATGCCTATCGACGTTCCTTTATGGATGGTTGCCATTGCAACGGCGTTTGCTGTAATTATCGGTAAAGAAGTGTTTGGCGGAACGGGTATGAACATCTTTAACCCTGCATTACTTGCTCGCGCATTCGTATTTTTCGCTTATCCATCGCGTATCTCAGGAGATAAGGTATGGATAGAGGGGCTGTCAAAAGGCGAAGGCATTATCGATGGTTTTTCCGGAGCGACCCCGCTGGCAATAGCGGGTAGCGGTGTAGGAGAATCGGCGAAAAGCATGGGCTTCGATCAATTTATGGATCAGCTGCCCTCGGTTCAAGACTTGTTTATGGGATTTATTCCCGGCTCAATAGGAGAAGTTTCTAAAGTAGCGATACTATTAGGCGCGGTAATTCTGATACTTACCGGTATTGCCAGCTGGAAGATAATGGTGTCGGGCGTAGTAGGTGTTTTGGCAACAGGCTTGTTGCTTAACTGGCTGGCGCCCGATGCCGCGGGGGAAAGCCCTAACTACTACATGATGATGCCTGCATACTACCATTTACTAATGGGAGGTTTTGCTTTCGGTATAGTATTTATGGCTACGGATCCCGTCTCCGCGGCGCAAACCGAGCGGGGTAAATGGATCTATGGTTTGCTGATAGGGGTGATGGTAGTGATAATACGCGTGTTCAATCCGGCGTATCCCGAAGGAACCATGTTGGTAATTCTGTTTGCTAACCTTATGGCTCCACTTATCGACTACTATGTTGTTGAAGGAAATATTAAGCGTAGGCTTAAACGTGTAAAGAAAGCAGTTGCTAAATCTTAAAGCTACGTGCGTAACTATATAACTACGGAATGTTATGAATAGAAATAGTAATACATACACCATAATGTATTCGGCTGTAATGGTTATACTGGTAGCCGCTGGTTTAGCATTACTCTCTATTGCTCTTAAAGGACCTCGACAGGCAAACATTAGGACGGAGAAAATGCGGAATATTCTAACCTCTTTTGGTAAAGGAGAAGTTCCGAAAGGAAAGGATAAGAACAGCTACATAGAAAAACAGTACGCTACGTACATTGTAGATACTTATACTGTCGATGTTAACGGCGAAAAAGTACAAGGCGAGAACGCTTTTGATATTGATATGAAATATCAGCTGTCGCTACCCTCCGAAAAACGCACGCTACCCGTATTTGAGGCTAAAGATGGTAATAAAATAATTTATATCCTTCCATTATACGGAACAGGATTGTGGGGACCTATTTGGGGCTACCTTGCTGTAAATAGCGATGGTAGTACGGTAGTAGGTTCGGTATTCGCACATAGCGGTGAAACCCCCGGACTGGGTGCGGAAATTGCTACTACTGTATTTTCCGATCGGTTTATTAGCAAGGAAATATTCGAAGGGAATCAGTTTGTTTCTATCGCGGTAGTTAAACCTGGTAGCTCTGCCGCAACTACACATAATGTGGATGGTATTTCAGGAGGTACGCTAACCAGCGACGGCGTAAACGATATGTTACGCGATAACCTTACCGATTATAAGGCATTCTTAATGAAAAACGGTACGAAATTTAAAGCCGCTTCAGTACCGGTTGTAGAAGAAAGCGCGGCTACTTCTGTAGAGGGAGAAAATGCCGAAGGTGAAGAAGCAGAACAAGAAGAAACATTATAGATAATATTGAGTGTTGAGAGCTTCTCTCGGCTTAAAATATACAGACAATGAGTAAAAGTAATCCTTTATTTTCAGCAAAAAGTCTGAAACTATTTACAGAGCCTCTTAGCGAGGGCAATCCGGTTACCGTGTTAGTATTAGGTATCTGTTCTGCTTTGGCTGTTACAGTTAAGCTGGAGCCTGCTATTGTAATGGGCTTATCGGTTACAGTCGTTACAGGTTTCGCCAGCTTCATAATATCAATGCTTCGTAATACTATCCCGAACCGTATTCGTATCATCGTCCAGCTTGTGGTGGTTGCCGCACTTGTTATTATGGTTGACGAGATTCTTAAAGCATACGTTTACGAAGTAAGTAAGCAGCTCTCTGTATTTGTTGGTCTTATCATTACTAACTGTATTATCATGGGGCGCATCGAAGCATTCGCTTTGGGAAATAAACCTCTGCCTTCTTTAATCGATGGTCTTGGCAATGGTGCCGGTTATGGGTTGATACTTGTTATCGTAGCCTTCTTCCGCGAGCTGTTAGGTTCGGGCACATTATTCGGAATACAGGTAGTGCCCCAATCATGGTACATTGCTAACGGGGGATTTTACGAGAATAACGGGTTGATGATACTTCCGCCTATGGCGCTGATTGTATTGGGCTTGATTGTATGGGTACATCGTGGCATAAATAAAGAGTTGATAGAAAAATAAACCGTCATTAAAAGAATAGAGTAAACTATGGAAAATATCTTAAGCATATTTGTAAAGTCGATTTTTGTCGACAATATGATATTCGCCTACTTCTTCGGGATGTGTTCTTTTTTGGCGGTGTCGAAGAGTGTAAAAACAGCGATGGGTTTAGGAATAGCGGTTGTCTTTGTACTGCTGATTACTGTTCCTGTTAACTACCTTATTAACGAATACCTTTTGCTTCCGGGCGCTCTTACATGGATAAGCCCCGATTTTGCTAATGTAGATCTGGGTTTTCTTAGCCTTATCGTATTTATTGCCGTTATCGCTTGGATTGTGCAA
Organism: Prevotellaceae bacterium; assembly: GCA_031258195.1. Classification (GTDB taxonomy): domain Bacteria; phylum Bacteroidota; class Bacteroidia; order Bacteroidales; family UBA932; genus JAIRNF01. The sequence continues at coordinate 49,504 of JAIRNF010000058.1, forward strand.
GTTGTAGAAATGGCTGTGGAAAAGTTTACGCCAACGTTATATAATCAGCTTGGTATATTCTTACCGCTTATTGCCGTAAACTGCGCGGTTATGGGTGCGTCTTTATTTATGAAAGAGCGTGAATACGCTACCTTGGCAGAAGCTACCACGTTTGGTTTTGGCTCTGGTATAGGTTGGTTACTTGCCATCATAAGTATTGCTGCTATTCGCGAAAAAATGAAATACTCTCATGTGCCAAAAGCGTTACGTGGACTTGGCATTACTTTTATCCTTACAGGGCTTATGGCTATTGCGTTTATGAGTTTCTCGGGCATTAAGCTTTAATAATAAATCCGCAGTTAGAGAATTGAAAATATAACCATTACTATGGATACACAGGATACACAGCTAATAATAGTCGCCGTTGTCGCATTTTTAATCGTCATAATGATGCTTGTGGGGTTATTGCTCTATATCAAAGCAAAGCTTTCTCCTTCGGGTACAGTTACAGTTGACATTAACGACGGCGAAAAGACGATTACGGTAAATCCGGGGGGAACCATACTATCAACGCTTAGCGAAAATAAAATCTTTTTACCCTCTGCTTGCGGCGGCGGCGGGACTTGCGGTATGTGCAAATGCCGTGTAATAGAGGGGGGGGGAACCATTCTCCCTACAGAAACGGGGTTTTTTACGCGCAAGGAACAGAATAGTAATTGGCGTTTAGGCTGTCAGGTAAAGATAAAAGAGAACGTACGGATAGCCATTCCCGAAGAAGTACTGGGTATTAAAAAGTGGGAGTGCGAGGTGGTTTCTAACCATAATGTGGCGACTTTTATTAAAGAGTTTGTAGTTAAGCTGCCCGAAGGAGAACGCTTAAAGTTTAAATCGGGTGGGTACATACAGATAGATATTCCTGAGTGCGAGGTTGACTTTAAGAATATTGATGTAGAGTCTGAATATCGCGAAGATTGGGATCATATGAAAATATGGGATTTAAAGATGGTAAATCCCGCGCCTACATTCCGCGCGTATTCTATGGCTAACCATCCCGCGGAAGGTAATATTATTATGCTTAATATTCGTATTGCGACTCCGCCTTGGGATAGAACCAAAGGAACATTTATGGATCTAAATCCGGGAGTTTGCTCGTCATATATCTTCTCTCGCAAACCTGGCGATAAGGTGACTATTTCTGGTCCCTACGGAGAGTTCTTCTTACGCGATACGGAAAACGAAATGATGTTCGTTGGCGGCGGCGCGGGTATGGCTCCCATGCGTTCGCATATTTTCCACCTATTCCATACCGTTAAAACGGGGCGTAAAGTTTCATTTTGGTATGGCGCACGCTCACGGCGCGAGATATTCTACGAAGATCAGTTCCGCGCCATAGAGAAAGAGTTTCCTAACTTTAAGCTCACCATTGCTCTTTCTGAGCCTAAACCTGAAGATAACTGGGATGGTCCGGTAGGTTTTATCCATCAAGTTATATTCGATCAGTATTTAAAAGAGCACGATGCTCCCGAAGATATCGAATACTACCTTTGCGGTCCTCCGATGATGAATTCTGCCGTTACCAATATGCTGGATAACTTAGGTGTTCCTGCGGAAATGGTAATGTTCGATGACTTTGGCGGATAGTTAGTATAAAATTTATAAATATATAATCGCTACTTCAGCATCGGAGTAGCGATTTTTATGTTTATATATCTCGTGTATAGGGTTTATTACTGCTAGCTCATAGGTTGTTTCGTTTGTTGATTTTATATATTAAGAAACCTTTTAACTATCTTAGTTATAGCATCAGAAGCGTTAAAAAAGGTTAACGGGGCTAGCGAGGGAGGCTTTTTAACTATCTTTATGAACTAATTGTTTGTTTTTTTGTCGATAATTAACAAGGCGCGTAAAGTGAGATTAAAAATTTTTTATTATGAAAAAGATAGGCTTTATCTTGTTTTTAATGATTACAGCAATATACGTTCAGGGGCAGAATGTTGTTCAAATCAATGACTTAGCCGGAAAATGGAAGCTGGCTAAAATAGAAGAAGTGCAGGTAAAAAATGATGCTGAAGTGGCTAGTAAGTCATTCACACCTTCAGACTATTCAAATGTAATTTTCTTCGGAGATTTTGAGGGCTACTCAGATGGTAAGATTTCTTATAGCGTGTCGGAAAATGAACCGGAGAATATTGGTAATATCCAGCTGAATGAAAATAGCAATGTGGTATTCTTCCATAATAAAAAAATAGGAAGTTACCCATTTGATTTCGGCTGGCGGGCAAAACCCACCAGCTTTTCGATAGAAAGACCTATGAAAAGGAACCAACAAACCAAAGAAAAAACGTTGGTAAGGTTTTACTACGAAAAGCAATAGTAAACGTTACTTATGACTTAAATAATGTATCGTATGACTTTAACAAGAAGGGCTAGCGTATCGCTAGTATTCTTATCTCTTTTAGCCGTTACGGCGGCTAATGCTCAGTTGGATAATACCCAAACCAACGCGTACATAAAGAATGAGTTTATTCAGGCGGGTCTTAACGAGTATGGTTGTTACGGATCATCTAATGGTTCGGTACTACCTGCCGGTTATTATACGCCGGCAAATACGCACGGCAATGGGGTGCTGGGTTTTATTTGCTCGCCACAAAATACCTGGCCCGAATTTTATGGAGACTTTATGTTGCCTGGTGCTCCATACGAAGGGTTTAGCGTAACATATACCAGTACTGCCACCGGTCAAACTAAAACCGTAATAAATAGAAAAGACGGTGGAAGCCAAATGCTGCCTCGTACAACGCCTGCTTTTACCTATAATCAAGACTATAGCGATGTTACTTGGCACGGTATCTATGCCGGAGTTTTTGAGATCGACTGCCGGTTTAGGCTTGATGGAGCAAGAATTATACATACGACTACCATAAAGAATATATCTACCGATACTTATACTGATGTGTACTTTGTGAGAGGCATGGATCCGGATCAGGAAAATGGTGATGGCGGGGGAGTTACGCTGCCTCCGGAGGTAATATGTTCTTGGGTACCTGATACAAAGAACTTTATTCAAGCTCAGGCGAATGGTTCGCCTGGTAGTTATTCTTGGGTAACGGCAAACGGAACTTGCGCTCAGTCGTCTATTTCTTTATACTCTGATGATCCGAATTCAAGGGTAGGAATTTCAGTTGGCTGGTATTCTTTTTTGAATAACCCTGTGCTTGGATGGGGACCATCTTCTCCCGGGAATTATTATACGCAAGTGGATGAATACTCGAGAACAGAACCCTTTGATTGGTCGATAGAGTTAGCAATTTTTATTGGAGAAATAGCGCCGGGGCAGTCTAAAGAAGTCGAGCATGAAATTGGCTTAGATCAGCCACCCGTAATCAACTTCTCTACAGAAGGTTTGGATGCTTCGACGGGAGATTTTTCGCTTACCAAGAGCGAGGGCGAAACGTTTACATATACACTTATTCGCCAATACCAGCTGGAAGAAACCGTTACTGTGGAAGTTGAGCTAAGCAGCGTGGCTGGTGCGACAGCAGCCGATTTCGACGGTGTTGCTTCTCTACCTAAGACCTATACATCGGTATTCGGACCTAACGAAACAGAAAAAACGATCTCGGTTACCGCTGCTTATGATGCCGTTTCAGATGATAATGAAAAATTTCAGCTGGAGATCGCCTCAATAACATCTTCGATAGGAGGGTTAGCGACGTTGCCTGATAAAGTTTATGGTATTATTAAAGATGTACCATTGCCTGTAGCGAGCTTTGATCCCTCCAGCTGTACGTCGGTAGAAGAAGGTAATGATTGTGTGATAACCATTAAGCTAAGCCCCACTCCGTTACCCGAAATTGGCGATGCGGTATTAAACCTTAGCTTTGGCAACGAAGGAACGGCGACTTTTGGCGCGAGCGAAACGGCGGGGGTGGATTATACTATTACGCCGTTAACAAACATGACTTATGCGAGTGGTAGTACATATGAAATAAGAATTGCTCCGGGGGAAACAACGGCAACCTTCCGTTTAAAAGCGTTATCCGATAATATTTATGAACCTGGTAACGAAACAGTAGTTCCTCATTTAACGGTTGTGGGCAATGCCGTAGTAAACCCTGTTCCTACTAAAATAGCTGTTACTATTGTAGATAAAACAGCGGCTCCGGTACTAAAGATTAATGCTATAGACGAAGTATCGGCTAGCGAGAGTAGCCCGCTGAATTATATATTGACTTTAGAAGGATCTACATGCTCTGCAAACGTAACGGTACAGTGTACTACGGCGGATGGTTCGGCTATTGCAGGGGCTGATTATGTAACAAAAACGGAAACCATAACTTTCGCTCCCGGTGAAACGAGTAAGGCGTTTAGCGTAGAAACGCTCGGCGATAAGTGGCTGGAGGAGGATGAAATATTATATATAAATTTGGCTAATGCTGTAAATTGTACGCTTGCGTCGGCACAAACTAACGGAACGATAAAAGATCGAACCGACGGAACGATTATAGTTGTAAAACAAACACCGGAAAATAAAGATGCGTCAGAAAATCCACTGACTCATGGCTCTTTCCGTGTCAAATTTAAAGATTCCGACGTAAAAAGTACCCGTCCGGTAAAGGTAGAATATTCGCTAGAGGGTGGCTCTACGCTTACGCGCGATCATACGGTAGCGCCTACCCCGGTAGGAGAAGCCGTTATTCTTGATGGAGAAAACCATGTTGATGTGAATATAACAGTAATTGATAACTACCTTATTCAAGGCAATCATTATGTGAAAATAATAATTACGGCAGCGATACTAATATAGCTTGGTTGATTTTATGAATAAAAGCGGCTATCATTCATTTTGATATCCGCTTTTTATTTTTTTTTAGTATAATCCTATATTTCGTCGGCAGAAATTAGTCCATTAAGAATGGCGTAAACAGTCAAGCCTGACACTGTTTTGATGTTAAGCTTAGCCGTTATGTTTTTTCGATGGGTAAGCACCGTATTAAGGCTTATGTTCAGCTTATCGGCAATGGTTTTATTCATTTCTCCTTTTGCAATAAGCGTCAGAACCTCTTGTTCGCGATCGCTCAGACTTGCCTTACTGTTTTGCGATTTTTGCTGATCGAGCTTTTCTTCCAGTAAGTCGCTTAATAGATCAAGAAAAGCGGTTTGTTCCAGTGATGTTTTGAGTACCGGAATATTTCCCGAGATGTTGGTAGAACCGTTAGAAATTACAATAAGCTTATTACGCATGGTGCTTAGCTTATCAAAAAATACAAATAGAACCTCCGCTTGCAAAAAGAGAACATTACAGTGTAACGAATGATTTTCCAACGATGATAAATCATTTAGTATTTCTACATTTTTTGAAGAGAAATATTCTTCAAGCAAGGCTTTTAAACCATACGCCTGAGGGAAGTCGGTAGATATTATTATGATATGTTTGTCTTTTAGCAAGCTAGCTCGATTTTATGGTCTTTTCTAACTCCTCAACCATTGGGATTAGTATTTTATTCTCTAAACGAGTATGATCTTTTAAATCGTTCTCCAAGCGTGATAGTTCAAAAATAACCGTATTACATAACGATTGATCGTAGTTGCCCGAAAGATATTTAATAAGTATATTTTTTAAGTCGAACAGCTTTTCATCTACATTGTCATGCTCGCGCTCAAACACCTTAATAGAGTATTCTTTCGACCGTTCTTCGTAAATTTCTTTTGAGTTTGGCTTGTCTTTAAGTGCTAAAAGCCTTTCAATATACGGAAACGTTTCTTCGTCTTCACGAGTAAGGTGGGCAAGAAGTTCCTGCTTATATTTGGCAAAGAATTTCCCTATCGGCTCCATGTTCTTATTATCATCGTTTCCAATACTTTTTATCAAAAAATTCAGATGGTTCTCGATTATCGGTAGCTGCACCTCTCGATAGTAAACATGTGTCTTACGTAAGTAATCTATCCATTGAGGAATGGAAAAAGACTTCAACTTTTTCTCAGAAAAGTAATTCTCAAATGTAAATGTATTAAGAATTGTAGTAAAGAAATCGGCATCAATACCATGCTCTTTACATACAGTCTCAACATCTTTGTCGCCAAAGCCCAATCGAATTCCAAACCGATTAATCAGCGGAATAAGAAGGTAGTTGTAGCATATTGCATCGGCAAGCTTAGTTTTTGTTGTAATTAGCATCATATTACCGTGTATTTTACTATGCAAAGGTACAAAAGCTTTATAGCGTTACGCTAGCTAGTAATAGTGATTTATTGATGCTTTGCTTTTGCTCTCTTTACGGCTCTCGATATTTCTCCGATCCATAGTACGATTGAGGTTGAACCTATAATCAACATCCAGTCTCTAAACGTAATCGGAACGGTACGGAACACATCGCCGCCAAACTCTACAATAAGCAGCTGACCAATGAGAATAGCGCTTGCTGAGATAAGAAATCCCGGACTATTCTTAAGGTTACTAAACGCAGACTTACCGCTGTTGAATGCTTTTGCGTTAAACATATTCCAGAATTGCAGCATCACAAAAATGGTAAAGAAAACCGATAGCTCGTACTCTGCTGTAATTATTCCGTCGGTATGCGTATAGTAAAGACTTAGAGCAAGCAGCAGAACAACAAAGCTGATACCTACAAATAGTATATTTTTACGCATGACGGGCGAAATAATGAAATCGTTATTTCGTCTCGGTTTATTTTCCATCACATTCGGATTGGGCGGTAACGATGCTAAAGCAGCGGCGGCAAACGTATCCATTATAAGGTTAACCCAGAGCATTTGCGTAACGGTAAGCGGCAGTTCCTGTCCGAAAATAGAACCGAAGAAAACGAGTATTAATGCGGCAACGTTAATGGTTAGTTGGAATAGAATGAACCGTTGTATATTTTGGTACAACGAGCGTCCCCACATAACGGCTGTAGCAATACTGTTGAAGGAGTCGTCTAGCAGCGTAATATCGCTGGCTTCTTTAGCCACAGAAGTACCCGATCCCATCGAAAGCCCCACTTGCGCGTAGTTAAGAGCAGGCGCGTCGTTTGTTCCGTCGCCGGTTACGGCAACAACTTCTCCTCTTTGCTGGAGCAGCTGAACAAGGCGTTGTTTATCGGTTGGACGGGCACGGCACATTATTTTTAAATCTTGTATGCGTTTCAGCGCTTCTTCGTTCGATAGTGCTTCAAAATCACTACCCGTAATTAAGTTATAGTCTTTCCTATCATTTTCCTCCCAAATGCCTATTTGGCGACCGATTTCCATTGCGGTTGCGGGTGTATCGCCCGTAACGATTTTTACATCAATGCCCGCGTCAAGACAACGATCTACTGCCGGAGGAACATCTTTTCTTATAGGGTCGGAAATCGCAACTACGCCTAATAGCGTAAGCCCCGATTTTACGATAGCTTCAATAGATCTGCTATCGTTGTCTTCGAGATAGCAAAATGCAAAGCCAAGCGTACGCATAGCCTTATTTTGATATTGTAGCAACAGCTGTTCTACCTCTTTTTTCTTTTCGGCAATAGGCTTATACCCGTTTTCGGTCAGTACGTTATTACATTTGCCGAGTACTATTTCCGGCGCGCCCTTCATGTAAAGCACTCTCTTATTTAATAGGGGGGATTGAACAATGGTTGCCATAAACTTTCTTTCGGTAGAAAACGTTAGCCGCTCAACGACCTCAGCATCTTCTCTTAAATCTAAGTAGTTTATGTTAACATCGTGCAACCGGAGCAGTAGCGCTGCTTCTGTAGGGTTACCTAACGATTTGATTTTTTTAGGATCGGAATAGTCTAAAAAAGCAGTAGAATTTGCCGCTATCCCTTCGGTAATCAGCTTGCTCGCCTCGTCGTTTATTAAAGCCTGATCGTTGTTTAACCCGCAGAAGCAAGTTTCGTAAACCTGCATCTGGTTTTGAGTAAGCGTTCCCGTTTTATCGGTACAAATTACAGTTGCGGCGCCCATCGTTTCGCATGCATGCATTTTACGAACAAGGTTGTTTGTCTGTAACATACGGCGCATACTCATTGCAAGGCTTAAAGTAACGCTCATAGGTAAACCTTCGGGTACGGCAACTACAATCAGCGTAACTGCTACCATAAAGTATTGCAGAATATCGCCCGCGGTATCTATCGACATCCACGAGTTGGTATCGAAAGGATCTATCCCGATAGGATATCCGCCAGCCATTAAAACAATAAATGTAACAAGACCGATTAACATCCATCTTAGCCAGCTACCGTTTTCAATAGTATTTGGTACGTTAGAGTCTTTACAACCTAATAACATTTTGGCGTCATAAACTATAGGAACCCATACTTTGGCAAAAGCAATAAGTACAGATACAAAAACAATGGCTAAAAAGCCCAGCTGCTGCCAGGTATAAATAGCAACACCATTAACAATATCTTTAAAAAAGAGCGCTAAGAAGGTAAGTATGGCAACAGTAAATCCAACTACGCCGATAAACTTAGCCAGCTTGTCGAGCTGCTTATTTAGGGGTGTTTCTTCTTCGCTTTTTGCCGTGGCTTCTTGCGCTACCTTACCAAACTCGGTGGCATCGCCAACCAGCGCTACCTCCATAATACCATGTCCATCAACAACGGTAGTACCGCGTAATACCATATTTGACGGGTAGGTAGCATCGGGCTTAAAATTCTCGGGATTTGTAGTTTTACTGATAACAGGCTCTCCTGTTAGGCTGGACTCGTTTACCTGTAATGATATTGCCTCAAGTAGTTCGCCATCGGCGGGGATTTCTTCTCCGGTTTCGAGTACAATAATATCTCCTACAACGACATCGCGTTTAGGTATTTCTGAGATATTTCCGTCGCGGATAACTTTTACCGGCGTAACATCATTAACGGTATTGAGAATATCGAATTTTTTATTGGCATCGTACTCAAACCAAAATCCTACACCCGTTGCCAATAGTATAGCGCAGAATATTCCGGTAGTTTCGGCATAATGACCGTTAGTGAACGATATGCCAAGCGATAGAACGGCTGCTATTAAAAGTATGCGAATAATAGGGTCGTTGAATTTTTCGAGGAATAGCTTCCAAATCGGGTCTCTTTTAGGAGGAGTGAGTACATTCTCGCCATGTTTGTTACGACTTTCTGTAATTTGTTGATCGTTAAGACCAGTGTAATGCTTTTTATGCTCCATTGAACTATGTAGGTATTATCTTCTCTTCGGAGTTGGACGGCAAATAACAAATGCAAAAGTAGAGAAAAATTATAAGTATATTATTATTTAAACAGCTAGCAAAAAGAATGTTTTGAAATATTTCTATATTTAACGGTCTAAAATACCCTAAATGCAGCATAAGCTCTCCGATGTTTTTGGCAAAACGCCTTTTATCCGGCTCACTATCCCATTCTTGTTGGGGATTATAGCCGGAGAATATATTTTTCGGCATTCGTTCAGCTTTATTTGGCTTGTCGGAATAGCTGGGCTTGTCTATCTGTTGCTTTACTTTTCTCAAGGAGTTGTTACATATAAGTATCGTTGGATATGGGGTGTGCTGGCTTCTCTATTTCTATTCTTCTGTGGAGTTACGTTATGGCAGCAGCAAAAAAGAACCAGTGAGCTACCGTCGGATGAGACTATTATGCTTAATGCTGTTATCGCAGAGCATCCTGTTCGAAAACCTAATTCGCTACGGCTTTGCTTAGCCGTTGATGCTTATAGACAAGATAATGTATGGATTAAAAGTAGCGAAAATGTTGTTGTTTATCTACAGATAGATAGTACGGAACAGGTGCAATTACGAGCCGGGCAACGCGTTCTTATTCCTGCATCTTTACAATCTATAAAGCCACCTTCAAATCCCGAAGAGTTTGATTACCGAAGCTATATGCAAAGGCGGGGTTACTATGCAACGGCATTTATTAGAGGAAGTAGCTTTGAGGTGCTAGAAGATGATGTTTTACCTTTTTATAGAGCTGTTCCGTTAAGCATACAGCGGGGATTGTTAAGCTGCTTCGAAAAGGCTGATATAGAAGGGCAGGAGCTAGCGGCACTAATGGCATTAACGATAGGAGATAAGCAGCTGTTGGATAATGAGGTTAAGCGGGCGTACTCTTCGGCAGGTGTAATTCATATATTGGCTGTATCGGGCTTACATGTGGGGTTGTTGTACATGTTGCTTACCTACTTTTTGTTTTTTCTTAAAGGTAAAAAGTATAAGCTATTCTTAAAGTCGGCTATAATTCTTTTTTGCCTTTGGCTGTATGTCGCAATAGCGGGTTTCTCTCCGTCTGTAACGAGGGCTGTTGTCATGTTCAGTTTTATACTACTTGCGCGGCTGTCAGGTAGGCAGGCGTCTACGCTCAACGCTGTTTTCGCATCGGCGTTCTTTATATGCTTGTTTAAGCCCTTAAGTATATTTGACGTTGGTTTTCAGCTGTCTTATTTTGCCGTGCTAGGTATTCTGGCTTTTTATCCTAAGCTGAATAAGCTGATAACCGTTAAGAATCCTATACTAAAAGGGGCTTGGAATATTTGTTGTGTATCGTTCTCGGCGCAGCTGGCTGTACTACCCTTTTCTGTTTTCTACTTTCATCAAATACCAACGTATTTCTTGTTGGCAAATATTATAGTGTTGCCATTGGTAGCCGTTGCTACCTGTCTTATCGTAATACTTCTGTTGATATCTTTTATCCCTTTTGTATCAACGTTTATAGGTTTTTTGCTTAGTCTATGCGTATATTGTATTAATTACGTTGTAGCAGCCATTCGGCAGCTCCCTTTCGCTGTTTGGGATGGTATTTATTTAAGCCCGTTTCAGCTGATGCTATCCCTAGTCGCTTTATTATGCCTAATGCTATTAATGGCTTATCGAAAAAAAGCTTTAACGTGGACTGCGATAGCTTGTGCCGTTCTCACGCTGTTGTTAGGTATTACTCATTATGTAGAAGCTGGTCGGCAACATCGGCTGGTAGTTTTTAATGTCGGCTACTCCTCGCTTATCACATTTATCGATGGGCGCGCGGCCATATGTATTAAGGATGACAGAAGCTCGGAAAAATCGTTTGAGTATAATACCGATGGATACTTCGTCAAGCAATATATTGATAGAAAAAATGTACAAACATTTATTCATAGCGAATTAGAGTCGTTCAATTCCGCTAGTGGTTTATATTACCATAAAGATTTATTTTGGTTTCATGGATATAGTATAAAGCTAATAGCTAAGCATGATAATCTTCTTAAGCTAAGAGAACCTTTATCTATTGATGTTTTAGCCATAAGCAATTCCTCCAGATTGTTACCCGAAGAGGTATTGAAGTGCTGTATTCCTAAATTGGTGGTAATAGACTCTTCGGTTAGTGCAAGAAAAATGGAAAGGTGGATTAGTACGCTCAACCAGAATAATATACCGTATTATAGCGTAAAACAATCGGGAGCATTCATTTTAGTCATTTAAGATAGCTATTCTCTTAAAAAGTCGCATCGCTAAACAAAAAAGCTATATCTTTGTTTTTCTTTTTCAAACTACTAATAGCATGAAAGTTATTATTGCAGGCGCCGGAGAAGTAGGGCTGCATTTGGCAAAGCTAATGGCATTCGAAAATCACGATGTTACTATAGTTGACGCTAACGAAGAGCGATATAGGATGGCGAGTACGATTGGCGATCTTGTTGCTATTGAGGCTTCTTCAACCTCTATATCTGCACTTAAGGGAGTTGACATTAAAAAAGCCGATTTGTTTATTGCCGTAAATCCGGCAGAAGACCAGGATATGAACATTACCAGCGCTTTGCTGGCAAAAAAGTTGGGCGCAAAAAAGGTTATTGCCCGTATTAATAATGGCGAATACCTGCTACCTAATAACATCGAAATGTTTTTGGATTCGGGTATCGACTACCTCTTCTATCCCGAACAAATTGCGTCAAATGAAATTATAAAAATGCTAGGGCAGACCAGCTCTACAGAGTATGTCGATTTTTCGGGAGGTGAGCTTTTGCTAACGGTTTTAAAGTTGGAAGAAGGAGCGCCGATTATCAATAAGCCAGTAAATAGTACGATTGCAGGTCAAGCCGACCCTCAGTATAAAACCATCGCTATTTCTAGAGAAGGTAAAACCATTATTCCTAAAAAGGACGAGGTATTCGAGCAGAACGATATGGTGTATATCTTGGCAAACCATACCGCTGTGCCCGAAGTACTTCAATTTAGCGGAAAGACAAATATCAGGGTTAGAGATTTGATGATACTTGGTGGTGGGAAAATAGGCGTGATGGTTGCTAAAGCGCTCGAAAAGCACACCAACATAAAGCTTATAGAAAATAACAGAGAGAAGTGCGAAGTTCTTACGGATGTACTGGAGCATACGCTCATCCTTAGTGGCGACGGAAGAAGTGCGGAACTTCTTATGGAAGAGGAAGTAGGTAATATGGATGCGTTTGTTGCCGTTACAGGTAGCTCCGAAACGAATATCCTTGCGTGTATGGCGGCAAAGCAGATGGGTGTTAAGAAGACCATTGCAGAAATAGAGAATATCGACTACATAAAATTTGCCGAAACTATGGGCGTTGATACGGTAATAAATAAGAAGCTTATTACCGCCAGCTCTATATACCGTTTTACGATGGATACCGATATACAGGCAATAAAGTATCTAATAGGCTCTGACGCTGAAGTGTTGGAGTTTGTGGTGAAACCCGGTAGTCCTTCTACAAAAGGAAAAATTGCAGAAATAGATTTTCCAGAAGGATCTGTTATCGGCGGTATTGTGCGGGGCGATCAATCGTTTATCGCGACAGGAGATAGCGAGATTAAACCCTACGATAGGGTTGTAGTATTCTCTCTCCCTTCTGTTCTCAGTAAAATAGGCGGTTTTTTCACGTAATGGCTTGATTTGAAAATATGGAGTGCGGCTTAGCTATTTTTGATCTAGACGGAACGCTGGTAGATTCGTTGGCAGATATTGGAGATGCGATGAATCGTGTGCTTGCAGAGGCAGGCTATCCGACGCATTCGTACGATTCGTATAGATTTTTTGTAGGTAACGGTATCAGAAATTTGGTAATTCAAAGCTTGCCAGAATCTTCTAGGACAGATGATATAGTTGAAAAGTGCTATAGCAGAATGCTTGCCGATTACGGGCAGAACTATATCAACAAAACACACTTATATAGCGGTATCTCTCAGCTGCTGGATAATCTTACGGCAAAAAATATAAAGCTGGCAATGCTGTCGAATAAGGCAGACGCTATTACGCAGAAGGTTTATAAAGAATTGCTATCGAAATGGTCTTTTGAAGTAGTAATGGGAGCAAGCGATAGTTTTCCCCGTAAGCCCGACCCTTCTTCTGCTTTATATATAACGAAAACAGTAGGTGTAACCCCCAATGTCGCATGCTATGTTGGAGATAGCAATGTAGATATGGAAACGGCCCGTGCGGCCGGATTTATAGCTATAGGTGCTACTTGGGGATTTCGCTCAAAGTCAGAGTTGATAGAAGCCGGAGCAATGTACACGATTGATAAGCCTATAGAGCTAATGGCTCTACTTGGACAATGAAATTAAAAATCCATAAAACAAATGCCAGCCGCCTTTTAGATAAGGCAAAAATTCCTTACGAGCTAATCTCCTACGAGGTGGACGAAGCCGACCTAAGCGCCATACTTGTTGCAAAGCGGCTGGGTGAAGATGTTCGGCAGGTGTTTAAAACTTTAGTTCTATCAGGCGACAAGAACGGCTATTTTGTGTGCATAGTCCCGGGTAATTTGGATGTTGATCTTAAAGCCGCGGCTAAAGTGTCCGGTAACAAAAAAGCAGAGATGATACCAATGAAAGATCTACTATCTGTTACGGGGTATATTCGTGGCGGCTGCACTGCTATTGGAATGAAGAAGAAGTTTCCCGCATACATTCATGAAACGTGCTTAGAGTTCGATGCAATATTTATCAGCGCCGGGGTAAGAGGGTTGCAAATAAAAATCTCTCCGTCGGCTTTTATTCAGTATATTGATGCCGTTGTTGCTGATATCGTTACTACCTGATTACGACTATTAGTTTGAGAAGATTGTCTCAAAGCCTACAATTTGTTATTCCGCCCCTTGGGGAAGAATCTCCCGAAAAGCGTTACTACCTTCAATAAGGAAATGTGAATTCGCCGAGTTAACGGTCCTCACTTTGTTCGGCATGAGGGGCGGAAAGGGTAGGGTAGGCTTTTTCGCGGCTTCTTCTTCCCTTTCGAACTATTAGCTATTTGTTGATAACCTTTCATTAATAGCTCTAAAAGATGCTATAGAATACCTTTTAAAAAGTACCAGTATAGATAAAGAAGCTTACTTTTGCTTGGATAACAGCAGTAATTTTATTTTAGATAGAATTACTGTTGTTATCGTTTTTATTAGTTTAACCCGTAAATAACAATTTATATTATGGATATTCTTCATCAACCGCTTTCTGGAAAAACTCGCCACGAGCACGATTTACTAGGCGATAGAGAAGTTCCAGTTGAGTACTATTTTGGCGTTCAAACTCTTCGTGGAGTTGAAAATTTTAAAACTAGCGGCATAAAAATCAATCATTACCCTGAAATGATAAATGCCCTTGCCATGGTAAAAGAGGCTGCTGCTATTGCCAACTGCGAGTTGGGGTATATGGACACTAAAAAGAAAGATGCTATAGTAAAGGCTTGTAGAGAAATTTATAAAGAAGGTAAGCTTTACGATCATTTTGTAGTGGATGTTATACAAGGTGGCGCGGGAACTTCAACAAACATGAACGCTAACGAGGTAATTGCCAACCGAGCGCTCGAAATTTTGGGGTACCAAAGAGGCGAATACCAATACTGTCACCCCAACAACGATGTAAACCTTGCCCAGTCAACAAACGATGCTTATCCTACAGGAATGAAGTTGGCTATCGTAATAGCTAATAAGCGGCTTGTAGAGGTTCTTAAAACGCTTGTCGATGCGTTTAGAAAAAAAGCAAAAGAGTTTGAGCACGTAGTAAAAATGGGACGCACCCACTTACAAGATGCTGTACCTATGACGTTGGGTCAAGAGTTTGAAGGTTATGCCGTGGCCCTTGATGAAGCTGTTGGTACTTTAGAAGAAACAGTAAAGAATTTCTATGCTAATAATATGGGTGCAACGGCTGTGGGAACAGGCATCAATTCGGATCCCGATTATCCGCCGTTAGTATCAAAATACCTGTCTGAAATTACCGGACTGCCAATGGTTCCGGCTAAGAATCTTGTACAA
The DNA here is from genome assembly GCA_031258195.1 of Prevotellaceae bacterium. GTDB lineage: Bacteria > Bacteroidota > Bacteroidia > Bacteroidales > UBA932 > JAIRNF01. Next base: position 64,696 of record JAIRNF010000058.1, read on the forward strand.
GCGACTAATGATACTACCGGATTTGTTTTATATTCATCGGTGCTTAAATATTTGGCGGTTAAGCTATCAAAGACTTGTAACGATCTTCGCGTACTAACTTCTGGTCCTCGTACGGGTATTGGCGAGATTAACCTTCCGCCTATGCAGCCGGGTTCATCTATTATGCCGGGTAAAGTAAACCCTGTAATAGCGGAGGTGGTAAGCCAGATTGCTTTTCGTGTAATAGGTAACGACCATGCGGCAACTATGGGTTCAGAAGCAGGTCAGCTAGAGCTAAACGTTATGGAGCCTGTCATTGTAGCATCTATTTTCGATTCCATCACAGTGCTTAAGAACGGAATGGAAATTCTACGTGATAAATGCATTGCCGGTATTACTGCTAACGAAGAGCGTTGTAAAGATTTGGTCTTACATAGCATCGGTTTAGTAACTGCTCTTAATCCATACATTGGCTACGAAGCATCTACTGCAATTGCAAAAGAAGCAATGGAAACAGGGCGTGGTGTTTACGAATTGGTGTTGGAGAAGAAGCTGCTTTCTCAAGAACAGCTTGACGATATCCTAGCCCCTGAAAATATGATTAAGCCTAGAAAAATGAAATAAATCGGCTAGAGCAATTATTTAGAGGCTGTCCATAAAGTCTTACAAAACGTCATTCCTCACATGCGTTCGGAATGACGTTTTGTAAGACTTTATGACAGCCTCTTATTATTTTACAAATATGTAAACAAGAATAGCCATACGCTTGTTAAGTTTATAATAAAACCAAATACAATATGATATAATTCATATATTTGTAATATAACTGATAGATAGCGTTATGCTCTCAAGAATAAACATAGCCGACGTACTTTTTCTCGATATCGAAACGGTGCCGCAGTATCCTTCGTCTGCCGATGTACCTCCGGCTGTTATGCGGCTATGGGATAAGAAATCGCAGTACATTCGTAATGAAGGTGAGACGGCAGAAGATATCTACGAGCGTGCGGGTATATGGGCGGAGTTTGGTCGTATTATCTGTATCTCAATGGGGTTTATGTTTTTTCGCGATAACGAGCGTTGCTTTCGGGTAAAATCTTTTTATAATAATGATGAAAAGGTCTTGCTAGAAGAAGCTTCGGAACAGCTACAACAGTTTTTTGCAAAGAAGCTGAACGGAAGGCTCTGTGCCCATAATGGTAAAGAATTCGATTTTCCGTATATGGCGCGTAGAATGCTTATCAACGGACTAAAGCTGCCGAAAATGCTTGATGTTGCGGGCGCAAAACCATGGGAAGTTCCTTTTTTAGATACGCTGGAGTTATGGAAATTTGGCGATTATAAACATTACGCCTCCTTGGAGCTACTTACGCATATCTTTAATATTCCTACGCCGAAGGATGATATAGACGGCGGTGTGGTTGCGGAAGTTTACTATAAAGAGAGCGATGTTCAGCGTATTGTTCGGTATTGTGAGAAAGATGTACTTGCCATTGCTCAGCTTTTGCTTCGCTTTAAAGGTGAAGATTTAATTACCTGTGTAGAAGTGGCAACGTAGCCTGTCAGATTTATTGTTTCAATATTCGATTTTATTTTAAAGCATGTCCCACCTTAGTTTTGAACAGCTGCTACAGCAAGAAAAGTTTTCTCGTGATGACCTTGCGAAAATGCTTACGGCTGACGAAGAAAATACGTTAAAGTTGCTTGCCCGTGCAGAAGAGGTAAGGCTTACGAATGTTAGTAGAAATGTTTACTTGCGAGGCTTGATAGAGATATCTAATATCTGTTCAAAGGACTGCTACTACTGTGGCATCCGTAAGTCTAACAAGAATACCTATAGGTACGAGCTAAGTAGTGATGAAATACTTTCTGCGGCGGAATTTGCTTATAAAAATCGTTTTGGATCTATCGTACTGCAAGGTGGAGAAATTACTTCAAGTAGGTATACCGAATGGATTTCGACTCTTTTAAAAGAGATTAAAAATCTTTCGAATGGGGAGTTGGGTATTACGTTGTCTTTAGGCGAGCAAAGCAAAGAAACATATGAAGAATGGTTTCGCTTAGGGGCGCATCGTTACTTGTTGCGCATAGAATCGTCAGATTCTTGTTTGTATTCAAGTATTCATCCGCATAATAATTTGCATAGCTATCGGAATAGGTTGCATTCTTTGGGTTTGCTTAAGGAGGTCGGTTATCAAGTTGGAACAGGAGTTATGATCGGACTTCCGGGGCAAACGGTAGATCAGCTGGCAGGCGATTTACTTTTCATAAAGTCTCACGATATTGATATGGTTGGTATGGGACCGTATATTGAGCATAAGGATACGCCGCTTTATAGTCGGAGAGATGAGCTGGCACCCATTGAAGAAAGGTATCTTCTGGGTCTTAAAATGGTTGCCTGCTTACGAATTCTAATGTCCGATATTAATATAGCGGCAGTTACCGCACTGCAAGCCATAAAGCCCGAAGGGAGAGAAATGGCTATAAAAGCCGGAGCAAACGTTATTATGCCTAATATTACACCGGGCATTTGGCGTAACGTATATAAGCTGTACGAGAATAAACCGACAATAAGCCAGAATGATGAAGAAAACCTTGCTCAGCTGATAAGCCGTATTACCGCTGTTGGGTATAATGTTCAGTTAGATAGCTGGGGTGATTCGTTACACTTTAAGGGTAGAAAATAAGGGACTTGGGTAGTTATTTCGAGCAAAGCGAAAAACCTACTTAATTTAAGTAGATTTTTCGCTTTGCTCGAAATAACGTTATGCTTGTTTTATCTCTATCTGAAAAGTTCTATTGTTTCGTCAAGAAAATCAACAGGCTTTTCGTTGATAACCATACGCAGCGTATTTTTCAGTTTAACGCTTTGAATGAATAAATCATGTTCCGGCATCTGATTTTCTTCGTGCATAGGGCTCTTGAAGTAGAACGATAGCCAATGCTGTATGCCAGAAAAACCACAGCGTTTAGCAAGGTCCGTTAGTAGCACTAGGTCTAAACAAAGTGGCGCGGCAAGAATAGAGTCGCGGCATAAGAAGTCAACCTTCATCTGCATTGGGTAGCCCATCCAGCCGAATAAATCGATATTATCCCATCCTTCTTTATTATCCTTGCGAGGAGGGTAGTAGTTGATACGCACCTTATGGTACACCTCTTTATACAGCTCGGGATACAGCTCGGGTTGAAGAATAGTATTAATAACAGATAGCTTGCTTTCTTCTTTGGTTTTGAACGAACCCGGATCGTCTAGCACTTCGCCGTCGCGGTTTCCAAGAATATTGGTAGAGAACCATCCGTTAAGCCCAAGCATACGCGTCTTGAACATAGGCGCAAGAACGGTTTTAAGCATCGTTTGTCCGGTCTTGAAATCTTTTCCGCAAATAGGTACGTTATGGTTTTCCGCGTGTTGTCGCATTGCAGGGAAGTCAACCGTTAAGTTGGGCGCGCCGTTAATGTAGGGCACATCCTCAGCAATGGCAGCATATGCATAGATCATACTGGGTGCAATATCTGCATGATTTTCTTTCATCGCTTTTTCAAACGTAGCAAGGTCTTTATGTATGTCGCTTGCGGGGAGGAATACTTCTGTACTTCCGCACCATATAACAACTACACGATCGCATCCGTTCTTAGCCTTAAAGTCGCGGATATCCTGACGAACTTGCTTTACCATATCCCATTTACTTTCGCCAGATTTAACATGTGTGCCATGAAGGCGTTTTACATAATTCTGGTCGAATACAGCTGTCATAGGGCGTATTTGCTCCAGCTCTTCTTTGATAGGAGCGAGGTGATCTTTTTCTAGTACTTCTGCATACAAAGACGATTCGTAAAGGTTTTCGTCATGTATATCCCATCCTCCAAATACAAGTTCATCCAGCGATGCAAGAGGAACTACATCTTTTATTTTTGGGAAGCGGTTCTCATTACGTTGACCTAAGCGTATTGTAGCCATTTGTGTAATAGAACCGATGGGTCGGCTTAGCTGCTTACGTACAGAAAACGTTCCGGCAATAAATGTAGAAGAAACAGCGCCGCTTATACCTACTACTAGTACACCAAGCTTGCCTTCTGGTTGTTGAATATTAATTTTTTCCATTTCGTTTATTATTTTACTAGTGTCTTCCGACAACTTTTTTGTTATTTTATATATTGTTATTTTTCAATTATGTCAATAAGTTCAGCTAAGTCATTAAAGTTTCTAATGCTATATTTTACGTCCGTAACGTTGTTGTTTTGCTCGCTTTCCCGTTCCCACCCGATACCTTTAAGCCAAACAGCAATACAACCTAGCTGTTGTGCCGGAACCATATCATTCTTATACGAATCGCCTACAATTATTGCTTCTGATGCCGAAATAGATAGGTCTTGTAGAGCAATTCGAAATATTTCAGGGTTAGGCTTGCGAACTCCTATAATGGCAGATTCAACAATAGTTGTAAAATATTGATGAATGCCGAAATCTTTTATAACGCTCTGCAAGTTACCATAGAAATTTGAAACAAGTACTAATGGATACTTTTTTTTGAGTATTGCTAATGTTTTTTCTGCGTCAGCAACAGTACCTTTTGCCGTTTTATAGCAGTAGTCAACAATAGAATCAACATGTTGAGAGATGTTATAGGGTATATTCTCCTGAGAATAGAAATCTGCCTGAAGCTTGATTTTTTTTATTAGTGTTTCTTTGAACGTATCTTCGGGTTTTATCATTGTAGGATTTTGTTCCATATATTGCTCTGCATGTACATAAGCATTGCGAAAAATATTTTTTGGAACTTCTGCACCCGACGCTTTATAACCGTCATAAATTACCTCAGACCAATGTACGCCATTTGTATCAATCGTTCCGCCATAGTCTAGCAGAATGGCTTTTATGTGTATTCTATCTGATAATTTATTCATAGTCAAAGCTTCTATTTACTTTTTTTAATGCGCATAAGTATTAATCCTATCCCTATCCAGAACAGCTCCCTAATACGCATTACCAACCCCATATAAACACCCAATCCGGCTCTAATGCCCATCATGTTTAGCGTTAGTGCTAATCCGCCTTCGCGGGTACCTAGCTGCATTGGCGAGAAGAATAGTATGTTGGCAAAAAGCGTAGAGCCTGCATATAGTACAATAGAATCAAGCACTGTCATATTCGTACCGACGGCTTTGGCAATAAAATATAGCTCGAAACAGGAAACTACGCGCGCGGATATTTCGAGCAGTAATGCCCAAAAGAAGGTCGGTTTCCGTTTTGTGTATAACGTTACGATATTCTGATCTATTTCTTGAAGACTTTGCAGCTTTTCTTGGCTGAACTTTTTTGCCCATTTCTTTACAATCGGTATTTTACCAAGTACTCTGAATGTTTTTACGATAAGCCCCTTTCTGTATCCCACAAAAATGTAGTACAGTACAAAGCAAAAAATAAGACACATTACCGCGCAGCCAACAATTATAGCCCATGAGGGGTTTAGTATAAATACAATAAGAAAAGTTGATACAATCCAGAATACAAGGTGAGATAAGATGTGCATCATAGAGTGCGATAGTATTGCGGATGTGGCTTTATGCGAGCCTAAATTTTCTTGCAGCTCTATGATTTTATATGGCTCTCCGCCCAGAGCAACAACAGGTGTAATATAGTTTATTGCGAATCCGCTAATGGTTACTTTCATTACCTTGCCAAAAGACGGAAGGCATTCTTTTGGCGTATTTTTATCCCTGATGATAGAGTATGATGCCAGCGCATTTAGAAGGTAAACAACAATCCACACACCAATAATAGGAATGAACCAAAGCCCGGTCTCTTTTACGTTTTGCCATATTTTATCTATACCTGTAGCATAGACCATCCAACCGAGTATTGCTACTCCGAAGATGAAGAAAAATATTTTCCACTTTTTTGCTCTGGTCATGTGTGGTCTGGAAGTTTATTAGGTTGTTGGTTTAGATGTATTCAGTTCGTTTAGCGGCTTTTTACACATTCGTTCATGTCGCCAGATCATGTAGAACATAATGCTGTTAAGTACCACGAGATCGAATATAAAGTATAAGTAAACCCTATTAATGAATAGGCAAATAAAAAGTGCAATAACACGCGTATTAAATTGAAGTATGTTGGTGTACTTCATTAACGGCTTACTCATCGTTCTAAAGCGGTCTGCAAATTCCTTTGGTATTTTATTATCAGGATATAGCTCGCGTAGTTTTTTCTTTAGCTTCTGAAAGTTAGGCGTAGGAAACTCTTGCTCTTTAGTATAGTTGCGGTAGAAAGCCAGCATCAGCTTTTTGATGAAATTTTTAGACCAAGACAGCTGCTTAAATTGTTCGGTAACTTTTTCGGAGCTGTCCAGCTCCGACCCTTCTTCACCTTTAAGGAAAAAGAGGTGTATGTTACGATAGTAGTCTGCCATAGCCGCATGGAAAATGTGACAGGCTCCGGCACTTACGGAAAGCAGCCATATAGTCCAGCTCCAACCTTCGTTAATGCTTCTGAGGGTAAGAACAAAATATATGATGACAAACCAGATATTCCCCGCAAGCCCGTCGAGTATGCGTCCCAGCTGGGTTTTGTTGTTTGTCATGCGGGCAAGCTGACCATCGGCGCTATCGAAAGAGTTGGCTAGCACTAGTAGCAGCATTCCGATAACATTTATCTCCAGCCGCGGATCGTAGAAAAGCAAACCCGCAGCGGCACCAATAAAAATACTGACAATGGTTATCATGTTAGGCGTAATATGCAGTTTTTGTGCAAGCAGAGCCCAAGCATAACCAATAGGTCGGTAAAAGTATATATCAATAAACTCTTCGGTATCTGCCGATTTCAGCGTATCTGTAAGAGCTAATTTTTTCTTTTGTTGTTCCATATATACAATGTTGCTTGTGATGAATTAGTTTAATGCTTAAACGGCATTTTGTAAAAACTGTTCTGCTTTTTTTATATCATCAGCATGATCAACATCAATAATCTTTTTAAAAGGAAAAGCTTTAAGCTGCAACCCATGGGCGATAAGCCGACGCTGAAAATCGCGCATACGTGTCATTCCGCTTTTTATTGTTTCTTCAAGTACGTTAGCTGCCGTAGGTTTTAGGCAATATATGCCTCCTGAAATATATTTAGTAGCTGTTTGTTTGCTATCGCTAAAATTTAAAATCCGGTTATCTTCTCCTAGTTGGATGTATAAGGGTTTTTCATCGTCTATGTGGTCTGTTACAGCAAATAATCCGTCTATGTTAGGGGTGTTTTTAAATGCCTGGATATATTGGGAGAACTCTTGCTCTGAGAATATAGTATCTACCGTAGTAAGGCAAAAATCGGAATTTTGAAGAAATGGTTTTAGCTCGAATAGGCTGTGCATAGAGCCGAGAGTGGACTTTACGACAATATTCAGCGGAATGCTCGGCTGTGTTTTCAACTCATTTAAATACGCTAACGTTTGTATGTTCTGGCTGTTAACAATAACGCTGATAGCCTCTGCGTTATTAGCAACAAAAATTTTGATAAGCCTGGCTATCATAGGTACTCCATTCAGCGGTACCAATGGTTTCGGTAGTTCGATTCCTTCGGCTAATAAACGCGATCCTTCTCCTGCTGCTATAATGGCAAAATTCATGTGGTAACGACGATTATCTACAAGATTTAAGGCACTAAAGTATAAAATATTAGCGACTATTTATGCTAATTTACTGCTGCTAATTAGCAGTAGTAAATTTTTAATTTATAACATGTTGACTTATTGACGGTAAGCTTTGTTAGAAAACAAATCTCATCCTGAACCGTACACCCCATTTCGGCGCATCGGGGTTATCGAGGTAGCTGATACGACGTACTAGGTCAAGACGCAAAACCTTAAGAATGTTTTCTATCCCTACGCTTGCTTCCATGTATGGACCGTCATCCAGCGCGTACATTGTCGGCACGCCATCTTCGTTAACAGGGAAGCGGAGTAGGCTGGGGTTATTTTGTGGTAAGTTACGGTCGCTTACGCTTCCCCAGAGAGCTTTAAACGTAATAATTTCGCGCCATTTCAGCTTTTTCAATAACGGAATACGGTTAAATAGCCATCCGTTTAAGTGATATGCTATGTTGACGCTGGCATATTGATCGCTAACAAACTCCATGTAGTTCATCATGTTGTAGGCTTCTTCCTGGTAAGCGTAGTTTTGGTTAGCCTGATGTATTACCAACAGGGGGAATGGAACGTGTTTCCATATTTTTCCGGCACGTAACGATATATTGGTGTAGCCAAAGCTCGATAGCCATGTGCGTTTCTCAATACCTAGCTCTAAACGGTGAAACTCGTAGTCGCTTTCCCAAAAATCTTTTATCCCATAGGTATAGCTTAGCGAGAATACTGGGTTAGTGTGGTTTAGAGGAAAACGGTTACGCTGTATCTGATAAAAACGTTCGCTTGGAGCATAGCTAATGTTAAGCCCAACCTGGGTTGTGGTAATCTCGTTTACATCAACACCGTTGTCGTCTATGTATTTCAGCATACCGATTGGCGACTCCCACCTATTTATAAACGAGGGAGCAAGAGCGAAACCGTTAAGGTACTCTTTTTCGTATTTTATTCTAAATGTCCGGTGATAAACCATCTGCTGAGCATCGCCTCTGTGGAAAGAAAGCAAAAGCCTGTCGGGGCTGCCGAAGCGCAAATACTGTCCCGGAGTTTCGATATTATTTTCGTACGAAATGCTGAGCAAGTTCATCGGATATTCCCACGGGTGCAACTTCTTAAGATCGAACGAATACATTGCGCCCACCTGATATTTAAACTTCTTATCTTTTGTACCGTATGCTACAAAGCCTTCTCCGAACAGCTTCGGATGTAAAAAAGCGTTAGTTTTTCCACCAAAACGCGGGCGGGTACCTTCAACCTCATTAAAGCTCAGCATTGCTTCTACAGTACCGATATCAAATTTCCCGACATTTATATAGCCGGAGAAAATAATGCTCACAACGTTTAGTAAGGTGCTGAATTTCCTATCCTGCTTCATTTCCTGTACCATATCGTACATGCCCTGTTCTGACTTCAATAGAGATATCGGTCTGGCATCAGCCCAATATTCGGCAGCACGCATATCAAACCCGGGGAGGGGTTCTACTTTTGCTCCACCTAAAAATCTGCCGTCGGGGATACGTTGGTTAAACTTGTAGTTTGTGTAGGTATTGCTTCGTTTACCGAGTATCATACTTTTTTTATCCGTAAGGCTAAAGTCGATAATAACCTCGTCAACGTTAAGGCACCATGTACTATCAATCATTTCGTACTCTTGTATCATAGAGAAATCTCTCACAAGGTTTACGCTGGCATTCTTTGTAAGCCCAAGCTCAATTCGCTTTACGGCATACAGGCTGTCGTTGGTAATATACATGTTTCCGCGAAAGCCGTAGTCGGCATCGTTACGGGGGTATAGATGCAGGTTGATACATTGTGCATCGCCTACGAATATCGTATCTACAATGTGGAATCGGTAAAAGTTAGGCGATAACGGCGACAGCGGACTCATAAAATCCACCTCAAGTAAAGTTATCGTGTTGTTGTAGATATCAGATCTACTGATTAACCCGTCGAGAAAGGCGTTGAGGGTACTATTCTCGATAAAATCGTGAAAGTTTACCATTTGTTGCCCTACCACAATTTCTTTGCTGGCTTTGGGCGACTTACGAAAGTAATTTTCCGATATAGTTTCTCGAAAATATATTGGTAACGATAGTGTACCGGTGTTCTTTGCCGTATCGATATATTTTGAAAAGAAGGGGAATTGACGGAAGAAAGTGCTGTTTTTTATACTATCCTTAAGATCGTTAAGATCAAGCTCCAGCTTCTCGTATTTGTCGTACGAGTATGTGTTGAGCGATTCTATACGGTTGTTATCTTTATTATCGATAACCTTACGTATCAGCTCAACAGCAGGGTTGTCTTTATTCCTATAGCGAACGCGTTTTGCTTTTACAACAGCAGCTTCCAGCTGCTGTGTCTCGGGTTTCAGCTTAACGTTCTGTATGCTCCCTTTTGGTATCGACAGCGTTTGAGATATATATCCTATGTAAGAGTATGAAATGTCTGTTGCCCTGGAAGGAACTTGTATAGAATAGCGCCCCTTTTCATCGGTGTAAACATGTACATCCAGCGTTTTAGGTTCCAGTAAAACGCTGGCAAAAGGCAACGGTTCTCCGTTTGCGGCATCGGTAAGAGTGCCGGTAATAGTTCTGGTCTGGGTTTGCGCTGTCTGGGTAAAAACAGCAAGTAAGGCTAAGACGAGAAATATATGTTGCTTAAAAAAACGCATGTACTTATTTGTTCATAATTTAACCAACCTTCCGGTCGGTTTTGGTTATTTGGTTGTGGATATGGTTGGCTATGGCAACGGCAGCTTCTTCGCGGCAGGGCGCAAAGCTGGGCCAATCGTTTACATCAATAAGGTAGATAGAACCTTCGGACGTGATAATGGCGTCACCCCCGTATATGGCTATCTTTAAAATCCTTGCAGACCTTTCTGCTTCCTGTCTTAGCGTAGCTATGCTAAAAGGTAAGTTCTTCGGTTTACCGTTAATCTCTTCGTGTCCGAATTTGCTGTGCTGTATGTTGGTGGGGTAAAACCAGTAGAAGAAATCGGTATCTAGCACACCGTAAAATTTTACCAGATCGCCCACAATATGCGAACAGATTACGGCTGTAGCAATGCCTCTGAGTGCATACTCGCGGAGTATCTCAACGCCTTCTTTAGCGTTCCGTACAAAAGTTACGTCTTCCTTGTGTATTGCGTGAAAATCGCCGCGTTTTACCCAAATATTTTGTCCGCCAAGCTCTTCAAAAACAGTAGTGTCCGCTGTTGTGATGTCAACAATCTTACTTTTAGGAATCAGGATTCCAGCATTATCTAATAAAGTTGTCATGTTGCTCCTATAGCAATTTTCAACGCCGTAACCCGAGTTAATGGCTATAGCCCCATTATCCTCTAGTTTTTGAAGCATTTTTACTGTCTCGACATCCCTAGCCATGCTAAAGATGAACCTCTCTTGCGTCGATTCCGACAGCTCGTTTTCGGCATAGTCGTTTATCAGATAACCTTTATCTTTAAGGTGTTGAGCCGTAAGGTTAAATATGGCGCTATCGTTTCCTATGTGGTTGGGAGAAAACCGATCTCCCCTTCTTATTCCTGCGAAAATGTGCATTATGTATGTATTACAGTAAAGTGTACGGCTAGCCCCTGTACGCTAATAATCAAAAATCACTAACAACCTTTTTGAAAATAGGTTGAAAATGCGCATGAATATATAAAGTTTAAATCGTATCTGCTGCTAATAGCAGCAAGTTTTTATAAAAAACTCAATAAAGGTAATAAAACCGAAAATACCGAAAAAGTTTTACGAGTTCTATATCTCATTGGCTTGAATATATATGACAGATATACAGAGTGATATATGTAAATCGCTCAAAAATATTTAGTATATAAATAATATTGAAAAGCTGATAGATAAGTTTAATAATATAAAAAGAGTGCCAAAATGAAACATCTGAAAGTTGTATTATTTGTTATCAGCCGGTTTGAGCTCTATTGGACCAATCTTTTCCATCAGCTGTAGAATTTGCGATTGACGTTTAAACATATACGGACTTGGGCTGGCAAGATTCCGATTCAGTGGGTTAGGTAGCGCTATGGCTATCATTGCGGCTTCGCCACGAGTGAGCTTGGCGGCCGGTTTTTTGTAAAACTTTTGTGCTGCTGCCTCCACCCCATAAACACCTTTACCGGCTTCTATCACGTTGAGATATACCTCCATTATCCGTTCCTTGCTCCAAAACGTTTCTATCAGAAATGTAAAGTAAGCCTCTAAACCTTTGCGTAGGTACGAGCGTCCGTGCCATAAAAATACATTCTTTGCCACCTGCTGGCTTATGGTGCTGGCACCCTGTAGGCGGCGACTGGTTTTATTATGCTCAACAGCCCGCTCTATGGCGGTCCAGTCAAATCCCCTATGCTTCATAAAGTTGTTATCTTCCGATGCCACAACCGCCTGTACCATATAGGGCGAAATAGCTTCGATAGAAACCCACGTTTTTTGAGTTGAGAAATTGTCGTCGTCGCAGTACTCTATGCTGCGCGAAAGCATTAGCGGTGTGTAGTAAACCGGAACCCGGCTGTAAATAATAACAGCCAGAATGGTGGAGCCGAAGAAAAAAATGCCACACCACATCAATATTTTCAGTAGCCGCTTTAGTATAGACTTTATGCTGAAGTTTAACGTCATTATGACTTCTTATAACTTTTTAGTTCATACAAAAGTAGTATTCATTGGCATTTTACCTAACTTTACCGGCTTAATAAATCACTCATAAATGAAGCTTTTCCCCATTTTAGCTGTTTTAGCTGTTCTTCTTTCTGTCGTTCGGCTTGATGCCCAGCAAACAGCGGCAGACGAGTATGCCTTGCAGATTAGAGTCGATGGACTTTACGACCATGTTGACGCTTTTACCCATCCTCGCTTTGAGGGGCGACGAACGGGAACGAAGGGAGGGCTACTGGCTGCCGAGTATATAGAAAACGAGCTGAAGCTAATAGGGCTATATCCTCCTGTTCGCGGTGGTTATATGCAGCCTTTTACCATGAACGGTGTTAGCGGGATTAATGTGATGGGGATATTAGGTGGTACGGATTTGAAAGACGAAGTAGTTGTGCTAATGGCGCACTACGACCATATAGGTAGTTCGAAAGACGGTATTATTTATCCCGGGGCGGAGGATAACGCTTCGGGCGTAGCTGCATTACTCGAAATAGCCAAAGCCTTTGCCAACGCTAAGCACAAAGGTTATGCGCCCAGACGGACGTTGCTTTTTATCTTTTTCGACGGAAATAAGCACGATCTTGCAGGTTCTACGTACTACATTAACCACCCTGTTTATCCTGCGCATAAAACGGTGCTGGCAATAAATATGGATATGGTAGGGCGCTCAGACGGATATGCCGAAAATTTTAACGACTATGTTTTTGTTTTAGGTTCCGATAAAATCAGCTCCGATCCCCGTCGTGTGGTCGATAGCGTAAATAACGCCAGCATAAATATGACGGTTGACTACAACTTTTATAATAGCGAAACTGTTTATAAGTTGTTTTATCCAATGTCCGATCATTATGTATTCGAGCAAAAGCTGATACCTGCGCTGTATTTTACCTCGGGCATTACGGGCGATATACATTCGGTAGGAGACGTTATGGATAAGCTCCATTATCCTACTTTTATGAGACGTACACGCCTTGTCTTTCAAGCGGCGTGGTATTATGCCATGAATTCGGCATGGCCTCAGTTCGACTTGTTGAAAAAGCGAGCGAATTCGTCAAGAAAAAGGTAAAGTTATATACCTTTGCGAGTCAGAATAGCTGATATCTTTTAAAGCAAAATATACCTACAATGAGCGTAGAAAATATTATTTCGGAACAGCTGCAGGAGGCTATTGCCAAGCTATACGAAACGCAAATAACCGAGCAGCAAGTACAGCTGCAAAAAACCCGTAAAGAGTTTGAGGGCGATTATACGTTGGTTACGTTTCCGTTGCTTATGCTAAGCATGAAATCGCCGGAGCAGACTGCTAACGAAATAGGAGAGTACCTTAGTAATACCATGCCGGAGCTGGAAGCTTATAACGTTATTAAAGGTTTCTTAAACCTAAAGTTGAAGTCGGAATTTTGGTTAGGGCGTTTAAACAGCGCGTTGGGTAACGGTGCATTTGGTATGGGCGAACCTACCGGACGAACCATAATGGTAGAATACTCCTCGCCTAATACAAACAAGCCTTTACACTTAGGGCATATCCGAAATAACCTGTTAGGTTACTCTGTGGCAGAAATCCTGAAGGCAAACGGACACAAGGTTATCAAGGCAAATCTTGTAAACGATAGAGGCGTACATATCTGTAAATCTATGCTGGCTTGGCAAAAGTTTGGCAATGGCGAAACACCCGAATCTACAGGTATGAAAGGCGATCATCTGGTTGGTAAGTATTATGTTCGCTACAGCAACGAGTATAAAAAGCAGGTGGACGAGCTGGTTGGTCAGGGCATGTCTAAAGAAGATGCGGAGAAGAATGCGCCCATTCAGCAAGAAGTGCAGGAAATGCTGCGTAAATGGGAGGCTAAAGACAAGTCCACCCTTTTGCTTTGGACAATGATGAACACCTGGGTGTACGACGGTTTCGCCATAACATATAAAAATCTTGGCGTAGATTTTGATGAAACGTACTACGAATCCGATACCTATCTGCTAGGTAAATCGCTTGTGTGGCAAGGGCTCGATAAAGGTGCCTTCTTTAAAAAAGAAGACGGCTCTGTGTGGGTTGATCTTACCGACGAAGGCTTGGATCAAAAGCTATTGCTGCGTTCAGACGGTACATCGGTGTATATGACGCAAGATCTGGGTACGGCTCACCAGCGGTTTACAGAGCATCAGCTCGACGAAGAAATTTACGTGGTAGGTAACGAGCAGAATTACCATTTTCAGGTGCTGAAGCTGGTGCTTAAGAAGCTGGGTTTCGGTTGGGCAGATGCTATCTATCATCTGTCGTACGGAATGGTCGAGCTTCCCGAAGGTAAGATGAAATCGCGCGAGGGTACGGTGGTGGATGCCGACGATTTAGTTGAAGAAATGGTTAGCGATGCGCGCGAAATGTCGCAGGAGCTTGGTAAGCTCGACGGCTTAAGTAACGAAGAGGCTGAAAACGTTAGCCGTATGGTGGGCATGGGTGCCTTAAAGTACTTTATACTTAAGGTCGATCCTAAAAAAACCATGCTCTTCGATCCTAAGGAGTCTATAGACTTTAACGGTAATACAGGTCCGTTTATACAATACGCCCACGCACGTATTAAGTCGGTACTGCGTAAAGCCGACGAATCCGGCGTAGCAATGCCCGAGATCGTTCCGGTGGTGCTTTTAAACCCCAAAGAAGTAGAGCTGGTTAAGTTGATAGAAGATTTTCCGGCGGTTATTAAGCAGGCGGGAGAAGATTTTTCTCCTGCGCAAATTGCAAACTATACCTACGAGCTGGCAAAAGAGTACAACCAGTTTTATCACGATTACTCTATAATGCGCGAAGAAGATGAAGGTGTAAAGCATATGCGTCTGATGCTATCTAAGCAGGTGGCGGCTATTATTAAGCGTGCTATGTTATTATTAGGAATAGATGTTCCCGAACGGATGTAGCTTATTAATGGTTACATTCAACCCAACATATTTTGCACTTTTTTGTTATAAGATGAAATAACCGTTTATATCTGTATAAATAAGCATACATGCAGTTTCTGGCAGCCTTATCATTACCTATAACCGATCCGGTGTTAAAGTTTTTGATCATTTTGGTCATAATTTTACTGGCGCCGCTTCTGCTTAACCGAATAAAAGTTCCGGCACTAATCGGGCTGATTTTGGCAGGTGCGATTGTAGGACCAAACGGCTTCAACATTATGTTGCGCGATAGCGGCATAATCATGTCCGGTACGGCAGGCTTACTCTACATCATGTTTCTTGCCGGCTTGGAGATGGATCTTAACGATTTTAAGCGAAATGCTTTCCTCAGTACTGTTTTCGGGCTATACACCTTTACATTCCCAATGGTGCTCGGGTTTGTAGTTTCGTACTATATTTTCGGTTATACGCTAATTACATCCATATTGTTTGCCAGTATGCTGGCATCGCATACGCTGCTTACCTATCCTATCGTTAGCAAGCTAGGCGTGGTAAAAGATAAGTCGGTAAGCATTGCCGTAGGCGGTACCATTATTACCGATACGCTGGCATTGCTTATTCTTGCCGTTATTGTGGGCATGACCGAAGGCGAAGTTAACCAAGAGTTCTGGATAAAATTGGGAGCATCTATTCTTGGTTTCGCATTGTTTGTAATGCTGGTATTTCCGAGGCTTACACGGTGGTTCTTTAAGTGGTGTACCGATGGTATTTCGCAGTATATTTTTATACTGGTTTTACTTTTCCTTAGCGCTTTTCTTGCCCATTTGGCAGGTCTGGAGGGCATTATCGGGGCTTTCCTTGTCGGTATGGTACTCAACAGATCGATACCTAAAACCTCTCCGCTAATGAACAGGGTTGAGTTTGTGGGCAATTCTATTTTTATACCCTTCTTCCTTATCAGCGTGGGAATGCTGGTTGACTATCGTTCGTTCTTTACCTCGTTCAATACGCTTTTTGTAAGCGCAGTTATGATTGCTTCCGCTGTAGGCGCTAAGTATATCGCTGCGTGGATGACGCAAAAAACTTTTCGCCTTTCCGTCGATCAGCGGCGCGTTCTTTTTGGCTTAAGCAACTCGCAAGCCGCAGCAACGCTTGCCGTAGTTATCGTTGGATTCTATATCAGGTTGTTTAACGAGGCTGTACTTAACGGTTCTATTCTTACCATTTTGGTTAGCTGTACAATATCGTCGTTCGTTACGCAAAAGGGTGCGTATAACCTTTCTGTAGCAAAGATGTCGGGCGAAGAAAGCGCGGACGAGAAGGAGGAAGCGGGCTATATTCTTGTACCCATAAGTAACGAAGAAACGGCAGAAGAGCTTGTAAATCTTAGCCTTGCTCTACGCTCGAAAAAGAAGGGCGATATGCTTTGTGCGCTTAACGTAATGGAAAACTATACCAACGACAGGGAGAAGCTTAAACGTGCAGAAAAAGTGCTGGAAATAGCTTCTGATACATCGGTTGCGGCGGGTGTAAGGATGAGGCAGGTGCTACGCTATGACCGTAATATAGTTGATGCCATCTTTAGCGTTACCCGAGAGCTTAACGTTACCAATCTGGTTCTGGGCTTACACAAAGAAAAGGGAATACCTACGTCGTTTCTGGGTAATATTACCGAGGGCGTTTTAAGCGAGTGCAACCTGGGTACGTTTATCTATAAGCCCATACAACCATTGGCTACCATACGCCGTCATCTTATTGTGATTCCCGAAAAATCCGAAAAAGAAATAGGCTTTGCCCAGTATATCATACGGATTTGGAATGTTATACAGAATACCGGCGCGAGGGCATGCTTCTACTGCTCGGCAAATACGATGACAGAAATAGGGCAGCTGCTGGGAAAAAGCGCGAAAAGCGCGGGTCATATCGAGTTCAGCAACTGGGACGATTTTCTGATTCTTACCCGAGAGTTGAAAGAGGACGATAACCTTTGGGTTGTGCTAAGCAGAAGCAACCACTTATCGTTCCAGATGATGATGCTGCGCATACCCGATTATCTGAATAAATATTTTTCTGCCAATAGCTTTATTTTAGTCTATCCCGTTCAGGCAAACGATAGCCTGTATATGACGTAGCGTATAGTAACCCGTTAGTTCCGCGAAGCCAAAGCTGCCAATATTCAGCAGATTTCTCCCTTTGGTCGAAATGACGTTCTGAATCACCTACTTTTTTAACCGTTTCGCCATTCTAAACGTAGTGCAGAATGTTTAAAAAGTAACAATACGTTTAAAATCTACTATCTTGTAGGTTGTACAACCTTACTGCGAATACTTGTATAACATATTACTTGCTATCGGCTATACTGCTTAATGACCGCCTCTATCCAATCGAAATCAGAGCCTAAGTAAATATCCGGTTGGATGCCGACATTTTCATACGGTAAGTATTTTTTCCAGCTGTCTTTTAAATCTGAAAAATGGATTCTGAATCTTTTTGAAGGTGTCTCCAGCTCCTTAAGATAGTTTCGTCCGTAGGTAATTACCCCCGATGTTCTGTCGCCTAACGCGATAACATTACCCAACGACTTCATTTTTAACGTAAGCTGCTCGACATTGCTGGCGGTATAGTAGTTTACCAAAATGTAACTATTGCCTTTAAATCTTTTGAACAAATCATAGAATTTCTGTGAATTTTTATCACCACCACCTCCGTTGTTTCTCAAATCTACAATTAAGTTTTCGGTCTTTAGAGAATCTGATATTCTATCATAAAACACTTTAGACTTTTGTATCCCGTCATTGGAGGAGTTAAATGTTCCCAGTTTAACGTATGTAAAAGAGCTGTTTAGCTTTTTAAAGACATAAACCTCATTTGGAAAGCTTACATTATAGAGCTCTTCCTTTGACGGTTGTTTTTGCCATTTAAATGTTTTAAATGTACCATCCTTAAAATATTCCATGGTTGAATAAAGCCTTTTGTCAACCAAGCCTCCGGTGAAAATACGGAAACAGTCATCCCCTTTCGGAGCAAGATAGAACATCGTTTCTCCGCGCTCCCACGATGGAATTTTTGTATCTAAAATAACGCCCTGTAGCAGCCCGTCTTCGTTTTTAAAAATGGCTATTATGAGGTTCCTTATAGTATATCCTTTCATAATCTTCTGTTTTTCGTACCGAAAGTGATGCTTCTAAGCTGTCTAAGTCCATTTTTACCTTTGGATAAAAATTGTACTCGGGATTATTTTTTTACACTAAGAAGAAAATCCTCGTTTGGTAAATCTTTATATGAGAAGCTTTTTGTATTGCCTTTAATAGAGTTGTGGCTATCTACCAGCTGGTCTAGCAGCTCGTATAGCATGATGTAGCTTTTAATAATACCCGGTTCGTCATGATTTCCTTGTTGTTTTAGTTCCTCGTATTTTGATTGTACGGTAGCGTGCTTCTCCTTTTGAGTTTGATACGAGGCGGATTTTTTAAGTTGCTCATAAACAAAATCTAAATCTTTTTGGCATTGGTTTGCAGGAGCCTAACCTGCGCATGTAAAAGCAGGGGCTAAAAGTAAAATCAGAAATAGCTTTTTCATTTGCTTGGTTTTTTAGAATGTAATAGCTACGTATAATGCCTTGAAAAATCGTTTGCTTTACCTAATGTAACGGGGTACTCTTTTTTGCATCCTTGTTATTTGGTCGTTTCGCTTACAAGCTGCTTGCCCAGCTTCTCGTATTCAATGTCGTTAGGCTCCCAAAGCTCTATCTTATTTCCTTCCGCGTCAAGAATATGAACATACTTTCCGTAATCGTATGTTTGGATAGAATCTATAATCGTCACCCCGCTTTTCTTTAAATCTTCAACAAGGGCTTCTATATTTTCAACTCTGAAGTTTATCATAAAGTCTTTTGTCGAAGGAGCAAAGTATTAGGTGTCTTGTTCAAAAGGACTCCATTGGGTAAATCCTTTTTTTGTATTGTCGGCGCCTTGATACCATTCAAAAACTGCGCCATAATTATTGGTATTTAATCCGAGGTTTGCCTTATACCATTCCCTCATTTTGTTTGGATCTTTGCATTTGAAAAAAATGCCGCCAATACCTGTTACCTTTTTCATCTTGTCGGATTATTAAATGGTTATTTTTTGTTGCCTTAAATACTAGCTGAAACGGAACGATGCTGCTATAACCAATAAAATTAGCAAATATTTGGATTTATGAGGTATTTTGAGCGTTTTTGTATATTCGGATGAATTGCTTTTTGAGGCTATGAGGCTTTATCGAAATTTGTAATAGTGTGTGGTTTATTGTAACTTGCACCACTTTTTTGAAAATCGAATTTATTTTTCTAGTAATATGTTTGAAAATTTATCGGAACGTCTAGAACGTTCGTTTAAGCTGCTGAAAGGCGAAGGTAAAATTACCGAGATTAACGTTGCCGAAACGCTAAAAGATGTTCGTAAGGCGTTACTCGATGCCGACGTTAGCTATAAGGTTGCCAAATCGTTTACAGACGACGTAAAGGTAAAAGCGTTAGGACAAGACGTGCTAAAAGCTGTTCGTCCCAGTCAGATGATGGTGAAAATCGTCCACGACGAGTTGGCGGAGTTAATGGGCGGGCAAGCCGTCGATATCAACCTTAAGGGTAACCCTACCGTTATTCTTATCGCAGGTTTACAGGGTTCCGGTAAAACAACATTCTCGGGTAAGTTGGCGTTATACCTCAAAACCAAGAAAGGTCGCCAGCCCATGCTGGTTGCCGACGACGTTTACCGTCCTGCCGCTATCGAGCAGCTAAAAGTTTTGGGAGAGCAGGTTGGTGTTCCGGTATATTCTGAGGATGGAAATAAAAATCCTGTCGAAATTGCTAAGAACGCAATTAAAGAAGCAAAGCTGAAGGGACATAATACGGTTATTGTCGATACAGCCGGTCGTTTGGCTATCGACGAGCAGATGATGAACGAGATTGCCGCTGTTAAGAAAGCGGTAGATCCGCACGAAACGCTCTTTGTGGTCGATTCTATGACAGGGCAAGATGCCGTGAATACGGCTAAAGAGTTTAACGACCGTCTTGATTTTAACGGCGTTGTGCTTACCAAGCTGGATGGTGATACGCGCGGCGGTGCTGCGCTTTCGATACGCGCGGTGGTAGATAAGCCCATCAAGTTTATGAGCATGGGCGAGAAGATGGAAGCGCTGGACGTTTTCCATCCCGAGCGTATGGCAGACCGTATCCTAGGTATGGGAGATATCGTATCTCTTGTAGAAAAGGCGCAGGAACAGTTTGATGAGGAAGAAGCCCGTAAGCTTCAGCGCAAAATAGCCAAAAACGAGTTTAACTTTAACGATTTCTATAACCAGATCCAGCAAATCAAGAAAATGGGTAACATCAAAGATTTGGTAGGAATGATACCGGGCGTGGGCAAGATGATGAAGGATGTAGAAGTTGACGATGATGCGTTTAAAAGCATAGAGTCGGTTATCAAGTCTATGACTCCATCGGAGCGCGAAAACCCAAACCTGATGAACGGTAGCCGTCGCAAGCGTATCGCTTTAGGTAGCGGCGTAGATATTGTAGAAGTAAACCGCCTGATTAAGCAGTTTGAAGAAACCCGCAAGATGATGAAATCGATGTCGGGCGGAAATAAGTTGAAACAAGTGGCAAAAATGAGGAGGCGTTAGTTAGCCTCAAATATTGTACAACGTTCAAAAAAACGATAGTTTGTACAACATTTCAAGATTACAAAAAACCCCGTTTTGATCTTAGAAAAATCATAGAAAGGGTTGATAATACTAGATTTTGACAAATGGAAATAATAGACGGAAAAAAGACATCGGCAGCTATAAAAGCAGAGGTAACAGCCGAGGTTGCTAAAATGAAAAGCGAGGGTAAACGTACCCCCGGGCTTGCTGCTATATTGGTTGGCAATGATCCTGCCAGCGGAGTATACGTAGGTCGCAAAGAAAAAGACTGCAAAGAGGTAGGCTTTCACTCCCTCGTACTTCGCCTGCCCGAAACAATTACAGAAGAAGAACTGCTGGCAGAAATTAAGAAGCTAAATACCAACCCTGATATCGACGGTATTATAGTGCAGCTACCGCTACCTAAGCATATATCGGAACAAAAAGTTATAGAAACCATCGACTATAAAAAAGATGTAGATGGCTTCCACCCTATAAATGTAGGACGAATGGTAATAGGGTTACCTAGCTACGTATCGGCTACACCGTTCGGTATTGTGGAATTACTGGCTCGCTATAAAATAGAAACAGCAGGTAAAAATTGCGTAGTACTTGGTCGCAGTAATATTGTGGGACGTCCGGTAGCAAACCTGTTATCGCAAAAAGGTAATTCCGGAGATTGTACTGTTACCATATGCCATAGTCGAACTAAGAATCTGAACGAGATTTGTAAGGCGGCAGATATTATTGTTGCGGCAATGGGCATACCGGAGTTCCTGAAAGCTGATATGGTAAGCGAAGGCGCTGTGGTTATTGATGTGGGTATTACCCGTGTAGAAAATGCCGAAAGTAAAGCAAAGCTGGTAGGCGACGTTAAATACGACGAGGCTGCTCCTAAGTGTAGCTACATTACGCCGGTTCCGGGCGGGGTAGGACCTATGACGCGTGCGGCCTTGTTACAAAATACACTTAAAGCGGCTAAAAAAGAGATTTACGGATAGCGGAAAATAAGGCAGCTAGATAGTTTTCTGTATTTCCGCTTTTGTATAAACGGTTTTTTATTACCTTTGCAACCGCAAAATGGTCCCGTAGCTCAGCTGGATAGAGCAACAGATTTCTAATCTGTGGGTCACAGGTTCGAATCCCGTCGGGATCACGGAAGCGAAGCGCGCGGGTAGGTATAGCCCGCGCGCTTTGTTTAATATCGAAACGAACGGAAAAATTCCGTACATTTACGCCATAATGTTTCATAACTGTTTCATGGAATGGCTACCTTTAAAATATTTCCTTTAGTATCTAATAAAAAGGCGGACGGCACCGTACCTATCGTTATTAGAGTTATCCACGAGGAAGTATATATCTACGCCCCACGGAGCGCTGTATAAGGACTTAAAAGGCGGAGAAATTAACAGGAATAAGGATTCGAACCTAACCGTCAAGCTTAATCCGCTTTACAATAAGGTGCGAAAGATTCTCGACGATATCGGCTTTAGGGTGAAGGCGTATTCGGCCGACGAGTTTAGGGAGTATATCGTTAAAGTGCTGAATGAAGAAAGCGATGATAGGATCGACTTCTTTCGATTCGCCCGTACGTTTATCGAAAGCGTAAAAGATAAGAAACCCGGAACGGCCGGCAACCATCGCGTTGCGATAAATAACCTCGCTCGCTTCGTCGGTAAGGAGCCGCTGGATATAAACGATATCACGTCGCTCTTTTTAAACCGGTACCAAAAATGGATGGATATAGAGCGCGGAGCCGAACGCGGAGTTGGCCGAAAAGCTGAGGAAGGAGCGGAGCGCGTTGATGAGGCGAGCCGAAGAGCTGCTGGGCGAAGCGGAAAAAAGAAGCGATAGCCCGCTTTTTCCGCCGTCGGACGATGGTCGACGGCGGCGTAGCGTCTTCAAAAACATGACGAATCCGACAGTCCGGAAGCCGTGTAATTTACGAAAAAGACGGAAGAGCATATCCGGTTAAATAGCCGACGACAGCTAAAAAGACATAGCGATGAAAAAAGTAAAGGTTATAGTAGAGTGGGTTTCCGATGGAGGTATAGGCGCGATTATGCGAGACGAAATGTTTACCGGCATGGGCGAAACCGCGGAGGCTGCCGTTAACGACTTAAGGCGTAGCGTCGCGTTTTTTATCGAAACGGCTAAAGAGAAAGGGTTCCCCTATAAGCCGTATTTGGACGGGGAGTTTGATATAGAGCCGGACTATGATGCCGTAAGTATGCTAAAGTACGCCCGCGCATATATGAAAGCTACTAAGCTGGCGGAGCTAATAGGCGTATCGGCCGTACAGCTTGGTCGCTACGCCAACGACAAGGCGAAGCCCCGCGCCGAGTAAAAGCGCGAACTTGTTACGGGGTCGCGTAAGTTCGCGACGCCATTCTCCGCTATTACTTTATAGCTATTGTTTGACAGCTGTACCGCGAGAATGGCAAGCCCCGGATAATACCGGGGCTTTTTATTTTAACGCGATAATTTTTTATTAGCTTGCCGTCTTAAAATAGCCATAAAAACTTTCGGTAACTATATGGCGCTGATATTCCGGAATCAGAAGAAAGAACGACCTTTAGCCGTAAAATCGCCCTGAAAGGTAGCGGCGGCTTTTAAAGAGCGCCGGTCTATCGCGCCCCGGCGCTTATTCCGGTTGAACACTTGGGCGGGCTATCAGCTATCAACTTTCACATGAAATTAAATGGCGTAACCGTACAAGAAGGGAATAGCTCGGATATGATTTCTAATGTAGCTAAGCTTATATCATACGTTTCACAACTTACGACGCTAAAAATCGGCGACCTTAGCTTTACCGGAACCCCCGCGGGCGTTGGTCCTGTGAAAATCAACGATGGAATACAAGCGTATATAAACAGCGAGCTGTCGCTTGATGTTGAAATTAAATAGCAAAAATTACGGCTAAGAAAAAATCGCCGGGCTCATTAATACCGGGAATAGCTGCTGGTTTTTCGCTTCCTATTTTACTATTTACAGTAGCCTATTTTCGCTAAATACGGCTATTTCCGTTAATCCGAACTTGCTTCTTTTCGAGCTCTTCGAACTTTTCGATGGCTCTAGAGCAAACGACTACTATGCCTCCGAAAATTTGCACAACGCAAAACAGCATCACCAGCCTCGCGAAAAGGCCATACGGATACGACCAGCAAACGGAAAAGCACCACAAGCCCGCGCCAAAGGCCATGAAAGCATGCGCGACTAAAGTAGTTTTCGGATACGAGGATAACGTCATAGCAGAAAATGTAGTTAGTATGGTTAATGCTACGAGCAGAAAAAATATAGTAATACAGGAAAAAATGCCTATGAAAATAATCCATACTAAGCTAAGCGAAAATAGCCAATAGGCAAATTCCGTTATACCCAAAGCCAAAAGCTCGATACCGCTACCCAAAATAATAATGGATAGTACTAACCGCGCGATCCTTTTCATAATTCCCGATCCTTAATTTTTCACCCGCGATTTTACGAAATTGAAGGTTAAAAAAAGGCTTCGGTATTCGTAAATTTCGAGTATGTGTTTTACAACATACGAAAAGCAGACGGAACTTACGGTTATGAAGATGGCTTAGAATCCATCGTTCTTCACGGCTCTCTCTCAAGAAAAAGTGGAGGAAATGGTGGAACTTATGTGATAAACCAAGGTAACTTAACCTTCGTTGACGATTATGATGTAACATTTGTTGAAGGTATATTTACCATTAAGCGAGCTACACAAACGGTTACGTTACAACCTATAGCCCGTCAGTGTGCCGATTCTGATGATGATATTATTTTGCAGGCAGTCAGTTCGTCTGGTTTGCCCATAAGATTCGAAAGCAGCAATCCAAATGTGGCTATAGTAAGTACGCTCAACGATGAGGGAAATGAAGGTTGGGTATACATCAATAGTGCCGGAAAAACAGTGTTTACTGCATATCAGGATGGAAACGATAATTACGAATCGGCGCAGTCTGTTGGACGTACCTTCTTTGCTGATCTTCCCTCAGGCACGATAATCAGTAAGTGGAACAACGAAATACTGGTGATAAATAACAAAGGCGAAAAATTTGCTGCCTATCAATGGTATCGCAATGGCGAAATGCTAATGGGCGAAACCAATCAAGAGCTTGCTATCTACGGCTTTGTTGCAGACTACCATGTTGTTGTAATTACTACCGATGGAGAATCGATAAAGAGCTGTACGTATCGCCTAGCGCTAACAAATAGTAGCGCCAGATCAAGCAACATTAAAGCCTATCCAAATCCTTTACCAAGAGGAGCACAGCTGACAATAGAGCTGCCAGAAGGTCTAGACGAAGAGTCCTACAGTGTATATCTATAGCTTTAGCGGAAAGTTAGAAAAAACAGTAAAAGGAGCAGGTCGCCAGATCACTATCAACAGTTTATCGGGTAATGGTGTTTATTTGATCAAGACTGTTACTAAATCTGGTAAAATATTTGACAGCAAAGTAATTATCAACTAATACAATAAGTTGCTGTACCTTACTAAGGTACAGCAACTTCAATACATATCAAAAGTTATGAGATATTTTATTCTATTTATCGCTGTTGTTGTGGCAAATAATCTTTTTGCACAAGACATAACATCTAAATCTTATGTAAGCATAAATGCAGGAGGAGGTTTGCATGGTTTAACTTATGACTTACCGGAAGGTAGTAGCCGTGATATTAAGTTTAACTTTTCGACTAATGCCAGCTATCATTACTCAATTAATAAGAGCTGGAGTATTGGCACAGGAATCAATTTTTCGAAATATTCTACAACGTTTAAGTTAGGCTCTTATGGTTACTCATACGATGCTGTAGATATTGATAACGATCCATATAAAATGAATATTGCCGTAAATGGATTAAAAGAAAAACAAAGTGCTACTTTTTTAGAAATCCCTATTACGGCCCGTTATCATTTTCCGCTTAACAGTAAGCTTGATCTATGGGTAGGAGCGGGATTTAGCATAGGCTTCTTAACATCGGCAAAGTACGAAGTAGAAAGTGGGTCGATTACAACAACCGACTACTATGAACAGTATGATTGGACAATAAAAGATTATCCTTCTAAGGGATTTTATGCTACAAATATTTCAGGAGAAAGTACCGATTTAAGCTTAAAAACACCATTTAGCGTACTAGGCGAAGTTGGGATAAGATTTTCTCTTACTCAGAATCGGTTCTTATCTGCAAATCTATACGGAAGTTACTGTTTGAATGATATTAATGATGAAAAATCTATGGAAAGTAAACTTATTAAGTTAGAGAATAATCATATATACTATAATGGGTTAATAGCATCTGGCTTAGCTGATAATATTAAACTCTTTTCTCTAGGATTAAAGTTAGGAGTTGGATTTTCATTTTAAAAACTTAAAAAAGAGAGCTATCAAATAGCTATTTATATAGAAACCTAATTCTTTCTAAAAAAGACAATATAGCATATCAAAGTGATAGTGAACCATTGCAAATCCCTAAACTATCCCTTATATGCTATATTTTAATTGAACGCTCGCAATATAACTTGAAGCTTTAGCTCTAGGTCGCTGCCTTCAATGCGTACATACTTGAAGGTACTAGTTTAAAACGCTCTTTTCTGAGAGTTATTCATCAAAATTTATCTTCCCAGCCGGATAATCTGAAACGGATATAAATATTTTAATGCATCTTTAACTTATGGCAAACAATATTTATGATATAAAACATACTATCCAACTATATCATACTCTGTATGAGTAATAAGTAATAAATACTGCTGAAAAACCTTTTTCTGTTTCCTCTACTTTTGAAATCTTTATTCATACTTTTGACCCCGAAAGTTCTTTTCTTATTTCAACCGCTAAGGTTTTCTACTATTAAGTAGAATTAAAAGGGAACCGTGTGAGAATCACGGACTGTCGCGCAACTGTAAGCTCTAAAAACAGTTCTGTACAAGCAAACCACTGGAGCAATCCGGGAAGGTGTATAGAATAGAGTAAGTCAGGAGACCTGCCTTAACCGGATTGGCAATGCTTTCGCGAAAAAAGCAGCGTCGAATCAGCAGACTTGTGTCTTTTATTTATTGATAGTAATAGGTAAAAAGTATAATACGTCTCCTCTTTTAACCCACATTTTCGTTTAAGCATTTTTAAGATCAAAAGAACCTTTTGATACCATACTACTTATTTGCCGGTAGGTATGTTTTGTTGTACTTAATGCTAACGAAAAAGGTGCTAAACTTTAATCCGCAAGAAATACTAACAGCCTTCATGGTGCTGTTTGCGGTAATAGACATTATCGGGTCTACACCTATTATTATGAGCCTTAACAGTATCGGTGGCAAAGTGCAAGCCCGCAAAGCCTCTTTGGTATCGCTGGCTATACTGGTGGTTTTTCTGTTTGCGGGAGGAGCCTTGCTAAAATTGTTCAATACCGATATCGCTTCATTTGCTATAGCAGGTGCATTAGTCCTTTTTGCTTTGGCAATTGAGATGACTTTTAATATTGAACTATTCCGCAATGATGGCACCAGCGGACAATCAACCATTATACCGGTTGTTTTCCCCTTAGTGGCAGGTCCCGGAACCCTCACAACGGCGCTATCTCTACGTGCAGAATGTAGCGTAGAGAATATTATCGTAGCTATTATTCTAAATATGATTATTGTCTATATTGTTATTCGGAAAGTTAACCTTGTCGAAAGGTTGATAGGCAGGAACGGTATATATATTCTACGAAGATTTTTTGGCGTAATACTGCTGGCCATGTCGGTAAAGTTATTCGTATCAAATCTTCGTATTCTACTCGCATGACATATAAATAGCTCTTAAAATATAAAAATCAAAAGCCATGATGACAAAAGAACAGTACATTGAAAGCCTTCGCAAGCTAAACCTGAAAGTATACTTTATGGGAGAGTTGATTGAAAATCCTGTAGACCACCCGATGATTCGGCCTTCTATGAATTCGGTAGCTATGACCTACGAGCTGGCTGAAAAAGACGAGTATAAAGATTTAATGACAGCAACATCAAACCTTACGGGTAAATCGGTCAACCGCTTCTGCCACCTTCATCAAAGCGCGGAAGATTTGGTGAATAAAGTAAAAATGCAGCGTTTGCTAGGGCAAAAAACAGCTGCATGCTTTCAGCGGTGCGTAGGCATGGACGCATTCAACGCCATCTTTTCTACAACCTACGAAATGGATAAGCAGCTGGGTACAGAGTATCACAAGCGTTTTACCGACTATATGAAGTTTGTACAAGATAACGACCTTACTGTCGACGGTGCTATGACCGACCCGAAAGGCGACCGCTCGCTATCTCCCTCTAAGCAGGAAGATCCTGATTTGTACTTGCACATTACCAAAGTTAGAGAAGACGGTATAGTGGTTAGAGGTGCGAAAGCGCACCAAACCGGAGCGGTTAACTCTCACGAACATCTTATTATGCCCACGGTGGCACTGAAAGAGGACGATAAAGACTACGCTGTTTCTTTTGCCGTACCATCGGATGCCGAAGGTGTAATTATGATATACGGAAGGCAATCATGCGATACCCGTAAGCTTGAAAAGGATGCCGACATGGATTTGGGAAACGCACAGTTTGGCGGACACGAAGCCCTGGTCATATTCGAAGACGTTTTTGTACCAAATGAAAGAGTATTTATGTGTAAAGAATACGAATTTGCGGGCATGATGGTCGAACGTTTCGCCGGATACCACAGACAGTCTTATGGCGGATGTAAAGTCGGTGTCGGCGATGTTTTGATCGGGGCGGCTGCCTTAGCGGCAGATTATAACGGTGTACCAAAGGCAAATCACATTAAGGATAAGCTGATTGAAATGATGCATCTAAACGAAACCTTATACGCCTGCGGAATTGCCTGTTCTGCCGAAGGCGAAAAAATGCCTGCCGGAAACTACCAGATAAACTTATTGCTGGCAAATGTTTGTAAGCAAAATATTACCCGTTTTCCATACGAAATAGCCCGCTTAGCAGAAGATATCGCAGGAGGAATAATGGTTACCATGCCCTCGGAGCAAGACTTGCATAGTAAGGATGTTGGTCATTACGTAAGAAAGTATCTGAAGGGAGCCAAGAATGTAGCGACAGAAAACAGAATGCGCGTTCTACGCCTAATCGAAAATATTACGCTCGGTACTGCTGCCGTTGGATACAGAACAGAGTCGATGCACGGGGCAGGTTCTCCACAGGCACAACGCATTATGATTGCCAGACAGGGCGACCTAGAGAGCAAGAAAAAAATGGCAAAAGAAATTGCCAGAGTTGATGAGAGTCAAAATCAGTAGTTATTCAAAAAAATGGGAGCAACCAGATAGCTAGCGGAAAGGGTTATGGGGCAAGCAAAGCCTCCCGTTCCCTATAAATACAAGAGAGAAATTATCTCACATAATAAAGGATTGATAGGTTAAGGTTGTATTTATAGAAATATGTGGAGGCAGCCCTTCCGCTTAAATTACCATAAAAATATGGCTGATAAAACGTTTAAGGCTCGCCGGTATAGCACCCAAAAGCGTTTCTGCCGACAAAGAGTTGCTTACTAAAAAGTATATGAAAAAGATAGCAAATTATGAACTGGAGAAATACGTATAAAGAAAAAGTTTCCACGGCTGCTAACGCTATAAAAGCAATTAAAGACGACAGCTATATAGTTTTCTCTCATGCAGCAAACGTACCTAAGCTAACGATAATGGAGCTTATGGCCAAGAAAGAAAAGTACCATAATGTCCATATTTACCACATGATTTCTCTTAGCAGCGGAGAGTACCTACAGTCCGAGGCAGATGGTCATTTTCGGCACATAACCAACTTCGTGGGCGCAAACTCCCGTCAAGCAATAGCAGAAAAAAGAGGTGACTTTTTGCCCTGCTTTTTTAAGGATGTTCCGAAGCTATTGGGCTACGTATTTCCTGTAGATGTTGCCGCTATTCAGGTATCTTCACCTGACGAGGACGGGTATTGCAGCTTTGGCGTATCCTGCGATTATACCAAAGCAGCAGTAGAAAGGGCTTCGGTAGTTATTGCCGAAATGAACGATATTATGCCTTATGTAGGAGGAGATAATAAAATACATATGTCAAAGCTGGATTATATCATTCCGTGCGCAAACCTTATCCCCGAACTATCCCCTCCTAAAATTACCGAAGTTGAAAAAGAGATTGGAAAGCATTGCGCATCGCTGGTTGAAGATGGCTCGACGCTTCAACTGGGTATTGGTGCCATTCCCGACGCGGTTCTCCTCTCTCTAAAAAAGAAAAAGGATCTGGGCATACATACTGAAATGTTCTCTGATGGAGTAGTTGACCTTGTGGAAGCGGGAGTAATTACAGGGAAGAAAAAAACACTACATAAAGGTAAGCTGATTGCTACCTTCCTGATGGGTACCCGGAAGTTATACGATTTTGTAGACCACAACCCCGATGTAGAGCTACATCCAGTAGACTATGTAAACGATCCTTGGATAATTGGACAGAATGATAAAATGGTTTCTATCAACTCTTGTATAGAAGTTGATTTAATGGGTCAAGTGGCATCGGAATCTATCGGATTAAAACAGTTTAGTGGAACCGGCGGGCAGGTTGACTACGTGCGGGGTTCAGCGCTGTCTGTCGATGGAAAGTCTATCATGGCTATGCCCTCTACTGCTGCTAAAGGACAAACTTCAAGAATAGTTCCTTTTCTGTCGGAAGGAGCTGCAGTTACCACTTCCAGAAATGAGGTAGACTATATCGTAACAGAGTACGGAATAGCAAAACTAAAAGGAAAAACGCTGAGGCAAAGAGCCGAAAGCCTTATTAACATTGCCCATCCCGATTTTAGAAAAACGCTAAAAGAAGAGTTTAACAAAAGATTTTAATTATATGCAACTACTAAAGCTTAAAACAAGAGTAAGCAAATTCGATACATTCTCGAATTTTGCTAAAGAGTTTACCTTATCTGATAAGGATTTAGTTATTACGCAGGACTTCCTCTATGAGCCTTTTATGAAGGAATTAAACCTGCCCTGCCATTTTATAATGCAGGAAAAGTTTGGTAACGGAGAGCCATCGGATGAAATGATGAATCAGATTCTTTCCGAAGCTCGCAAGGTTGATTATAACAGGGTTATAGCTGTTGGCGGTGGTACCGTTATTGATATTGTCAAGCTGTTTGTACTAAAAGATGTTGAGAATGTAACGGCAGCTTTTGAAAGGAAAATACCTATACAAAAAGATAAAGTATTGGTCATCGTACCCACAACTTGCGGAACAGGAAGCGAGGTAACCAACATATCCATCGCAGAAATCAAAGCAAAGCACACAAAAATGGGGCTTGCGGACGATGCTTTGCTTGCAGACGACGCTGTTCTTATTCCTGAACTGCTAAAAGGTTTACCCTATAAGTTCTACCTGTATAGCGCAATCGATGCTTTGATACATGCCGTTGAATCGTACGTTTCGCCTAAGGCTGCCCAGTATACACGCTTATTCTCAAAAGAAGCAATACGCATTATCTTAGATGTTTTTATAGGCATCGTAGAAAAAGGTGAAAACTACCGTTTTGAACGGTTTGAAGATATGTTGATTGCTAGCAACTATGCCGGAATAGCATTCGGTAATGCAGGTGTGGGAGCCGTACACGCCCTTTCATACCCATTAGGCGGTACCTGCCATGTACCGCACGGAGAAGCAAACTACCAGTTTTTTACCGAAGTATTTAAGCTATACTTTAGAAAATCTCCTACTAGTACTATCCAAGAGCTAAACCTCTTGCTGTCTCGGGGATTGGGAAATAAATCAGCCGAAAATAGTTCGGCAGTGTACGATCAGCTAGACCAGTTGTTAGGAAAGCTGATATCAAAAAATCAGTTGCATACATACGGTATGAAGGAGGATGATATTGACGGTTTTACTACTAACGTTTTAGAATCACAACAACGCTTACTCGCCAATAATTATACTCCTCTCAGCAGAGACGAGATCAGAGATATATACGCTAGCTTGTATTAATTAGGATAAGTTATAACCTACAAGTAAATAATCAAAAAACTAAAATATAAATAATAATATTTTACAAAAACAAAATGGAACGGATAAAGCAAATGATTGAAAAGGCTCGCAAGGCTCAACGATTTTACGAAACAAACTTCGATCAAGATGATGTTGATGTAGTAATAAAACTGGCTGCTCGTGCCATTTTTGATAACGCCGAGGAGCTGGCAAAGCTAACCATAGAAGAAACCGAAATGGGCGTTTATGCAGATAAGGTTTCTAAGAATAAGAATAAGTCTAAAGGTGTATGGAATAACCTTAAAGGTAAAAAATCTATGGGTATTCTTGACATCGATGAGAAAACAGGTTTAATTGAAATTGCTAAACCTATTGGAGTAGTTGCAGGAATTACACCTATGACAAATCCGGTGGTAACTCCCATGTCAAAAATTATTTTCGCCTTAAAAACAAAGAATGCCATTATTATATCCCCTCACCCAAAGGCTAAAAAATGCTCTTCGCTGGCAGTAAAAAAGATACTCGAA
Organism: Prevotellaceae bacterium; assembly: GCA_031258195.1. Lineage (GTDB taxonomy): Bacteria > Bacteroidota > Bacteroidia > Bacteroidales > UBA932 > JAIRNF01. Next base: position 97,042 of record JAIRNF010000058.1, read on the forward strand.
GCCATAGCACCTATGGAGGTACCCGACGGAATGGTTCAGGTTATAGAAGAGCCTACGCTGGAAATAACACAGGCTTTAATGGCCATGTGCGATGTTGTTGTGGCTACCGGAGGTATGCCAATGGTAAAATCGGCTTACTCGTCGGGTAAACCTTCTTTTGGCGTTGGCGCAGGTAATGTACAGGTTCTTCTCGACAGAAATATAGACTACGATTTAGCTGCCGGAAAAGTAGTTACCGGGCGGTCTTTTGATAATGGCATCATCTGTTCGGGAGAGCAAAGCTTTATCTATCCCAGAGAAAATAAAGATGAAGTTTTCGAGGCGTTCCGGAATGCCGGCGCATATATTACTACAGAAGAAGAGAGAGAAAAAATTATCAATGTCATTTTCGAAGACGGGCATACAAGCCGGGATGTTGTGGGACAAACAGCCCTGACAGTTGCAAAAAAAGCGGGGATAAATGTTCCTGAAAACACGCGTGTTATTGTAGTGGAAGCACATGGTGCAGGAGAAAAAGACCCCATAAGCAAAGAAAAAATGTGCCCAGTTATGGCTGCGTTTCCCTATCAATATTTTGACGAGGCACTTGAAATCGCGCAAACAAATCTTTCGCTGGAAGGCAACGGACACACAGCGGGAATACACTCCAACAGCCAGGCAAATATCATTAAAGCAGGAACAGATTTATCTGTTGCTCGTCTTATCGTAAATGCTATTTGCGCAACAACGGCAGGTGGTTCTATTCAAAACGGATTGCCGATTACCAATACATTAGGTTGCGGCAGCTGGGGCAACAATTCCATCTCAGAAAATTTTACTTATAAGCATCTTTTAAATATCACCCGTATTGCTCCTTTATCTGCACGAATTCATATTCCGACAGATGAGGAAATATGGGCAGCATAACCTATACAAAAACACACGTTAGCCTATAAAAAAGCATTGGAGAACATAATTATATAGTATAACGATTGATATAATAAAAAAGCAGAGAGGATGGTGGTTTAGTTCATCCTCTCTGCCTTTTTAACCTAACGAAAGACAGCATAACCACTGTCTCTGGCATTACCAAACCTAAATTTACCTAAATAAACCAAACTCCCTAACGTGCGAGAAAAAGGTGCTCAGTATAATTAATATATCGCCATTTCTACTATTATGACCTCTGGCAATTTTAGAGAATAAGCTGTAGTATATAACAGACATTCACTATTTGATAGCAATCAAATAGGCTTGAAGAATGAGACGAAAACAAATGAAAAATTATGCCTATTACCATTTGGTTTCAAAGCCTTTTTCCTCGAAAGCTCTAAACTGCTAACCGTTGGCAGGTCTCCTGACTTATCCCCATTTTAGTTGGACTTCCCATACTATACTCGTACAGTGGCAAAAGTCATTACCAAAATGTTGCGTAGGACTTACGGTAGCGGAACTGTTCAGGATTTACACCTGATTCCCTTTTAATCAACATACTCGAATAGGTATGCTGAACCAATGTTGTTACAGAGATAAAAAATATTCGGATTTATAGTTCTGCTATATAACAGTCAAAGTTAAATTATCGGCTGGTGTTTTAAGAACTCTCTCGGCACAGCTGATCATGCTTTTTTAGTAAAAGTAAACTTACTTCTCCAAAACAAAGCAACACCAAAGCATAAGCATCTTTTGTTGAAAAGATGCTTATATCTTTCATAGAATTATTGAAAGTAAAAAATGATTCACCGCTAACTTTGTTTTCGTATTCGGTTCCAAAACGGATTAAAAGGGAATTTGGTGAG
>JAIRNF010000057.1 GCA_031258195.1 Prevotellaceae bacterium
AAAAAAGAAGTTTATATAAGGTTTATATTATTATCGGAGAAGAGGTCGTTCCATATATGGAACGACCTCTTCTCCGATAATAATATAAACCTTATATAAACTTCTTTTTTACCAAATACTCTGCAATCTGTATAGCATTAGTTGCCGCTCCTTTACGGAGGTTATCGGCAACTACCCATATGTTAAGCGTTCGTTCTTGCGACTCATCTATTCGCAAACGACCCACAAAAACACCATCTTTATTATGGGCAAATATGGGCATGGGATATGTTTGATTGGTAATATCATCTTCCATTACCACTCCCGGAGCATTGGTAAGAATACTACGAACCTCGTTTAGGTCGAAATCTTTAGCAAACTCAACATTGATAGACTCCGAGTGTCCGCCAACAACGGGAATGCGAACAGCTGTAGCAGTCACTCCAATGCTGTCATCACGCATAATCTTACGAGTTTCGTTTACCATTTTCGTTTCCTCTTTGGTGTACCCATTATCGAGGAATACGTCTATCTGAGGAATAACGTTAAGATCTATTTGATATTTATATGCCATATTCACATTCTCAACTTTATTCCGCTCGTCGAATAGCTGAGAAACCGCTTTTACACCTGTACCCGTAACCGATTGATAAGTTGACACAACTATACGCTTAATGGTGTAACGTACATGAAGCGGGGCAAGCGCAACCAGCATTTGAATAGTAGAACAATTTGGGTTAGCAATTATTTTATCGTGGGCAGTAATGGCATCGGCATTAACTTCGGGAATGATTAACTTTTTGGTTGGATCCATTCGCCATGCCGAAGAGTTATCTACTACGGCCGCTCCAGCTTCTGCAAACTTAGGCGCCCATTCTTGCGAAACACTACCACCCGCAGAAAATAAAGCCAGCGCAGGTTTCATATCAACCGCTTCTGGCGGCGTTACAACCTGATATAACTTACCTTTAAATACAACCTCTTTTCCTTTCGATTTTTCAGAAGCAACCGGAATTAATTCCGTTACCGGAAAATTTCGCTCTTCTAGCACTTCTAACATTTTTGAGCCGACCAATCCTGTGGCTCCCACGATTGCTACTTTCATTCCCTCATGTTTATATTCTTTGCAAAGATAGAAATTTCTCTATCCTACATACAACCTCAGAATTTCAAATCAACATACATAATTACAATAGAATTATTATCTTTGTCTTTCAATTCGTTCATCTTATAAAATTGCTTATAGCATCTATGGCTGGCATTTACAGGGTAAGATCATAACAAAAGCTCTTATATAGAGTTTCTCTTCTTGCTTCAAAACAATTTGAAGTATTGTTTCATTATTTTTATAGCTAAAAACAATACGTAAAGGCAAAATACGCCTTACAGAAAATATACTCACTCAAGCTATGAACAGCTGGAAAAAAACTTTTGCAATAATTTGGACGGGACAGTTTTTCTCAATTCTAAGCAGCTATACTGTAGGATTTGCCATAATCTTGTGGCTTAGCATAAAAACCGAATCAGCAGAGGTAATGGCGTATGCAACTATTGCTGCTTTGCTGCCACAAGCATTATTAGGAACCGTTGCGGGTGTATTTATTGATCGCTGGAATAGAAAGACCACTATGATTTTAGCAGACAACTTTATTGCTTTCTGTACGTTAATTCTTTCAATCCTTTTCTTTATGGGTGTTGAAGGTACGTGGTTTATATACGGATTGCTAATAATGCGTTCTATAGGTTCTGCTTTTCATGCACCGGCAATGCAAGCCTCGGTACCCTTATTGGCTCCGGAGTCAGAATTAATACGGATTGCAGGCATAAACCAAACGATACAATCGGTAAGTAATATCGCAGGTCCTGCGCTCGGAGCATTGCTCTACTCAATAATGGATATCGGCTGGATACTTTTGCTCGATGTGCTTGGTGCAGCTATCGCCTGTACTAGCCTCACCTTTGTAAAAATCCCTCAACCTCAAAAAAGGGAGACAGCCGAAAAGCCTAATGTTTGGAAAGAGATGAAAGAAGGCATAAGAGCTATGATGGAACAAAAGGGATTGGCTTTACTATTCCTTTTCTCCATTGTTGTTATGTTTTTCATTATGCCAATTAGTGCACTATTCCCCTTAATGACTTTAAAACATTTTGGAGGAACGCCTTTTCAAATGGGTATTATAGAAACAGCATGGGGTGTAGGCGCTCTACTAGGAGGAGTCTTTCTTGGCTTTTGGAAGGTAAGCACCAATAAAGTTATAATTATTAACCTTAGCTATATTATCCTAGGCATCAGCTTTGTATTATCAGGAATATTATCTCCGCAACTGTACATACTATTTATTGTACTAACTGCTCTGGGAGGATTATCGGGCGCACTTTACATGGCTTCGTTTACAACAATGGTTCAAGAGAAGATAGACCCCTCTGCACTTGGACGCGTATTCTCCATGTACGGAAGTGTATCAATTATGCCGTCGGTATTGGGTTTGCTCGCAACAGGCTTTATTGCTGATGCTATAGGCATTGCCAGTACATTTATATACTGCGGCATTATCATACTCATAATTGGCATTGCCAACTCATTTATGCCTATTTTACTACATGTAGGTAAACCAAAACTGGGGCAATAGAATGCTAAACTTTTTTTCAGCTCGTATGTTAGGCTATATTCAATCGATATTTTTGACATTATATTAACCAGTGGTGCATTTTGAATATTGATATGATTGATAAATAACGCTTTACTAAAACACACCATAACTTTCAAAAAATGATACCGTCATTTCGACCGAAGGGAGAAATCTCCTAAACAGCAGCGGTACATTGAATCAAGAGATTTCTCCCTTCGGTCGAAATGAGGAAGATTTTTCTATACGCGCTACGAGTTATATTATTCCTATTTTAAATTGTAACCACGAGAACTAAATATATTTTAGCTACTTTACGCCACATAAGAATTGATGAATAAACGAGTAAAAAAATAGTACGAATAAGCCTTATCTCACTTTCCATTTTACTAATAGCTTTTGTTGGTATAATCTGGTATATTGCAAATAACTTAGAAGAGATTGTTGTACGTACGCTTATTGAAGAGGTTGAAAAGAGCACCAATGGGCTCTATAATATTACAGGATAGGTAATCTGAAAATAAGCATGGCAAATGGTAGCGCACGTATTGACAATATCAGCTTTATGGTTGACAGCTCAAAACTTTATGAGCTGGATGTAAGAGGAGAAAGACCTCGTTTTACGGCTAATGTTCTGGCAAAATCTATAGAAATTGTATAAATAATCTGCTTAAGCTTCGGAAAGGAAAAAAACTTGATATTACTCAGGTTTCAGTTGTAGTGCCAGAGATAAAAATTAGCCAGTCAACCGTTATAAACAAAAATCATCACTTAAGAACACAGCAAAAACCAAACACGGAACTACCATTTTTCAGCTCTGTCGCTATCGACAAATTCGAGATTATTGATGGCAGAATTTACTATAACTCCGCGGATACTACCGCATATAATATCGGAAATTTTATGCTTAGCTTAAGCGACATTAAAGTCGATTCCGCGATCAACATTATTAATCCGCTTATACATGTAAATAATGCAATGTTAGAGGTAAATAAGATACGGCATTTCTTACCGGATAGCGTCCCGCTCTTTCAAATAAGAAAACTTTCAGCAAATCTAAAAGATTCGTTGCTATACGTAGATTCTTTAACCGTTTTTCCATAATACGAAAAATATGAATTTGCGAAAAAGACACCCAACCATAACGATATTATAAAGCTGTCGGGGGGTAGATTACAATCAACTGATAAGCGAGAAGAGTCTAAATATTAGCACTATAAATATTGACAGTCTTTATTTTTGAAGCTTTAAAAATAAACAAGTACCTCCCATCGTTCCAAAGGAGAAGCCACTTTTTCACCAAGTAGTACAGCGTATAGACATGCCTATTAGTGTTTCAAAAATAAACGTTAGAAATAGCAAAGCTAGCTACGAAGAACTTTCGTTAAACGAAGAGACTCCCGGTGAAATCTACTTTACAGATATAAATGCAGAAATAGATGGATTAGCTAATATTGTTAACGGCAAAAACCAACTTTATACAATAAAAGGGTAGGCAAAGGTATTTGGTAAAGGTAGTATAAACGCCAGCTTCCGGCTGCCGGTAGATACCTCAAATGATTACTTCGAAGTAAGCGGTTATCTGGGAAAAATGGATTAAACTCTGATCAACTCAATGGCTACTCCGCTGGCTTTTATTGAAATAAAATCAGGCGTTGTACAGAGTATGAATTTTAGCATTTCTGGCAACTCTAAAACCGCTAAAACCAATATGACTTTTTTATACAACGACCTTAAAGTTGACATACTAAATCCAAAAAAAGAAAATCATCCTGAGCGAAAATTTCTTTCAGGAGTAGTAAATACCCTGCTAATAAAGTCAAATAATCCATCAGGAAATAGAGAGCCACGAAAAGTAACAGGGGCAAACAGCGAAAGAGATCGATTTCTATCAAACTTTAACTACTGGTGGAGAGGTATTAGAGAAGGCATGATGCACTCTATAGGTATTCCATAAACCAACTATTTCATTTTTAATAAAATAGCTTATATTGCCAACGATTTACGATCACTTAACATTCATCACCTAACCATTCAGAACAAAATGTTACCTTTGTACTCAATGTAAACTGTTCAGAACAATGGCATCATTTAAGATAGTATTTTTTAAGCGATCCAAAATTAGAGTATTCGATTATACACCGCGTTACTGGGATCCCGACAAAGAAAGGTTAGAAGAACGCAAAAGGGCAATTGCACAAGAAATGGGCGTAGCACTTCCTGAATATGCTATAGACCCCGATGCTCCTTATCGCTCAAACATAAAAGGGCAAATGAAACGCCACTTTGAAGCGGGTAAGCGCAAATCCTCGAAGTTTAGCGGTGGGCGTGTATTTGTTTTTGTGCTACTATTTTTGATCGTCTTAGGAGCATACTTTGGCTCAAATCTTTTTGGGTTGCTATTTACCGAGGTTAATAAGCGGCAAAATAAAGAGCGGCAGGAAGAACCGAAGCGTCCGAGAAATGAAGATACTCATTACATAATTCCTCTTCCTTAAGCGTAATGATTCAGGTACTGCCCGAAAGTGTAGCGAACCAGATTGCTGCAGGAGAAGTAATACAGCGCCCCGCATCGGTAGTAAAAGAATTGGTTGAAAATGCCATTGATGCAAAAGCATCGTTAATAAACGTAATTATAAAAGATGCGGGTAGAACGTTGATCCAGATAATCGACAATGGTATTGGTATGTCTGAAACTGATGCCAGACTTGCATTTGAGCGTCATGCAACCTCAAAAATAAAAAATGCAGACGATTTATTTGCTATTCAAACGTTTGGCTTCAGGGGCGAGGCGTTAGCGTCTATTGCATCTATTGCAGAAGTAGAGCTGAAAACTCGTAGAGAAGATGATGAGATAGGTACACAAATCTGTATTTACGCCTCTACTGTTACAGCACAAAATCCTATTGCAAGCCCTGTAGGCTCTGCTTTTTCTATAAAAAATCTCTTTTTCAATGTTCCTGCCAGAAGAAAATTTTTAAAATCAGATAACGTTGAGTTAAAGCATATTATTACTGAATTTCAACGAGTGGCACTAGGTCATCCGGAAGTAGGATTTACGCTGGTAAATAACGGAACGGAAATTTATAACCTACCCAAAAGCAACTTACGTCAGCGCATTGTGGGGTTATTCGGAAAAAGCATTAACAGTAATCTTATCGATGTAAACGTCGAAACCAGCGTAGTAAAAATCTATGGTTTTGTTGGAAAACCAGAATGCGTAAAGAAGTCGCAAGGCGAGCAATTTTTTTATGTAAATAACCGGTTTTTTAAAAGTCCTTACTTTCAAAAAGCTGTATATAACGCCTACGATCAACTTGTTCCTCAAGGTTCTTATCTTTCTTTCTTCCTTTGCTTTGATATAGATCCATCGAGAATAGACGTTAACATACATCCAACAAAAGTTGAAATAAAGTTTGAGGAAGAACAAACTATTTGGCAAGTGATAAATGCCGCCATTCGCGAATCTATCGGAAAGTTCGCCTTGGCGCCCACCATAGATTTCGACACAGAAGGTGCCATAGATATACCTATCAGCAGACCGGGTATAGACGTAAATGCACCTAGCGTTGCCATAGACCATACTTACAATCCGTTTGATGAGGAAGAAAAAAGATCATCATTCAACATTTCCTCAAGCTACAAAAAAGATAAAGTTCCTTCCGGCTGGGAGCAACTATACCAAGGGTTGGATGGATTTATCGCTAACTTCGACGAGTCATTACTGCCAAATAACACTACATTATTTTCTGAAAACGAAATCAAGTTAGACAAAACATTTATTCAGCTGAAAGGAGAGTACATCCTCACTCCTGTCAAATCTGGATTGATGATTATCGACCAACGACGCGCACATCAGCGGATACTATACGAACAGCTGTTAGAAAATATTAGCCATGCCGAAGGGATAAGTCAAATCGAACTTTTTCCACAGCATATAGAACTTGCTCCGGCAGATTATATTTTACTTAATGATATTCTAGAAGACTTGCAAGAACTGGGGTTTGATATTCGCGATATGGGTAGAAACAGCGTTGTAGTATATGCACTTCCTAGCAGCGTGAGTTCGGAAGACCCTATGCAAATTGTACAAGATATTGTTAACGATCTTGCTGAAAGCGGTACCATTTCTTCGGAAAAAAGAAAGGAACAGCTGGCTATTTCTTTAGCAGAAGCCGCAGCAATCGGTCCAAACCGGATGCTTAGTCAAGAAGAAATGAGCGAACTTACAGGTAAACTTTTTTCGTGTAAAACGCCAAACGTTTCGCCAAAAGGAAAGCCTACATTAATTACATTAGAAATAGAAGAAATAGCCAAAAGGTTACTAAAATAAAGAAATATGAACTATTCATACGGAAGAAGCGGAGGGTTTTTAAGTAGCATTCCTCCTATCGTAAAAAACCTTATCATAATAAACGCCTTGATATTTTTGGCGACTCAGATCGGAACATTTGAAACGCCGATGTTCCGTTATTTAGCGTTATACTACCCCGAATCACCTTTTTTTATGCCACATCAGCCGTTTACCCACATGTTTATGCATGGCGGCTTTTTCCATCTTTTCTTTAACATGTATGCATTGTGGATATTTGGCACCCCATTAGAGCGAACATGGGGATCAAAAAAATTCCTTCTTTTTTATATGGCGACGGGAATTGGTGCTGCTCTCATATACTGCGGTGTGCAATGGATACAAATGATGAGTTACGAATCTTCTATGGCTCCGGAACTTTTAAGCCAAATGAAATCTTCTGTCAGTGAAAGTGGTTTTATTGAAAATGTAATGCATAATAGAGGAGGAATAAGAGCCCCTCTAGAGGCACATGATTGGCTTAGGGCTATGATTACTCCTATGGTTGGTGCATCTAGCGCTATATTCGGTGTATTACTGGGTTTTGGAATGCTTTCCCCAAATGTTATACTTCAGCTTATATTTCCACCCGTAAGGTTAAAGGCAAAATACTTCGTAATCATTTATGGTGCATTAGAACTTTACTTAAGTATTCAGCAACCCGGAGACAGTGTAGCACATGTGGCACACGTTGGCGGTATGATATTTGGTTTTATACTGATAAAGCTATGGCAGAAAAAAAGAATGAACCGCTATTGGAATTAGTCATACTTATACATATTGATATCACTACCAAACTATGAGTGCATGGTTTTTCATTCGCCTAAAAGATAGTTTTGTTTCTTCATTTAGAGCAAAATATATAAAGCCAACCCCTCAGCAGCTGCGCGATGACAAGATTTACAATGCCTATAAATCCAACGTAAGAAAAGAGATAGACCGGTTACTCGACAAAATATCAAACCATGGAATAAAAAGCCTTACAAAAAAGGAGAAACAATTTCTAGACGAAAATAAAAATATTTAAACAGGTTGATATTATTAAGAAAAATAGTAAAAAATCTCCTTAAAGCGTTCAGTATTATTGTCGCTATATGCTTACTGTTATCCTATCTTTCAGTATTTATAAGCCCTGCTAAATTCTGGATTATTGCCTTTTTCGGGTTATTTTTTCAGGTTTTTTTACTTCTAAATATATTCTTCCTTATTTTCTGGATAATTACAAAAAAGAAATTCTTTATTGCCCACCTAATAGTTCTATTGCTGGGCATACCCTACCTCGGATCATTTGTTCAGCTAAGGGGAAAGCCGGATATTATAAACGCAAAATCAATAAAAATAATCAGCTACAATATTCACACGTTTAATACTACATCAGGAGAAAATTCCAGTAAGGAAATAGCGGATTTTCTTAACAATGAAAGCGCGGATATTGTTTGCTTACAGGAATTCTTCACATACATTCATAAACAGCCTAGAGAAGAAGATTTTATTCGCCTATTAAAGAACCTTCCTCATAATCATATATTATATAATGTTGTAAGAACTGGTAAAAATTCATCTTCCGGTCTTGCCATTTTCAGTAGATTTCCCATTGTTGGTAAGGGAGAGTTTCGTTTTCCAAAATCATCAAATGGAGCCATATACGCAGATATTGATGTTAACGGTAAAATCATAAGGGTATATAACAATCACCTTCAATCAAACAGGTTCAACCTGTCGAAAACACTTAAAGAAGACAAACGCATGGATGAACTAGTCGATGCCTCATCAAAAATAAAAGCAGCCTTTGTAAAGCGGTCAGAGCAGGTGGAGAGGATTTCTGATCATATAAAATCCTCTCCGTACCCTGTGGCTGTATGCGGAGATTTTAACGACACCCCTGTATCGTACACATATCGTACAATGAAAGGTGAGCTGAACGATGCGTTTAAAACAGCAGGAAGGGGAATACCCTCAACATATCGGGGTTTCTTTCCATCATTTCGTATTGACTATATATTTTACGATAAAAGCATGAAAGCTAATAATTTTGAAGTCCTTAGCGATATTGAATTCTCCGATCATTACCCTTTAATGGCAACTTTAGAACTATAAAAAGAAAAACAAATGATTATAGGTTACGATGCAAAACGTGCTTTCAAAAATTTTACAGGACTAGGAAACTATAGTCGTTCGGTTATAAGTACACTTGCAGAATATTACCCCGATAACCGATATATTCTATACACTCCCCCTTACAGAAACCACACCGAACATGCTTTTGCCCAGAAAGAAAACGTTAAGATTATTAAACCACACGGTTTGTATAAGAAGTTTTCGTCTGTCTGGCGGTCGTTTGGTATTTCAAAGTATGCAGAACAAGATAAAGTAAAGCTATTTCATGGCTTAAGCGGTGAGCTGCCAACGGGTTTATCACAACGAAACATTCGTTCTGTTGTTACCATACACGATTTGATATTCTTACGTTATCCCGAATTTTATAAACCTATTGATCGGTCTATCTATAAAAAGAAATTTAGAGCGGCATGTAAAAATTCCGACCTTATTATCGCAATAAGCAAGCAAACAAAAGACGATATTGTAAACTTTTTTAAAATAAAAGAAGAGAAAATACGTTTAGTTTATCAAGGCTGTAACCCCCAATTTTACAACACATGTAGCGAAGAGCAAAAACAAGTAGCTGCAAAAAAATACAATCTCCCGCAAAAGTATATTCTATACGTCGGAACTATTGAAGAAAGAAAAAATCTCAATACCATCATTCGCGCATTAGCCTCTATGCCTAAAGATATATACCTTGTTGCTATCGGAAGGGAAACAAAGTATACGGATAAGGTTACGGCAGAAATCAATAAGCTAAAGCTAAACGATAGAGTGAAATTTATTCATAAATCCGATTTTCGCGATTTACCTGCAATATATCAGCAAGCACAAGTGTTTGTATTACCATCTGTTTTCGAAGGGTTTGGAATTCCTGTACTAGAAGCGTTAAACTCGAAGATTCCGGTTATTGCATCAAACGTATCAAGCTTACCTGAGGCAGGAGGACCACACAGCTTATATATCAACCCAACGGATAGTAAAGAGCTAGAGAAAGCGTTATTTCAACTGTTTGCTCATCCGGAACTACGTGAAAATATGATTGTTAACGGATATAAATACGCTCAAAATTTCAGAGAACAAAAGCTCGCGAACGATCTTTGGAGTGTATATCAGGAATTAATGTAGAAATATATCGAAAATGACACAAATACAGCCTAACAACGCATTGCTACAAGAAGTACAGAATGCTGTAACCATACTAAAAAAGGGGGGTATAATCCTCTATCCTACCGATACCATATGGGGTTTAGGATGCGACGCTACTAACGCGAAAGCAGTAGATAAAATATATAAGCTGAAACAACGGGCAGAGAGTAAGAGCATGCTTCTACTAGTTGATAGCTTAAACCGTATAGGTAAATATATGCGAGAAGTACCAATGCTTGCAAACGATTTAGTAGAACTAGCCGAATCTCCGCTTACTATTATCTACTCGGAAGCTATAAATCTGCCTGATAACCTGATTGCAAAAGACAGAAGTATTGGCATACGTGTTTGCCGGCATGCGTTTTGCCAACAGCTAATCTACCGTTTAGGATGCCCTATTGTTTCTACCTCTGCCAATATTTCGGGAATGAACCATCCCAAACGATTAAGTGAGGTAAGCAATGAGATTGCAGAACAGGTTGATTTTACCGTAAATATTAAGTTCGAAGGACATCCCACCTTCCGCCCTTCTTCCGTTATCAAGTTAGGAGTAAAAGGGGAAGTTGAGGTTATACGAGACTAAAGATAAAAATTAGTATTTGATTTAATATTCGAAAATATATTACTCGAATAATGAAAGTATTCAATACACCTATTCAAGTTCGTTTCAGCGATACAGATATGCTTGGGCATGTAAATAATTCGAGCTATAACCAATTTTTTGATATCGGTAGGTACGAATACCTTACCAAGACATTCGGAGATCTTAACAACTGGAAGGAAAGAATGCTGGTTGTAGTACATATAGAAACCGACTACCTGAAACCGGTTTTTATTGAAACTAATATAAACGTAGAAACACAAATAGCCGAAGTCGGTAACCGTAGTCTTAAAATGCGCCAACAAATTGTTAACGATAAGGGAGAAATTATGGTTAAAAGTATGAGCATAATGTCTGCCTTTGATGCCAGAACTGGACAGTCGTTTGTCATTCCCGACGACTGGCGCGAACGGATAAAATAGTGTTAAGCAGAAAAGTATAATGTGTTGATTATTTTATCTTTGTTTAAATAGAAACACAAATACTCACAAACACTAACAATGAAAATAAAAGCTACTGGTTGGAGTTTTCTACTTATACTTCTCCCTACTATGAGTTGTAATGCACAGCATAAAACTAATCCATTAACACCGGAAGAAGAACGGGTTATAATCCATAAAGGAACAGAGGCTCTTTTTACAGGCGAGTACTACATGCATAAAGAAGAAGGCGTATATATCTATAAATATTGCAATGCCATTCTTTTCCGATCATCGGATAAATTTGAATCTAGCTGTGGATGGCCCAGCTTCGATAATGAAGTGTCCGGCGCAGTTAAGCAAAATCCAGACTCTGATGGGAAGCGAGTAGAAATTCTCTGTAACCGCTGCGGCGGACATCTAGGACATATTTTTACAGGAGAACGCTTAACTCCTAAAAATATCCGTTATTGTGTAAATTCTATTTCGTTAAACTTTATTCCAATATCACAGATGAAAGTCGAAAGAGCATACTTTGCTGCCGGATGTTTCTGGGGTGTACAGCATTATTTAAATAAGGCAAAAGGCGTTATCGAAACTACCGTTGGTTATATGGGAGGCAAAACCGACAGCCCTACTTATAAAGAAGTTTGTAGTAACACAACAGGTCATGCCGAAGTAATCGAGGTTGTGTACGACCCTTTACAAACCTCGTTTGAAGAGCTGGCTAAGCTATTCTTCGAAATTCACGATCCTACCCAAATAAACAGGCAGGGTCCGGATATCGGAGAACAGTATCGAAGCGAAATATTCTATCAAAACGAAGAGGAAAAGAAGACGGCAGAAAAGCTTATGCAGCTTCTTTACGCTAAAGGAATCGTTGCTGCCACCTTATTAGAACCCGCAACAACCTTTTGGAAAGCAGAAGACTATCACCAGCATTACTACGAAAAGAACGGAAAAATGCCTTATTGTCACACATATACTAAAAGGTTCTAAAAACACGTTTTTAGACATTGCGGTTTACTTAAAATTATGTAGATTTACTTTTAAATAGTATTGTCTATTATGAAAGTAACTGTAAATAGTAAGATCGTCGAACTTTTTGAAGGCGCAACCGTAGAACACGCCATTCGTAAATTTGCCCCTGCTACCCTTAAAGCGGTTAAGCAGGGTTTACTGTATGTAACCGATAGCTTTGGCAATAAAATGGCAATGGATGGCAGACTTACAGATAATGATGTTTTGCATATTCAATCAGTAGAAAAAACGAATCATCTATAAATAATACACTATGAAATTCACTTTTGCAGTATTTACAAAATACTTCTTCTTTCTCTCTTTATCTCTTATTCTATTTTCATCATGTGAAAAATCTCCTGTAGAAATTGTCATCCTTTCTACTAACGATATGCATGCCAAGATTGATAACTTTGGTAAAGTTGCCGCCTATATTTCCGAACAACGAAGATTACACCCGAATGTTATTGTGCTAAGCGGCGGAGATATGTTCTCAGGAAATCCTGTAGTCGATCAGCATGAAGATAAAGGATTCCCGATCATCGACATCATGAATAAGATAGGATATCAATACACAGCCATTGGTAATCATGAGTTCGACTACAATCGGGAGTTCATGAAAAAAAGAATAGAACAATCAAGCTATCCGTGGCTATGCGCTAACATACATATTTCACCCGAAGCAAGAATTCCCCAGCCTAAACCATATGTTATTATTACAGTTGACGGTGTAAAAGTTGCCATACTAGGTCTAATCGAAATAAGCAAAACCAGCAGAATTCCGGCAACCCATCCAGACAAAGTAAAAGGAATAACCTTTACCGACCCTATTGAAGAGGCGTTAAGCTATAGATCGTTAAGAGATTCATGCGATTTATTTATCGGTCTTACACATATTGGTACCTATGCGGATGTAAAGCTAGCAGAAGAGATGCCAGAGCTGGATGTAATTATTGGCGGTCACTCTCATACACGTATTGATACCGCTATGGTTATAAACGGTGTTTTAATTACGCAAACCGAATCGTGGTTAAAGTATATTGGAAAAACTACAATCGTAGTTGAAAATGGGAAGGTTATTTCTAAAGAAAACGAACTTATTGATGTAAATACGCTGACTGCAGAAGATATTGATATCAGCAATCTCATAAAACACTACTACGAAACATCGGGTTTAAACAAAGTAATTGCAAAAAACCTTTCTACCATTGAGAGTAAAGATGCGCTTGGCTCTTTGATGACAGACGCTATTACCGATCTGCCGGGAATAGAAATAGCGTTTCAGAATGGTGGCGGGGTTCGTATCCATAAGTTGGATGAAGGAGATATCACTATAGCAAAAGTTTACGAACTTGATCCGTTTGGCAACGAAGTTATCATTTACCAAATGACCCCCGCCGAAATACGAGAGCTGATATTTAATGCTGGTTGTGGTAAGCGTGCAGATCTTCTTGTATCAGGAATTACCTATATTTTTCCAAAAGATGGTAAGGCTTCAGATGTTATTTTAAAAACATATGATGGTGAAAATCTAAATGAGAATAAACACTACACCGTTGGTATGAACAGCTATATAGCGTCTTCTTACAATTTTCCGGGTAGTGAAAATGGTAAGTCTTTATATAGAACATCCGCCGATGTTCTTATCGAATATCTGCAGAAAGTAAAAGAAGTTGATTATGCGAGAATATCAAGAGTAGCTGTAGCCGAATAATCCGGCTAAGCCATATATACTATTACAAAACCTAAAATCAAGGCTCTATGTTTAACAAACTAATAGTAAGTATGCTGCCTCTTATGCCTAAGAAGCTAGTGTACGTATTTGCAAAAAAATACATTGCCGGTCCTAAGCTGGAAGACGCAGTTAGGTGGACTAAAAAATTGGCAGAACAGGGAGGCAGAACAACCATTGATGTGTTGGGGGAATTTGTAACAAAAAAAGAACAAAGTATTCATGAACGTGATGTTTGTACTCAGGTTCTTGATGCCATCCGTCAAAACGATCTTCCGTCTTACTTATCTATTAAACCTACGGCATTAGGCGCAGGTATTGATCCCGAATTTGGCTATGAAAATATAAAAGCTATCTGCGACGAAGCCAAAGAACTGAATGTTTTTGTACGTCTGGATATGGAAAATGTTCCATATACACAAATGACAATAGACCTGTACAAGCGCTTAAAAGACGAAGGGTACAACGTTGGCATCGTATTACAATCATATCTAAAACGCACCGAAGAGGATATAAAAACTCTTCTTCCGTATAAGCCAAACGTTCGTATATGTAAGGGTATATACAACGAATCGCCTGAATTTGCATATAAAGACAAAGAAAAAATCCGCGAACAGTATAAGCTGCATCTTGATATGCTTCTTAACGATGCTGCTAACGGAACGTACGCCAACATTGCAACCCACGACGAACCCCTAATTCAATACGCGGAAGATCAGATAAAAAAATGCGGATTAACAAAAGATCAGTACCAATTTGAAATGCTTTTAGGTGTTCGCGAAAAACGTAGAGATGAGCTGCTAAAAGCGGGACATAACCTTTGTGTATATACACCTTTTGGCGACGATTGGTATGGGTATTCAACCCGCCGTTTAAAAGAAAACCCAAAAATGGCAGGACATATTGTAAAAGCCATTTTTGGATTTGGACAGTAAATATTTAGCGCAGCAAAGAGGCTATACAAAAAAGTCTTGTATTCTCCGTCATGTCGAACGAACATGAGACATCTGTTTATTCAGCATGCTGCTGTATTCCATAGGTTCCTCCCTGCGGTCGGAATGATGTGATTGTTGACTTTTTTGTATAGCCTCTTTGCTTATAAAATCTATTTACTTTCTAATGCTTTTATTGTACCCTTAAATTGTACTCGCGTGGTTGAGCTCTTCGAATCGTTTGAAACAACGGTAATAGTTTTACTTACCGTACCTGCTCCGCCTGTATGTATCTTTACTTTTATAGCGCCAGACTTCTCAGGCAAAACAGGATCCTTTGTATAGCTGACTATTTTTGCGCCACAGCAGCCATGCACATTTTGTAATAGCAGAGGTTCTGTTCCGCCATTCTTAAAAGTAATTTCAAACTCTCCCGCATCTCCAACAGTAATAGTTCCGAAATCGTATGTTGAACTATCAAATATAATCTCAGGACCCACTGTTTGTTTCTCATTTTCTTGCGCATTTACGGCATTCGCTCCTACCGATAAAGCAAAAAGTAGGGCTAAAGTTCTTAGATAAAAAGTTTTCATACGTTTAATGTTTTAATAGTTAAAGAATAATTTATTATGCTATTAAACAACAAACTACACATACGTTTATTGTTCATAGAAATTTACAAGACAAAGATTACACGCAAATTTTCAGGAAGGAAGTTTTTTATTTCAAATGATTATAACGGCATTATCAAATCTTTACTCTGTAAGCCAAAATGATGTGAAATAATCGTCATATTTATGTCAAAAACATATATTACACCATTGATAACCAGGTCACTATTCCTATTTGTATTTTTTCATTCGATTTGACTAGAATCATAAAATCGCATACATTTGTACTATGGCTATAGTAAAAAAACGTTCTCGCTCATTCCTGCTCATCTTAGTATGTCTTTCAATTTTAGCCTTACAGCTAATTTGGCTCCACCATGCCTATCGACTAAAATATCAGCAGCTAATGGCTGACATAAAAGAGGCTTTTGAGCAGGCATACCAGAAAGAGCAAACTTACAGAGTCCCGGTAGTTGACATTATAAATCCGGGCGATGTTACCATACAAAGCTGCGGAAGTGAAGATGTTTTAATTATTAGAAAATGTCCGGAGCCTGATACCATTGTATATAGCAATATTTCAGGACATTCTATAGAAAACTTTATTAATCGAGTTTTTGGAGACCTGCGCGAACATATTACCCCGCTAAATATTTACTGCCTTGCCGATTTATTCGGCGGAATGCTGCACGACAAGGATATTCCTGTTTATTTTGCTGTTGAACGGTTAAATATTGAGACTAATGATGTGTTGGAAACATCGCTACTGCCCGACAAAAGGTATCCTGAAGTAAACGCTAAAGCCATCACTATAGAGCTATCTGATACCGAAGTAATCCGTGCTGTCTTTGAGTTTACGCCTACAATTGTACTGGGACGTATGACAGGAATTATAGTAACCACCGTATGTCTGACTGTTATTGCTCTTTTCTGCGCAACTCTTTTGTATCGTTGCAAAAACAAACAATCTGCAAATTTAGTACGATCTACCGAACCTCTGCAAATTCAGAATACAACATTTAGCATTGGAAAGTACTCTTTCGATCCGAACAAAAACGAGTTGCAAAGTTTTGGAGAAACAATACAACTAAATAAAAAAGAGAACTCCATTCTCTATAGGCTGTGTATGCAGCGTGGTAATGTTGTTGAACGAAATACTTTGCTGGAAGAGAATTGGGGTAGCAATGGAGTAATCTACTCGCGTAGCCTTGATACGTATATTACAACTCTACGTAAGTATCTAAAGCAAGACCCGGCTGTACAAATCGTAACAATTAAGAGTGTTGGCTATAAACTGGTTGTAAACGGGGAATAAAAAAATCGTCATTTCGAGCAAAGCGAGAAACCTGCCTACTTTGAGTAGATTTCTCGCTTTGCTCGAAATGACGAAAGAAAGTTGAAAAAGTAATAGGCTTATGCTTACTACAACCTCCAGCCTTGCGCTTTTAGAGGTATTTCTTCTCCATCTGGAGCAATAAGATAAATATCTTTACTTTCCTCTTCTATGTGTCCGATAATATCTATACCTCCTAAATCTTTAACCTTCTCGCACAAGCTTAATGGTAGGGTAAATAGTAGTTCATAGTCCTCACCCCCGTTTAATGCAGCAGTCGCAGCATCGATATTCATTTCTTCTGCAAGCTTAAACGTCTCTGATGCAATTGGAATCTTATTCAAATAAATTCTGGCACCTACGTTAGATTGCCTACAGATATGTAATACTTCCGACGACAACCCATCAGAGATATCGATCATAGAAGTTGGAACAATATTATTTTCTTTCAACAGCTGAATGGTATCCTTCCTTGCTTCAGGCTTCAGCTGCCGACCAAGCACGTAGCTATAGCCGTCCAACTGCGGCTGCACGTTATCGTTACCTGCAAATACTCGCTTCTCTCGCTCTAATAGCTGCAAACCTAAGTATGCCGCTCCCAAATTACCTGTAAGACAGATTAACTCCTTAGGTTTTGCTCCGCTACGGTAGGTTAGCTTACCTTCTTCGCCCTCACCAATCACTGTAGCGCTAACGGTAAGACCCGTCATAGAAGCAGAAGTATCGCCACCCACAAGGTCTACCCCATATACCTCGCATGCCGTTTTTATACCCGCGTACAGCTCATCAATATCTTCAACTGCAAACCTGCCCGAAACTCCGATAGATACCAGCAGCTGCTTAGGTTCTGCATTCATGGCGTATATATCAGAAAAGTTTACAACAGCAGTCTTATAGCCTAAATGCCTTAGTGGTGTATAAACTAAATCGAAGTGAATACCTTCTAGCAATAGATCGGTAGAAACAATCGTTTTCTTTTTTCCGTACGAAAGAACGGTGGCATCATCGCCAATACCATGTTCCGTAGAAGCGTTTCGTATTTTAATATCTTTAGCAATCCTGTCAATTAATCCGAATTCTCCTAATTCAGAAATAGGAGTACGTTTTGTTTTGTTCATATTATCTCAATTAATCATACAAAGGTAAGCACTAATTTACAGATTAATACTAATTAAAACAGCATTTGCTTTTTCTTTCATTCTAAGTTTTTAATTTTGTACCTTCTTCTCAAATTTACACTTTTTGAAAGCGATAACCGAGCAGTTTGCCTCACAAGAAGGCTGCACACAGCTGATAAATAGGCTGTCGTTGACCGACTACTCATCTACACTGGTAAAAGGGTTGGTAGGATCGTCGCGTAGCTTACTCGCCGCCTCTTATCTTGAGAAGAGTGGCGGTATAAATATCTTTATCCTGAACGATAAGGAAGAGGCTGCCTATTTCTACGACGATCTATATAACCTTACTGAATCTGATAGCGTTCTGTTTTTTCCTTCCTCGTATAAGCGCAGCATACAGTATGAGCAGCCCGACTCTTCGGGAATTGTTCAGCGGACAGCCGTTTTAAGTATGCTGGAAAAAAGCAGCGCAGGTAAGTTTATTGCTATAGTAAGCTACCCCGATGCGTTGGCAGAAAAAGTTGTATCTAAAGAAACGGTTGGAAAAAACACGCTCAAAATAAAAAAAGGCGAACAGCTGAGCATTAGCTTTGTAAAAAAGGTAATGACAGAGTATGGTTTCGAGCGGACTGACTTTGTTTACGAACCTGGTCAGTATTCCATTAGAGGTAGTATTGTGGATATTTTCTCGTTTTCTACCAATAAGCCCTACCGCATTGACTTTTTGGGAGATGAGGTTGACTCAATACGTTCATTCGACCTTAGCTCCCAGCTTTCGATTGAGCAACTGGACAGTATAGATATTGTATCCGATTTACATAAAAGCGAAGCAAGCCATACTTTCTTTGATTTACTTGAGAAGAATGCTAAGCTATGGTTTGCCAACTATGATTTCTTCCAAGACTCTGTAGAAAAGACAATTGAAAGCGTTGAGGATAAAGACAACCGTAGCTCCCTAGTTAACGATACTGCTTTTTTTGAGCTGAACAAACGTTTCTCTAACGTACTATTTACGAATATATCAGCCGATTATCCTAACTCTACCGTTGAGTTTTCTACTTCCCCACAACCTTCGTTCAACAAGAATTTCGATTTACTAGTTGCAAATATCCGCGAGAATAAGGAAAATCTCTATACTACAATTATACTTGCCGATAATCCGAAACAGCACGAGCGGCTGAACCAAATATTCAGCTCTATCGCACCGAACGAAGTATTGTTTGAGCCCAATAACACCTCACTTCATGAAGGGTTTATTGATCATAATCTTAGACTCTGCTTTTATACCGATCATCAAATATTTCAACGTTACCAACGTTTTAAGTTAAGAAAGAACCTCGATAAAAGCGAGACTCTTACTATACAAGAGCTAAACAGCCTCCAGCCCGGAGATTATGTAGTGCATATAGATCATGGCGTAGGAGTTTTTGGCGGGCTAGTAAAAACAGAGGTTAACGGAACAACACGAGAAGTAATAAAGCTTATATACAGAGATAACGATGTTCTATTCGTTAATATACAAGGGTTGCACCGCATATCGCGCTTTAAAAGTAAAGACGGGGTCCCTCCAAAAATCTATAAGCTGGGAACGGGTTCATGGCAGAAACTGAAGCAGACCACCAAGAATAAAGTAAAAGATATTGCCTGCGAACTTATTGCCCTATATGCTCAACGAAAGGTAACACAAGGCTTTGCGTTTAGTCCTGATTCCTATATGCAGTATGAATTGGAGGCTTCTTTTATATACGAAGATACTCCCGACCAGGAGAAGGCGACCAAGGCTGTAAAAGAAGATATGGAATCTCCAAACCCAATGGACAGGCTTGTATGTGGAGATGTTGGATTTGGAAAAACAGAGGTTGCCATTCGTGCCGCCTTTAAAGCAGCAGCAGACAATAAGCAGGTAGCAGTACTTGTTCCTACCACAATACTTGCGCTCCAGCATCATAAAACGTTTAGCGACCGTTTGAAAAATTTTCCGGTTAAAATAGATTTCATCAGCCGTTTAAAATCTACCAAAGAGATAAAGAAAACGCTAAAAGAAGTTGAAGACGGGATTATAAACATCGTTATAGGTACTCACCGCCTACTAAGCAAAGATGTTAAGTTCAAATATCTCGGATTACTTGTTGTTGACGAAGAACAGAAATTTGGAGTTAGCTCAAAGGAAAAATTACGGCAGCTGAAGCTGAACGTTGATACGTTAACGTTAACCGCAACACCTATTCCACGAACCTTACAGTTTTCGCTACTTGGAGCAAGAGATTTATCCATAATAAACACTCCGCCTCCTAACCGTCAGCCAATACATACCGAGGTACATACCTTTAACGAGGATATTATAAAAGAAGCCATCAGCTACGAGGTAAACCGTGGCGGACAGGTATTCTTTATTCATAACCGCATACATGATATTAAGGAGGTTGAAGATATTATCCGCCGTATCTGTCCGGGAGTGAGAACTGCCATTGGTCACGGACAAATGAACGCAGACCAGCTGGAAGAGGTTATTCTCGATTTTATGAACGGCGATACCGATGTATTACTATCTACAACTATCGTAGAATCCGGCTTAGATATACCAAACGCAAATACTATTATTGTAAACGCTGCACAGAACTTTGGTTTGAGCGACCTGCATCAACTGCGTGGTCGAGTTGGACGTTCGAATAAAAGAGCATATTGCTATTTACTCGCACCTCCCCCTTTAGTGCTAACAGATGATGCGAGAAGAAGGCTTAGGACTATTGAAGAATTTTCTGATTTGGGTAGCGGATTTAATATCGCCATGCAAGACCTAGATATTCGCGGAGCAGGAAACTTATTGGGCGGAGAACAGAGCGGATTTATTTCGGATATTGGCTTTGAGACCTATCAGCGCATCTTGAACGAAGCACTACAAGAACTACAAGAAGAAACAATGCTTAACGACGCAACAGGTAAAGAAAATGAAGCCCAAGCCGAACTTGTCATTGAAGAAAAGAGAGGTTCTTTTGTTACCGACTGCTATATTGAAACCGACTTTGAGGCGCTTTTCCCCGATTCATATATCCATAATACTGCCGAAAAAATACGCTTGTACAAAGAGCTGGATAGTATGACAAGCGAAGATGAACTGCAAAAATTCAAGGCTAAGCTGGTTGATAGATTCGGTAATCCGCCAGCAGAAGCCGAAGAGCTGTTCAACATTGTTCGCATCCGTCAACGGGCTATGCTACTCGGGTTCGAGCGCATTGTAATGAAAAATAAGCTGATGATTTCTTACTTTGTTGCCAATCAGCTGTCGCCATACTATCGTACAAAGCTGTTTTCTACCATTTTACAGTATATACAATCGCGTACAAACCTCTTTAAGGTGAAAGAGACTAACGGTAAGCTATCGCTTACAACTCAGAATGTTACGTCTGTAGCACAGGGTATTGGCATTTTTGATGGAATGATAGAGGCTCTTAACCGTAGATCGGAGAATTAGCAACGCCTACTCATAATTTCTAATGTTTTATGTCAAAGAGCCTTAATTGTAGCATTTCTTAACAGTAACGAAGCTTGTTGTTTTTTAACGATTTTTACTTTTGCATACTATGAATTTAATCGTCGATGTAGGCAATACCAGAGCTAAGTACTCCGTTTTCAGTAACGGAGAGGAAATTTATGCGACAACATCAGCACACGATTCCTCAGCGTTAAAAATCGACCGACTTTTTTCCGACTACCCTCAAATACAAAAGGCTATAGTATCATCGGTTCGTAAGGATACCGCGGAGCTAGTAATGCTCTTAAATAATAAAATCTCTACAATAGAGCTTGATCATAGCACTCCCATTCCATTAAAAATCGGCTACAAAACACCCGATACGCTTGGAGCGGATAGAATAGCTACAGCGATAGGCGCAAATAAGCTTTTTCCCGATGAAGAGCTGCTGGTTATTGATATGGGTACTGCTATTACCATTGACTACATCGGCAGGAAGGGAGAGTTTTTGGGAGGAAATATATCACCAGGCGTGTCGCTAAGATTCAACTCTTTAAACCAGTTAACGCATAAGCTGCCGCTTGAAAAGCTGGAAGAAGAGACGCCTGCTATCGGGCAAGCTACAGCAGAGGCGATTAGAGGTGGCGTTCAGGAAGGTATAAAAAACGAAATATTAGGATATATACATAACTTTATGAAGGTAAATCCTGCCGGACTAACAATTCTAACCGGTGGAGATGCAATTTTTTTTGCTAAAATCATAAAATATCCCATCTTTGTAGTTTGCAATCTAGCCATGATTGGTCTACATACAATATTGGAATATAATGCTGAAGACGACTAAAAGAACAATTTTTATTTCCATCTTTTTATTTTGTGGGCTTAACGCTATAGGACAGGAAGATAACTCTATAAATACATACTCGCCATATACCCTTTACGGAATTGGCGATATAAGTAAACCGGGGTCTGCAACAACAGCTGCTATGGGTAATGTCACCTTAGGCATCAGAGATCCATTTTCAATTGATTATACCAACCCTGCTTCTCTTAGCATTAGAGACACTCTTTCGTTTTTATTTGATTTTGGTGTAATGCAAAAGAACACCTATGCCAAAACATCTACATCGAAAACCAGCGCTAACAACCTCAACTTCGATTTCTTTGCTTTCAGCTTTCGCATAGCAAAAGGGCTTGGGTTTGCAGCAGGGGTAAAAACCTACAGCTCTGTTGGCTACGATATTGAACGTAGAGAAACAGATCCGTATCTAATCTATAATGTTGGTAACATATTATACCAACATAAAGGGGAAGGTAGTATTAATATGCTATTTGCCGGAGCAGGTTGGCGGCTTAGCAAAAACTTCTCTGTTGGAGCGAATTTCTTATACTACTTTGGTAGCATAGAACGATATCATAACATCCTGTTTACTACCAACCCCTACTATTCAAGCATATATTCAAATAATAAGCTGCGTGTTAGCAAGGTTAGTTTCTCGGCAGGGACTCAGTACCATAAACAGTTAACAAACAATAATAATCTGGTTATTGGAGCAGCATTCCGTCCTAAAACTACTTTATCACCCAAAAACGAGGCTTATACATCCGCCATTTCATATACAGAAAATGTAATCAGTGAAAATACCGACTACATTAACAGTGTTTTTGTCCCTATGGAGCTTGGTATCGGAGTTTCTTATAACAAACTTAACAAATTTACCGTTGGATTAGATTATTTGTATGAAGATTGGAAAGATTTTAACATTACAGGAAAGTCAAATTCTTTTATCTTTGACACTGATGTTAACCAAACCATTCGACTTGGGATAGATTATATACCCAACGCGTACGAAATCAGAAAGCCCATGAAACGCTGGAATTATCGGGCAGGGGTTTACTTTTCGAACACGTATATGATATGTAACGGAGAACGAATAAAAGATTATGGCATAACTTTTGGAGTAGGTATTCCTATAACCCGAATGGGAACCCGATTAAACGGTGCAGTTGAGATTGGACAAAGAGGTACAACAAGTAATGGATTGATAAAGGAAACTTACGTAGGATTTAAGATTAGTGCAAGTATTCACGAACTTTGGTTCGTAAAGTACAAATACAGGTAGATATTAAAATAGTAAATAACCTATATAAACCAAATAGCAATGAAAACCTTATTAAAATTACTAGCAGGGCTAATAGTAATTATAGGCATTAACAGTAGTGGTCTAGCCCAACAATCTAACTTAGGAACAATTGATCCTGATGAATGCAACAAGCAACGTAGCTACCTTAAGTTCGGAGTTGAAGGTGGCGATATGGAAACTGCTCTTAATGCTTGGAGAGAAGTTATGAGGCTATGCCCACAAGCGTCGCCCAATATTTACCTATGGGGAAATACAGCTATAGAGTATAAGATTGAAAATACAAAATCGCCAGAAGAAAAGTCTAAGTATGTTGATACATTAATGATGAACTACGACGCAAGGCTTCAATACTATCCGCAACGATTTAAAGCCGATGACGTAGCCAAGCGTAAAGCTGTTGCTATGATGAACTATGCTCCGGAAAGATATGAGCAAATAATTACGCTTATTGAAAAGTATCTTGAGGTAGCGGGCGATAAAGTAGACCCTAGCATGATTCCTCAAATGTTCCAGCAGACCAAGTTGATGCTTGAGAAAAAGACAAAAACTACTGACGATGTAATGGATGCATACGATAAGGCTATGGCTATTCTGGACGCTAAGCTTAAAAATAAACCGGATGATGCCGCATTACTTCAGGCTAAAGGTGAAGTTGAAGGTCTTTTCATTACTATTCCCGAACTTTCGTCATGCGAAAACCTTATTGCTATTTACGAGCCAAGGTTTAGAGCAAACCCGACAGACAAGGACCTTTTAGAAAAGATCGTATTTACGCTACAGTCTCGTCAATGCCAAGAAAGTCAGCTATTCAGCGATGCCGCTGAAGCTTTATACAAAGTCGATCCTAACGAAAAAACAGCTATGGCTTTAGTAACCCTTTTCCTTTTAAAAGACGAGTACGAAAAGGCTATAGAGTATATTAATAATGCTCTTGCAAGTAATAGCGATAGCGCAGAAAAGTCGAAGTTAGAAATGCAGCTTGCCACAATCTACATGAATCAGATGAATAACCAATCGCTAGCACTTAGACATGCTAGAAACGCATTAGCTAATGATGCAAATAACGCTAGCGCACAGATAATTGTTGCATCTGTTCATGCAAGAATGGCTGCAAACGCAAACTGCGGCGAGTTTGACAGCAAAGCTGTATTCTGGGTAGTAGTTGATATGTTCAACAAGGCAAGACAAATGGATCCGTCTATCGCAGGCGATATCAACAAATCTATCAACCAGTTCAGCCAATATTTCCCAAGTAAGGAAGATATCTTTATGAACGGATTAAAAGAAGGCGACTCTTACACTGTAAACTGCGGAGGCATTAGTGGTACTACAACTATTAGAACTCGTAAATAAGCTGTGTATTTTATAAAAAACATACAAGACAAAAGCATGGTGGCACTTCTTATAGGCGCCACCATGCTTTTGTCTTGTGGCGAGAATATACCGCGGGTAGAAGATTCTAACGAAATGTCGGTGCAAAAAACCGAAATGTTACGAATTACATATTCTTCCAACGGAAAAATCAGATATCATATTACCACCCCACAAGTTTTTAAATACACAGAAACCGAAGAACCTTACGAAGAATTTCCTCAAGGTGGGTTTGTTGAAATGTATAACGACTCTTTAGTGCTAGAAACCACTATATTTGCAAAATATGCTATCCACCATTACAAACCCGAAGAGATATGGATGGCTACCGATAGCGTAGTTGTGCACAACCTGGTTAAAGGGCAATCGTTATATACCGATACGCTATATTGGGATCTTACAAAAGAAGAAATATATACCGATGCTTTTGTAAAAGTAATAACCCCGGATATGATATTACCCAGCGAAAACGGAATGCGATCAGATCAACAATTCAGAAACTATGAGTTTATATCTGCCCGTAATATCGAGCGGTTTTATGATGATAGTAAGTTTAAAAGCAGCAACAAAAACCAAGACAGCATTCCCGTAGAACCTAAAGAACTCAGCACCGATTTATAGATGGAAGCAATGCTAATTATTGCAATTTGTTCGTTTATTCTATTTGCCTTCTTTTCGGCAACAGAAGAGGGATTGGTTTCTTCTAACAGGCTACGAAAAAGGCAGGGTAAGCCCTCGTCATACGTAGTAAAACTGTTTGCAAAAAACCCGACGCGGCTTCTTACTACAACCATGACAGGAAGCATACTATCGTTAACATTCCTTAGCCTTTCAACGGCTTTTTATATACATCCCTTTATTCAGCAATTAATAGGTAGCTATTTTATTGGAAGCCTAGCAATAACATGCATTATTATTGCCATTGTAATATTTATTTTGGGCGACAGCCTTCCTAAGGCGGCAGGTAAGATTAAGCCAAACGGTTTTCTTCGCTTTTTTTCGATTCCTATCACGTTTTTCTATATTATTCTATTTCCAATTGCAAAACCGCTAAGCTGGTTAAGCACAACAAACTTTAAAGCGAAAAGAAAACGATTAGGGTTAGAGCATCAGAATCCTTTTGAGAAGCGAGATCCTTTGCGCTTGGCAGACGAGGTAGATAAGCGGCAAAAGAACGGTAGCGAAGAGCTGCAACATCAACAAGAAATAGAGATGTTTCGTAATGCATTAGATTTCTCAGAAGTACGTGTTGGCGATTGTATGACTCCCCGTACAGAAATAGAAGCTATCGATATTAACGATAACAACTTCGACGAGCTAAAGCAACTATTTATAGATTCTGGTCTTTCGCGCCTACTTATCTACGACGATTCTATTGATAACGTTATCGGCTACATACACTCAAAAGATCTATTTGAAAAGGGAAAAACCATTCAGCAAATGATACGCCCCGTAGAGTTTATTCCCGAAAATATGCATGCCCAGAAACTGCTTACGCAGTTCATTAAAGAGCAAAAGGCTATTGCGGTTGTAGTAGATGAGTTTGGAGGAACAATGGGGCTTGTAACGATTGAAGATATCCTAGAAGAAATTATCGGAGATATTGATGATGAGCACGACTCTGATGAGCTGGTTGAAAAACAGATTTCGGAAAACCATTTTATCCTTTCAGGGAGATTGGAAGTTGACGATTTGAACAAGTCATACAATTTGAATATCCCCGAATCTGACGACTACGAAACCATTGCTGGGTATATTATCTATAAAAACGAACAGCTGCCTAAGCCAAAAGAAACGTTAGTAATCGACAGCTTTACCATTCGTATTCTGCAAATGTCGAGCAATAAGATTGACTTAATCGATCTGAAAGTAAACGACTAACCTACATTTATCGTTTTTCGAGGTTTAGACTTCGGCTTCGATTTATACTCGTCGAACCCCCTACCATAAACCCCCATAACATTTGCAACGGTAATAAAAGCGTTGGGATCTACTTCTCTTACTATATGGTAAACCGAACTCATATCGTATTTTCTGGCAACAATAACAATCAGCTTCCCTTCTTCTTTAGTATATCCACCCTGCGAACTTACAAGGGTAACACCCCTATTAGCTTCTTTCGTTAGCCTTTCGGTTATCAGGTCGTAGTATTTCGAAAAAACGAATATCTGAACTGATTGCTTCGACCCCGACATAAACAAGTCCACCGAGTAAGAGAATACAGCCATTACCACATAGCCATATACAATAGTACGGAAATCCCAGCTGATAAAGAATGAGGAGCTAACAATAATAAGATCTGCATACAAAAAAACCTTTCCAGGCGTTATATTACGATACTTATTTATAACCATTGCCACAATATCCGTTCCGCCCGCACTTCCACCATGCAAAAGCGTAACAGCCGACCCGATACCGCTAACAAACCCACCAATTATAGCGCACAGCAGCTTATCACTTTCATGAAACGATTGCCCGATATACTGAATAAAGCCAAGCTTAGGTAAGAAGTATAGCAGGCTAAATACTAAGAGAATTCCATAGACAGTTTTAGTTCCGAACCCCCTACCTAGCACTCTAACTCCTATAACAACCAGAATAGCGTTTATACCAAAGAAAAAATATGAAATTGTATCTTCGCCAAGACCTGCTAAGTAGGCAATAACAGTTGCCATACCTGTCGCACCCCCTCCCACAATTTTATTAGGAATGAGAAAGGCCACCCATGCAAGAGTATATAAAAATAAACCGAACGTAACACCGAGGTAAGACCTAACCTCTGAAGCCATCTTTTTTTGCATAAAAATGCTTGCTCAAATATTGGGGCAAAAGTAATAAAAGAAATGCCTCGCAAAATCAATAAACGGCTAAACATGTTAAACATTATTCACACATCCTCTTATATTTTATAAGTAAAAGAATATCTTTGCCTATTAAAACAGCACTAATTTTTATGGACTATAATTCTATCTTACAGAGAATACAAAAGGAAGTGGCAGAACTCTTCGGAATTGGTAAGGTTGCGGATTACATTCCAGCTCTAGCCAAGATTTCTCCTCGCAAATTCGGTATGGCTGTAAAACTTACAAATGGTGAAGAATATTCTATAGGAGATGCCACCGAAGCCTTTTCCATACAAAGTATTTCTAAGCTGATAATCCTTACGCTTTATTTAAAAAAATATGGTCTGGAAATTGGTAATCGTGTAGGAGTAGAGCCTTCCGGATCTGCTTTTAACTCGCTTGTACAACTGGAATATGAAAATGGCATACCTCGTAACCCCCTTATCAATGCCGGAGCTATTGTTCTTACAGATGGGCTTTTGAGCATTTATCCCGATATTAAAGAACGAGTGCTGGAATTTGCACGTACCAACAGCGAGAACAGCTCAATTTCTTTTGACGAAGAGATTGCTAAATCGGAATACGATACGGGTTTTCGAAACTTTGCTTTAGCAAACTTTATGAAGAGCTACGGAAATATCGACAACGATATCTTTTATGTACTGAATGCATATTTTCACCATTGCTCAATTAAAATGTCATGTATTGATATGACCAGATGCTTCTACTACCTGGCAAATGAAGGTGTTTCGCAAAACGGAAAACAGATATTATCTACAAGAGGAACAAAACGCATAAACGCTATGATGCTTACTTGCGGAACTTATGATGCTGTTGGCGATTTTGCGTTTAGAGTAGGCGTGCCTGCAAAAAGTGGTGTTGGTGGAGGTATTGTGGGTGTTATTCCAAATAAAATGAGTATTGCCGTGTGGTCTCCCGAGCTGAATGCGCAAGGAAACTCCGTTATAGGAATGAAAGCTATGGAGCTATTTACCACCTATACCGGAATCTCAATATTCTGATAATGCAGCATAAAGCTTATCTAACGTACAACTACTATCAACATGCAGCGTTTGAATGCCCAAAGATTTAGCCGACTCTATATGCCGGATTGTATCGTCAATGAATAGCGTCCGGTTTACTCTCAACTTATTTTTTTGAAGTACATATTCGAAAATCTCCTTATCCGGTTTTCTTAAGTGAATTTGGTACGAATAGTACACTTCCTCAAAGTGATTGCTCAAATCGTTTATGCCATGCTCTGCTTTTAGCCGGTTATGAAAGTATGCAATGTGTAAATCGTTTGTATTGCTAAGCAAAAAAGTTCGGAAGCGGGGCTTTAAATGCTTAAGCGTATCCAGCCTGTATGAGGGGATATCTAGTATCATGGCATTCCAAACGCTATCAAAACATTGTTGCCCATAGCTAAACCGGGAACCAGCTGTCGCAACCTATTTCTAAACATATCGGTACTAACCAATCCATTTTCGTATAAATCGAATATACCTGCTTGGACCGCCTGAGTAGACTTCTCCAAAGCTAAATAAACCTATTACTTCAAATGCGCGCTGCGTTTCCAGATAGTCGATATTAGCTACTACACCGCCTAAATCGAAAATTATATTATCAATATTAGCAAGTATAACATCCATATATGCTATTTCTTTCATATAATTATTTCCATAAAGGTATATCGAACTTAGGTAAAACAACTATTCGCTTAGTATAAATTTTTATGATCGGTCTATATTTTTTGCTTTGATATTTGCGATTTAGCTCTAATTCTCTAACTTTGTCATCCGATTTTTCGCCTAGTGCAGAAAAAATCAGGGCCCATAGCTCAGTTGGTTAGTAGCACCTGACTCATAATCAGGGGGTCGCTGGTTCAAGCCCAGCTGGGCCCACCTAAAAATTAAAGAGTTACGTTGAAATAGCGTGACTCTTTTTTGTTTTTATAAGGCTTGTTTTGCTGCGAATTTCATACATGATGTAAACCCATATGTAAACCAGTGCACAATACTTAAAGCACTGATGAATACCACAGTAGAAGTCGTTTTTATCGCTTGTGGGCTTTGTCAGAGCCTGTTACCTTAGATTGGCGCAGTTCCACGCTTTCTTTATTTGAAAATACCGTTAGGAACTGGACGGTAAACAAAAATCACAACTAAAATGAAAAGATTTTTTCTATTCCTAATGTTGCCTTTATTGGCTATTACATTTAATTCATGCTCTGATGACGATGATAACAATGGTAATAACGGAGATTCGGGTAAGCTCGTTAAGAGTATTGTTGAAGGTAATATGGTATCAACATTTGAATACGATAGCCAGAACAGGCTTACCAAATCCATTCATAAGGAGGATGGACGACAAGATGTTTTTAATACATTTACCTACGAGAATAACAAACTAGCTTA
Organism: Prevotellaceae bacterium; assembly: GCA_031258195.1. Lineage (GTDB taxonomy): Bacteria > Bacteroidota > Bacteroidia > Bacteroidales > UBA932 > JAIRNF01. The sequence goes on from JAIRNF010000057.1 coordinate 30,223, forward strand.
TACACTTACCGATTTAAACAACCCAGAAGAAAACGGCACAATAGTTTTATATTTCGATGATGCAGGCTATTTGATTAACATTGATGATGAAGGTTATTACGATACCTTTACATACGTAGGAGGTTATCTTAATAGAACAGTTGGTTCGTTAGGTTACACCCAATCTTTTACGTGGAACAACGGTAATATAACCAGCATAACCTCTTCTGATGGATACGAATGGGCATATGACTATAGCGATATTGCTAACAGCTTAAATATTAGATCTGGCATATTTCCGCACGAATGGTTTCTCGTCTCGCCTAAAAGTAAAGGCGTGCATAGTGAACAATTTCCTTCTTCATGCAAGGAGTATAAGAATGGAACACTCCAATCAACTATTGCATATTCATATACGCTGGATAATGATGGTTATCTAACACAAATCACAGTAACTGAGAACGGAAGTGAAGAGAAAATTTTAATTACTTATTACTAGGCATTTTATCTACACTTATTACATATACCCCATTCCTAAATGGAGTGGGGTATTGTATGTAGAATTTACAGAAATCACAACATTTGACTATGTTTAAAGTTTTGCTAATTTTACAATAGTTTAACTACCACCAAATTATGGAAAAACATTCAACTATTGAAATACAGAAAGAAAAAGCAGAAGAGATAGTTAAAAAAATGAATGCTCAACTAGCATCGATTAATGCTGTACTGAAAAATGCTAACACAATATTAGGCAATATTGATAAGAGAGACAAAGATTATAAAAAACTTAACGATGCACTTCTATCTATTAATGCTAAAACGAAGGAAGCTATACTGCTTTTCGAAGCAGATAAAAAGAGTATCGAAAAAAAACTGTCGGAAGCAAATAGATTCTATACCCAAAAATATCTTCCTCTTCAGAATAAGATTAATGACCCGTCAGAGGGGTTGTCTGCCATTTTAAAAGAAACACAAAAAGATTATAAAGCATATAAAATTGCGAAGGCTGACTGTGTCGCCAAATTCAAAGAAATAGTAGACATCACAAAAAATAGTGGGATTAAGTCTAAGGAGTTAGCCAAGATTGAATCAGCAGTATTAAAGTTTTACAAGAGTGCAGAAGCCAATACAGCAAAAATAAATAGTCTATTAGTTAAGGCTGATGAAACTTGTTCGAAAATTAATCAAATCTATAGGGATTTTCTTGAGTTAAAGAAAACAAGTAAAGATTTAGTAGATAATATTTCCACTCTCGAAAAGGATTCTAATACTCTTAAAACTGATATTGAAGATCACCACAAAACGTCAAAAGAGAAATTAGAGGATATTCAAAAGATATATGAAATAGCACACGAAACGGGATTAAGCGGAGAATTTGAAAAACGTCGCAATAGTTTGAATGTTGAAACTAAAAAATGGGAAAAATATATAATATGGACTTCCATTGTTCTGTTAATAGGAGTAGCTCTACTTTTCGTTTGGCAGTTTAAAGCCAACAACAATAGGTTTGATAAGGTTTTTGATATTAACTTTTATGTTAGATTTTTAATTTTTTCTCCTATTGTATATTATTTATATTTTGTATCCACACAATATAATAAGGCAAAGAAGTTACACGATAAATACGCATTTAAAACAACTCTATCTATGACTATAAAATCACATATCGAACTCCTTACTCAAAATGGATATTTTGATGATGCAGGACAATGTGATAAAATTTTAAACTTTATCTTGGATGGATTCCGTAAGATATATAATGAGCCATATGTATCCGAAAGTTATAAGATGAAGATAAAACTTGCCAACTTTGAGATAGGTTTACAAAAGAAACTAATTGAGAAATTAAGCGAAATGACTAATTGTGAATCTGGAAATAATGCCATTCAAGCCGTGATAGAAAATAAGTAGATAGATTTTAAATATTGCTATATACACAACCCATTCCAAACGGAGTGGGTTTTTATTCAAGTAAGACAAAATCATTTTTATAATAAACATACTTATTAACCAGTACTGAATTTACATAGTAATGTAAACCATCATGTAAACCGAACAGAGAAATAAAAAAATCAAATCCTTTTTATAGTTGTTACTTTCTCATATCCAAAATCAGGGCCCATAGCTCAGTTGGTTAGTAGCACCTGACTCATAATCAGGGGGTCGCTGGTTCAAGCCCAGCTGGGCCCACCTAAAAATTAAAGAGTTACGTTTATAGATGTAACTCTTTTTTATTTTTGTCGGGTCTGTTAGAGGCTGTTTTAAATAACTTGTTACAACATGTAAGCCTATACATTAAATATTAGTGACTGATCAGCATATGTTATAAATATTGTTTGTTATCGCTTAAAATCCTTACAAAAGACAAATTATTCGCATACACCCATCTAACGACAAGTATTTAATAGCTCTTTATTTCCAAAGCATAACGAGATTATATCGTTAAGAATAGAGTGCCCCGTATTGCTATTAGCAAAATACGCCAAGTATTTTTTATCCTTAGGTATTGTCATAAAAAACGCTTTAAAGTCTCCATTACTACCCCAGTGATAGTATATTTCTCCAAGCTCCTTATTTTGCTCTATAGCTGCATTTTTTATAAAAAAAGAGTACTCTTTAGCCGTTGTTCTTAGCGTATAAGCCGAATTTCTCCCGGAAAAATTTCTTTACCTGTACTCTTCCCTTCTTTATCGTGCCCATAAGCTGCTTTAGAATAGTAGCTTTCTTTCCAGCCAAAGCTGCTATTAGACATATCGAAAGGAATGAAAACCTCTTCTTCGGCAATTTGCTGTAAAGATCGACCTCTGATTTGTTCAACCGCTCTTTGTAAAAAGGCAAAGGCTTCTCCAGAATAGCTGAAAGCAGAATCGGGCTTAAACTTAAAGCGTATAGGAGAAGTTGACCACTCATCATTTGTGGGTGAACTTGTTGCCCAATCAGGAAGCCCTGTTTTATGTACACGGGGGGGGTAATCATTTTTGCCCACTCTTTATTCTCAAACCTATCTATATCGGTATATCGATATATGGGTGTATCCTAGATCTATCTCTCCTTTATCTACCATCCTCATTACAATGTAACCAAATATCGGCTTACTTAACGATGCCGTTTGAAAAATGGTGGTTCCATCTTCTAAGGCAGGTATAGAATCAACTTGCGAAGATTCAAACGAAATAACATTTTCGCCATCTCCAAATTCAAGCTGAATATGAGGTATGTTTGCATCTGCTGCTAATTTTTTGATGGTCTCAATTAGCTTTTCGTTGTTCGAGTTTACCTTTGGTTTACACGGCGTTATAGTAAAAACGCCGGCTACAAGTAATACCAATAAGTGTAGGTTAAGCTTTCTCATAGGGTTTGTCTTTAGGGTTAGCATTAATCATCCTTTATCCATACTGATAAGTTTAGCGGTTTAGTAATTCCAAAATAAAGCGATGTTAGCTGATTAATAATATCATGCCCATAATGGCTATTAGTCAGGTATATCAAGTATTTATTCACTTTTGGAGCCACAATAAAAAGTGCCTTAAAGTTACCGTTATCGCCCCAATGATGATAGATATCGCCCAACTCTTCGTTATGTTCTATGCCAATGCCTAAACCCCATTCTATAAACTTATCATACTCTTTCGGCTCTTTTTTGCCGGAGGCAATGCCTGTTGGACAGAGCATCAACCTATGCGTTTCGGGTTTCAACCCCCTACCATCTACCAGTACGTTTTGTATAAAATGTGAGTACTCTTTTGCCGTTGTCCTCAGCGTATATCCGCAATTCTCTCTGGGAAACACCTGTATCCCAACACTCTCGCCCTTGCTGTTATAGCCATCTATGGCAAGAGAATCGTAACTGCCTTTCCAGCCAAAACTACTATTAGGCATATCGAAAGGTATAAAAACTTCTTCGGCAGCAATTTGCTGCAACGATTTACCTCTTATTTTTTCGATTGCTCGTTGTAGAAAAGCAAATGCTTCGCCAGAGTAGGCAAAGACTGTATCTGGTTTATGCAAAAAGCCGATGGGAGATGCTACCCATTCGTCTGACGACGGCGCTCTTACCGCCCAGTTAGGCAGACCTGTTCGGTGTGATAGCACCATGCGCGGTGTAAGCTCTGCTGCCCGTTCTTTATCCACAAACCGGTCGATATCGGTGTACTTGCATATGGGGTCGTCTAAGCCGATCTCTCCGTTATCAACCATTTTAAGTACAATATAAGCAAACACAGGCTTACTTAACGATGCTGCCTGAAAAACGGTTGAGCAGTCCTCTCGCGCAGCTATAGAGTCTCGTTGCGAAATTTCGAATGACAGCACGTGGTTGCCATCGTGGTACTCCAACTGCATCAACGGAATTTTTGCCTCTGTAGCAATCTCTCTCGTTTTTTCTATAATAGTATTGTCTGATTCTGTTCTCGAAGAACCACGGGAGGTAGCTAATACGCTCATAGCAAGCAAGGTGCATAAGTAGTTAGGTTTTAGCATGGTTTTAGGTTTATGCAAAGGCAAATATATCAATTTTAAAAAAGTATTTTACCATAGCTAATAGCGACCACGCACTAAATAGCATGATTTTTGGTACTTATGCTTAAAAAAAGTACCTTGTAAAAATAAAATCCACTGAGTCATGAAGCATTTAACTTTACTGGCAGCCCTGCTAATGCTATTAGCCGACTGCAACCCCGCTCCTAATAGCGAGAAAAAAGAAGTAAGCGAGCCCCGGACAGTAACTATAACATCTGACAATGAAGCCATTGCTACGCTTATAGAAGAATTCAACCTACTTTCTGCTCAAGTAACAGAACTTTCGTCGCAGCGAACCAACGCCATTAGCATTATAAAAAAGCAGCAAGCCGAAATAGCTGCCTTAGAACCGGGTTCAGGAAAACAACATACTCAAAGTGCCGAAACCACAGAAGCCAGCGATAATATATCAAGTATATACTCCTCTTTAAGAGATCTTGAGTATGAAATAAATCGAGAAATAAGTAGCATTCGCGAAGACTGCCGTAACAACAATAGCGAACTGAATGACTTAAGACAGCGGCTGGAGGGTACGGCTAGCTCTTACTCCTCCAATGATAATCTTTACAACTTGTAGAGCACTGTAAATCAACCAGATAGCAGGGCAAGCGATCTTGAACGAAAATGATAACACCGTAAGCTTGGTATGAACCCTATATAAAACAGGACGAACAGGCGGCATTCCATTATTAAGCAGCGTTTATAATGCCCTTTTATTTTTAGGTGCTCTGACAGTATTATAAACGCTGCTTAATAAAACATTTCCTATCCACTCAATAGCTTATTTTTTACTGACAACGATTTGCCTAAAATACTCGGCTGCTTTCAATGGATGCCTTACGCAATCAAAAAGCGTTTCTGCCCCATAGACATCGTAAATAGCGCCAAATAAATCGTTCCCAAAACTATAGACTAACGACTGGTTCAACAATGGTTTTTCGTCACGGCTTTGTTCTTTTGTATGCAGGCTCTCCCAATAATTTTCAATTTGGATACCAATGTCATCCATACCCAACTCTCCCGAACGTATTTTTTCTAAGGTGCTTTCAAAGACTTCATATGCCTCATAAAATCGTTCATTCAGGTAATTCATAGACCCGCCCATCGCAGGGCGAGTACTGTCGAGAGGCTTTGAGAAAACGCCTTCCCCATTATTGCAGAACTTAACCGCCAAGCCTTCAGTTGAGAAGTTGAGAATAAACAATTCTTCCAACGTTAAGCTGTCCGCGAAAGTAACAACCCATCTCTCCATGGCAATGTGGTGTATTTCATGAGCAACTATCGAGGGAAGCGCATCTACACTGATGCCATACCTGTCAAAGCCCACTATATCAAAATGGATAGCGCCATCGAAGGCATATCCAAACGATGTACCTATACTCTGTTGCTTAAATCAATATCGGCAAGCAATCCTCTTCTTACCTGCTTATATATCTCTTCAAGTACTTCGTCTGTAAATAAAGCTGTCATCCTGTTGTACAACTCCTGATAATGTTCGGGATTTTCGTAGGCGGCTAACCAGTTTTTATGGTTATATCTAAGCATCAGTTCCTATGGCGGAGTTAACGTTGGGATTTCGGATTCGTTTATTGTGTCCAAGTGCATAAAATAGTCTATTGGCGGCTCCTTATCCGAGATTCCATATCTTCTGAATTCGAATTCATAATCAGGATGACTAAAAATTTCAGTAATTCGGCTTCTATCTTCTTCTCCATTCCTCAAATCTTGCAAAAAATCCAGCATCGGAATAATGGTTGACATTTGAAAACCAATTTTTTCCGCAGGTATGTCCTGTTGATTTTGTCCGATAAAGCCTCGCACAACCAATAAAAACACGGTAAGAAAAAATGCTTGCTTCATCTTTTAAATTATTTTTATATTACTACAGCTGTTCAAATTATTTCTATTTTAAGATCGTTATTGGCTGTCTATCAGCAACACCTATACCGGTTGCTGTTAAATCATAACTAGCGCAATAACTGGGCAAAATACGCTGGTCATAATCACAACAGTTATATCTAGCCGCAGTTATAAAAATAGCACTTTGTTGAAAGCCAGCAAACAGTATTGCCTATATTTAAGCATAAACCTTTGTTAAGAGGCATTTGCAATGTTGCTTTTCTTAAGTTTTTCTAAATACTAGTGCCTGATTCGGTTCTCGAAGAACCGCAGAATGAAGTTAGTACGCTCATGGCAAGCAGGGTATACATGCAATAAAGGTTCAACATGGTTTAGGTTTAGATAAGAGTAAGTATGTTCGATTTTTATGAAAGAATGATAAATGCAGTACGGGCAGAGCTCGTTTTTATATATTTATAAATTAGCCTGAATCGGCTATCCGTCGTAGCCACAAACCTTCTTAATAATAGGCGAAATAATAGCTTTAACAGTTCTTTATTTTTTGCATATTATTTAAAAATTTTATACCTTGTAAATAAAACCTTACTGCTAATGAAAAAATATTACTTAGGTAAAGCGTGGATTGTTATAGCTATTTTTCTAGGCGGGCTATACACCTCATGTCAAAAAGAGGAAGATTTGCTTCTACAATCTTTCAGCTATGCTGAAAATTCTTTAGCCTTACTACCCGAAGCCATGCGTTCTGCGGTTGAGCAGAGGGTGTAGAAAATGTTTTTTGGAAATCCGGCATGGGAAAATGTACTGATTTACGATGAGAAAAATGCCTTTGCCGTACCCCTTACCATCAGAGGGATGGCTGCAGCTGCTCATTGCCTCGCTAGATAGCAAAGGAGTTCTGAACAAGGCTGTAATTATGCGGACTCGGCTGCGCGAAGGCTCGTTTTACGAGTATGGGTTTACATGCGACGGTAAGCTGGAGTTTAAGCTACTGCTGGAAGATAACAGCTTTACCCGGCTAATGGCTCCTAAGCAAACGTTGGCTTTTCTTCCTTCTTTCAACCAAGAGCTTTTACCCTTAAGCAAGCTAGCGGCGAAGATGATGATGAGTGGTACGCTTGGCGCGATACGATTGTAACGTGTACCGTAAGACCTCCCTACGTTCCGGACGATCCGGATCCACCAGACGAATCGGAGGAACCTGCCCCTCCCATAATAGATGATATAGTATGGGAGAACAACTGGGATAACTGGTGGGATAGACCTCCAAGAAGCGGAGACAGCTCTAAAAAAATAAGAAGGATGACGATGAAGAGAATGACGACAAGCCAGCAGAAGATGATGAAGACAGCAATCTATTAGAAGATATTATGGATAGCAATAAAAATCTTTCTGACGAGGAATTATAAAGGCTAAAGGAGGCATTAGAAGAACTTCTAGAACATTGTATGTATATGCAGGTTTATAACTCTCTCGTGGGTAATAATGTAAAAACCTCATTTGAAATGGATGGTAGCATGACCTCTGCAGGAAGCTATAACGCTAGTAAAAAAAACTATTAAATTTAGAAATATAAGTACTATTACAATGGATGCTTTAGCAGAAGAACTATTTCACGCTTATCAAGATTTCCACTACAATGGATTACCTTCGTCAAATAATGGTAGAGTAAACGTAGAGTTTGAGGCAAAGCTCTATAATGATATAGAATGCTTTATAAGAGGGGGAGTTTGTTCCTATTTAATTAATACTGCAGCATACTATAATTGGTTAGAATATATTACAAACTACGGATTGTCTCATCCTACGTGGGATAATCTTTTAGAAAAGATTAACTTTTGGGATAATAAAAACTACTGGGATTTTTTACAAGAATTTTCCGAATCCAACTCGGGCTACAATTATCTTCCAAATTATGATATGGAACCAAAAGCAATTCTAAATATGCTCGAAAAATCTAAACAAATTGGATGCTAAAACACAATTAATATGAAAAATATAATCTTAAAATTAATTCTGTCCATAATATTTTTGTGTTCATATGTAATCGTAGGTGCGCAAACTTATGATCAGCAAGATGAAGATATAAACATAGAAGATATAATATATGTAAAAATATCAGATGGACATAATATTATAATCTTAAATAAAGAATTTGAGAATAAAAATTTTAGGATAGAGTGTGCTGATAAAAAAATTCGGCAAAAAGTTCTCTCAATGCTTACCTCTCAGCTGGCTAACCTTTATTCATTAAATCGTCTTCAGGAATTAAAAGATAAAAGAATTTTTATTAGAATTTGGGTTAATATAAAGGCTGAAGTTGAAAAGATTGAATATGTCTTTACGTTAAGAAACGGCTTTTTTATGTCTCCCGAAGAATTGTACAGAATGGAAAAAGAAATACAAAATACGCCACTTTCGTATGACATATATAGCTCTGATAAACACAGCTGCGAAGGGGCTATCTTTGGTATCGGTATTAACTTTGGCTATTTATTACAGTTGAAAGAACTCTAGAATAACGAACGAGGATAGAGAGCTAACTTCTGCATGAGCAAAATGTATAGTAATAGTATAATAAGAAGCGTGAAGTAAAAAAACACTTTTGATGAAAGCTTAATTCTTTTCGTCATTTCGACCGTAGGGAGAAATCTCCCGTTTATTAGCAGATTTCTCCCTACGGTCGAAACGACAGGGCTGGTTATTACGATAAACAAAAAGGTCTGTAAAGCAATGCCGTACAGACCTTTTTGTTGGTGCCTATTAAAATACTAGTAGCGGGCTTCGTCCGATACTGTTAATTTTTTTCTGCCTCTGGCGCGACGTGCGGCAAGCACACGACGTCCGTTAGGCGTTGACATCCTTTCTCTGAAACCGTGCTTGTTTCTTCTTTTCCTGTTCGAAGGTTGGAATGTTCTTTTCATCGCAATATAATTTTAACCTTGTTTCTGATTTTCAACTAATTACCTAAAGATATCAGTATTTAGGGATTGCAAAGGTAACGATTTTTTCTTTTCGTCCAATAGCTTTTTAAAGATTGTCTTTAGCCGCTAAAGAAAGTCGTACCGAACCGGTACGCCGTTTAAAACAACTTCTCCGGCAATTTAAAAGAAAAAGAATAAGGATGCAAAGATATAATAACAAAACAAATAGCAAACTATTTTACAACAGTTATTAACTCATTTGTTCTACCAAATGAGCATTTCCGTAGCTATCTTTGATGTCCTAAATTTACCACACACATTACAAACAAAATTGAGCAAAAACAGCTATGTCAAAGTCAAAAGAAATTAAATTCAGCCTTCTTTACCGCGATATGTGGCAGTCTTCTGGAAAGTACCAGCCGCGCGTTGATCAACTTAAACAGATCGCCCCCGTTATCGTAGATATGGGATGCTTTGCCCGCGTAGAAACCAACGGAGGAGCATTTGAGCAAGTAAATCTGCTTTACGGAGAAAACCCCAACGTAGCCGTTCGCGAATTCGTTAAGCCTTTCAACCAAGCAGGAATCCTTACGCACATGCTCGACCGCGGACTAAACGGGCTACGTATGTTTCCTGTTCCGGCTGATGTTCGTAAGCTTATGTATAAGGTAAAGCATGCTCAGGGTGTTGATATTACCCGTATTTTCGACGGACTTAACGACCCTCGCAACGTTATTCCTTCAATTAAATATGCTAAAGAAGGCGGTATGACCGCTCAGGCTTCTCTTTGTATCACGCACTCACCTATCCATACTGTTGAATACTACATAAATCTTGCACAGCAATTTATCGACGCTGGAGCAGACGAAATCTGTCTGAAAGATATGGCAGGTATCGGTCGTCCATACAGCGTTGGTCAAATCATAAAGGGTATCAGAGAAAGGAATAAAGATATCATCATAGATTATCATGGACATAGCGGTCCAGGCTTCTCGGTTGCCTCTATGCTTGAGGCCGCTAAGAACGGCGTAGATATTATAGACGTTGCAATGGAGCCGCTATCGTGGGGTATGGTTCATCCCGATGTTATTACCATTCAGGCAATGTTGAAGGACGCAGGCTTTAAAGTTGCCGAAATCAACATGGACGCTTACATGGAAGCGCGTCGTCTAACCCAAACATTTATCGATGACTTTTTAGGCTACTTTATCGACCCAAGTAACAAGATTATGACCTCGCTACTGGTTGGTTGCGGTCTTCCGGGTGGTATGATGGGTTCTATGATGGCAGACCTTAAGGGCATGCACGGAGCTATCAACATGGCGCTCCGTCAGAACAACAAGCCCGAGGTTACGCTGAATAACCTGGTTGTACAGCTGTTCAACGAGATTGAGTATATATGGCCTATGCTGGGCTATCCGCCACTAGTAACCCCATTCAGCCAGTATGTGAAGAATATTGCATTAATGAATATCTTCTCTATGGCCAAGGGCGAACCTCGTTTCTCTACTATCGATAAGGATAGCTGGAATATGATACTTGGTAAAACCGGTAAGGTTCCGGGGCCAATCGCTCCCGAAATCGTAGAGATTGCTAAGAAGCAAGGTCTTGAATTCTACGATGGAGATCCTCAAGCACCGTATCCGGATGAGCTGGAGAAATATCGTGCTGAAATGAGAGAGAATAAGTGGGACTTCGGTGAAGACAACGAAGAGCTGTTCGAGTTTGCAATGCACGACCGCCAATACCGCGATTACAAGTCGGGTATTGCTAAAGAGCGTTTCAACAAAGATTTAGAGGCTGCTAAGGCAAAAGCCAATGCTCCTGTTGTAGTTGAGCGTCCTATAGTAGAGGTGCCACGTATTGATGTAGATAAGGTTCTGGAAAAGCATCCTAACGCAACTCCTCTTCATGCACCTGCTAAAGGTCAACTGGTATGGGAGTACGATGTAGTAGATGCCTCTCTACCTCCGGCAGAAGGTACACCTGTAAACGAAGGCGACAACGTTTGCTTCGTTCAGGCTTACTACGGATTAGAACCCGTAAAATCTCCTATAAAAGGAAAAATTATGACCACCTTTTTCAAGCAAGGTGATAAAGTAAACAAAGGTGAAATACTTGCCTTTGTTGAATAAGCAGCGAGTGGATTATGGACAGCGAGCCGACTCGCTTGTTTTCTGCCCATAAGCCACACTCCTAGCAATGGACGGTAACATTTAAATAAAGTAGGTTTCGCTATTAAAAATCAGCTGCAATCCTTCGGCTATTTTTTATGTTAATAACGTACGATTTGCATTCGTATCTCAGTTTTCCTACTTAATTTTGGATATTAAACTAAGGTTCAAGATTAGTTAAGTGGTAATTTTCTAAGTTCTTTGAGTAAAATCAGGTAACTATTTTGGGTTCGATAGTTGTACCTGAACTCACGCTCTTTAACGCGTAACTAGAAAGCACGCTTACGAGCTCCTCGGAGTTTTGCAAGCCCCGCTTCGCGGAGCCCCCGGAAGTTCTCGATTCCGTTGATACGGTCGCGTCCGTCGGCAAATCGGTTCTCGCCATGCTTAACCCGATAATGTTTTAGGTTCAAGATTAGTTAAATAACTTTTCAAGTCACCTAACTAATCTTGAACCTTGCCTTATATTAAATTACTGATTATTAAAACCATAAAAAATATATATCAAAAGGATATATTCTTTATCGCAATATAGTGTACCAATTAGTACACTAATCATTATCTTTATCAAAACCAACATCCATTATGTCAAAGATAGCATTATTCCTCAATTACCCTCAAAAGCCTGTTAGCCCAATATACTTTGCCACAAACTAAAAGGTAGGTTTGGCTCATAATATGGTTATCTACTATAGAGATACAGTACAAGGGTATATTGAAAGCAAGGACAACTGTATCTTCGCATTATTAGATAAGTTGAATATTTCTTAAAATAATATTAATCCGTCCAATCTTTGGGGTTCACATCGAAAAATCTCTTTCTATCTTTTACTTTTTAATTATATGCTCCTTTAATTCAGTATCAATTTTAAGTATTTGCTGAAACGTTTCGATTAATGCTTCTAACTTCTTTTCTTTATCTGCTACTAGTTCTAATAGCTCTTTTGATACATAGTCATTAATTGTATTATTAGTTCCAAGATTACTCAAACTACCACTACTAAATGAGTTGTCATGGATATTTACCGAAACAGCGTCAAGCATCAACTCCGTATCTCTTAGTTCCTCTAGCGTACAGCCAAAATATTTAGCAAACAGTTTTAATGTAGCATCATCAATCGTTTCCATTTGCTCAAAACGTTGTACCTTTTAGTGGGTCGCTTTATCCTCCCCAAATAGCTTTTGCTACGGTTTCCTGTTTTTCTCTTCTCGAAAGCCGTTTTATCAATATGTTATTGCCATGATTTACGTTAGGTTTTGTGGCTGTTTCTGACATGGTATTATTGTGTTCGAAACAAGGTACAACTAAAAATGTTTGTATGCAATTTGCACACGAATATAGGCATTTTGCACAAAGAAGCATAAGGTAAATTTAACTAATCTGCTTTTCTTTGTAAATGCTAAGCGTAAAGAAACAAAAGGCTAGAAATATAAGATTACCGTTTTTGTTGATACTATTCATCGTAACGGTACTTATGCTAATGATGTGCTAAGCGTATAACCTAAGCCATAAAATAGTAGAAGAGAGGAGTATGGCTATGCTTCGATTTTTTAAAAAGAAATCCCTCCCAAATGAGGACGACATCGTTCAGGAAATTGTACAAACCTATGCAAGCGAAAAAACGGTAGAGCAAAGGATCTCGACTATATCGAACGGCAGGTAAAAACCGAACGTGAAAAGCAGGAGATGCTGGCATCGCTCGACAGCTTTAAACAGTCGTTCCACTACAATACGATGTTCGATGGCTTTAAAAAACAGCTGTTCGGGGCAAACAAGAGAGGCTGTATGCTAACCCATCTGGAACTTTCGGTTTGCTACCTGGTTTGCACCAAAAAGTACCTTCCCGATGTTGTTTTAGATATGTTCTGGATAGATAAAGCGCAGCTGATGGAAGTAGTACAATCATTCGAGCGTAAGATGGCGGAGTATAGCTATAGACTACCCGATAGTTATAAAGAGATGCAGCCTATACTACAAGCGTACTGTAAGCACGATGGCTAGTTGGCTGTCATATTGGTTAGCTATTGGTTGTGCAAAAGCTGTTCTTCTTATAAGAATGGCTTTTATTTTGAAAACATACTTTTAGGCAAAACATGTCTATATAAGTATGGGTGATGTTTCCCCTTATAATCATTAATAGACCTGTATTCTATTCTATGAGAGATTTCTGTATGTCTTTCCAGTAGCTACTGTACATATTGTTACTTCTACACAGTTCATCATGAGTACCTTTCCCTACAATACACCCCTTATCAAATAAGTAAATTTTGTCGCTTATTGTTTTTAAAATATGTAAACGATGTGATACAAATAGCGTAGTTACTTTATCCTTCATTTTCATAAGTAAATTTAATACAAATTGTTCGGTATTCCTATCCATTGCGGCTGTCGCTTCATCTAATACTAGCAATTGAGGATTTTTAAATAAAGCACGAGCCAGCGCAAGGATTTGTTTTTGTCCGCCTGATAAGTTAACACCCTCTTCTCCAATTATAGTCATATAGCCTTGAGGTAGCTCTTTTATGTGGCTGTCAAATCCATATTGTTTAGAAAAATCTACAACTTGTTCAGCATTAGCAACTGGATTCTCAAGACATATATTCTCTAGAACAGTTCCATTAAAAATGAATATATCTTGTGGAACAACACCTACCATATTTCTCCAATTTTCTGTTGAAAGTTGACTTAATGAAATATTGTTATTTATTATGATCTCCCCAGACTCTATATTGTAGAACTTTTGTAAGATTTGGCAAAAAGTACTTTTCCCACAACCACTTTCTCCTGCAATGCTAACAATCTCACCTTTTCTTATTTTCAAGTTAATATTGGAAAGCAGCTGTTTCCTACCGACAAATCGAAAGCATAGATTTTTTACTTCAAGCGATTCAAATAAGGGGGGGGGGGAATTATCCATTACATCCTCTTCTGTGTCTTCAGCCTCCATGCTAACAAATTCAAACATTCGATCAAAAGCAACCTTTGCTTCATTGTATGGAATGGCAATGATTGCAAGCGAAGCAATAATAGGAAGTAGTGAGCTTCCAATGGTTAATACTGCCATAAAACGACCTAATGTCAACTGCTCATCTAAAACAAAAAAAGAACCCATTGAGAGTAGCATGATAAGAAAGCATATGTTAACTACGCTAGACTTCCAACCAATTGTGATATTAAGCTTGCCAAGTGTATATACCCTGTCTTGAAATATTCCATATATATGCTGATTAAGCATAGAAAAGAAATGCTGTTTATTGAAATTTTTAATAGTCGATACGCCCTGTATAGTGCTAATAAAGTTACTTTCACTTTGTGCATATGAAGCCATAACCTCTCGCTGCTTTTTTATAATAGAAGAGTTATATCGGTGGATAATAAAAAAGTAAAGTGGTAAAGAACATAAAACAGGGAGAGCCAGTTGCCATGAATATATGAATATTACCACAAGATACACCACAACAGATAGTAGAGAGATAATGGCTGAACCTATTATAAGAATTATAAAACTCTGTATTCTACGAGTGTCATTTAAACGGGCTGTCAAATCCCCAACCTTGCGATTATCAAAAAATGACTTTGGTAAAAACATTAGCTTGCTGTAAAAACTGCCAACAATACGATTATTAAAATCTTTTGATTGCTGTATAAGCATGCGCTGCCTAACTACTGAAAGACCGATTTGTATTAACATTATAACAAATAACAAAATAAGAGCGACAATCAACTTCGAAGCATCCTTACTAGGCAGTATGTTGTCAATTAGTTTTTGAGAAAATACAGCCATTATAACTCCCAGCCCCGCCAATACCAAACCTAAGAGAATACTAGCTAATAGCCGCTTTATATCTTCTTGAATAAGGTTCTTTATCCATTGCTTTTTTTGCTTATTTACATCGTCCTTTCGTTCAAAATTTGCAGAAGGTTTGAGTGTCAAGCAAACTTTTGATACCCAATGTTTGAGTACTTGTTCAGGTGTCCACAGTTCTATCCCTTTTGCAGGATTTCCGATTAAAAAGTAGCCATTGGCATATTCATAGCATATTACAAAATGTTGCGTACTTTGCTCATCCAGAATGTGAAGAATAACAGGATTTCCATGTTTCTTTAGCGATTCCATATCTGCCTCACAGCCCTCTGCCTTAAAACCTAACACATTTGCAGCCTGATATAAGCCCAGCAAGCTAGTACCTTGCCGGTCGGTTCCACTTAGTTCACGAATACGTTCAAATGATGAGTTTCCACCATAGTAGCGCAATAAAGACAGTAAACATGCCATTCCGCAATCAGATTGATCGTGTTGACGGGTAAAGGTAGTTCTAGCTTGATGTTTTAGGGTGGAGGCTCTAAAAAACATTGATGTGGTTTTTGGGTATGCTAGTAGCGTAAATATTTATTCAAGGTTGTTAGGCTAAATTCTCCTAAGATTTTCTGAATAAACTCATGTTCTTTGCTATATACAAATGTGGTAGGCGTATTACTTACCTGAAACTCGCTAAAGCAAGCATATTCAGGATCAATAAGTATTTTGGTCTTATCCAATAGGTAATACTTCTCAACAAAGCTTGCCAGCTGAGGCGGTGTATCGGGTAGAATTAGTATAATAGTGCTAGAGCGAACTATATCTTCATTGTTTATTATCAGCAGCAACGTATTGATACAATCCTGACAGCCTAGGTTCATAAATAAAAGCATAATGGGCTTTTCTCTACTTATGGCTGAAAGGCAATACTCTTCTGATTCAATACTCTTCAAGCATATATCGGGTAAAAATGAAAGTTGTTGCTGATGTTCCTTTTTATTTTGTATCTTAAAAATGATTAGAATTACAAAGACAGTTACTATCAATAAAAAGGCTAGCGCTATAATTTTTTTCTTGACAGGCGTATTCTGTTAGTTTAAAAAAAGGTTTAAGCTCATAATTAACAATATCCATAGCAGTAGAGCACCTCCATATATAATAGATGTACTCTTTAACATTATAGAATATTTAATACCTGTTGAACGGCTTAAACCATAGGCTAGTGTTAGACAAAATAACAGCTCCCATAGGTTGATCGTTTGTAGCGCATACAAAAGATAGGATGGTGTTGTATTTATATCAAATAGCTGTAGTGCCGAAAATAGAGTAAACCCCATCAGCTCTATTGATGTGTAGTCCGGCTTAACAAGGTAAAGCCATAAAAATTCCGCAAGGTACTCCGCAACAAATACGCTCATTGAAATAACGACTACTTGTAGTACTATAGCAAACCGCCGCTTAATGTTATTGATAACATATAGCCCCAGATACATAACAACAGAAACGCTCAGAATAGTCAGCAAAAACATTCCGGCAATACTCAAAAAGTCCTTTAGCTGATATGCTCTCTCTGCTATTTGCGCATCAATGACATCTGTTTCTACTCCACGTAGCAATAAATAGTTTACAAATCTCCCTTTATAAATGGTAAGGTAGCTCGCATAGTTAAGAATAAACATACAGGCAAGCAGCAATAGTATGCCCCCAACAATTCGCTTAGCTGATACCTGAGTAAAAATATTTGTTGATATAGCGTTGTTCATTAATGCTAAATATCAATAGTTCTTATTCCTTTTTTACAACTATTTGTACTAAGGGCGTTACCTCCTTGTAAATACCCCATCCCGGTATCTCTTTCTTTGTAAGATAACGAAACTTACTGATATCAGTAGTGTCTGCATTTCGAATACCCCCAAGCGTCGCAACTTTAACATGGTACTCTGTACGTTTATTGTTATTATATAAATATGTAATTTTTTGCTTTTTAGATGGGTAGTATGAGTCTGCTAGGATTTGGATTCCAACGAATAGCCCTCCGTCTTCAGGAAGCTTTATATCATACATGCTAACATTAACTTCTATCCAACCATCCTTCCTTTTGGGCGAAATAATTAGTACTTCTCCATTCAATAAGTCTTCGCCGGGATAGAGCTTTCCCCCACGCTCCTGTTGTCTATATAGCCTTAACCTAAAAGGATGTCCTACGCCAAAAAAATCGGTTTGGTATAGTTTTATCTTTTGTATTGTGCCTTCTATGCTTTGCGTATTAATATATGCAACCTCCTGATCGTCTTCTTCTTTCCCTAGCACCCACATATTTCGAGGTTTTTTTACATAGTTACCAAATTCTATCAGTGCATCTTTAGCATACACAACAACTTCGCTAAGCATTATAGGGTTCATACTTAGCTCAACCTGTCTCTTAGGTAGGGTTAGAATATCGGAGTAAGGCATGCTTACTGCAATATATCCCATACTTCTAAATCGTATGCTATCCGCTCCGTTGGGAGGGATAGACGGTAGTGTTATCAGTCCATTTTCATCAGCTATCCAAAAATCGGATACCCCATCAGCCTTTGGTATCAACTCTACAACAGCATAAGGAATAGCCGAACCACTGCCATTTTCTGTCACTTTCAGCTCTATCTCGTTATCCGATTCTTGAGCAGGAGCGACTAACGGATAAATAATAAGCAGACAAAAAACTATTTGTTTTTTCATATATAACAGGTTATTACTTTATTGTACGATAAACTATGTTACTATACTTTAATTCAATGACTTACTCATAACATTTTAATTCCATACTAAAAGCATAGTTCAACAATAAATTAGATTTATGCCATTTTAAGTTCTGGTCTGTTAAAACGTAAGATTGTATCTGCGTTTTTTCGGAAGTTATCATCAAAAAAGGTGTTCTAGTATTTTGAAAATCATTTTCTTCAGTTGCTCGCACTCTATTACCTTCTTTATCCAGTATATCAACAATTTCAAGAGCTATAAAAATTCCATTTTCGGGAAAAACAATATTATCATCAATGCAATTTATTTCATATATCTTTTTACGCCTATCTAAACCTGTTAATGTATGTGTTACCGTGCTGTTTAACAATGGTTTGTCTGGCATCCCATCATTTCCTACAGTATATAATTGTGGTCTAACCACAAAGTCGAAAGCATCTTCTTTCTTAAATTTATATGGAAATAGAAGTTTATTTATTACACAACGTGTCTCTCTGTTATTTGGGATATATACTGCTTCAATATAAAATTGAAATTCACTAAAAATAGAACGACTTATAGAAATAGTTTTTTCTTTGACATATCCAAGTTGTATAGTAGTCATCTTTTGTGGTAAAACCATTACCTCTTCTAGCATAATAGATATTGGAACTAGATAAATCTTTTCTGTAAGATTTGCAATGGTAGTATTCACTTCTTTATAGCCTACCTGTGCTATGCGAACACTATCTGTAAATTGCATGTTACTGGGTAATGTAAAGCAACCATTGCTACTTGAATATTGCCATTTATTAAATTCCGGAAAAGTCACAGTTACGTATGGTATAGGCTCTTTTAGTTCCGCGTCAAAAACACAGATTTCTTGTGCGTAAATATAGTTAGTAAATCCAATGCATATCATTAACATGCATAATAAAACTTTCATAAATAAACTTGTTTAATAATTATAATACATGCCTAATACTAAGGTGGGTTATAGCAATAGTTCCTAATCAGAATAAAATTACTATAACCCGCTATTCACTTAATCAAGTAGATGACATGGTACACCACCTCCAGCTTCGGGATAAATTTCAAAATCTGTACTAACTTTTATCCAAAAGATATAACTATTAGTTATACAAAAACCTGCACAGCGTCCATTATCTAATAAAATTTTATTACAATTTCTGTCATCTCCCCAAAACTTACCGCCTTGGAGGTTTTCCATTTGTTCAAATGATAGTTTCTTTTCCATAATTACGACTTAAGTTAAGGTAAATAATTTGATTTATACCATTTTCGTATGGTTTTAAACGCCATAAGCTCATTACCTTGTACAGAACTATATGGTAGAAAGAATAGCATATTTGTTATTTTTACAGGCATTAGTTAATTAACGCAAGTTAAATAACTAATTATTATGAATGCAACATAGTAAGATTATAAATATTCTATTTTAGATAGAGTTATAGATTTAAATGATCTGCAAAATAAAATACTCTAATCTAAATTATTTTAGTTGGGTATATTTAATTAAATTTGGCATAGTAGATTTTTTATTCATTCGTTTTATATTTAAGTCAAATATAAAACGAATGAATAAAATAGTTCTTTTAGGCTTTTCCCTATTTTTACATATAAACTTCCTTTATTCTTCTCCACATCCACTAGGAAGTGTAGAATATGGAAAGTCATAATCTCAAAAGGCTGTTGATCTTATGAACAGTAGGAGGACAAGTAAAGCCAGTTCGGTTTCTTCTGGCTCATCATCAAGTAAATCTTCCAATCCTTCCGGAAATTTTAAACCAGCCAGACTGAATGTTGAATCTAATTCTACATCACAATCACCCACCAATAAAGGTTTTAAATTCTACTTTAAATGATGTTAAAAAGAATTTTAAATCGGCTTTTAATATTGTATCAACCTCAAATAGTGGCGATTTTAAGCATAGAAGATGATAAAGAATTTAATGGAACTTACACAAAAGAACTTGAAATAGAATTAATTCCTACAGCTCATAAAATTATATCGAATTTTGAAACCAATCGAAAAATGGCGGGCGGAAAGAATGTATGGTTTGTACAGATACTTTGCACTTAGGCTGGATAATGCCATTCAATCAGATGCCTCCACAGCCGTTTTAGATGAAATATTATTCAAAGAACTTTCAACAAAGTATAAATTTCAGTACTAAGAAATACTTGATATTAATAAACAACTACTTAATGACTTTATAAGTTTAGGTTCTGAGGTCGCTTATAAGCATGGAGATGTTGATTATAAAGAAGATGAAGTTTTGAATCGTTACATTTTAGATGTTGTACATTCTTTCTTAGAGTTTACTGAAATAAAAGATTCTCAAGCAAAAAGTTTTGGCAATGCTGGATTGGCACACTCCCAGAGAGGAAGACAATTATATGTTGCCTATGATAATGAGCTTAAAAAGTATGAGGCAAAAGGAAAGGAGTTAGAAATCTTAATAAAATCGAACCAACAAAATCTTAAATCTTTGGAAGTTGATCATAGTAGGCAACGGAAACAATACGATCAGGTACAATCAATATTAAATTCTTTTTATAATAAAATTCTTACCAATATGGAAAAGGAGCAATTTGCTAAGTCGCTATATGAAGCCATTAATCAATATAAATGAGATTAACTCGAACCTACAATGAAAAGGATTATTCCACTTACACTTATTCTGTTAAGTTCATGTGTCTATTCATATTCTCAAAATAGCGAACTTAATGAAGAAGTTTTGCACTACTTATGGTTGGCTGAAGAAGTTCTTAATAAAGTTGAAGAACTATCTGATTAAAAATCAAAAATATCCATATTCCATGAAAAGAGTAATTGCATTAATATTTTTTGCATCCCTATTTATTTCGTGCGCTACAACAAAATATTCAAGTCCCAATGGCGTTGCGATTGGCATGACAAAAAGCGAGGTTGTAAAGCTAGTTGGTAAATCGTGTAGAGTGGTCAGCACAAATAAAACCCCCGAAGGTCTTTACGAAACTATGGAGTATGCGAAGAAGGAAAAAGGCTTAAACGATGAGCTGTTTGTTTACGACTTTTTTAATGATAAGCTAACCGAATGGCACACTGAAATACTAGAACCGAAAGAAGGTAAAAAATCAGGCTCAAAACCCGACACATCTAATAGAAGACCATAACTTATATAGAGCCTTTATTTATTACAAGGTTTTATTTGGTTGATATACACCGATATCTTTATGTAAAGAGCGGCAGAATTTCCAGTAAGAAATCGCAACTCTTTTTGTTTTCAATAACTTTATCAATCATAACTTACTATCTTTGCCAGTCAAACCTAGAGTAAGCAAGATATCGCGTCGGCTTTGCTCATTTTATCTAATAATCTGTAACTATAAGTGGAAAATAACCGTAAAAAAATAGAGGAAATACTAAGCCGGCGTATTCTGGTGCTGGATGGTGGAATGGGTACAATGGCGCAACAATACAAGCTGCAAGAAAGCGATTACCGCGGCGAGCGTTTTAGAGCATCTTCTATTGATCTAAAAGGCAATAACGACTTGCTAATTCTTAGTCGCCCTAGCGTAATACAAGAAATACACGAAGCATACCTCTCTGTAGGTGCAGATATCATAGAAACAGATACGCTCAACGCTAACGCCGTATCGCTAGCAGAATACGGTTTACAGAATTTGGTCTATGAACTGAACTTTGAGGGGGCTAAACTGGCACGTAAAACTGCGGATAAGTTCAGTACAGCAGACAAACGCCGTTTTGTGGCAGGCTCTATCGGACCAACATCCAAATCGCTATCCATGTCGCCGGACGTAAGCAATCCTGCCTCGCGAAGTATTACATTCGATAAGCTATACGCCGCATACGTAGATCAGATAAAAGGGCTGGTTGACGGGGGTGTAGATATGCTGCTCATAGAAACCATCTTCGATACGCTAAACGCAAAGGTAGCCTTAGCCGCCATACAAGATTACAACCAGCAAAACGGATACGATATTCCGATAATGGTTTCGGGTACGCTCAGCGATTCTAGCGGCAGAACCTTATCGGGACAAACGCTCGAAGCCTTCTATACATCGGTATCACACGTTAACTTGTTAAGCGTGGGACTTAATTGCGGTCTTGGCGCAAAACAAATGGCGGAGCATATTGCAGAGTTGTCGTCGTATTCAAAATTCCATGTATGCGCCTATGCTAACGCCGGCTACCCCGACCAGTTCGGCAGTTACAACGATACGCCCGAAAGCATGGCTGCATACGTTGAACAAATGCTGAAAGGCGGAATGCTGAACATTGTTGGCGGATGCTGCGGCACAACTCCCGACCACATTAAGCTGATCGCTGCTTTAGCTGAAAAATACGCACCCCGTCAAATTCCGCAGCTCGATAAAATCAGTACATACTCCGGTATAGATGTCGTAAAAGTTCTGCCTCATAGTAACTTTATAAACATTGGAGAGCGGACAAATGTTGCAGGTTCAAAAAAATTCGCAAGGCTTATCAGAGAGCAAAAGTACGAAGAAGCACTATCCATTGCACGTCAACAAGTACAAGACGGTGCCCAGCTAATAGACGTCTGTATGGATGATGCTATGCTGGATGCAGTAAAGGAAATAACGACATTTCTTAACTTAATGGCATCTGAACCCGACATCGCCGTTCTTCCTGTAATGATTGATTCATCGAAGTGGGAAGTAATAAAAGCCGGATTAAAATGCGCACAAGGTAAATCAATCGTAAACTCTATCAGCCTGAAAGAAGGCGAAGAAGCATTTCTTTCTAAAGCAAAATATATCCATAAACTCGGTGCTGCAACGGTTGTAATGCTTTTCGACGAACAAGGACAAGCAGATACCTACGAACGGAAAATAGAAATAGCGGAACGGTCATACCGTTTACTTACAAATAAAATCGGTTTCCCACCCGAAGATATTATCATAGACCCAAACGTACTAGCCATTTCAACAGGAATGGAAGAGCATAACGATTATGCCGTCGCCTTTATCAAAACTTGCAGGTGGATTAAAGAAAATCTTCCGTATGCTAAGATTAGCGGCGGGGTGAGCAACCTGTCGTTTTCGTATCGAGGTAACAATACCGTTCGAGAGGCTATGCATTCCGTATTTCTTTACCATGCTATACAAGCAGGTATGGATATGGGCATCGTAAATCCAGGGCAGCTGACTGTATATAGCGATATTGAGCCCAAGCTGCTAAAGCTAACAGAAGATGTTGTACTGAACTGCAGTACAGACGCATCAGACCTGCTTATTGCCTATGCAGCTCAGCTAGCTAACAATAGCACGGGAAAAGAAGAGAAGAAAGAAGAAGGCTGGCGCAAGCAGCCTGCTATAGAACGCATACGGTACGCTATGGTAAAAGGCGTTGCCGACTATGTTGAGCAGGATATCAAGGAATTGCTGCCCTCCTACTCTTCGCCTATAGCCATTATAGAAGGTCCGTTAATGAACGGTATGAACGAGGTAGGCGTACTCTTTGGCGAAGGTAAAATGTTTTTACCCCAAGTAGTAAAAAGTGCGCGTGTCATGAAACGTGCCGTTGCCTATCTCGAACCCCTTATTCAAAAGGAGAAAGAGCAGAATAAAACAAAGCAATCTCCCGGGAAAATACTGCTCGCAACCGTAAAGGGCGACGTACACGACATTGGTAAAAATATTGTGAGCGTGGTGCTTGGATGTAACGGCTATGAGATCGTCGATCTGGGTGTAATGGTTCCTACCCACAAAATTATAGAAGTAGCCATTACGCTGAAGCCCGATATTGTTGGGCTTAGCGGGCTTATCACTCCATCGCTAGACGAGATGGCTCATGTTGCCGAAGAGATGAATAAGAACAAGCTGCAAATTCCTCTTATACTGGGCGGAGCCGCAACCAGTCCGCTACATACGGCAGTTGCCATACAGCCAAAGTATGGCAAAGGTGTTGTACATGTTAAGGATGCATCGCAAGTGGCAGGCATTGCAAAAAAGCTACTGGCAGAGAACGGCAGCCTATATCTTCAAGAGCTTGATAATACCTACGAACAGCTGCGTATAAGTTATAAAAAACAGCAGGAAGAGCTTAGCCTCATTTCTCTCGTAGAAGCGCGCAAGAATAAACCTGCCATAGATTGGGCTAACGAACCTATCAAAAAACCGGCATTCTTAGGAGTTAAAGTATATAAAAGCTATCCCATAGAAGAGCTTATTCCCTTTATAAATTGGAGCGCATTTTTCTACGCATGGGGGTTAAAAGGTCGCTACCCAGATATCTTTCAGCACCCGCAAATGGGAGCCGAAGCAAAAACGTTATATGATGATGCGCAGCTAATGCTAAAAGAATTGGCTGCTAAAAAATTACTTACAGCAAATGCAGTTGTAGGCATTTTCCCCGCCGCATCAAAGGATGAAGATATACTGATCTATACCGACGAATTGCACGCTAGCGTACAAGCAACGTTATACACTCTGCGTAACCAGCAAAAAAAGGAGGAAGGTAATAATTGTAATCTAGCCGATTTTATTGCTCCTGCCGAAAGCAAAAAGGCCGATTATATCGGAGCGTTTGCGGCTACCGCAGGTATCGGTGTAAACGAACTGGTAGAAGAATATTCGACCGCTAAAGACGAGTATAAAGCGCTATTGGTAAAGCTGCTGGCTAACCGCCTAGTCGAAGCGTTTTCTGAACTACTACATCTCAAGGTTAATACCGAACTATGGCAGCTGCCCGAGGAGGTAGAAGGCATACGACCCGCCATAGGTTATCCCGTTTGCCCGGTACATAACGAAAAAAGAACCGTTTTCGATCTGCTGAATACGGAAAAGAATACAGGTATCGAGTTAACCGACGGCTATGTGATGAACCCTATTGCATCGGTTTGCGGACTGTACTTTGCCAGCCCTCACGCCCATTACTTTAGCGTAGGACCTTTAAAAGAAGATCAAATAGAGCTGTACGCCAAGCGAAGAAATATAGCCCTAGAAGAAGCAGAAAATCTGTTGTCGCAAAATAGGTTAGAGTAAACAACGTATGATATTCTATATCCACATTATACCTTATAGTCATTTCGAACGTAGTGAGAAATTTACTGATTGGTAACAGATTTCTCACTACGTTCGAAATGACGTATTTTTACACCTAACAATTTACCTTTGACCATAAAATGAAAGTACACGAAATAATTCGGCAATCGGATAAAACACTTCTTACGCTAGAGCTGCTTCCACCCGTTAAAGGAAGTAACTTTGACGGGATTGCCGCTACTATAGAATCACTAATAGAGTTTAAACCATCATACGTAAATATAACCTACCATCGTGCCGATATTGTAACAGTTACCAATAGTAAAGGTAAAACAGAAAGGTATGTTACCAAGAAAAGACCCGGAACAGTAAGTATTGCGGCTGCAATAAAATACAAATACAATCTGGAAGTAGTGCCACATCTTGTCTGTGGAGGATTTACCAAAGAAGAGACCGAAGACGCGCTAATAGATCTTAA
Organism: Prevotellaceae bacterium; assembly: GCA_031258195.1. Lineage (GTDB taxonomy): Bacteria > Bacteroidota > Bacteroidia > Bacteroidales > UBA932 > JAIRNF01. Next base: position 55,712 of record JAIRNF010000057.1, read on the forward strand.
CTTTTTGTCGATACAAAATGTACTGGCTCTTCGTGGCGATAAGCGTAAGAACGATATGCATTTTGTAAATGAAGAAAACGGACATGCACATGCGGTAGATCTGCTTAAGCAGATAAAAAATATGAATAACGGTATCTATCTTCACTCCGAAATAGCAAACGCTGTTCCTACCGATTTTTCTGTAGGTGTGGCAGGCTACTCCGAAATGCACGGCGATGCCGATAGCATGGAACAAGACCTCGCATACCTCAAGCAAAAAGCTGATGCGGGTGCTGACTATATTGTTACCCAAATGTTTTTTGACAATGCTGCTTTCATCCGATTTGTAGAGCAGTGCAGAAACATGGGTATTACCATTCCTATCATTCCCGGGCTTAAACCCATATCGGTAAAACGGCAGCTGGAAATTCTTCCCGAAACATTTCATCTTACCATCCCCGAAGAGCTGAGGAAAGAAGTGGAAAAATGTAAGGACGATAAGGAAGTTAAGCAAGTAGGCATAGAATGGACAGTTGCCCAATGCCGCGAACTGAAAAAGATGAACGCGCCAGCATTACACTTTTATACAATGGGCAAGCCCGATAATATTGTAAAAATCTGTAAAGAGATTTTCTAGCTCTCTCTCGTCATTTCGAACGAAGTGACGTATAGAAAAGAAATAAACTTACATTTGTGGTTTAATTGCTTAGAATGGACTCAAAAATACTAGATCAGCTGTTACACAACAATTTATTTCGAACTGTTGCCGACAAAATACAAAACAACATACGTATAAGTTCCGAAGAGGGGCTTGCCCTATACGAAAGCAACCAGATAGCCGTACTGGGTTTGCTTGCCAATATGAAACGCGAGCGGCTGAACGGGAAAAACGCTTACTTTAACCGTAACTTCCACATAGAACCCACCAACATTTGCTTACATAACTGCAAGTTCTGCTCGTACCGTCGTAAAAAGAACGAAGAGGGGGTATGGGATTACAGTATAGACGACATGCTGAATATTTGTCGAAAATATGTTGGTCAAGGCATTACAGAGGTACACATTGTTGGCGGTGTACATCCCGACCATAACTTAGAATACAATGCCGAATTAATACGCGAAGTAAAAAAAATTCTACCCAACGCACACGTAAAAGCCTTTACCGCTGTTGAGCTGGATTATATGATAAAGCAATCGGGATACGATTGGGCGGAAGGATTACAGCATTTAAAGGAAGCAGGACTGGACTCTATTCCCGGCGGCGGCGCAGAAATTTTCGATGAAAAAATACGCGCAGAAATCTGCGAACAAAAATCGCAATCGGCTACATGGCTTGGCATACATGAGGCTGCACATAAGCAAGATATTCCGTCTAATGCAACTATGCTATACGGACATATCGAAAGTTACGCCCACCGCATAGATCACCTTAACCGCCTGCGCGAATTACAAGACAAAACAGGCGGTTTCAACGCCTTTATTCCGCTGAAGTATAAGAAATATCACAACTCTATGCGGCAAATAGGCGAGGTTAGCGTGGTTGAGGTGCTGAAAAACTTTGCTGTATGCCGCATTATACTCGACAATATTCCGCATATAAAATCGTACTGGCCCATGCTGGGCAAAGAGCTGGCAGCTATTGCCCTCTCATTCGGTGCCGATGACATGGACGGAACAATTGACGATACCACCAAAATATACTCCATGGCGGGTGCCGAAGAAACCAACCCGGCTCTTACGTCCGATGCTATGGTTTGCATGATTAAAGAAGCCGGATTTATACCAATCGAGCGGGATTCGGTTTATAATGTTGTGAAAAATTACTAATCAAAGGTTAACATATATCAGTATTGATGGGTAAGGTGCGCTACCTACTCTTAAACCGCACACCCACAGTAAGACTAATTCGGTTTAAACCTTCCTTTTCATCCTTAGGAAAGTCTATAGTTTCCTTCTTACTATTGCCTGTCGTTAAGGTTAGCTTAGATAATACCCCAGAGGTAAAAGATAGCTTAAAGAATAAGCTTATGGATTCGGTCATACTTATGTTATATCCAAACCCATATACTCCACCTAAGGTTCCTCCGGTTAACTTATTTGAAGACTTCTCTCCTTTTAATTTTTGATAGTAGCCCAAGTAACCTAACGAAGCATTAACAAACCAACCCTGATCTTTATATCCGCCAAAAATAATTTTTGGGACTAGATAGAAAAGGTTAATCCTATCTTTTATACTACTAGAGATACCACTTTCATTTACAGTTAGCGTTGCAGCAGACCTAAACCAGCTCGACGCAAATCCTATTCCAATAGACTCGGAGACATAGTATTCGCCATCTATCTCCACATTCATCCCCCACTTCATTTTCTTTACATGGTCTTTTTCTCCCGGAGATAATCTATCAGAAACTTTATCTATTCGGTATCCACCACCCATTCCAGCAGAGATTCTAAATTTAGAGTAGTCTTTTTGCTCAATAACATTATCGCTAGCTCCTGCCATATCATTGTTATTAGATTCGACAAGCCTCTCTACTTCAGGAAAATCTGGTATAAATAGTATATCTGCGGTAACTCTATGGCAGGAACTCACCCATATGTTCGGTTCTTTATGCTCCGTAACCTTTTAGTGCATTACCTCCAGCCTTACGAACTTCTTGCTTTGCAAGAACAATAACCTTGTCATAATCACAGTTCGTAGAAAAACCTGTATCTCCAATTCTTACTGACCCTAATTTTTCGGCAGTAGCGGGTATGTCGTTATCAAGACCAAATACGGCTATCTGCTCATTTTCTTTTAAAGGGTCGTAAGACGAAGAAATGCTTGTTGTAATTTTCGGAGAGCAAGAGTAGAAAAATGCAATGGCTGCAAATAAGATTAGTGTTCTTCTCATTCGTTGTGGTTTTTGTTTTTGGTAAAGCAAAAATAGCGGATATACCATATTCCCAAATCTTTGATTTACTAAAAACGCACAAAAAACAGTATGGCGTAAACATGTTCGTTTACGCCATACTGTTTTACGAAAAGCTTTATCCTGCTATTTTTCCTTAAACCAGTCTTTATACATTAAATAACCTTCAGCATTCTTCTTTACCATCTCAACAAGCTTGGCGTCGCTGTCTTTTACCTTTTTTGCCGGCACACCTGCATAAATACCCGGTTCTAGAATTTCGTTACTTAAAACTACCGCACCCGCTGCAATTATAGTATTATCGGAAATTACCGCATTATCTAAAAGTATAGCACCCATACCTACGAGTACGTTGTTGCCCACTTTCGCTCCATGAATAATTGCGTTATGTCCAACCGAAACATCGTCTCCTATTTCTACTATAGAGCGTTCGTAAAGCGTATGCAAAACCGCTCCATCCTGTATATTTACGCGGTTACCAATACGTATAGCGTTAACATCACCGCGAAGTATTGCCCCATACCAGATGCTGCAATCATCGCCCACTACAACATCGCCAATAACTACTGCCGTTTCAGCCAAAAAGCAATTTTTCCCTATTTTGGGTTCAAAACCCCTTACATTTCTTACCAAAGCCATATTTTTCCAGATTAAGAACAAAGATATAACAAAAAAGGCTTATAAATAGCTGAAATCATTCTCTTAAACATTCTAAAAATAGTACGATGTTAGCAAATAAAGACTAGATTTGTACAGTTTTCATCAACCTAAACCATATTTTAAACCATTAAAAACTAATAAATTACATTTAATCATGAGCAAACACAAATGTGTGGAAATAGAAGATGTAGTTATCCGATTCTCCGGTGACTCGGGTGACGGAATGCAGCTTACAGGTACATTATTTGCTGATACAGCTTCGTTAGTCGGAAACGGCGTATCCACATTTCCCGATTATCCTGCCGAAATTCGGGCTCCACAAGGTACGGTAGCAGGTGTTTCAGGTTTTCAGCTACATTTTGGAAGTGGCGAAGTAAAAACCCCCGGCGATTATTGCGATATGCTTATTGCAATGAATCCTGCCGCATTAAAAGCAAATGCAAAATGGGTCAAACCCGTTGCAACTATCATTATTGACTCTGATACGTTTGACGAAAAAGGCATTCAGCGTGCGGGATTTAAAACGCCAGACCCCATTAAAGAGCTAGGGCTGGAAACACGGAACATTCTTCTCTCGCCAATTACTACGCTTACAAAAGAAAGTTTAAAAGATAGCGGGTTAGATGCAAAAAGTATTGTACGAAGCAAAAACATGTTTGCGCTTGGTATGTGCTACTACATCTTTAACCAACCTCTAAACTTTACCGAAGAGTATTTCGAAAAGAAGTTCAAGAAAAAACCAGAATTTATCGATACCAACAAGAAAGTACTGATTGATGGCTATAACTATGCAAGTAATATTCATGCTGTTTCTAACATATACAAGGTAGTACCTTCTGAGCAAAAAGAAAAAGGTACATACCGTACTATTAGCGGTAACCAGGCAACTGCATGGGGGCTAATTGCAGCAGCAGAAAAGGCAAACCTTCCGTTATTCTGCGGTTCTTATCCTATTACACCTGCAACTGCTATTCTTGAAGAACTTGCAGCACGTAAAGATTTAGGCGTAAAAACGCTTCAGGCAGAAGACGAAATAGCAGGTATCTGTACCGCAATAGGCGCTTCGTTCGCTGGAAACTTTGCAGTAACTACTACCTCCGGTCCAGGACTTTCATTAAAGTCAGAGGCTATTGGCTTAGCAACTATGACCGAACTTCCGTTGGTTATTGTGGACGTTCAGCGTGGCGGACCCTCAACAGGTCTTCCAACTAAAACCGAGCAGGCGGACCTAAACCAAGCGTTATACGGACGTAATGGAGAAGCTCCGGTTATTATTATTGCGGCTAGTACTCCTTCAAATTGCTTCCACTATGCATTCTGGGCTGGTAAGCTTACGTTAGAACATATGACACCGGTTATTTTACTTACCGACGGGTTTACCGCAAACGGTTCGCAGCCTTGGCGCATACCGTCGATGAAAGATTATCCGGAAATTAAGGCTCCGATCGTTCCGGAAGGGACAATCGGCTATCAGCCTTACGAGCGTGATGAGGTTCGCCTTGCCCGCCGTTGGGCTATCCCCGGAACGAAGGGTTTGGAACATCGTATTGGTGGTTTGGAAAAAGACTTTATTACAGGTGGTGCGTCTACCGATCCTGAAAACCATCAGCGCATGGTTGATATCCGTGCGGCAAAAGTTGCAAAAGTTAAAGACTTTATCTCTGAGCAAGAAGTTATCGGCGACCAATACGGCGGCGACCTTTTAGTTGTCGGATGGGGCGGAACATACGGGCATCTTGTATCTGCTGTAAACAAAGTACGAGCAGAAGGTAAAAGCGTTAGTTTGGCTCACTTCAACTTTATTAGCCCTCTTCCTAAAAACACAGAGGAGATACTTAGAAAGTATAAAAAAGTTGTGGTATGCGAGCTGAATATGGGACAGTTTGCGGGCTACCTAAAAACCAAGTTCGATAACCTTCACCTGCTACAATACAACAAAGTACAAGGATTACCATTTACAGTAACCGAACTTGTAGACAACTTTAACCAAATTCTGGAGGGCAAATAATCATGGCAAAATATACTCAACAAGATTTTAAGAGTAGTTCGGAAGTTAAATGGTGTCCTGGTTGTGGCGACTACGCTATCCTTGCTGCTGTACAACGTGTACTACCCGAAGTTGCCGAACAGCTGAACTACGACAAAGAACGCTTTACGTTTGTATCCGGAATCGGATGCTCGTCACGCTTTCCATACTACATGAATACCTTTGGATTTCACGGAATCCATGGACGCGCTGCGGCTATCGCTACAGGCGCAAAAGTTGCAAATCCTAAGCTTAGTATCTGGCAAATATCGGGAGACGGGGATGCCTTAGCTATCGGAGGTAACCATTTTATACATGCTATCCGCCGTAATATAGATATTAACATCGTACTGTTCGACAACCAGATCTACGGTTTGACTAAAGGTCAGTACTCGCCTACTTCTCGACTAGGTATCATTACTAAAACATCGCCGTTTGGTACAGTAGAACATCCCTTTACTCCAGGCGAGTTGGTGCTTGGTGCAAGAGGTACATTCTTTGCCCGCTCGCTTGATGCTGAAATGAAGCTTACGGCAGAGTGTTTAGTTGAGTCTGCAAAGCACGACGGTGCTGCTGTTACCGTAATACTGCAGAACTGCGTTATCTTTAACGATGGTACACATTCAGAATATGCCGATAAAGATGTAAGAGCAGATCGCACCATTATTCTTCGCCACGGAGAACCTATGATTTATGGCAAAAACCGTGAAAAGGGTTTGGTTCTTGATATAGAACACATGTGCCTTAAATCTGTAACTATAGGCGAAGACGGCATTACCGAAGATGACATTTTGGTACACAACGCGCAAAATCCAGACCCCGGTATTCATATGATGCTTATCAATATGAAATCGCCTGAGATGCCTGTTGCTCTGGGTGTTATTCGTGCTGTTAAAGACTTAACATATGACGACAACGTGCGCGATCAGGTACTCGAAGTTCAGAAAGGAAGAATGATTTGCTGTGTTGACGAACTGTTGAACAGCGGCTCTACATGGACGGTAGAATAATAAACTAGTATGCAGAAGTTGGGCATGAAGTAAAGTTAAACTTCATGCCCAAGCTACATAACCACACACAAAAACTAAACTAAAAAACAACTATTATTATGAAGGTACAGGAAGTGATGTCCAACCTGGAAAAGAAGTATGGACACGAAAAAGAGTATTTACAAGCAGTTCACGAAGTTCTTGAGTCTATAGAGGAAGTTTACAATAAACATCCTGAGTTTGAAAAAGCTCGTATTGTTGAACGTATTGTTGAGCCAGATCGTATCTTTACATTTAAAGTAGAATGGCAAGACGACAATGGCGAAATACACGTAAACACCGGCTACCGCGTTCAGTTTAATAACGCTATTGGACCATACAAGGGAGGTCTTCGTTTCCACCCATCTGTTACCCTTTCAACTTTAAAGTTCTTAGGTTTCGAACAAACCTTTAAAAACGCTCTTACAACCCTTCCTATGGGTGGTGGTAAGGGAGGTTCAGACTTCAACCCAAAAGGTCGTTCAGATCGCGAAGTAATGCGCTTCTGCCAATCATTCATGACCGAGCTTTGGCGTTACATTGGTCCTGAGACCGACGTTCCTGCTGGTGATATCGGAGTTGCTGGTCGCGAAATTGGCTTCATGTACGGTTGGTATAAGAAATTAGCTCGCGAAAATACCGGAGTTCTTACCGGAAAAGGCGCAACTTGGGGAGGTTCTTTAATTCGCCCTGAAGCTACAGGTTTTGGTGGTGTTTATTTCCTTGATCATATGCTAAAAACTCGAGGCATCGATATTAAAGGCAAAACTGTTGCGGTTTCTGGCTTTGGTAACGTTGCTTGGGGTGCTGCTATGAAGGCTACTGAGCTAGGCGCAAAAGTTATTGCTCTTTCTGGACCTGATGGATACATTCTTGACGAAGCAGGAATGAACACAGAAAAGATTGCCTATATGGTTGAGCTTCGTAACTCGTGCAACGATGTAGTTGCTCCTTACGAAAAGAAGTTTGCAGGTTCTAAGTTCTTTGCAGGCAAAAAACCTTGGGAAGTAAAGGTTGATATCGCTCTTCCTTGCGCTATTCAAAACGAACTAAACGGCGAAGATGCTAAGAAGTTAATTGCAAACGGCGTTATTTGTGTTGCCGAAATTTCTAACATGGGTTGTACTCCTGAAGCTATTGCTGAATTCCAAAAGGCAAAGATTCTTTTTGCTCCTGGTAAGGCAGTAAACGCCGGTGGTGTTTCTGTATCTGGTTTAGAAATGACTCAGAACACTATGAAACTTAACTGGACAGCTAATGAAGTTGACGCTAAGCTGAAACAAATTATGGAGAATATCCACGAAGCTTGCATTATGTACGGTAAAGAAGGCGATTATATTAACTACGTTAAGGGTGCTAATATTGCCGGATTTATGAAGGTTGCCCGCGCAATGCTTGAGCAAGGTATTTGCTAGTACAAACCTTATATAGAAAAAGGGTAATGATGCCAAAAATGGTGCGTTTAAAGTATTGTAGCCGATTAACTATTTTTCTGTTCCAAGGATATTTTGGAGGTTAGCCGAAGCTAGCTTCGGCTAACCTCCAAAATGTATGACAAAATCTCGCGGTATTCGATGCCCCCAATGTCAAAATTTCAATGTCCAAAAACGTGGTAGGCGTAACAACAAAATCCGACCGTACCGTAACGACTGCCAAAAGAGCTTTACCCGCAGCCGTAAAGCCGTTTCGTCCGGCAACCGCTTAGCTTGGTATCAGCGGAGGGTTGAGTATGGACATACCATAGCCTACGTCGCCAAGCGTAGTGGGTATGGCCAACGTACGCTTAAGCGATATTTTTATGAACGGCTTTCCCGCTATCCGACTTGGCATATCCAACCTCTGGAAAAGGTAAGCTTACCGGTTGATGGGACCTATTTCGCGAATAAGGTTTGCTTGGTACTTTACCGGGACAACGATGCCAAGGCGACGCGGTTTTACCGTCTTACCGACGGAGAGTGGTTCGATGAGCTAGCCGAAGGTCTGAACAACCTGATATCGCTTGGCATCCGCATCGAAAGCGTTACCTGCGATGGGTTGAGCGGCATCATAAAAGCAGTACGAACGTGCGCCCCCGGGGCGATAGTACAGCGTCGTACAGTTCATGTACGGGGAGAATGCCTAAGCCGGCTAACCCGTAATCCAAGGAGAGACGCCGGGCGAGAGCCGCGTCAGATCGTATGCCGTCTAAGCTCGATAGCCAACCATGAGCAATGGGGGTACCGGGTGGCATCGCCTATTCGATGGGAAGAAAGGCGCAGAGCGTATCTCAACCGAAAGAGCTATGTAGACGACTCTCATAAGTACCGGTTTACGCATAGATTGGTACGGAAGGCGTTTGTCCACATCAAGCGAGCGCCGCCTAACCTATTCCGCTACCTCGATAACGCTGACATCCCCAAATCTACCAATGCGTTAGAATCCTTCTTTGGACACTTAAAAACAAACCTGAGGCAGCATCGGGGACTCTCTAAAGAGCATTTTAAGTACTATGTTAGAGGGTACCTTTGTTCCAAAAACAACAGGGATAAATACAAAAATAGGACAGATTGAACAGCCCTATTTGTAATTTATATACGCACCATTTTTGGCATCATTACCATATTTCTATATATTCGTCATTTCGACCGAAGGGAGGAATCTCCCAATGCCTTGGCGTCAGCAGATTCCTCCCTTCGGTCGAAATGACGATATTTTTTTATATGCTGCTTACGAAGCTTGTTTATAATGTTACATGCTCTACCAGCTAATAGTACCATTGGCATTACTGCCCCATGTAACGCACTTACAATAAGCATCCCAAGTAAAAAATATACAAGATAAGCAACTGCTGATAAACCTACAGATACAAGAATCTGAAGTACTAGGTTTTTTTCTTGGCGAATAAATGCTAAGCTGAACATAACCGCCATGGCTACGGTAAACCCAATCAGCGCACCTCCTATTACTCCGGTAATAAAACCGAATAAAGCACAACCAACAATAAATGCAAAGATTACGGAACCGATGGCAATAAAGCGTTCTAATCCGCTTAGCCTTTCCTCTAACGGTATTTGCTGATCTTTAAAATGGGCTGTTCGCACCATCCCCTTACCGTTACGAATAACAATGGGTTCAATTTCTCCGGTTGTTGTTTCTACAGGAAACTTGGCTTTAATTCCCCCTTTCTTTTTTATCTTCTTACCGTTTTGATAAACATTAAAAGACATTGGAGAAAACACAACTTTAACTTCTCCCTTTGCTTCCGGCAGGTTAAGAATAACTCCTTTTCTAAAATTCATCTTTTGGTTAAATCAGTGATTATTTCTAGTTCGCTAAATTAAACCTTTTTTATGTTTTTCCTCTATGACCTTTAACATATCCTCAGTCATATTCTCTAAATTCCACCTTGGATTCCACCCCCACTCTTCGCGAGCGCACGAATCGTCAAGGCTATTGGGCCAGCTATCGGCAATTGCCTGACGCATTGTTTCTAGCTTATACTCTATCGAAAAGCTAGGAATATGCTTGCGGATTTCGGCTGCTAAAATTTCGGGGTCGAAGCTCATAGCCGTTATGTTGAAAGCATTGCGATGCTTTAACTTGGCAGGATCTGCCTCCATAATATTTACAGCAGCATCCAGCGCATCTGGCATATACATCATATCCATAAAAGTTCCTGCTTTCAAAGGGCATTCAAACGTACCGCTCTTAACCGCAGAGTAGTAAATATCTACAGCATAGTCTGTCGTTCCTCCCCCGGGAGGTGTTACATTTGATATAAGCCCCGGATAACGAACCGACCGTGTATCTACACCATATTTTTTATAGTAGTAGTCGCTTAGTAGCTCATCTGCAACTTTCGATATACCATAAATAGTTTGCGGGCGTTGAATGGTATCCTGAGGTGTTTTATCTGCCGGTGTTGACGGACCAAATGCGCCAATAGAGCTGGGGGTAAACACTGCGCATTTATGTTCGCGCGCCAGTTCCAACACATTTAGTAGTCCATCTACACCAATACGCCATGCCAGCATAGGTTTCGACTCGGCAACTGCCGAAAGCAATGCGGCAAGGTTATAAATGGTATCTATCTTATACTTCTTTATAATTTCGGCTAATTGCTGTGCATTAGAAATATCAGCAAGTTCGGCAGGACCAGATTCTAACAACTCTCCTTTAGGCTCGCAGCCTACAATATATCCGGCAACAACACGATCTCCGCCATATATTCTTCTAAGTTTAAGAGTTAACTCAGAACCAATTTGTCCAGTTGCTCCAATAATCAATATATTTTTCATTTAGTATAGGGCTTAATAGTTCTTACAAAAAGATAAGCAAAAGTAGAAAAAATAGGATTTATAGCGATTTTTTCTTGCTGTTTTAAAGCAAGAACATAAAAATATCGGAAATTTGTAGTTACTATTGCAGTAAGTGGCATTTTTTGCAACTTTGCATAGTGGATAATCAGTAAGAAACTCTTAAAACATAGATATCATGTACGGAAAAATGAAAGATTTTTTGGCTCAAGAGCTTAAATCTATTGAAGAAGCAGGACTTTATAAAAGAGAACGTACTATCACATCTCCGCAACAAGCAGAGATAACCGTTAAGGACAAAGGAAAGATACTGAATTTTTGCGCCAACAACTATCTTGGTCTATCAGACAATCCAAGATTGATCGAAACTGCAAAAAAGGCAATGGATGATCGTGGATTCGGAATGTCTTCTGTTCGTTTCATCTGTGGTAAGCAGGATATACATGAAGAGCTGGAAAAGGCTATCAGCGATTATTTTAAAACCGAAGATACCATTCTATATGCCGCCTGTTTCGATGCGAACGGCGGAGTATTCGAACCGCTTATGGGTCTCGAAGATGCTATTATATCAGATTCGCTTAACCATGCATCGATAATTGACGGCGTTCGATTAAACCGCGCCAAACGTTACCGCTACGCTAATGCTGATATGAAAGAACTGGAAGAGTGTCTGCAAAAAGCGCAAGAGCAACGCTTCCGTATTATTGTAACGGATGGCGTATTCTCTATGGACGGCAATGTTGCGCCTATGGATAAAATCTGTGATTTAGCCGAAAAATATGATGCTCTGGTAATGGTAGACGAATGTCATTCCGCAGGCGTTGTAGGTAAAACAGGGCATGGTGTTAGCGAGTTATTCAATACTTATGGAAGAGTTGATATTTATACCGGAACGCTGGGTAAAGCGTTTGGCGGAGGTATAGGCGGATTTACTACCGGGCGAAAGGAAATTATCGACTTGCTTCGTCAGCGCTCTCGTCCTTACTTGTTCTCTAACTCAATACCGCCGGCAATTGTAGGTGCCAGCATAGAAATGTTTAAAATGCTTAAAGAAAGCAACGAGCTGCATGATAAGCTGGTACGTAATGTAGAGTATTTCCGCACAAAAATGATGGACGCCGGATTCGACATTAAGCCAACCCAATCGGCTATTTGCGCTGTAATGCTATACGATGCCAAGCTGTCGCAAAATTTTGCCTCACGTATGCAAGACGAGGGTATCTTCGTTACAGGTTTTTACTATCCAGTAGTACCAAAAGATCAGGCTCGTATCCGCGTACAGCTATCGGCTAGGCATGAGATAGAACATCTTGATAAGGCTATTGCTGCCTTCATTAAGGTTGGAAAAGAGCTGAAAGTACTGAAATAAACTTAATTCTCTCCGTCATTTCTCACTACGCTCGAAATGACGGAGAATAAGTTTTTTTAGCCAACCTTTTTTATTCTATCTTATACCGCTTACATTATCGTAACCATTCACAACTCTTAGCGTTCGAGTTGCTGTCTCGGGTTTTCCTCTCAAGTCGTAGATTTTCCCCTTTACAACAATTTTCACTCCAATTTTTCGTTCCGGAGCGCGATAGTCGTAAATCGTTAGGATTACCATTAGAGAAAGAACGGGTATAATTATCCCCCTTCTCTGTGTACACAAAATTGGCAAACTTTCGGTTCTCATCAGGGTTTGGATACTCCAGCTCTACCTTACCCTCTGCACCGACAAATGTATAGCGAGTATCTGCATAGCCTATTTCTTAGCAGATATTAACGAACGGGATATTTTAAGGGCTAAATCTGTAAATATAATCTTTGCATTTCCATTCTGACCGATATGGGCAATAGCCAGATTCAGCTCTTTATAAATATCAAAAGCATTAGCTGCCGTAATAAACTGCGAGAATTTTTCGGAAAACTCCCTTTCTGCACCTGTAATATATACCGCATCAACCTTTAGGTTAAGGATAAAATTTTCCCTGATCATCTTCTGACAGTAAACTAAAAACGATTTTTGCTGCTCGCGCCCAAGCCTTGCCGTATCGTCAACCCAGACAAGCAAGCCCAAAATATCGTTTGCGTATGCTTTACGCATAAGGGTTGTAAAGCTCTCAAAGTAGTCATTCTCCTCATCCTGCTGTCGGACAATACGGTTCACCTCCAGATAATTTCCGGCTGATAAGCGGGCTAGTACTTTCGACTCATGACCGGACAGCTCATATTCGTTAGCTAGCCTCTCTGCCAATATGCTTTCTTCTATGGAAGGGATTTTTATAAGCTGTGTACGAGAGAGGATGGTTTTAATAATCAGATCGGAATTATCAGAAACCAGAAGAAAAATAGTATTCTGCGGAGGCTCTTCCACCAGCTTAAGAAGCATATTGGCAGCTGTAGCATTCATTCGCTCTGGTAGCCAGATAAGCATTATTTTGTAATCGGACTCGTAGGGTTTAAAGCTCATTTTATGAAGGATAAGCTCTGCCTCTGCTTTGCCTATAATCCCCTGCTTATTTTCTATGCCAATGGTTTCGTACCAATCGTGTTCGCTAAAGTAAGGCGATTCGATAACTTGCTCTCTCCATTGTGCAATATAGCTGTCGCTAACAGGATCTTTACTGATCTTTTGCGAGGTGTTTACCGGAAATGCAAAATGTAAATCGGGATGGATCAGCTTTCCGAATTTATGGCAGGAAGGGCATGTGCCGCATGAATCATCTTCCTGCCGATTCTGGCAACAAACATACTGCACATAGGCTAAAGCAAGCGGCAAATTACCATAGCCCGATGCTCCCAGAAACAGCTGCGCATGACTTATACGCCCTTGTTGTACCGACTGAATCAATCGCCTTTTTAAATCGCTATGTCCTATTACGTCTTTAAACTGCACGCCATCTATATTTTAGACAAAAGAACAATGATGAAAGAGCAAAAAACCAGCTGTTACAGCTTATAAAATTAGAAGTCTAAAGATTCTTATTTGTAAGTATTCTTAAACTTTTTTAGACATCTATGGTCTTTTATCCTTGTCTATTATCTATTTATTTTACATATTGTCATACCACAGCGCTCACAATCAAAATCCACCCGCAAGCGTTTTCCGTTGTTGTAAAGATAGAGTGATTCGGCATTTCCTGCAACTTTTCCTTTAGTGCATATAGTGCATATCCCTAATTCTCTACGAATGCAATAATGAGTAGTCATTAAAACACCCTCAGTGTCCGGGTTCAGTTCAAAAGCATCTCCTATATCTTTTAAGCCATGCCGCTCGTAAAATTTTCGGGCAAGCGAGTTTGCAATATTACCGAAATAGCTTAACGATGCAGATGGATAAGCGATGCTATTGGGTTCAATAGCGTATTTTTCTATTTTGTGGCTCACCAAACGTGCTTGCTCCAGCTTTTCAGCCAGCTGTCTTCTCCAGGCATTAACAACAGCATGGGGATAGAAATAGACTTTATCAGAAGTAATAGCTGGAGTAAACATAAAGATACTATCGCCCGATTTAGAAAGATTCTCTTTTAAAGATTGTAACGCCATCTCTTCGTTTTTAGCAATCTCGCCCAGTTGAGGCTCTTTTATATCAACGCTAATGCCATCTTCGTCTGTTGCGGTAATGGTAATTTCTTTCTCATTGGCTTTAAAAAGTAAGTCTGCATAAATAAAACGCCTGGCAGTAATTCCTGACATTCGTTTTTCGAAAGCATGGTTATAATTACGGAATACTTCAACCCCAAGACCTATATCTTCCATTGATAACGGATAGATTCGTCCTTTCTCAACACGATTAACCTTAGTGCCTTTGAGTATTTCAGACCTATCAAAAAAGCAAATTCCATCTCCGTTATTTACCTCAATGTTGCCAGCTATTTTAAACCATGTATTGCCAATCTCTACGACCTTACCCAACTCTTCACCCTTATGTTTTGGGGTATTGAGCGATGCCATTTTTTTCTGTTTCCCGTCAATAAAATAACTGGTAAAACCACGATTAAACGACAGCCCAGGCTTGGGATCGAAGTTAAAGTAGGAATCGCCCGAAGAAGATTTTCGAACATCGGGATATTTTGCAATTAGCCTATCCAGCTGCCTGCGATAGTAAGCCGTAATATTTTTGACATACGTAAGGTCTTTCAACCTACCTTCCATTTTAAACGAAGAAATGCCTGCTTTATATAAATCCTCCAGCTTATCTGACAGGTTAAAATCACTAAGCGATAGAAGATGCCTATTTTTTAAAAGCAGCTTCCCTTTAGCATCATGTAAATCATAAGCCGACCGACAGGGCTGAGCACATGCTCCCCTATTCGCACTCCGGTTGGCTATAGCCTGACTGAGGTAGCATTGTCCACTATGGCTTACGCATAATGCACCATGAACAAAACCTTCCAACTCAACGTTCGTTTGTTCGTGAATTGCGGCTATTTCTTGCATTGACAGCTCCCGTCCGAGAATTACTCGGGTAAAGCCCACATTTTCTAAGAACTTTACTTTCTCTGCATCCAAATTATTTGTCTGAGTCGAAGCATGGAGAGGAATAGGCGGCAATCCCATCTCCAACAATGCCATATCCTGTATAATAAGCGCATCGCAACCTATGTTATGGGCTTGTATGGCAATATTCCGGGCTTCCTCCAACTCTTGCTCATAGATGATGGTATTAAGAGCAAGATATACCTTAGCATAGTAACGATGGGCATAGGCTGCCAAGCGTTCAACGTCAGCCATGCTGTTGCCTGCGACTTCGCGAGCTCCGAATTTTTGTGCTGCAATATATACAGCATCGGCACCATGATTAATGGCGGCAATACCATAATCAGCATTCTTCGCAGGAGAAAGTAGCTCTAATTTATGAATAGCCATATTTAATGCGAAAAACCCCAGAACTTCCTGAGGTTTTTCAGCTGATATTTAGTATTTCCTAGTTACAACCAAGAGCCTTAATTCTACTCTCAGCGTATGCTTTGAACTGAGCATTGCCTACAATCTTTTTGTAGTTTTCGCAAGCTTTTGCCTTATTTCCTTTTGCATCATAAGAAAGAGCGAGCTGATAGGCAGTATTTAAGTTTGTAGTTTTATCTAAAGATGCTGCTTTTTCTAAATAGTTAATTGCAGTATCATATTTTTTCAAGTTTACATTAGCAGAACCAGCAATTCTAGCAGCATTAGCAGATTCTTTAATGTCAAAAGATTTTATTGCATTTACACTAGCATCAGCCAACTTCTTTGCTTTTAAAGCGTCATTTGCTTTTAATAAATAAACATTTGCCAACTGGCTTTTACCCATATCAAGATTCTTTGCATCGTTTGCCTTTGTTGCAAGCTCAATACCTTTTTCGTAGTTAGTAATCGCCTTATCGTTGTCGCCCAACTTGTTGTACGCATATCCTAAGCAGATGTAGACTTCTGCGTTATCAGCGTTATCCTTAATAACTGCTTCGTATGCGGCAGCGGCATTTTGGAAATCGTCAGCAGTTAAAAAGTCGGTAGCTTTAGCCAGACCGATTTGAGGGATTAGCTCGTTTAGCTCAGTAACAACTTCCTGATTAGAGAATTTTTCTGAAGCAGCCTTTGCTTCTTTCAACTTAACAGCAGCTTCGTCGTACTTTTTAGCAGCCAATAAATCTTTACCCTGCATATAAGGGATAGCTTGCAGTAACTTTTCGCAATTTTCTTTTAGGGTAGCCGCCTCTTCTCCATCAACGTCGCCAAGGGTATTAAGCATTTCGTAAGCTTTGCCAACGTTAGTCATCGACTGATCGTACTGCTTAGCCTGAAATTCTTGATTAGCTTTGTTAAACAGATCGATAATCTCGTTAATGTCCTGTGCATTCAGATTAAATGATAATAGCAATGCAGCAACAGCTGTCAATCCATACTTTAATACTCGTTTCATCTTTTATAATTTTGGTTTATTTCTTTTCAAGTATGCAATACTACAAATTTCAGACCAAAAATACAAATCAATGATGAAGCGAATCTTAGCATAGCTGTTAGATTTTTTTGTTAACAAAAACGAAAACATCCAAAGTAATCGGGGCGATGAAATGACGGTTTCTCTGTATTTATAGGAAATAAACTTAAATAATGAGGGCTAGGGAGTTCGTCTCCACATTTATATAAGTTGGCGGTAAATGTGCAATTTTTAAGATTAGTTAGCTGATGCCTGAAGAATGCTTGCAGCGGAATTGCAACAACCAGCGTTCAGGTGAAATTTCCGATTTTAACTTCAAAAGGTTGATTTCCAAGACTGGAATGCCAACGAACGCTTTCCATAACTTCAACATTCGGACGTATAGCCGATTCGCCCATTTTACGGTAGCCCATAAGCAGCGTACTAATACAGCTGAATTCGAAATTATAGTAGCAATCGCTGGCATCGGGCGAGATGAACAGTTCGCAGCACGAGTCTTTGCTTACTTTACTATTATTCTCGGTATATATTGCTCTGATTGATTCTTCTTCTACCACAAATTTCAAAAATAGCTCGGCATCGTTATAACCCAAGTAGGCTATTACTTTGGGCTTATAGCTATCGGCAATCCAATTCCGAGAAGCTAAAGCCAAAGGTGTAGCTTGCTCATCCAGCGTTTCTGAAACCTGTGCCAGATCAGGCTTATCCACCCCCTTAAGTATTTCGTTTATGGTTATCATTACTACATAAAAACCCATAACCGTCATTTCGAGCAAAGCGAGAAATCTCCTAATTCAGTGCAGTACTGCTGCATAAGAGATTTCTCGCTTTGCTCGAAATGACGGTTATTTTTTCGTCTTATTTAACAAGTAGATTTCAGGCTTTTAAAGAAGTCGCTACCTTTATCATCCACTAGAATGAAAGCAGGGAAATCTTCAACTTCGATTTTCCAGATGGCTTCCATACCCAGCTCGGGATATTCCAGAACTTCAACATTCTTTATGCTTTCCTGCGCAAGAATAGCAGCCGGTCCGCCGATACTACCTAAATAGAATCCGCCATGCTTTTTACAGGCTTCAGTAACAGCATCGCTACGGTTACCTTTAGCAATCATAATCATGCTGCCGCCGTTATCCTGAAATAAATCTACATAGGCGTCCATACGTCCGGCAGTAGTAGGTCCGAACGAGCCGGAAGACATACCCTTTGGTGTTTTTGCAGGACCAGCATAGTAGATAGGATGATCTTTCATATATTGAGGAAGTCCTTCGCCGGCATCAATACGCTCTTTAAGCTTAGCGTGCGCTATATCGCGACCAACAATTATAGTACCTGTTAGCGATAGGCGTGTTGATACAGGGTATTTAGTTAGCTCTGCCAATACCTCTTTCATCGGGCGGTTAAGATTTATCTTCACAGCATTTCCTTCACCCTGATTACGCATGTTTTCGGAAATGAGACGACCGGGATTAGTGTCCATTTTTTCTACCCATACGCCATCTTTGTTGATTTTTGCTTTAATGTTACGGTCGGCAGAACATGATACGCCAAGCCCCACAGGACACGAAGCGCCGTGGCGTGGAAGGCGAATGATACGAATATCGTAAGCATAGTACTTACCGCCAAACTGAGCACCCAGTCCGATTTGCTGCGCCATTTTAAGCACCTTTTTTTCCAACTCGATATCGCGGAAAGCTTGTCCGCCGTCGTTTCCTTGTGTAGGAAGCGAGTCGAGATATTTTGCAGACGCCAGCTTAACGGTTTTCAAGCAAGCTTCTGCTGAAGTTCCGCCAATAACAAACGCAATATGGTAAGGAGGGCATGCGGCAGTACCAAGCGTTTTCATCTTCTCAAGCAAGAACTTTTCTAAAGTTGAAGGATTTAGCAACGCTTTAGTTTCTTGATAGAGATAAGTTTTGTTAGCAGAACCGCCGCCCTTTGCTATAAATAAAAACTTATACTCGTTACCATCTATTGCAGCAATATCAATTTGTGCAGGAAGGTTACAACCCGAATTCTTTTCGGTGTACATATCCAAAGCAACAGTTTGCGAATAGCGTAAGTTTTCTTCGGTATATGTCTGGTAAACTCCTTTAGAGATTGCCTCTTCATCGCCACCGCCAGTCCAAACTTGCTGACCTTTTTTGGCTGTAACTATTGCCGTGCCTGTATCCTGACAGAAAGGTAAAAGACCTTTAGCTGAAACTTCGGCATTACGCAGCATGGTCAACGCAACATACTTATCGTTATCGCTAGCTTCGTGATCTGATAGTATTGCTGCTATCTGCTCGTTATGCGCAGGGCGCAAATAGAACGAGCAATCGCGCATTGCTGCTTTAGCAATCTTTGTAAGCGCTTCGGGCTCTACTTTAAGAATTTCATTTCCTTCAAATTGCGTGGTTGAAACATGCTCGTTCGTTAACAGATAGTATTCTGTCTCATCTTTTCCTAACGGAAAGGGTTCTTGATAGCTAAATGGAGGTGTTGCCATGTCTTATAGTTTATAATTCTTACTTTCTTTTAATAGCACGCAAAGATAAAAGATTATACAGTATTGAATTATGTTCTTAGATATAAATCTGTAAGAATAATATATTTATAATATGTAGAGATAACTTTTATACGTCAATTCCGAACGCAGTGAGGAATCTGCAATATGCTCAACAGATTCCTCACTGCGTTCGGAATGACAACCTTTAAATAACTCCTACTAATTCTTATGTGTAAAAGTTACCCTCATTGTTTCTTCTACTTCTTCTACCGTAATAGGCGCGCGTTTACTTCCTAACATACGGCAACCGCTATCAGTAATCAGTATATCGTCTTCAAGACGTATGCCGCCAAAATCGAGATACTCCTCAATCTTTGCAAAATTAAGGAATGCTTCGTTAGTTTTATCCCGCTTCCATTGTGCAATAAGAGCGGGAATAAAGTAAATGCCCGGTTCAACCGTCATTACGAAACCTTTTTGCAAACGGCGTCCCATGCGTAGAGCAGATAGTCCAAACTGCGTAGAGCGTTGTATTTCGTCATCATAACCCACATTGTTTTCGCCAAGATCTTCCATATCGTGAACGTCAAGCCCCATCATATGTCCAAGACCATGAGGGAAAAACAACGCATGTGCTCCGTTTCTTACTGCCTCGGCAGGGTCGCCCTTCATCAACCCCAACCGCGTTAAGCCTTTTGCGATAACCAATGCCGACTCTAAGTGTACGCTTTGGTAGGTTATGCCCGGTTTAGATATCTCGAATGCTCTGTTGTTTGCTGCTAGCACGATGTTGTATATTTCTTTCTGCTTTTGTGTAAACTTACCGCCTACAGGAGCTGTACGTGTATAGTCTGATGCGTAATGCGACGCAATCTCCGCACCTGCATCGGTAAGCATCAGTTTACCTTCTGTCAGCTTATTTCCATGGTAATGGTTATGCAGTGTTTCTCCGTTCTGTGAGAGTATTACAGGGAAAGATACCATACCATTATGCTTTAATGCAACGCCTTCTACAGCACCGGCAACAGTATATTCCATAGTTCCCGGTTTACATAGCTGCATGGCTGTAACGTGCATTTCGTATCCTACATCACATGCTTTTTCTATTTCTGCAATTTCGCCATCTTCCTTAACAGAACGTAGCTGTACCACCGTTTTTACCAACTCTATAGAAAAATGGTCTTTCAACTGGCGGGGATTAATGCCCAGCAAATCCTCCAATAACAGCATATTGTCGTGACGATAAGGAGGTAAGAAGTGAACTTTTCTTCCTTTTTTCACAGCCTCTGCAATTACGCCGTTTAATTCATTAAACGCACGACTCTGGTTAACACCTACCTCGGCAGCTTGATCTTTTACCAAGGGCTGATGACCCATCCAGATGATGTCATCCATATCTACATCGTTGGCAA
Organism: Prevotellaceae bacterium; assembly: GCA_031258195.1. GTDB lineage: Bacteria > Bacteroidota > Bacteroidia > Bacteroidales > UBA932 > JAIRNF01. Next base: position 76,417 of record JAIRNF010000057.1, read on the forward strand.
AGATACACTCCGTATTATTATCAACATCAATAACGGCAGCAAATCCGGGATGATCTATACCGAAGAAGTATAAGAAACTACTATCCTGACGGTACTTGTATGTATTAGAACGATAGTTCATCGAAGCCTCGTCATTCCCCAGAAACAGTAATACTCCCGACTTCATAAGGTCTTTAAGACCTTGTCTTCTTTTTATGTATATTTCTTTACTAAACATATTTTATAGTTTTAATTTACCGTGTAAGTTAACAATAAATATTTTTTATTGTTATGCAGCCTGTTTCTTAGCATCAATTCTGCGTGTAACGTATCCGTATATCAGCAGCGCAGCTGTCGATAGCATAGCTGCTCCCATAAATACGAACCAAATGTAGTGTGCGTGCTGACTGGCGTTTGCCCATTCAGCGTCACTTAGTCCTGCCGGATCGGGACAATGGGCATCCAGCAAAAAGCCTGACATAATAAATCCTATAAGGTACGAAAAGAAAGAGTGTAACTGCCCGAACCCCAAATACATTCCCTCTTCTCCTTTCGGGGCTTGCTTTGAAAAATACTCGAGATATCGTGGAGAGATAAAAGTTTCTGCTAACCCCTGAAACATAATCCCTATAATCATCATAAAGGCAATAGGGTGTAACCCCAATATGTATTCGGAGCCTATTAGATTACCCTCAGCCATAAACAATGCAGAAATAGGCATAATAGCCATGCCCAGTGTCATAGAAAAGAGTGCACTTTTTCGGCGCATCAGGTGGGTAATAAAGTTTACAAATATCACAACTACCAAAGGGTTGACATTGGCATACCAGCCAGACGTGGCTGAACTGCCAGCCATACGGGTAACATACTTCGGCATAGTTGCATACATCTGGGTTTGTACCAGCCAGAACCCGGCAATAATAAGAATAAGAACTATTAAGCGGGTGTTAGTTAAAACTTTAAGAAGGCTGCGTCCGATTTCGGCAAAAGACTTACCCTGCCCTGCCCTTTGAGAGCTCCTGTAGTAAATATAAATTAAGATAAATGCTATTAAAGTCATGGCTGCAGCAAAATAGTTAATCGCTACCAATCCCGCGTCGCCCATCGATCTACGTAAAGGATCGACTATTGTTTTACCGCTAAACGATCCTATATTTACCATCATATAAAGATAGCAAAGCCCCTTGCTCGGGTAGATTCAGAGGTCTCTTTCGCAACCGTACTCGCAATAACCGATTTGATAAACGATCCTCCTACCATAATAACCAGCAGCACAGGAATAATAGCCCAACGATAAGTGCTATTTTCCAGCCCCATAAATTTTGTTTTTTCCCCATACTCTACTAGCTCTGCATGCTGAAGCAAACCGGGGAGTAAACCTGTACCCAGATAACCGATAGTAAGTAAACCGGAAGCCATCAGCATGGAACTGCGAAAGCCTATCTTATCGGCAATAGCACCGCTAAAAGTAGGAAGAAAGTATAGCCCCGCAGAGAAAATACCGGAAATAATACCCGCTTCTATATCGTTAAAGCCAAGAACATTAGACAGATACAGGGTCAGCACAACAAATACACCGTAAAAAGCGGCGCGCTCTAGCGCTTCTGCAACATTCGAAACCCAAAATGCTCTCGAAAAACGTATCTTTTCCTTCTTAACCGGCGGGATGGTAGCCATTATTTAAGCCTATTTAGTTTCTATCTCCTTTATTTTTTCTTGAATTAACTTCCATGTAATATCGCTCATTTTCGTACCGATTACCTCTACAACCTTACCGGCACAGAGAGAGCCTATTGCTCCGCACTTATCTAACGACAGTCCGTTAGATAGCCCGTATAAGAATCCTGATGCATATAAATCTCCGGCACCTGTAGCATCCACTGCATTTGCAGCTATAGCATTTATACGATGAAACTCCTGCTTACTTTTAATCAACGATCCTTCTTTACCGATTTTTACAACAGCAATATCGCATAGCTCGGCAAATCGACTTACTGCTTTATCCGGCTCTAAGCCTGTAAACGACATTGCTTCATCTTCGTTTGCAAATACGATATCAACGTAATGCTCCAGCATACGCCCAAGGAATTCTTTGTTTTCGTCAACCACATTGTAGCTTGCCATATCTAGTGAAACTGTCATTCCGTTTAACTTTGCCAACTCTACAGCCTTCTCGAACAGACGATGGTTTTGCACCAAGTACCCCTCTATATGAAAATGAGAATATCCTTCGAACATAGCAGTAGTAAGATCTGTAGAATCTAACTCTATTGCAGCTCCCAAATATACAGCGAACGTACGCTCTACATCGCTAGAGATAAGTACCATTGCACGCCCCGAAGAAACATCGTCGGTAAGAAGATTAGAATGTATTCCGCTGCTTTCCTGATCAATACGGAAATCTTCGCCCAATTTATCAGCCCCCACCTTACCTATAAAGCCTGTTTTTGTGCCAAGCATAGCCAGCCCGTTAATCGTATTAGCCGACGAACCGCCTGCTACTCTTTGACATCCTATGTTTAGCAGCTCTTTTAGTATATTATTGCTAATGATCTCGTCCACATGCCGCATGCTACCCTTTGGTAAGCAGTATTTATCTAATAGCTCGTCTGATGGCAACGTTGCCAATATATCGACCAGAGCATTCCCTATTCCCAAAACTGATTTCATCCAGAATATACTTTTGTTACATGAATAATTTATACAAGGTCAAAAATAACCCAAAAAAACAAAAAGACCGCATTAAATATGTTTTACGCTACATATGTCATTAATAAGTAACCATAACGGGAAAAACTTTCTTAACTTCGCAACCAATTTACTTACAGTATCACCTTTTAAAAATATAGAAATTTTATGAAAAATGGAATTATTTTAATTATCTGCACAACTTTACTGCTCTCGTGCGGAGGACAAAAGAAAAAGAATCAGGAATCGGAGAACTCTTCTACCACACAAAGCACAACTTCTACTAACGTAGATACACATAATGCCCAAAACTCACTGGACTATATGGGTTACTATCATGGCGTATTGCCTACCGCATCGGGAGAAGGAATGGATGTTTGTATTACGCTGAACGACAGCATCTACACTAAAAAAATGGTATATATTGGAAAATCTGAAGAACCAATAATCTCAACCGGTCCATACAGCTGGAATAATGAAGGAAATACTATTACGCTACATAACGAAGAAAAACCAAATCAATACTTCGTAGGAGAAAATACGCTTACTCATCTTGATATGGATGGAAATAAGATAGAAGGAGAACTTGCCGATAAGTATATCTTAAAAAAAGAATAGCATCAACATAATATGAATAATTCTGTTTAAATAATATAACAAATGAAAAGACTAATTTATGTATCACTATTATGCGCTATCGCTATGAGCAGCTGTAATAATAGCAGTTCCCAAAAGCTTGGTTCGGGAATCGATATGTCGAATTTAGACACATCTGTAAATCCAATAGACGATTTTTACGATTATGCTACGGGAGGCTGGGCTAAAAATAACCCAATGCCCGCCGAGTATGCCCGCTACGGTATTTTTGATAAGCTGGCGGAGGATAACCAAAAGCAAGTTCGCGAGCTAATTGAAGAAATTGCAAAACAACAAAATGAGCAAGGGTCGGTAGCTCAGAAAATCGGTACGCTTTATAACATGGGTATGGATAGCGATAAGCTAAACGCCGATGGTTTTGAACCGATAAAAGAAGAGCTACAAAATATTGCGGCTATTACCGATGCTAAAGGCTTACAAGAAGAACTGGCAAATATGCATATGGCTGCCATCCATCCATTCTTCGGGTTGTTTGGCGAAGCCGATTTCAGCAACAGTACTATGAATATTGCTTGGGTTTACCAAGGAGGGCTAGGTATGGGCGAGCGCGACTACTACCTAGATAACGATGAGCATACAAAAGAAATAAGAGCAAAGTACAAAACGCTTATCACAAATATGCTTACATATGCCGATGCTCCTGCTATTCTTAAATCGCAGAAAACAGCAGAGCAACTGGCTACCGATATCATAAAACTCGAAACCCGTTTAGCTAAGGCTTCTATGAGCCGCGTTGACGAACGTAACCCTCACAATATTTTCAACAAAAAAACGGTTGAAGAGCTACAGGCTTTAGCACCGGCTATTGATTTTAAAGCATACTTTGCAGCAATGGGAGTTCCCCAGCCGCAGAGCCTGAACGTAGGTCAGCCTGAATTTATGAAAGAGGTTAGCGCGATCATTAAAGACGCTAATCTCAATGAGATAAAGGCTTATCTGGCATGGAACGTAATTAACGAAGCGGCGGCATTTTTAAGCGATCAGGCCGCAGAAGAAAATTTCGCATTTTATGGTAAGGCATTATCGGGTCGTGAAGAAATGCAACCTCGCTGGAAAAGAGTTGTAAATACAACTAACGGTTCGCTTGGTGAAGCAGTTGGACAAATGTATGTAAAGAAATATTTTCCTGCCGAATCCAAAGATAGAATGGTTGCCTTGGTTAAGAATCTCCAAGACGCATTAAGTGAAAGAATAAACGGTCTTGAATGGATGAGTAACGAAACTAAAGCAAAAGCACAAGAAAAACTCGGAACTTTCCGTGTAAAAATCGGGTATCCTGACACGTGGAGAGATTACTCCGGTTTGGAAATTAAGGAAGATAGCTACTATGCAAATATCGTCCGCTCTCGCCAGTTCGAAATGGCTTATAATCTTAATAAAATAGACAAGCCTCTCGACCCAACCGAATGGGGAATGACTCCGCAAACGGTTAACGCGTATTATAACCCAACAACTAACGAGATTTGTTTCCCGGCTGGTATTCTACAACCTCCGTTCTTTAACGCCGCTGCCGACGATGCTGTTAACTACGGCGCTATTGGTGTAGTTATAGGACACGAAATGACACACGGTTTCGATGATCAAGGTCGCCAATACGACAAGGATGGTAATCTTAAGGATTGGTGGACAGAAGACGATGCTACGAAATTTACAAACCGCACACAAGTTTTAGTTGACTTCTTCAATGGAATTGAAGTGGCTCCAGGCGTATTTGCCGACGGTAAGTTTACTCTAGGCGAGAATATTGCCGACAACGGTGGACTACAAGTATCGTGGGTTGCCGTGCAAAAGGCTATAAAAGACGGTAAAATTGCCGATGAACTAGATGGCTTTACCGCTGCGCAACGTTTCTTTATTGCATACTCTACTGTTTGGGCTGGTAATATCCGAGATAAAGAAATATTGCGTCGCACAAAAGAAGACCCGCACTCGCTTGGTCGCTGGCGTGTAAACGCAACGCTAAAACATATCAACCAATTCTATGATGCGTTTGACGTAAAAGAAGGAGACGGTATGTACATTGCTCCCGAAGAACGTGCTGCTATTTGGTAGCAACAACCTTTATAAAATAAAAGTAGCCTTTGCAAAATTGCAAAGGCTACTTTTATTTATATCATCATGCTAAACCAATATGAGACATTTCCTCTTTTAGCAGAGTCCTCCCGTTGGTCGGAATGACAAGTTCTTATTAAGCCGATTTTTTAATCCGTTTGGAACAAAGTTCTGTTTAAACTACAATGTTTACAATCTTTCCAAGTACTACAATAATTTTCTTAGGTGTTTTACCTTCGAGCCAACGTACAGCGTTTTCGTCTGCTAACACTTCTTTTTCTACCTCGGCAGGACTAAGCGATAGCGGAAGTGGTTTCTTAAACCTCATTTTCCCGTTAAACGATACAGGATATTCAAACGTATTTTTAACCAAATATTGCTCGTTAAATTCAGGGAATTTGGCTTTGGTAACGCTATCTTTATGCCCAAGCATTTCCCATAGTTCCTCGCAAATATGGGGCGCGAATGGAGAGAGCAGAATGGTTAAAGGCTCTAGCATTTCTCGCTTATTACATTTTAAATCACCCAACTCGTTAACGCAAATCATAAATGCGCTAACAGCTGTATTGAACGAAAATGTTTCGATATCCTGCTGTACTTTCTTTATAGTTTTGTGTAGCACTTTCAGCTCTTTATCGTTTGCCTCTTCGTCAGAAACGTTAGGTTCATTCTTTTCATCATGAAATAATCGCCAGAATTTACGCAAGAAACGATGTACACCGTCTATTCCCTTAGTGTCCCAAGGTTTTGCCTGCTCTAGCGGACCTAGAAACATTTCGTACATACGAAGCGTATCGGCTCCGTACTTCTTAACCATATCGTCAGGATTAACTACGTTGTAGTAAGACTTCGACATCTTCTCAACCGCCCATCCACAGATATATTTACCATCTTCAAGTATTAACTCTGCATCTTTATACTCCGGTGACCATGCTCGCCATTTTTCGACATCAAGAACATCGTTCTCTACAATATTTACATCAACATGAATTTCCATTGTAGCGTAATCGTCCTTTAAACCATTCGATACGTACTTATTCGTACCTTTTACGCGATATACAAAGTTAGAACGTCCCTGTATCATCCCTTGGTTGACTAACTTCTGGAAAGGTTCGTCCATACTCGCAACTCCAAGGTCGAACAAAAATTTGTTCCAAAATCTGCTATATACAAGGTGACCTGTCGCATGTTCGGTACCGCCTACATATAAATCTACATTTTTCCAGTAAGCATCGGCTTTTTTAGATACCAAAGCCTCGTTATTATGCGGATCCATGTAGCGTAAAAAATAAGCCGACGATCCTGCAAAACCGGGCATTGTGCAAAACTCTAATGGAAAAATAGTCTTGTTGTCTATTTTAGATGTCTCAACCACTTCTCTATTTTGTTCGTCCCAAGCCCATTTAGTAGCTCGTCTTAATGGCGGTTCGCCTGTTTCAGTAGGCAAGAATTTATCCACCTCGGGTAGTTCGAGTGGAAGATCGCTTACATCAAGCATGTGAGGGATATCATTCTTATAGTACACAGGAAAAGGCTCTCCCCAGTATCGCTGACGGCTAAAAATAGCATCGCGTAAACGATAGTTTACCTTAACTTTACCCAATCCTTTCTCTTCGATATATTGCTTAGTTTTAGCGATAGCATCTTGTACGCTCAAGCCATTCAACACCAAACCTCCTTCTATACTTTTACCCGGTTGCGGTGAGTTCATCATAATCCCCTCTTTGGCATCGAAACTTTCTTCCGAGATATCGCAACCCTCAATTAGCGGAACGATAGGTAAGCTGAAGTGCTTAGCAAAGTCATAGTCGCGGCTATCGTGTCCCGGAACAGCCATAATAGCACCTGTTCCGTATCCTGCCAATACATAATCTGATATCCAGATCGGAATTTCTATTCCACTCAACGGATTGATAGCGTATGAACCGGTGAATACACCTGTTACTTTTCTGTCTGCAATACGCTCACGTTCGGTGCGACGTTTAACGGCTTCAAGATATTTATCGACTTCTGCTTTTTGTTCGGACTTTACCAGTAGCTGTACATAGTCGCTTTCGGGAGCAAGCACCATAAAGGTTACGCCGAATATAGTATCTGCCCTCGTTGTAAATATTTCGATATTAACGTCTGCGTCTTTTACTTTAAACAGCATTTCAGCCCCCTCGCTACGACCAATCCAGTTACGCTGCATTTCTTTTAGCGAGTCCGTCCACTCAATCATATCAAGTCCGTCTAACAAACGTTGTGCATATGCCGAAACACGAAGACACCATTGGCTCATTACCTTTTGCACAACGGGAAAACCACCACGAATAGAAAGCCCCTCGCTTACTTCGTCGTTAGCAAGTACGGTTCCTAAATCGGGCGACCAGTTTACCATAGTATCGCCTTTGTATGCAATACGGTAATTAAGCAATATCTCCTGCTGTTCTTTTTCACTTTTTGCATTCCATTCGTCGGCGGTAAAATTCATTTCCTCGCCACATGCAACGTTAAGCCCGATTGAGCCTTGTTGCTTAAAGCATTCTATCAACTCCTCAATAGGACGTGCCTGCTGCTCGTCGTAGCAATAGTAAGAGTTAAACATCCTGATAAATGCCCACTGTGTCCACTTATAGTATGCCGGATCGCTTGTGCAAAGTTCTCTATCGGTATCGTACGAGAGGCCTAAAATCTGCAGCTGCTCTCCGTAACGCTTAATATTCTTTTCGGTAGTAATAGCAGGGTGTTGACCTGTTTGAATGGCATACTGCTCGGCAGGTAACCCAAATGCATCGTACCCCATAGGATGTAGTACGTTAAAGCCATTGAGGTGCTTATAACGGCTGTATATATCCGATGCAATGTACCCCAGCGGATGCCCTACATGCAGACCAACTCCTGATGGGTAGGGAAACATATCGAGTACATAGTATTTCGGCTTCGAGGTGTCTTCCGCAACCTTATAGGTTTTATCGGCAATCCAGCGTAATTGCCACTTTTTCTCAATTTCGGGAAAATTGTATTCCATGCCTATTACTTAAAAAATGAAGGCGAAGATAGTGAATTCGGAGAGAATTACAAGCCAAATTATAGACCTTTGTCATTTCGAGCGAAACGACGTGCCAAGAAGACTTTACAAGATAATATAAAATGACTAACTTTCCGCCCTAATTTAAGGTAACATATGAGCTTATCAAAACCCAAGCAAAAAATCATCAACGACCCTGTACACGGGTTTATCAACATACCGGCAAATCTGGCTTACGAGCTAATTGCACATCCATACATGCAGCGCTTGCGTAACATTAAGCAGGCAGGGCTAACCTATTTGGTTTATCCGGGAGCCTGCCACAATCGCTTTCAGCACGCATTGGGCGCCATGCATTTGATGACACAAGCCATAGAAGCACTGCAATCTAAAGGTCATGAAATAACCGACGAAGAAAAAGAAGCGGCACAATGCGCTATTTTACTGCATGATATTGGTCATGGTCCTTTCAGCCATACGCTAGAACACAGCATCGTTGAAAATATTGATCACGAAGAACTTTCGCTTTTACTAATGGATGAGCTAAATAGGCAGCTTAACAGCCGGCTGAATATGGCTTTGCAAATCTTTAACGGTACCTATTCTAAGCAGTTTTTACATCAGCTGGTATCAAGCCAGCTGGACGTTGACAGGCTCGATTACCTTAGTCGCGATAGCTTTTTCTCTGGTGTAGCCGAAGGTATGATTGGGCTCGAACGTATTATAAAGATGCTAAACATAAGCAACGGTGAGTTGGTTGTGGAGGCAAAAGCTATTTATTCTATCGAAAAATTTCTTATCTCGCGCCATCTTATGTATTGGCAGGTTTATCTTCATAAAACGGTAGTTTCGGCAGAACAGCTGCTTATTAAAATACTACAGCGTGCTAAAGAGTTAGTTCGTAATGGAGCGGATATATTTGCCTCACCCTCTCTAAATTTCTTTTTACACAATGCTGTTTCCATTGAAGATTTTAGAAAGACAGATGATTCTTCAGGTAACCCGTTAGAGCAATTTGCTCAGCTTACCGATAGCGATGTCGATTGTGCCATATCGGTTTGGGCTAAACATCCCGATAAAGTGCTATCGGAACTTTGTCAATGCTTACTATCGCGAAAATTGTTCAGAGTAGAAATGAGCAACGAGCCATTTAATGAAGAGCGAATAGACAAAGAGAAGCGCAAGGCTCAGCAACATTTACAGTTATCGAAAAATGATGTAAGCTATTTTGTAACACATACCGATGTTAGCAATAAGGCTTATGCAAAAAGCGATAACCCCATAAAGATCCTATTTAATAACGGTGATTTGAAAGATGTAACAGAAGTTTCGGATATTTTAGGTTCTGTAGCTTTTTCTAAAGTTACCCGCAAGTATATTCTGTGCTATCCAAAATAGATCAAAGATTTTAGGGTAATATACCTATACCACAAAATATACGTCATTTCGAGCGAAGCGAGAAATCTCTCGAATAATAGCAACACGCTGAATGAGGAGATTTCTCGCTTCGCTCGAAATGACGGAGTTGGTTTTAGCATATCTTTTTTTGTCTTTAGATCTTTCGTTTACGAATGCTTATTTTTCCGTACCTTTGCTGCCCGAAACTAAAAATGTAAGTAAACTATGGCACTTCAGTGCGGTATTGTAGGGCTTCCAAACGTAGGTAAGTCAACACTGTTTAACTGCCTGTCTAATGCAAGAGCACAGGCGGCAAATTTTCCTTTTTGTACAATAGAACCTAACGTGGGCGTTATTACTGTTCCCGACGAACGGTTAACAAAACTCGCCAAGCTGGTAAAGCCTCACCGTATAGTCCCTACAACGGTTGAAATAGTTGATATTGCAGGGCTGGTAAAAGGCGCTAGTAAAGGCGAAGGATTAGGGAATAAATTTCTTGCTAACATTCGCGAAACTGATGCCATTCTACACGTTTTACGCTGTTTTGATGATGAAAATGTAACCCACGTTGATGGGTCGGTTGATCCTGTTCGTGATAAGAAGATTATTGATACCGAACTCCAGCTAAAAGATATGGAAACGGTTGAAGCTCGCATCTCTAAGGTACAAAAACAGGCACAAACAGGAGGCGATAAAACGGCAAAGCGTTTATATGATATTCTCGTTCAATATAAGACAGTCCTAGAGCAGGGAAAATCTGCACATGCTGTAAAGCTGGATAACAAGGAAGATCAGAAGCTGGCAAATGATTTATTCTTGCTGACTGATAAGCCCGTTCTATACGTTTGTAACGTAGATGAAGCAAGCGCTGTAAGTGGCAACAAGTATGTAGAAATGGTTCGCGAAGCAATAAAAGAAGAAGGTGCCGACCTGCTTGTTGTTGCGGCTAAAACCGAATCGGAAATTGCCGAGCTGGAAACTTATGAAGAACGTCAAATGTTCTTGGAAGAAGTAGGATTAAAAGAGTCGGGTGTATCTCGCCTTATTAAAGCGGCGTATGCTTTGCTAAATCTTGAAACTTACTTTACCGCAGGAGTTCAAGAAGTACGTGCATGGACATATCCTAAGGGAACAAAAGCGCCACAAGCCGCAGGTGTTATCCATACCGACTTCGAAAAAGGTTTTATCCGTGCGGAGGTTATAAAATATAACGACTATATCGAGTTAGGTTCTGAAGCCGCTGTAAAAGAAGCGGGAAAGATGGCTGTAGAAGGTAAAGAATATGTGGTGCAAGACGGCGATATTATGCACTTTCGTTTTAATGTATAGCTACTCAATTGAGCAAAGAATAAAGACAAAAGATCAAACAGCTATAGCGTCATTTCGAACACAAAGTGAGAAGTCTCTTAAACAGCAGCAGTACGTTGAATCAAAAGATTTCTCGCTTTGCTCGAAATGACAGATTATTCGGCAGATTTTTCGTTAGGCAACTTTACCTCTATAGGCAAAAGGGGATGAACAAACGCTTCCTTATCATTAAAATCCTCTTCTTTATTTAACCGTGCTACCCATATATTTACTAGCGAGTCGTAAGCGGCCCTATTCTCTTCTTTCACCGGTTCAACAGGAGGTGACTTCATAGTCAACGGATTAATAGGTGAGCCACTTTTCCAAACTCTAAAATCCAAGTGCGGACCCGTTGAAAGACCTGTGCTACCAACATAACCTATAACCTGCCCCTGGCTTACACGAGTGCCGACATTAATCCCTTTTGCATATCCCTGAAGATGTAAATATGCTGTAGTGTAGATACTGTTATGCTTTATTTTTACTGTATTCCCTCCCCCGCTTGTATATTTCTTCTCTATAACAGCTCCGTCGCCAATAGTCATTACAGGAGTCCCGGCAGGAGCAGCATAGTCAACTCCTGTATGAGGTCGAACTATTTTTAAAATAGGATGCTTACGTGCATGAGTAAAATGTGATGAGATGCGAGAAAACTTCAACGGTGCTTTTAAAAATGCTTTCTTAAGGCTATTACCTTGCTCGTCGAAATAACTGCCTATACTATCTTGTACAAAGTAAAAAGCGTAGTAGTCTTTACCGGAATGGTTGAAGCGTGCTGCGTATATATGATCTACACCCATAGATACGCTGTCGTTAACAAACCTTTCGTCGTAAATGGCTGTAAAATTATCACCTTTTTGAAGCCCAAAGAAATCGATAGACCACGCATAAATATCAGATAAGTCTAACGAGAGCGTTCGAGTAATACCTTTCTCTGCAACGGCATTCCATAATGAGGTGGTAATAGCCGCTTCGCTCAACTTACGCTCTACAGTAAGCGGTTTGGCTCCGTACTCAATTTTAAATGTATCGTTAAGGTGAAAAACAGCATATTCTATAGGAGATATTTCATATGCGAAATATTTTAACGCTCGAGTTGAATCAAGTGAGCGAAATGCTTTATACGTGTGTCCGGCTTTTATTGTGCGAAAATCGAAATCGTCTTTAGTAAGCAATGAGAGCTGCGTGATATTAGCGGCAGAAGCACCATGGTTAGAAAATAGCTGAGACAGAACTTGTCCTTGCTTTATCACGCCATCTTCAACATCAAAAGAATCTATAGGTATTCCGTATTCTAAAATTGGGAGTTCTTCAATAATAACAGCAGCCTCTTCTACTTTTACTTTTTCTGTTATAGGATAAAACTTCCATATTAAAACTCCTATAATTGCCACTAACGCGACAACAACAATAGCTATTATGCTTTTCTTCTTCATCTCCAACCCTATTTATAGTTTGAAAAATAAGCTACTCCTTCTTCGTTTTTATTTGTTCAAAGCCTTTTCCGTAAACGCCCATAACAGAACCCACAGAAATAAATGCGTCCTTATCAATACTTTTTATAATCCGGTATATATTGTTCGACTCATACTTCCGGGCAAGTATCATCAACACTTTATTGTCTTCTTTTGTAAACCATCCTGTAGCGTTTAAAACAGAAACACCTCTATTGGCTTCGGTAGTGATTTTATCAGCAATTTCGCTGTATTTTTTCGAAAAAATAAAAATTTGTACAGATTGCTTAGAACCGGATATTACCCAATCGAGCGTAAAGCTCATTACGCCTAGCTGAACATATCCATAAATAACCTTAGTAATATCTTGAAAAATAAGAAATGAACTACCTATAATAAAGAGATCTACATATGCAATAACCTTTCCGGGGCTAAGGTTGTAGCGCTTGGTCGCCATTAATGCAACTATATCCGTTCCTCCAGTACTACCGCCTTGCATAAAGTTAATGCCTACACCTGTCCCCGCCACTATCCCTCCAAAAATGGCAAGAGTTAGAGGTCCGTTTTCTGATAAATTTGAAATGAAATCGGGATCAATTTTATCGTAAATAACAGGAAGGTATTTAAATGCCAAAGTAGCAACAATAATAGAAAAAACGGTTTTTATGCCAAAGTCTCTACCAAGGCTCTTCATTCCCAGCAAAAGTAGAACGGCATTAATGATAAAAAACGTATAGCTTACAGGAAACCCCTCTCCAGTACCGAAAAAAATTAACGATGCTACTCCGCTTACACCTCCACCAACAATTTTATTTGGAATAAGAAAAATCGTCCATGCTGCCACATAAGTTAAAGTACCAACCGTAAGCAGAATGTATGTTTTTAGAGTGGATAAAAATTTTTTCATCATTTTAGACTATTACTTAACCTTTTTATAGTAACAAAAAAGCGCTAGCATAGGCTAACGCTTAACCATAAAAAAATATTTTTATTCGGGTATGGCATAGGTAAGCACCAGCTTAAACGGTTTAGCTGAGTGTGTTGTCCCTCCCATTACTGCTTTATATTCTCCATACTGACTTGGAGCAATATAATAAATAAGCTGGCTATACTGAGAACTTTGCTCATTACTGGTATATGGAGTAAGGTAAAACTCCAAATCTTCGTCCTTACGAATTGACTCTTGTATTTCGTTAGTAATATTAAACGAATATTTCCGATGGCTTCTATTCAACTTTCCGTCAAACAACCCGTTTGAGTAGTAAAAGGAATTAAGACATCCGGACGAATATAGTACCCCATAATAATAGTTATAGGTAAACAAATGATTTAATAATGTCATCCCCCCTAAAGCAGCCGGGTACTTACTAATATCAAACCCGCTAAAATCTTCAAGCTCCATAACCAACTCCGCTCTAACAAGCGCGACTTGAGATGGATCATCAATATTTACATCCGGATCCTCGAGCCATTCTTTTATCTTCTCTTTAGTAATCTTAACATATGGTGTTGCCCCAAAAAAGCCCTGAGCATATACTACGCTATCAAGAGGTGTATGTTCGTCAATTTCACTCGGATGATTTAATACATGGAGTATTTTTAATGAAGGGTCGGCTTGGTCATAATCATGCTCAATCGTATTAAACATTGCATGATAATAAGCTACTGAGTTATAATAATCATAATAGTCTAGAGATGTATATATACATGTCGTATCTGTAGAACTGCCATCATCATTATCGTACGTCAATGCTAATGTTATAGTTACCTCCGAATTAAAAAAGTTCATTCGTTCATTTCCACTTGCCGAGCTTGCTACAACATACAGTCCTTTTACATAATCAAAAAATGCCGAATTTTTTATAGAATCTGTATCATGTGCCATTACATTTTCTGTAGCATTTGCTAACCTGCCACCCAAATCTGAACCTAACTCTATCTTTAGTGTATCTTCTCCGTTATAGGTATAAGTCGCCAAAGGAGTATTATTTATCATTTCTTCTATAGGAGTGGCTACATAATAGCCAGAGTCTATATAGATACGATCCTTAAGCTCATATACAGAAATTGTTTGAGGAGACGATGGGTTTCCAACAGGTCCGCGGCTCATCACCATTTGTAATGTAAGCGATTTGTAAACGGGATTATCACCAAACTTCACAGCGCTATACCTAGGTAAAAACTGAAATGTAGCTCCTGCAGTAGATAAACCGAAAATAGGATCTTTGTGATCTCCTACCATTAAAACATTTGGAGAATGTGTATAAACTGAATCCATTCCTACCGTATAGGCATCAACAGTAATAGTATCTATTTTAAACTCTCGTTTTTCATCATCCGGAATAAACTCCAGACCAAGAGTTTTATCTACGTTAGTACAAGAAAAAAAGATTACAGAACTAGCCATAAGGCTAAAAAAGAGCACGGCAAAGCGCTTAGTAAGCTTAATCATTGGCTAAAATCTTTTTATAGAACTTGGCATACTCTTGTATGTATTGTTCTGACATTTGATATTTAAGAATGGGCTTTTTTAACGATTTAGCATATTTCATTGCTGCTTCGCTTGGCGCTTCAGTTCCTGCAATCACACCGTTGGAATAGCTAATTGCTAACTTTGCTAAACCGGTATAACTAGGCGTTGAAAGCGCATCCACATCCTTTGATTTAATCCCTTCCATTAGGGTTTTCTTTTTCATTCCGGGATCAAACTCTTCCGGGAACTCATCATCATACAACGAAACCACCACTTTTGTTGAAGCAAACAGCGGATCGTCTTGATATACTTTCTTTAAGAAAAGAGGAGCCATATACGAAAACCAGCCGTGGCAATGAATAATATCGGGTGACCAACGAAGCTTCTTTACGGTTTCTAAAACTCCCCGAGCAAAAAACACTACACGCTCGTCGTTATCTGCAAAAAACTCTCCGCTATCACTTCTTATCATTGCCTTACGTTGAAAATAATCCTCATTATCAATGAAGTAAACCTGCATACGGGCAGCTGTTATTGACGCAACTTTGATGATAAGCGGATGATCGGTATCGTTTATAACCATGTTCATCCCCGATAAGCGGATAACCTCGTGCAGTTGATTTCTACGTTCGTTTATACAACCATAACGGGGCATAAAAACACGTACCTCGCTACCTAACTCCTGTATTCCCTGAGGAAGCTGCCTGCTGATTTTTGACATTTCATTTTCGGGGACATAAGGCATCAACTCCGAACATATGAAAAGTACTCTTGGATTTTGCATTAGAATTCCTACTTACTGTAAGTGAAAAATACATGCAAAGATACTATTTTTTCGCAGACAGGACAAATGAGCCTATACCAAACCGTTACCACTTCGTTAAAGTGTGAAAAAATGAGCTACCAGATACGAATATTTATGCCATTTACAGGCTTTGAGCGCCACTTTCAGCATAAAAAATACAACATATTAATCAAGTATATTACTATCTTTGTGCGGTATCAATGGCTACCTTATGGCAAAAAAAGAGCATAAACAAACTTTAAAGCGGCTTCGCAGCTCGTATCTCTCATCGGTTATCAGCACTTCGTTAGTTCTATTCCTACTGGGGGTTGTGGGACTCTTTATTCTTAATGCAAAACAAATATCCGATTTCTATAAAGAAAATATAGGGCTAACAGTACATTTAACCAGCAATACAAAAGAAGCGGATGTGATACAGTTTCAAAAGGAGCTCGATGCTTCTCCTTACATTCGCGAAACCCGATTTATATCGAAAGAAGAAGCGGCAAAAGAAATGGAGGAGGAATTAGGCAAAGATTTTTTAGCGCTCCTTTCGTATAACCCTCTGCCAGAACTTATTGAGGTAAAAGTTCAGCCGGAATATGCCAACTCCGATAGCCTTGGCGTTATACAAATGGCATTAGAAAAAAATAAGCTGGTAGAAAAAGCCGATTACCAAAAGAACCTGCTTGATTTGATGAACCATAATATTGAAAGGCTGAGCATTATAATGCTGCTTTTCTCTGCGTTGCTTCTTTTTGTATCAATGGTGCTGATTAACAATACCATTCGCCTATCTATATACTCTAAGCGATTCATTATTAATACCATGAAGCTTATTGGCGCTACCCGCGGATTTATCGCCCGCCCGTTCCTTACAAAAAGTCTTTTACAAGGATTTTTCTCAGGCGCATTGGCAGTTTGCTTGCTTAGCGGACTAATCTATATCTTATATAAAGAGTTTGGAGATATTCTGAGCTTTGCGGATGTTAATATCTTGCTTGCTGTTTTTATTGCAATAATTATTCTAGGAATGCTGATAACCCTATTAGCCACCTACTTTTCGGTAAGACGGTATGTTAGGTTAGGCTCAAATGATTTATACTATTAAGAATATAATACATCAAAAATATATGGCTAAGAAAAACGAAGTAAAGAAAGCGGAGAAAGCAGGTTTTGCCATCCCTCGCGAGAACTATAAACTACTAATCATAGGCTTTGCTATTATTGTGCTTGGCTTTATTCTTATGGCTGGCGGAAAAAATACCGATCCTAACGTATTTAATGAAGACATGTTCAGCTTCCGTAGGCTTACGCTTGCCCCTATTATAGTTCTATTCGGATTTGCATTCGAAATTTACGCTATTATGCGTAAACCTAAACAGAAAGATAAGGACAATGAGTTGGATTGAGGCTGTCATTCTAGGATTAATCCAAGGATTAACCGAGTTTTTACCTGTAAGCAGTAGCGGTCACATCGCCATAGGTAGTGCGCTTTTCGGAATTGATGCATCACAGAATCTTACTTTTACTGTAGTTGTACATGCGGCAACCGTACTAAGCACGCTGGTTGTGCTATGGCATGAGGTTTCTTTATTATTCCGAGGTTTTTTTCAATTTCGATGGAATGACGAAACGCAATATCTTACCAAGATTGTAATTTCTATGATTCCGGTTGCAATAGTAGGTTTCTTTTTTAAAGACTATGTTGAACAGCTGTTCGGAAGCGGAATTTTGCTGGTAGGTTGCGCGTTACTGGTAACGGCTGCGCTGCTCATTTTTTCTTACTATGCTAAGCCAAGGCAAAAAGATAAAATATCCTATAAAGATGCCTTTATAGTTGGCTTAGCCCAAGCTTGTGCCGTAGTTCCGGGGCTGTCTCGCTCAGGATCAACCATTGCTACCGGACTACTTTTAGGCAATAAGAAAGAAAATATGGCTAAGTTTTCTTTTCTTATGGTAATTATTCCAATATTAGGAGAATCGGTACTTGATTTGTTTAAAGGTGGCTTCTCTACCAATGCCTCCGGCGTATCGATCTTTACTCTTATGTGTGGATTTTTAGCCGCATTTATTGCCGGCTCGGTTGCCTGTAAATGGATGATTAACTTAGTAAAGAAAGGTAAACTTGTTTACTTTGCCTACTACTGTATTGCAATGGGACTTTTTGCCATTATCTATTCTCAACTATAAGCAAATAAAAGAGGCTAAAGGTACTATGTCCTGTCGAACGAAGTGAGACATCTCTTCAGCAGCAGTAATGCACGAATTAGGAGATGTCTCACTTCGTTCGACAGGACGACTAGATTAGGACTCGTTACGTAAGATGTAGTATTACATTTTTGCCATTTCTACCAGCTTATCTCCTGTAACCCGATAAACCGTCCAACCCTCCATGGGCTTTGCCCCCATCGATAGGTAAAACTTTATACTAGGCTCGTTCCAGTCGAGGCATGACCACTCAAACCGACCACATCCCCGCTCTACAGTAATTTTTGCCAACTTAACTAAAAGCGCCTTTCCAAAACCTCTACCTCTGTATTCAGGTTTCACAAATAAATCCTCTAAATATATACCAGCTCGTCCAAGAAAGGTAGAAAAGTTATGAAAGAATAGCACAAAGCCAACCGCGACTCTTTCATATTCTCCGATTAAAACTTCTGCTTTTTTCTTTTCAAATAACCATTCTTGTAAAATCGCTTCTGTTGCGACAACTTCGTGAGATAATTTTTCGTATTCAGCCAAACCTTTTATTAACTCCAGAATGGTTGGCACATCCTTTAACTCTGCTTCGCGAATTATAAAGTTTTCCATAGATATTGTACTGTTTAAGCTTATCGAAATACTAAGATAAACAAAAAAGGCTACCCAAAAATAGGTAGCTTTTCGTTATAACAATATAAAATATATTATTCTACTGCAATCTTAGCATAGTCGTCTGCGGACATTAGTTCGTCAACCTCTGCAGCATTGCTCATTTTTACTTTTATCATCCAGCCTTCTCCGTATGGATCTTTATTTACAAGATCAGGTGCGCCTTCAATAGCAGGGTTTACCTCTACTACCTCACCTGATAGAGGCATTAAAGCATCTGATACTGTTTTCACCGCTTCAATCGCTCCGAAAACGTCACCTGCAGAAAGCGTCTCACCTTCTGTTTGGATATCAACAAAAACGATATCTCCAAGCTGACTTTGAGCAAAATCGGTAATACCAATAACGGCAATATCTCCTTCTACACGAACCCACTCGTGATCTTTCGAATACTTAAGATTTGATGGTGTATTCATTCTATCTTATTTTAGTTGTTTGTTATTAAATGATTCTTACAAATTTACGCAAACCTACATGTTTTTTAGCGATTGTACAAATTTAGTCCCTCAAAACTAATCAGTAAAAAGAACTCTTACACTAAGTCCAAAATTTGTATTCGTTGTTTTTATTGCCGAAACATAAGGCTCTGTTAACATACGGTTAAAGAACATACCCATATTAACCTTGTCGCTTATTCTATAGTCGGCTCTAAAACCTAGCGTCATAATTTTACGCCCATCAGACATCTGGTTGAAGATATCCGAATCCTCGGTACTAGCGCTGGCTGTTTGATCTAACCTTCTGATAACATTCAGCTCGTCGGTGTACTGGAAGTTCATACGTAAAGTTAGAGTAGAATTATTGGTTCTTCCTGCCCCTCTTTCTACATTAAATAGTACCGGAACATTTTCAAATAAGAACCCTGCACCAATTACATATTCTTTAGTTCTACCTTCTGTAATTTGATTATTTGCCAAGCTTAACGCAACCTGTCTTCTTCTATTGGTAGCAAACTCTAACAGTAGATTATTTTGGAAACCAAGATCGAGCTGTATCATAGGTGTGAGAGATTCACTTATTGCAATATTTGCCATATCCCGATAAGGTACAAAGTCATTCAAAGCATTTATTATATCACTAAGACCGTCTGACCCTTCTTTATAAGTGCTATTCAACGTATATGAATTTATAGAATAACGAGAAGTATATGAATGCCGAAGCGTAGCACTACGTATTACCGACTTTAATGCTTCAATCCTTGATAGCCCTGTATAGGCAATATCCCAGTTAGGCATTGGGAATGAAATAAAATCGTTAAATAGCTTATTATTAATCGATTTCCCTGCATATGCCGATAGGAATGATCCAACAAGCACCTGTTGGCTATACTGTCCATAACCTTCGGGGTAAGTTCCAGCTCCTGCATTATATAAAGGAGACCGTACACTACGATCGTTTGCAAACATCCAAGCCACTTTTGGTCTATTTGCCAAGAACTTATCATACGATGCCGATTTAAACCCGTTTTTAGCCGTAGGATTCTCGAATGCAGAGCCAATGCTAATTACAGAGATGCTGAAACGTCCCGAAGCCTGCATTGCTCCATGAGGATCAACAATGTTGTACCTTGTTTCTGTGTTATTATATGATCTAAATGCCGAAAGCGTAATCTTGAAATCTCTTATCGGCTCTATATCTACCCTGGCATTAATTGTTTTATCATGGGTCATTATGAAAGGAGAAATGAAATCCTGATCGGTAGTTAGCCAACCTCTATCTCTAGCCTTATCTACAAAAGAGGCATCTTGCTTACCAAAGATGAAACCCCAACCCGGAGCCCAATCGTTATCTTGGTGCGATTGACCAAGGAATCGGCTTCCCGGTTTAAATCCCGGAAGAGTGGTAGTATTCATCTCGTTATAGGTAAAACTTACCGACCTTACAGACATACCAATGCGAAGCAACAGCTCTCCGGTAAAGGCAAGCGGATTCTGCGATTTAGGTACTTGCCCTACTATCGCTACTCTGGCGTTACGAACATCTTCTGTAAACGCTACTTCTACGTTATTCTTATCAACAACACGGATAGCGCCTCCTTTAACTTCGTTCCCTTCAGAATCGTATATGGTTGTTTTTACGTTAGTCGTTCCTAAGCTATGCTTTACTAAACGCTTACGGTTAGCAAAGAAGTTTGCTCTTGGAACCTGATGTTGTATTTCTTTATAGCCATAATCGGGCTTCGGTCCTACCCCCTTAAACTTATTGTTGATAGAACGAAGGAAGGCTGACTTATTATACAGATTCTCCAGGTTAACATTACCATTAATAATAATGTTCTGCATATTACTAATGGTATTACCTTGATCGAAGGTTGAAGTCTCAGGCATAATAGGTGCTGCAACCCATTCGTATCCGGTAGTATAAGTAAAGGCGGCAGAAACCCAGTTTAACGGCTTGATTTTATTAAACGGCACCTGCCAAGTAAGGTTTATATCCTGCCTATAGTTAATATTACGTCCGAAGTTACGGATACTTCTCCACACCTCGCTTTTCCAATGCTTATAGCCATTGGGGTCTCTACTCTTATTTACAATACCTTCCGGTTCGTCAATACGGGCAAGGTTTGTTGCAGAGAATGTTAAACTAAGCGACCGGGCAATATCATAAGTAAACATATAACTTCTGTTCCACGTAAAGTCTTTAGCGTAGGTAGCGGGAATTTCTATGTCGGGGGCGTAAACATTACGGCTCTGCATTTCGCTATAGTAACGGCTCATTTCCGTATTAAAGCTGAATCGTTTTGGATAAAGCCCAATATTGAAATCGCGAATAAAGGCAAATGCATCCCCTTTCAACTTCTTGAAGGGTTGGAAGAACTTAGGTTGTACATTGTAGTTATACGATAGCGATCCGCTAAAATTCTTCTGCACATTATTCAGCGTATTCATATTTCTCGAATATGTTTCGTTAAACGCGTAGCTTGCCGATATATTTGAGAAAGAGAATACATGCGGCATACTACCCTCAGGCATCACTCCAACATTACTTAAGCTGAACGATTTACGCGTGGTAAATGTCTGTGTTATTCGCTTTAACGAATCGCACTCACGCTTTGTTTCGAAACTGTTCAGTACATCTTTCAACTTCACATCCTGATCGTATGGGTTGTAGAACGGTGTTTCGTAGTATTCTGAGAAACCAAAGAACATAGGAATTCTAACACCAGCTTTATCGGGGAAGAACTTTCCTAGCTCAAAATTGGTAACAATATCGTACTGATAGGTATCATTCATTAACCTATCGTTTATTCTCGATTCTAAACTACCAAAGCCTGCCGTTTTTATATTTCCCGAAACCGAAATAGAACCAAAGTCAGCTAAGGTTGTCGACACGCGTGCGTTAGCAGCCCAGCCGCCTTTATTATCCACATCGGTAAGGCGAAGTTCATTTACCCATACAATAACAGATTTATCTAAACCATCATCGTTGGTAAATGCCACCTTCGCAGGATTACGGATACCTATCATAACATTACGTATAGTTCCTAGCGAAGGATTACCCAGTATTCGTAGCTTACGACCTCCTTCTACCGTTTTTTCGAAAAGTGTTCCTACAGTACTACCGCTATTTTTTATATACTGATTACGCTCTATCTTAAGCTGGGTAAGCAGCTCTAGCTCCAGATCCAAAAAGTTCGCTCCGGGCCATACGCTTAGCTGTTCGTTATTGTTCCACGGAGACATTTCCAACGGAATTTCATACTCATAGTAGTTATTACGATAATCGCTACCCATACGGATAAATAACGTAACATCGCCATCCTTATTTCCCGGATAACCCATTACAGACTCAGCGTGTACGTCCATTTGTATGCGGCGGAATCTTCTAAGATCAAATAGCGTAGATTTATACGCGGCTCGCGCCTCCCCATCTCCTAAGTTCAGAACTCTCAACTGCATAGACTGCTCATTCAGCTGGTTCTCTTGATAAGTACTAGGATCTATCTCGCGAACCGTACCCGGAGGCATTACATAGTTTATAGGATCTCTTTTGCTATTTTCTTCAATATTTACAACCGATATATCAAACTGGCTGTTACCTGTTTCAGGCTGAGCCATACCTTCTTGTCCTTCAATTAGCGAGTAGTTATACCGTCTCCATTCGCTACGTACCAAATCGAAGCTGGCAAAACGTAGGTATGTCGTATCCTGAAAATCTGTTAGGTACACACGCATAAAACGAATAGACTTAAAGTCGGATATTCCACCTATAGCCTTTTCATACTCTGCAATAGGAATTTTAAACTGATACCATCTTACCGTTTTGCCTCCATCTTTATCTGTACGCTCACTATCCTTATAATCTTCAATAAAGTTTTGTCCGACAACAAGATATTGAGGTGTAATTCTAATACGATACTGATAGTAACTTTCTACTTCATTCATCGTATTATCCCTATTTAAGTCCTCTGCATCAGGATTAGGTGTTGACATTTCTCCCGTATTGCTTGAGTTCCCGTCCGTACCATTAAAATTGGCATAGCAATCTAATATGCTTGCCTGAATGTTGGTATAATAATCGTCAAAATAGTAACGGTAGTTATCGCTAGACGGATCATCCCATAGCGCCTGTCTAGCCTCCGGATCTGTAACTACGCTGTTTATATCTGTAAGGAAATTACCGAATTTAGTACGTTCGAACTCATCGTTCATGCCGTCAAACCCAACATCTTGTAAAGAGCGAGCTTCGTAGTTATTATCAAACGCATATGTAACCGAAGGTGTTTTAGGTACGTACCCCCAAGCAGTTTCATGAACTTTATCAGGATCGAACGGATAAGGCAGCCCGTTTTCATATTGCTTATAACCATCTTTTAGAATATCTTCCGAAATATTTCCGAGATTGATGTATAAATCTCCTCCTCTTCCGTTCTCATTATATACAAACGGATCCATTAACCAAAACTCTATGTACTCGTAGTTCGCTGCCTCAAAATCTGTTTCGGTGAGCGAGCGCATCATACCTCCCCACTGTTCCCTCGGATTTAAGAACTTACCGTCAGACCCAATTTTAAGTGAACTTGCCTGATAGTTATAAGGTCCCCTTATCATTGGATAGTATGCCATATTTAACGTAGTAAGGTATTCGGAAGTCCCGACAATAATATCTCTTTCAGGATAGATTTCTGATATCGGTATTTCTCTAACAAAATGGTTTCCTAAGTAATAATCTCTATTACTACGAATATACCCCGGAGTTGACGATGTGTTACGTGTAAAATCTTGAGAAATAGAGTACCATGCCAGCTTCGATCTACGGAATCCGCATTCTAAGTCATCGCTATGCTGAGATTCGGGGAAAGTACTTGGTGTACTTGACAAATGCCACGCAAGATAACTTCGCAAATCCATAGATGTTCGCGCTCCATCAAAATCATCAATAAACGTTTTGCCCCTAGCCGATCCCGACTGTCCCGGTATTAGCTGCGCAAACTCCGCATCAATATTAATGTAAGAAGGAGCCTTAGTCTCAATAAACGGCAGCTTATTCACCATCTTAGTAAGAAAGTTCGACTCTGACCTGTACGAAAGATTTAACCCCCACATCATGTTAGATATGGGATCATCCCCATACGCCAACTTTTGAGTTAACGGTCGTTCATGTACTCCCAAAATGGTGGCACCAATATTAAAATCTCTATTAATTTCATAGTTTAAATGCGCACCATACATGGTCTTACGCATTACGTTGAATAACCCTCTATCTTCCATAGACACCTTAATAGGTGTACCAGATTCTAAATAAGCCTGATTGATCCGTACCGTTCCCATTGTATAGTTTACAATATAGTCGATATTCTCAACTAAACGAACGCTACCAGCGGTAACGATAACAGATCCTTCTGGAATATTAGAAGCATTAAGGTATATCTCCGATGCAACCTCAGACTGATAACTACCTACCAGCTTAAACTTATTCTTCTCTGCTAATTCTCGTGCCTTTGTAAGGGTAGAATCGTATAACTCCTTATAGGTGTACTTATCTGCAATAGTCGGATTGCCTATTTTTGCCTCTAAATATCTCCCAAAAGGTTCTCGCACAGGGAATATGATTTTTCCTTGTGATGATAGTACGGTAATGCCCTCAACATAGTCAAACACTCCATCAGGATAAGGATCATTCTGAAAGTTCAGATTATCTACATGCAGCGCTCGAATAAGTGGTTGATTTGCAATATTTCCCTCTGTAATGTATGGTAGTTCAGTCCCTGCTTGGCTATCCTCATAGTAAATATCCAGCATGAAGTTGTCTTTACTAACTTGATAAGCATCTAAGCTGTAAACATTCTTCATCATCAAATTCCAGTTTGGTAGTTGATGGCTGAAGTTGGTTCCCTTAAGCAATTTTACTACAAGTGTGCTAGGAGCAATAATACCATCAGAAGATAGCTCTCCCACTTTATGGGCAACGCCATTATATGTATATTCGTATGCAACAGCCAACACCTCATCATAGTTAAGCGACATGTTAAGAGAAATGTAACCCAACACTGCATTCAGCGTATAATCAACATTCTGGATAAGCTTACGTGCATTTTCCAATTTTTCGTAATACTCTCCTCCGCTATATCCAACAGAGGTTAGGTAGCTTGTAATATTGTTCGAGTTACGAAGTTGATTAACATCCACTTTTCCTCCCGGATTCGTAAGTGTTCGAAGCAAATTATTAGCGCTGTTACTAGGATATGTATTGGGTGCCGGAGTTGTTGATAGCGTATTATCATGAAGTGTAAAAGGTTCTCCCAAGTCTAAAAACGCTACAACACCACGCGCATCTTGGAACTGGTTGGTTCTATTAGTTACCCAAACCTCTATTTTTGTAATATTAATTCCGGAACGAACTAAAGGCAGCTGCTCTAATGCCTTGTCGTAGTTATCATAAAAAACTTGAGATAGAAAGAAGTGTCGGTTAGCATCATATTCGTCAATAGCTATTTCGAATGTACGGCTTTGTGTGCCACCTTGTATGATAACTTCTTTTGACTCCGACTTCTGTTGAGATAAAAGCCCGGTAAACGTAAACTTACCGAATTTCAGCTCAGTTTTTATACCAAATAAGCTTTGACTACCAGTAATTAAAGACCCAGAAAGCGGGAGGCTAACATTTCCTGCCTCTAGCTTTTGCAAAATATCGTCTTCATTTCCAATATACTGGAGCTTTATTTCCTGATCAAAATCAAATGTTGCCTCTGTATCGTAATTAAAGTTCAGCTTCAGCCTTTCCCCTATATTTCCGGAGATGTTGAACTGGAGCTTTGTATCAAAATCAAACGATGTAGTTCCTCGATACTGGCTTGGAATCATTGGGTTGTCGTTCTTAGTATGGCTTACGCCAAAGATCGCTTCCACGCTTCCTTGCGGAGTAATGGAAATCTCATTCCCTCCAAAAATTTGATTGAATAAATCGCTTTCAACACGTAATGACGGGATTATTCCACTTCTACTGCCTCTAGTAGTACCTTGGTTAGACGTATTGCGCTGTGCTATCCACTCATCGCGCATAGCATTTTCCTGTTGGAATTTGCTAAACTCTTCCGATGTAAGAATTTTATACGGTATTGTTTTCTTACCCCCCTGCAGCTTGTAGAAGTAGTAACTCCCGGTATTGGAATTATACTCTATAACCTCTTCTTGTAATGGATTGTACCATTGGTCGGGAGACGACAGCGTTTGAGCTAAACTCCTGATAGAGCATATCGAAAAAAATATGATGAGTAAAAGACCGCCTCTCTTAAGCATATTTCTAATTCTATTTATCGAACTATAATCGTTTGAGTGATTGTTTAATTAACTCTTCTACCGAACTACCAAGCCCCTCATTTGTCAAAGTATCCAGAACTTTCTCGACAGAGGCTCTCGTAAATCCTAACGTAATTAAGGCAGACATCGCTTCTTCTTTATTCCTACTTGTAGGAGTAGCAGCTAGCTTTCCGGCTAATGTTGCCTCGTTCACTTTTCCTTTCAAATCTACAATGATACGTTGAGCCGTTTTCAGCCCTATTCCCTTTACACCCTTTAGCCTTGTAACATCTTCCTTTTCTATTGCAGCAGCAATATCCGAAGAAGAAAGCGAAGATAGCATCATACGTGCCGTGTTAACACCAACGCCTGTAACGCTAATCAGCTGACGAAATATTTCTCTCTCTTCCTCATCAAAAAAGCCAAAAAGCAAATGTGCATCTTCTCTAATTACATGGTGTAACAGTAAAAACACTTTTCGCTCTTGCCCTATTTTAGTATAGGTTTGCAAAGATATGTTAACAAAATAGCCTATCCCACCTGTCTCAACTACAGCCGTAGTAGGAGTTAAACTATATATATCGCCTTTTATGTATTCGTACATCTGTGATACTATTCTTACAACACCTCTTAACTTACAAAAGTAAGATTATTTATTTACGAAATAATAGCTATTGTTCAAATATCTAGAGTTTAACGTTTACCGGAATATGATTTTCCTATAACGAAAGTATTAAAACAAGACTCAATTTGCTGAATTTATGAATTTTAGCTCTACGATATAGAGAGAGACTAATTTTTACTACTTTTGTTTCCACATAAAAATCAAAGTTATTTATGAGCAAACAACATATTTTGGGCTCTGAAATAATGAGCTTCGAACTAATTTCAACATTGCTAAACGAAAATTACACCTTAACGCTTAGCGAGGATGCTAAAACCGCGATTCAAAAATGCCGAGATTATTTGGATAATAAAATAAAATCGCAAAAAGAACCTATTTACGGCGTTAGCACAGGTTTTGGTTCGCTATGCAATAAGTCAATTTCGGTAGAAGAGTTGGGGCAACTGCAAAAAAATCTGGTAATGTCGCACGCCTGTAGCATGGGCGACGAAGTTCAGCCAGAGATTATTAAGCTGATGTTACTGCTTAAGGCATACGCTTTATCGCTGGGATACAGCGGGGTGCAAGTAATAACAGTGCAGCGCATTATTGATTTTTACAATAACGATGTACTCCCCATTGTTTACGATCGGGGTTCGCTTGGTGCTTCTGGCGACCTAGCTCCTTTATCAAACCTCTTCCTGCCATTAATCGGTTTAAGCAAAGTTCGTTATAAGGGAGAGAAAAGGACTGCTGCAGAAGTGCTGGAAGAGTTTGGTTGGGAACCTATTGAGCTGAAATCGAAAGAAGGACTTGCTTTACTTAACGGCACTCAATTTATGAGTTCTCACGGTATTTATGCACTTCTTAAAGCATTTAAGCTGGCTAAATTGGCAGACGTTATTGGCGCACTATCTATTGATGCGTATGATGGAATTATTGAACCGTTCAATGCGTTGCTGCATAATATCCGTCCACATAGCGGACAAATAGAAACAGCCCACAATATTCGCAACCTTTTAAAAGGAAGCGAGCTTATTGCACGCAAAAAAAGTCATGTGCAAGATCCATATTCGTTTCGTTGCATACCGCAAGTACACGGGGCTTCGAAAGATGCCATAAATTACGTTTCCGGAGTACTATCCACTGAAATTAATTCGGTAACTGATAACCCTACTGTATTCCCTGATGAGGACGCTGTCTTATCAGGTGGAAACTTTCATGGTCAACCGCTGGCACTAGCATTAGACTTTTTGGCAATGGCTTTGGCAGAGTTAGGCAACATATCGGAACGTAGAACAGCACAACTGATACTGGGTTTACGCGGATTGCCCGAATTTTTGGTTGCAAAACCGGGACTCAATTCAGGTTTCATGATACCCCAATATGCTGCAGCATCAATGGTTAGTCAGAATAAGATATTATGCCATCCGGCATCAGTTGATTCTATTGTATCTTCAAACGGACAGGAAGATCATGTAAGTATGGGTGCCAACGCCGCAACTAAGTTGCTTCGCGTAGTTGATAACGTAGAGCGCATTCTTGCCATTGAGCTGATGAACGCTGCTCAGGCAGTAGAGTTCCGACGCCCCGCAAAAACATCTCCGTATTTAGAGGAGTTACTGGCGAACTATAGGGAGGTTGTCTCGTTTATTACAGTAGATAAAGTGATGTATGCGGAAATCGAAAAAACGGTAGGATTTTTACGCGATAGGGATTTTGAAGTTCCTCAAGAATAAATATAAATATTAACAGCTATTTAATTACAAGCTATGCAAATGCAAACACCCGGGCGCGAAAAGATTGTAGCCCTTTTACAGTCGAAAGAAATAGGACGAGATGTTACCGTTAAAGGTTGGGTACGAACAAAGCGTGGTAATAAGAATATTGCCTTTATTGCGCTTAACGACGGATCAACTATACATAATTTGCAGCTTGTAGTTGATGTTGCAAGCTTTGATGCCGAGATTCTAAAACTAATTACAACCGGTGCTGCAATTTGTGCAAAAGGTAAGCTGGTAGAATCTACCGGAAATGGACAACCCGTGGAAGTACAAGTTGCAAATATTGAGGTTTATGGCACTGCCGATGCCGAAACCTATCCGTTGCAAAAGAAGGGACATTCGTTAGAATTTTTACGCGAAATTGCGCACCTGCGTCCTCGTACCAATACATTTGGGGCAGTACTCCGCATACGCCATGCAATGGCATTTGCCATACACAAATATTTTAACGATAAAGGGTTTGTGTATGTTCATACCCCCATCATCACAGGCTCTGATGCCGAAGGTGCAGGAGCAATGTTTACTGTAACTACGCTAGACCTAGAGAATCTTCCAAGAAAAGATGATAAGAGTGTAAACTTTGCAGAAGACTTCTTTGGAAAGCACACCAACCTTACAGTTTCAGGACAATTGGAAGGTGAACTCACAGCAATGGCTCTCTCAGAAATATATACTTTTGGTCCTACTTTCCGTGCCGAAAATTCTAATACTCCTCGCCATCTTGCTGAGTTTTGGATGATAGAGCCTGAAATGGCTTTCTACGAGATAAAGGAGAATATGGATCTGGCAGAAGATTTTATTAAGTATCTTGTACGCTATGCGTTTGAAAACTGCGCCGATGATCTGAAGTTCTTAAACGATATGTGGGACAAAGAACTATTAGAACGCCTACAAAGCGTAGTAAATACAGAGTTTGTTCGTTTAGATTATACAGAAGGAGTTGAGATACTAATGAAAGCAGATCAAAAATTCGAATTTCCTGTAAGCTGGGGTGTAGATCTGCAATCTGAACATGAGAGATATCTGGTAGAAAAACACTTCAAGAAGCCTGTTATTCTTACTAACTACCCAAAAGAAATAAAGGCATTTTACATGAAGCAGAACGATGACGGGAAAACCGTTCGCGCAATGGATGTACTCTTCCCTAAAATCGGTGAAATTATTGGTGGGTCGCAACGTGAAGAGAGTTACGATAAGCTGATGGCTCGCATCGAAGAGCTGAACATTCCGTTAAAAGATATGTGGTGGTACATAGACACACGCCGTTTTGGTACAGTACCTCATAGCGGGTTTGGTTTAGGTTTCGAGCGTTTACTGCTATTTGTTACGGGCATGGCAAATATCCGCGATGTTATTCCATTCCCTCGTACACCTAACAACGCAGAATTTTAATTAATATAGATTGATTAAGGATAGAGAATAAAGACAAAAGACTAATAACCTTATGCTTTAAATTTATTTTTATTACAAATGCTCAAGCAGTCTCTCCAACAAAAAATGTTGCAAAAACTCTCGCCACTGCAAATCCAGACAATAAAACTTCTGGAATTGCCGACTATGCAGTTTGAACAGCGTATTAAAAAAGAGTTGGAAGAAAACCCAACTCTTGAAGAGGGGCATGAGATTGATGAAAGCATTGAAGAACAAGATACCGAACAATCTCAAGATGAATTTACACTTGAAGATTATCTGAACGAAGAGGACGATACTCCATCATATAAGCTGCAAGTAAACAATCAGTCGAAAGATGAGAAGAAAGAGTATTCTACGCTCTCAACTTCAGAAAGCCTGCACCAACACTTAGACAGCCAGCTGGGTTTCCGCCATTTCAACCCGCGACAATACAGCATCGGAAAATTTTTGATCGGCAGCATAGATGACGATGGCTATCTGCGTCGCGATTTAGAGTCTATTTCAGACGACCTCGCCTTCAGGCAGAATATGGAAGTCAGTGTTGATGAATTGCAAAAAGCGCTTACTATTATTCAAGATTTTGACCCTCCCGGTATAGGAGCAAGAGACTTACAAGAATGCTTATTAATACAGCTGAAATTAAAAACAGCCACTCCGGCAATCGAGCTGGCAAAAGAAGTTATAGCAAATCACTTTGACGCTTTTACAAAAAAACACTATGATAAGATTGTTACAAAACTTGATATTAGCGAAGAGCAGCTAAAAGAGGTTATTGCTGAAATAGTAAAGCTGAACCCAAGACCGGGCAGTAATTTTACCGATACTTATAGCAGTCAGGCACAGTTGATTATTCCTGATTTTATTCTTGAGCTGAAAGGCGGCGAATTGCAACTCAGCCTTAATGCTTACAATATTCCCGAACTACGTGTAAGTAGGGGCTACTCCCAGCTACTGCAAGAGTATGTAGATAAGAGTAATAATGCGTCTAACGATCAGGAAAAGGAAGTAGTAAGTTTTATTAAGCAAAAGATAGATTCGGCTAAATGGTTTATTGAATCAATAAAACAACGTCAAAACACCTTGTTGAATACGATGCAAACTATTATCGATTTTCAGCACGACTACTTTATTGATGGCGATGAATCAAAATTAAAGCCTATGATCCTGAAAGATATTGCAGAACGTACAAGCCTAGATATATCTACTGTATCGAGAGTTGTTAACAGCAAGTATATTCAAACTCATTTCGGAATTTTTCCGTTAAAGCATTTCTTCTCGGAGGGTATGCTAACCGATTCAGGCGAAGAAGTTTCTACCCGAGAGGTAAAAAACATTCTATCGGAGTGCATTGCTAATGAAGATAAGCGCAGCCCTGTTACCGACGAGCAACTAACGCAAATTCTTAATGAAAAAGGCTACCGGATCGCAAGGCGAACAGTAGCCAAATATCGTGAGCAGCTAAATATTTCTGTTGCCCGATTACGTAAAGAATTGTAATAAATAGAGTCATTTCGAGCAAAGCGAGAAATCTTCCCAATAGCAACAGTGCATTAAATGAGTAAATGAGTAGATTTCTCGCTTTGCTCGAAATGACTAAAAACTATATGGATTCTCCTATTAGCGTAGCCGAGGTGCAATCGGTAACTTTTACATTAACATAATCACCTATCTCATACTTTCCTTTAGGAAATACCACCACCTTATTTTGAGATGTACGTCCGGATAAGAAATCATTAGACCGCTTAGAATGGTTCTCCACAAGCACCTCGAACGTTTTGCCTACGTCTTTCTTATTACTTAGTTCAGACAACTTATTTTGCAAAGCGATTATTTCGTTCAGCCTTTCTGTTTTTATATCATCCAGCACATCATCTTTCATATGACGCGCAGCCTTGGTATTAGGGCGTTCCGAGTATTTAAACATATATGCAAAATCGTATCCTACTTCTTGCATAAGCGATATGGTTTGCTTATGGTCTTCTTCTGTTTCTGTACAGAAGCCGGCAATAACATCGGTCGTAATGGCACAATCGGGAATAATTTCACGAATTTTATTAATCCGCTCCATGTAATCCTCTCGGCTATACTTGCGATTCATCAGATCAAGCATTCGTGTACTTCCTGATTGCACAGGTAAATGAATACAGTTACAGATATTGTCGTACATCGCCATAGTATATAGCACACCGTTGCTCATATCTTTTGGGTGCGACGTTGCAAAACGTACACGCAGCCGGGGACTGAGCAATGCAACCATTTCTAGCAACTGGGCAAAATTTACAGACTTTGTAGAATTTTTAGAATCTGTCCATTTATACGAATCTACATTTTGCCCTAACAGCACAACCTCCTTATAGCCATTATCCAGCAATACTTTTGCTTCATTAACAATAGTTTCCGGATCCCTACTTCTTTCCCCACCTCTTGTGTAAGGAACAACACAATACGAGCAAACATTGTTACATCCCCGCATAATAGATATGTAGGCTGAAACACCTGTAGCATCTAGCCGTATAGGGCTAATATCGGCATAAGTTTCTTCGCGCGATAGCAGCACGTTTATTCCTTTCTGCCCTGATTCCACTTGCGCAACAAGATTGGGCAAATCGCGGTATGCATCAGGCCCTACCACCAGATCAACTGTTTTTTCTTTTTCAATCAGCTGCTCTTTTAAACGTTCCGCCATACAACCAATAACACCAACAATGGTATTCGGTCGCTTCTTTTTTTGCTGCTTAAATTCGTTTAACCTCCCCCAAACACGCTGCTCCGCATTATCTCTAATAGAGCATGTATTTACAAGAATAATATCTGCCTCTTCTATACTATTTGTAACCGAATAGCCATGCTGCTGCATAATAGCAACCACGACCTCGCTATCATTTACGTTCATCTGGCAACCGTAAGTTTCGATGTGTAGCTTCGGTTGACTCTCCTTAAATACAGGGCGAATATTCTTAGGATTAATATTATGATTTACTGTCGACTTCTTTCCTATATGCATCTTGGATAATTTTGCGCAAATATAGCAAGATGAATCAGCACTTTAAAATATTTATTGGTACCACTCTGAAACAGTGAACTTTATCCCAACGTGTCAGTAAAAGTGTTAAAAGACATTAGGCTGCTTATCTTTTTCATCTTAATTTTGTTTACAAGATTACTTACGAAATTATGTCTGCTTATTATGAAAAAAACAATTATTCTTTGCTTTTGCAACCTTTTCTTTCTCGTTTATGGGTTGTACAACTATAAGCAATGTTGCCAATGCTTTGGTCAGCTTTAATCCTACCGATATCTCAACGGATAAAGAGCTGAGAACTCAAATGTATGCTCAAATCGCTTCTGACCAAACAAATTATCCACTTTTGGATGAAACAAAATACGCCGATGCTTATAAACATATCAGACGTATTGCAGTTACGATATTAGATTGTGGCGTTGTTGAAAACCGCGATGTATTCGATTGGTCTGTAATGATTATCGATGCAGATGATGTACAAAATGCGTTTGCATGCCCCGGAGGTAAGCTATACGTTTATACCGGGCTTATCAAATATATAGACAACGAAGCCCAACTGGCTGGTGTTATGGCTCACGAAATTGCACACGCTGCAGCACGCCATTCAAGCCGTCAAATATTTCAAAATGGTTCAAGATTAGTTAAGAGGTAATTTTCTAAGTTCTTTGAGTAAAATTAGATAAATATTTTGGTTTCGAAAATTGTACCTGAACTCGCACTCTTTAATGTGTAAATAGAATGTGTG
>JAIRNF010000060.1 GCA_031258195.1 Prevotellaceae bacterium
AAGTACGATTCGTTTTTTAAGGGCGGGAGGCGAATTTATAGTTTAATCGGCTAATTTATAGCTATTTATATTGTTTATTCCGGGTTAAAGAATATGTACGATTCGTTTTACCCCCTATACAAGGATTTTGAAAAGCTATCTCCCGATTTAGTTTTAAACTTCTACTATGAAACTATGGAGTATGAGCTTTATGTAGATGTGGATTCACAAAATACAGAGTGAATAAGATAGGTTATAGTAAAAAGGGTCGAAAAAAATTTTTCGACCCTTTTTAAATCGGTATATATAATCAAAAAATCTCTTTAAAAATTATTAAAATAATTCCACTTTGCTATGTGGAAATGATCCGTCCTTAAAGAAATGATCATCTAATAAATTTTCAAGCTCTTTTAGAGTCATGGTTCCCTCAAAAGCAACGTAACGTCCATTAGGGCGTAACAAAATAATAGTCGGATAATTTTTAATATTCATTTTG
The DNA here is from genome assembly GCA_031258195.1 of Prevotellaceae bacterium. Classification (GTDB taxonomy): domain Bacteria; phylum Bacteroidota; class Bacteroidia; order Bacteroidales; family UBA932; genus JAIRNF01. The sequence continues at coordinate 476 of JAIRNF010000060.1, forward strand.
CTAACAACCATATCTCGTAACTCTTGCTCGCTACCTGATATACCCTCCTTTTCTCCGTTTTCAAATCTATAAAGGTTAAAATGTGGATGATCGTTTGCATACAAATCAAGTATAGAAGTCATATCATTATTCGCCTTATTCTGACTCGATAAGATATGTATTACAGTAGGGCGATACACTCTCATCAATGAACGATTATTACTAATATTAAAGTTATAAACTCTATTGCTAAATTCGGTTGGAGTCAACTCTTTAAACTGTGTTGAAACAGCACGGTATCCTGCCTCATTTCTCATTTCTGCTTCAAGAGTAGTAACCTTCTGCTTCGCATCGGAATATCCTTGTTCTGCCGACTTACGATACCAATATAGTGCTAGTGTTTTATCTTTTGGTGTACCTTGTCCAAATTCGTAGCATATGGCTAAATTGTATTGCCCTGTTGCATTTCCATTCTCGGCAGATTTTAAAGCCCAATAAAAAACCTTATCATTATCTCTGGGAAAACCTTTAAAACCTGAATAAGCATAGCTTAAAAACGACATGGCATAATCTTCATTAGACTCGGCACGAGCAATCATATTTCTGCGCCATTGACGGTCTGCTTCGACTTTATCCATTTCATCTAACCGTTTTTTCATTGCTCGAACGCCTTCCCACGATTCATTTATCTTATATTTATCATCAATACGAGAGTCGAGAACACTTTGATAATCATCTTTTGCTAAAGCTGAACGTGCGTAAATGTTTTTTCCAAAAACGTCACATAACTTTGCGCGATAGAATATGGCTTCTATATCATTTGGATATTTTTCTATATACTCCGTAATCATATCTATCGCATAATCGCTTTTCTCTTCAGTAATCCAATTATCGGAGTCTTTTTTAGCTAAATAAGTTGCTATACCAATTCGTTTTCTTACATCATTCATCGGCATTTTTTCATCAATACCCCAATAGATAGCTTTATCATAATTTGGAAGAACTTGGCTCCATCCATATTGACCGCTGGCTTCTCGGGATTTAATCACAGCTTGAGCAAAATAAGTCACGGGATCAGTTGCGGGTCTATTTTTTATATATTTATTTTCAATGGAAGACTCATCATAATAGTTTATATATCTTTTAAATTCCCTCCAGGCTAGTTCGTCAGTATAGTGAGTTTTAAGCCGCATTGCCTCTTTATTATTTTGACCCTCAGAGGTAGTAAGATAATCTTCTATTACCTTTAAAATTTGATTTACACCCTCATCAGATATTTCTACGTTAGAGTTAGATGTAATAAAATCATGATAGTATTTATAAGCAATTTCTATTCTTAACTCTATATTAGAGTTTTTGAGCGTATAAAAGCTAGAGTATAAAGGAAAAGAAACAACTGAAAAGTCATACCTCATATTGAGCTTATTATATAAAAAATATTTATAGAATTCTCTAGAACTTTCATTACCATTATAATCCTTCATATGATTGTTAAGATAATCTAAGGCCTCTTCATAATTTTCGCCTACAATATACAAGTAAACCGGAGCATATCTAAACTCATAGTTTAATGGATAATATTTAGCAAGACTACCTCCATATCTATCAGTATAGCTGAGATTGGCATAATACTTTACTTTTTCAACATCATTAAGTAAAACATATAAGTTAACAAGTTCCTCAAGTGCGTGATATGCTGAATACTCGTTAGATTTCTTTAACGCTTCTTCAAAATAATTCTTTGCCAAATCTATTTTGTTAGCTTGAAGAGCCGATCTTCCTTTTTCAAGGATTTTATAAATTCCCTTAGCGCTTACATTGCTGATTGAAAATAGAAGTATCAAAACAAATATTATTCTTTTCATAAGTTAGTAAATTAAGTTAATGTCCTCAAAAGTAATAATTTTTGAACATTATAAATGTCATGAATCTATTTATTTCATTTTTTAATATGTAATATAAAAATAACATAATTTATAGAATACGTTAATTTTTTTCTACATTTGTAAATATAGCAACAATGCGATTATGGTAATTATAACTAAAAATACCAAATACCTATTTGTATTCATATTTTTACTTTCTTCTTTGCTCTTACATGCACAGAATAAAGAATTCGAGTACAAAGTGAATATTGTTGACTCGGAAACAAGAGTTCCCATTTCGCTTGTGACGGTCTCGCTTATTAACTCTGTTGATCGCATCCTTGTTGTAGGTCTTACAAATGATAAAGGAGTATTTACAACCAAAACCCCATCTCCTGCTGCAAAAATACGAATTAGTGGCATAGGTTATTTGACTATAGAACAGTCAATTGATTCAAGTACTTACTCGAATGAGTTGGGCATTTTCTCTTTATTAACTCAGGAAAATCAGCTAGAAGAAGCGATAGTAACTGGAAGAGCGGCTAGATATGATGTTGACAAAGTTGTATATTATATTCTGTTACAAAGAGAATGCGAGCCCCTGTTAGTAATGCGGAACAACTCGCAGGACAATTACCCGGAGTTCGCTTTGATCGTATCTCTGATGAAGTAAAGATTGACAATCAGTCGTCTATATTACTATTAGTTAACAATATTCAACGAAGCAAAGCGTATGTTAGTGGTCTTTCTCCTGATCGAATAGAATCGATAGAAGTAATTAAGAATCCTGCCGGGCGTTTTGTATCAGATGATTACTATGCTGTTATTAACTACATATTAAAGAAAGACGATGCGGGATACCAAGTTGGGTTTGACAATTTCACTATTCTCGATCCATCTGGCGCCAATGGAAATGATTGGCTAGTGAATGAGCAGCCTAAAGTTAGCCTTAACTTCTTTAATCAAAAGATTGATGCCTATGCAAATTATACTGGGGCATGGATTAAGTGGAATTATCCTATCTCTCTCAAACAAGATTACGTGGGTGCATACAATCTAAAGTCTGATGATGTCTCAGAAAAAGAACCCAATCAAAATTTCTCTTATTATGGTAATGTCGTGGGAGCTGGTTTTCAGTATCAAATAGCAGTTGGCCACTCTCTTTTTGCAAGGGGCGATTATGCTCATGAAAAGACTAATGAGAATACAACATACAATATGTTACGCCAGTTCTCAGGTAGTGGTTCGACAGATCGCTTTATTGACCAGCGTCAGAACCAAGATAAGTTTAATAAGTATACTAGTAGTTTGAACTATGTTGGGCAACTTTCTTCAAAGCTACTCCTTAAGCAGATATAACCTATAACAGTTATGATAATAAGCAGTATAATCGTTATATTCATAATGTCGACGAAGCATCATCACATTATGATATATCGCGAAACTATTGGAAATTTGTGATAGATGGAAGTTACAAAATATCATCTCAACTTAATTTAAATATCGGACAGACGAATACGATTCGAAAATACAATTCGAAAGCGGCCGCAAATTACACATGGAATAATGATGAATATCGTAGTCGATTATATTCTTACCTCAGTTATAGAATCAGCGAGAAACTCAATGTTAGAGCTGGAGGAGCATGGCAATATGCAAGTATGAGTGATAAGGCTCAGCAAAAAAATTATTACGATAGCTTCCAGCCATTATTACGAATAAACTACGCGCTAAGTGATTTTTTTAACATAAATGGACGTTATTCTATATCATCGGTCTTTCCCTCTCTCTATGAGTTAGGAGACAATCCATACCAAATAGATTCGTTAATGATTGGGGTTGGCAATCCTCTGCTAAAGCCAGCATATAGGCATCAAGCATCTTTAGAGATTACGCTTGGTGATATCTTCACCATTTCTCCGCAGTATTCATCTTCTGAAAGAGCTATTCTGCCTATATATGAACAACGCTCCTCTCTCTACTATCAAACATATCAAAACATGCAATCACGCGAATTTGCTATGGTTTTCAATTTGAACACACCTTTAGGCGATTATTTTGAAGTTAGCGCAGCACTTGCTTACCATTACCAAACATTGAAGTATCAAAATTTAGAGAATAGCTACAACACATGGCTCGGGAACTTTATGGTGAGTTTTTATCATCCGGAGCTAACTTTTGGCGTTGACCTAGAGTACGACCGAGCGATGGATAAGGTTGCGTTAATACAAGGATACAGAATGACAGGCATAGATACTTGGCAGCTTACTGTATATAAGCAGTTTTGGAAGAGGCGGATTCAGTTAATGGTTTCATATTTACCTCCAATATCATGGGGTCGCCGTACTTCCCAAACCAATATCATTGAAACAACGTTTTATAACCAAGTCGAATCTTTTGGATTAAATACATATAACAATATGCTTTTCATGCGACTATCAATTAGGCTTAACGCTGGTAAAAAAGCACTAAAAAAATTGAAAGAACGATGATTGAAGCAGATCAAAAATCAAATCGAAACATTCTGTAGACTCAACTATAAAGACATCTTACTGGAAGAAAACAGAATGCATTATTAACTTTTAAAAAATTTATTATGAAAAAAGAAAACGAAAAGTTAGCAGAGTTTAAAAGAGAGAATGAACTAGAAATGTTCCTTTCTTCTGAGCAACAGATGAGAATTCTAGGTGGTTCCGCCTCATAGCAAACGTAATCTTCGATATCGGAAACCATCCAATCTTTCAACTCGCTATATGCGTTTCCGGCAACATTATTTAGCACTAATGATTGCTGAAGATATTTTCTTGGGTATCGTACTTTTTCGTCCATATAATTATACTGTTTATTGTTCTTCTCCACCACGCATAGCCTGCGGCTGCATGTTCTTTCTTATCTCAGCTCGCGTTCTATACTTTACCCCGACTAAGCTGTTAGGGCCTCGCGCCGGCTCTATTAACTCCGCTTCTTTGCTATCCGGCTCGTTATTCATAGTAGAAAGAAAACCCCCTCGGCTCATCGTTCTTAGCCGTAAGCTTTTTGTTCTCTTCTAATAATTCTTTTAGCTTCTTTGCCGGCGTGTAAATCGCAACGGCCGAAAAGAAAAGAATTATTGAGAGTACTAAGTAGGTTGTTGTCATGGCTAATCTATTTATAGAATTGTTTGTATGCTTCTTCCTGAATTAATGCCTCGTCGCCGAGGTTATGGGCGCGGAATAGAGCTTCGTTGTTAAGGTCTGAAAAGGAAGCGTTTCGCTTATTTCTCCGCTTCTTTCGAGTTTAAGCGTTCTTGCCGGAGCGTCAAAGGCTATCATGGGAAAGAACGGACGGAAGTACGATAAGGCGCCGGAGGAGTATAAGCGGCCGCTTTCTTCCGACCGATATGTCGCGGCCATGAAAGCCAAGATACGGCTTAAAAATACGATGGATAAGATAAATAAGATACTTGAAAAACCAGATGAAGAAAAAGACCAAGCTGTTGTATCGGAGCTGAAAGCGGAGCGTACTCGATCGATGAAAAAGGCAAAGGGATATCTTAGGATAACGGAATGAAAATGAATGGATAATTGGCAATATATACATTTTACATAAAATACAGCATATAACCCGTAGTACATTTATAATACATATGTATTTAATAGATAGCGTCTTACAAATACGCTTCGTAGTTTTCAAAAAATAGTCTCGTCATTTCTCGACAAGCTCGAAATGACAGAAGAATTGCTAAACGCACCACAGGTAGCATATAATTAATATTGTTGTATAAGCATATTACAATAATATTTAGTTTAATTTTATTTTGTTGACGCGAAATATCGATTACATTTGTAAAATGTCTAATTAACATAATTTTTTATGAAAAATTTAAATCGTTAGTGTTATCAATCGTAATGGCGTTAAGTTTTTGTGCTATTTCTACCTCTACGGCTAAAGCGAATGTACCATGTCAGGATTTCATTGTAATTTGCTATGAATCATATTACGTACATGGTGAAGTATGCGCTCCTACCGCAGAAGATAGGCAAATAATAGTAGAACTGAATGCTGAAGCAATATGCGATTTTGATTTATAAGTATTGCTAGGCTAAAGGAGGGAGTGCGAATGCTATTTATCACGCTCCTTTTAAAAAACTTCTAAAGAGAATAGGGTAACCCCTGTTTCTAAAGTATTATCTTTGATAAAAACGGCTACTGTCTGTTTTAAACAATAAACTATACAACAATTGATAAAAATACTCTGTATATATGAAAAAACTATCTTTTCTAGTATTGATCCTAATCGGATCTTATGTCGCAAAGTCACAAACATATGAGAAAATAGATAATTGCTCTAGCGTGTGTATTTATATGTATCAGTTTTATGATGAACACAAAAATCCCAATTCTTTAAAAGCGCAGGAAATGGTTTTAGAAATAGGCGAAAAATGTTCTAAGTTTTATAGTACTTATAGACAATATACTGATTCTTTATTTATGCTCAACGCTAAAGTACCTTCTAATGCCACATTCTCTAATGTTCGATCTAAGACAGCAAATACGTCTTCAAATTTATTTAGCTCTTACTATGTGTATAAGAATTATCCTGAACCAAATAAGACCTTATTTACGGCATGGGATATGAAGGTAAATCACTATAAAGTAGTAGAAGAAATAGATTTCGAATGGCAGATAGATAACAATGCTAAAGCTACAATATTGGGAATGACCTGCGTTAAAGCCACATGTGGTTTTGCAGGACGTAACTACGAAGCATGGTTTACAACAGAAATACCTATTAGCGATGGTCCATACAAGTTTAGGGGGCTGCCCGGTTTAATTGTAAGGCTAACTGATAGTGATAAAGAGCACGTTTTCGAACTTTTAGAAATTAAGAAAACAAAAAATATACCAATGTATTTTGTCGATAGAAAATATATTAATACAAATGCTAAAGGCTATGTAACTGGATTGGAAGCAAGCAAGGCCAGTCATATTGATCAGCTAAATGGGCTAGACTATAGTGACGAGTCAATGCGGTCACGCGCAATATCAAATGTACAAAAAAGGAATAATTTTATTGAACGATTCTAATGATTATGCATGTATAAATATATATTTACATGGTTGCTTTTCAGTTTTAGTTCTTCATTACTTGTCGCTCAAGGTGTAATAATAGAAGGAAAACTTACTTCTCCAGATAGTATATCTCTTTCAGGTGTTAATGTTATTATTCATCCACAAAAAAATACAGAAAGTATTATCGCGTATGGGTTTTCAGATGAAAATGGAAACTTTCGAATATCTGTAAATCATAATGATGATTCTATTTCGGTTTCCATTAAATCAATGCAATCCGCTGATACCGTATTGTATTTGAGAAATCTAAGCCAAAAGTTAGATATTCCATTAGGTGCTAAAGATCATTTGCTTAATGAGGCAAGAGTGTCCGCAAGACCCATATATAGAAAAGGTGACACCACAGTTTACTCAGTTCAAGCGTTTGCTTTAAAGCAAGATTTTTCTATTGGAGATGTAATAAAAAAGATGCCAGGTTTCGATGTTGATGATAATGGTAGGATTAGTTACCAAGGACAGAATATACAAAAATACTATATTGAAGGATTGGATTTACTAGGTAGTGGCTATACAATTGCAAATAATAACCTTCCGCACGCCTCTGTTAGTTCTGTTGAAATACTACACGATCATCAACCTATAAAAGCCATAGATGGTATTATTAGCAGTAGCAATACATCGCTTAATATTAAGCTTAAACACAATGTCGCAGTAACAGGAAGAGCGCAAGCGGGCGCGGGTTTCTCTCCTCTACTGTGGGACATCAATCTTACTCCTATGCTCTTTAGTAAAAGCCAGCAAGCTATCGGCTCTTGGCAGTCTAATAATGTAGGTAATAACATAGGAGCACAGCATCGAATCAATGCCATTATAAGTGGTAGTATAGATGGAGCGACAACAATGAAATCTGATTTTGTTGCAATTCCTAATATATCATTACCTCCTGTCGCTCAAAACAAATATTTGGATAACGAAGCTAATCTTACGACATACAATCATCTTGTAAAGCTATCTCCCGCTACAGAGCTGAAAATAAATGGTTCGTACTACCATGACAATATTGATGAAGAAAGTTATATGAGTACTTCTTATTTTACTCAAGACTCTGTTATTAGTATTTGCGAGCATCAGAAGAACTTACTTCATAGAAATAGTCTGATTACTAATCTCGGCTTAACTCAAAATACGGAATCTCGTTATTTATTTAACAAGGTAAGCTTTGGGCGATTTTGGGATGCTGATAATGCTCAAATATCTAATGGCGCAAAACAAAATATTAAAGCAATACTACCGCATACTACTATTGCGAATACTTTCGATATGTTAATACCCATAAAGAGTGTTTTCTTGAGAGTCGAGTCTGTTGTGGACTACAATGACTATTCACAAAGTCTTGTTTTTACACCAGGAGTATTTATTACAAATAACGATTTAGAGCAGCAAGTTAGTAACCAAAATTTTATAACAACGAATAAGCTAAGTTTTTCTTTTCCTATAAAGTCATTTCAATTTGGTTCTTCTTTGGGTGTAGATTATGAAAAACAAAAGAATAAAACATCTGTTCTGGTTGAGGGTATTCCTAACGCGGTAGATTCATTATCCAATTCTTTAGAGTGGCAAAAAACTGATATGTATATAAGAGAAGATATAGAATATAGAAGAAACGATTTTATTTTTAAAGTTGGTTTGCCTTTACAATATTCGAAAATAGATATTATTGATAAGATACATGGCGCTAGTAATAATATGAATTGTTGGTTTTTTAAGCCCTCCGCCTTTATTCAATATAAACCGACAGGAAGCCTTACGGGAAGTCTTGCTGCGAACTATTCAAAAATACTCGAAAATATAAATAACTTGTTAGTTGGTAATATTATTGTAAATCATAGATTAACGAGAAGTAACCAAGCGCGGGTTAGCTTTAGTAAGTCGGCATATTTACTAGCGGGAATAACCTATCAAAATCCCGCTAATGGCTTTTTCGCGGATATTAAATGGACTACGAGTAATAGCAAAAAAGAACTAATGCTTAATCAAATTTCACAAGGGAATGGGTTGTTTATATATAAATACGAAAGAAAAGATGGAACAACTAAGGTAAATAATTTATCATCTGAAGTTAGCTTGTATATGAATAGTTTAAAAACGACTATAGGAGCAAAAGGAGAGTTTACCCGAAATGATATGGAATACTTATCAGCCGGACAGTCTGAAACAATGAAGCGGCAAATGTTTGCCATTACTCCAAAAGCCCTGTTTAGTTTTTCTAAGCATTTTAGTCTAAGCTATTCGTATAGGTTGGCTAAAACAAAAACTTATATAGCGAATTCATATTCAACTTTTTTTAATCAAAAACATAAGTTTGATATCTATTTGTACATTGCGAATAACCATTTGATAGGTATTGAAAGCGAATTATACTATACTCGAAAAACAGGTTTATCAACTAGCCAGACGTTATTTTCCAACATTAGCTACTCCTTTAAGCCATCTAATAGTAGAATTAATTTAAAATTAGAATGTAGAAACCTGCTGAATACAAGTAGGATAGCTCAAATACATCAAAGCGATATAACTTTGTTATATACCGAATACTATTTACGACCTCGTCAATTTTTGTTAACAGCTATGTGGTCATTGGGCATACGAAAAAAATAAAATACTTTTCTAGAAAATATATCTAATAAAGTTTTTAATTTTCTTTGTACGGCTTATTATAATGGTAGGCTGCGACTGTGTGAATGTAGAAAGCCTCTCTTTAATAAAGTCTAAGACCTTTTCTTTAGGCATTGTGCGTAGCTTTTCTCTCGTCGTTTCTCTATATTTTTAGGCTGTTCCATTATTTAAGCTACGGCTAATGAGTTAGCCTGTTTTAATGTTCAAGCTATGTCAAAAAATACAACGGCATTAGCCTAAATATCTCTAAAATAGTTACGATATTGCAAAGAAAAAGGCTAACGTATAGTAGCAACATTTACAAATAAAAACTCCAAGCCATGAAAAAGACGAGAACCCTTACCGTTGCTCCGCTTTTTACTACCCTCCTTTACTCGCAAACGGTTACCACACCCTTTCAGAAGCCGGGCTATGATGTGTTTGTCGGCACATCGTCAAAAGGCGAATACGCGGAGTTCCGCGACTTAACGGATGTTGTCGAGATAGGCTCTGTTCTCTACAACGCCAAGACCGAAGAAGTAGTACGGCCGCTTGACGAGGGCGAGAGTACGCCCGCGCTTTCTTCTGCGACGACAGCCATGTCTATTGACCCGCTACGCGAGAAGTACTACCGGATTTCTCCGTACGCGTATGCCGCTAATAATCCGATAAAATTTATTGACTCTGATGGGCGTAAACTTAAAATTGCGAATAATGCCGCTGGCGCAATGGAAAATCTCGCAAAAATAGCAGCTACAAGTTTAGGGGGAAGAGTTGCAAATCATTTAATTGATCGAAATGAAACATAAAAGGTTTAATTTTCAGCCGCGACCGAATCCTTTTCATCGTTTATGTTACCTGCATTTTGGTTGCCGGGCTGACATGCTTTTTCGCAACTGGTACATCCTCCCGCTTCAATTTCATCAAGCATTTCGTCTGTCAAAAATTCGGTTTGATCAATTGGTTCAATTTGTTTTTCGTCCATATCTGTTATATTTTAGAGAAAAAGGGTATTTTATATTAGTTTTTAGCGATTCAGTCGCCGCATATCAGGGGTATTATCTTTATATTGGTTTGTAATATCTTTGCCCCTGTTAAATTTCAAGCGTACTCCAAAATTAAAAACAGGACCCTTGGAATGTGTAAACATATTGGTGTAATTCTGATCGTAGTATATATGAGTACTATTATCGTTACTATCAAAAACATTCTGAACATCCAGTACTAAAATGAGTCGCTTATTCGCTAGCAAGGCATAGGTTGCTCCAATATCCATCTGCCGCATATGCCCTCTTTCTGTTTGCGATAATTCTGTATGAGGATAAATAGTTCCCATGCAATCTATACTAAGTCGATTAGTGATTTCATATTGGAAATTAAATTTAATATTCCCATTGATATATTCTTTTTTTCTTCCGGCAGTTGGCGTAAAACCATTTTTTAAATTTCGAAATTCTTCCTTTTTCAGGTAACCAGAAATTTGTCCGTAAATTTTTTCGTTAAAAAACCGAAAAAGAAAAGTCATACTTATAGAATAGCGATTGATATCAGCATAATTAAGGTACGATTCGTTTTACCCCCTATAAATTCTTCCGGCTTTTTTATTTATTCTGATTTTTGATGTTTCTTATTTCTTTGCGTAGCCAATCGGATTATTGAGTAATGGATGTTGGGTATCTGACAATTTTAGAACCTCTTTAATCTTTGCCGTATCCATTGACATACGAGGGCGAGTAACCATATCGGCACCCGCGCAGAAAATAGCAATATTTTGCGATACAATACCGGCGTCCATTGCAGCCATCGTCAACTTTCGCCCCTCGTCTGAAACACGAGCAAAACGAGAAATATCAGAAACCAAAACTAAAAGCACAGGAGGTTGCGAGCTTGATATTACACTACCCGGGCGAGGAGCTACAGCCTCTGCTCTAAAATCGCCTTTAGCTATAGGGTGAAGAATGTTTGCTTTAGCATCGTATAAGTATGCACCCTCTTCAAGAAATACATAAATATCCACATCCTGTGCGTTAATGGCTGATGGAGCCGTACGTTTTGATTCTGCCGGACGGTTAATTCCGTTTGCCGCCCATAAAAGATCTGATAAATGTTGAACGGAAAGCTTAGCATCCGTCCATTCTAACGATGATGCACGCTTTTGAAAAGCATCCATCATCGTAGCCTTTCTACCCATATCGGGTGATTTAAGTTCGATAGGTTTCATGTCTTGTGCGTTTAAAAACGACGCGGCGAAGAATGCTACAAGGGTAAGTACATATCTCTTCATAGTATGCTATTTTAATTGTTTAGCAGAAATTTTTGCTAGGTAAAGATACTTATTTATTGAAAATTCAGCGTAAATTAATAAAAAAAATCGTACTACTCTTCTCTACTTAACGCCATCGCTTTCGACAGGATAAACATAATAATCGCAAATATCCTCATCGCATATCAGCCCACTATAAACGGGGTGTTTCATTACGTCTACATAGTGCATCGGCCGCCCTTCAACATATATGGTATCTTTTACCAACCTGATGCCATGGCTATAGTCCACATACCAATCAACGTGCCCTATATAAATAGGCTGAATAGGCGTACCGTCTGTTTTGTGCCATCCGTACAAAGCTACCCTACCGTTCTTAGGATACTCGTATAAACGATGAGTAACTATAACATCTTTCTTATGCCCTGCTATTAGCCCCAAATAACCTTTCCGCTGTTTTTCTATAATACTATTGTGCTCAATAAAAGTGCGCAAAGAATCTCTATCATTTGTTAGCGGGTGAGGTTCGAGCCGAATAATAGCATCATTATAAATATCATTACATATTTTTCTGGTAGATAAAAAACATCCTTTCTTATCGGCTATACGCTGCGCTGTTGTAGGTTGTATAGGCATACGAATAAAATCATCCTCAGTACCTATCGAGAGATAATCGGGAGCAACAAAGTAGTAACCTTTTATTATACTTCCATCTTCATTTTTAGCTTGTATATCAATACGCACAAATTCATCCATAAAACTGGGATAGCTACCCGATGCTATACATTCTTCGACAAAAGCTTCGCGTTCTTCCGCCGATAGGTTAGACATATACTGTGCCAGCACTGTGCCTTTTACCTTTTCACCACCTTGCTGGGCAAAAGAGCTGTAGCAAGCTAATAAAAACAATAAACCAATAAAAATCCTTATTTTCATATACCTTCAAAAGACGGAATTCTACCATGTAAAAATAGATAGTAGGAATACTATGTTCTTACTATCTATTTTACTCAATAGTAGATGCCTCTATTCAGCGTCTGCATCTCCAACTATTTCATATCTTTCGGCAGTAACCATAATTATAGGTTTAGCCTCAGCTTTCTCATGCTCGCATCCTTCATGTTCCGCATGGTTACGGTCGCCTTTCTCTTCTGCCGTATCGTGCGAACAAGCATGATCTGACTCCACAACATGGCTGCTCGCTACGCCATATACTTTTATTATTTTTCTTTCAAGGCTTGCATCATACTTTTCTTCCGTATCTTTTGGGAAAATGAACACAACCGCGCCATCGTCCGCCATCATTTTCATCTTTCCGCCAGAACGGCATACATGGTTAACCATTCCTTCCATCTCTACTTTGGCATCTTGGTAGTTGGCAATGCTCTCAACCAGCTTAGTAGGTGTGACGACCGCATATTCGGGCGCGTCTGTTTGAGTAGTTTTTGCTTGTTGATTCTTACAACCGATAAGAGCAACAGCAGCTAAAGCAATCAGTAAAAGTTTTGATTTCATAGCATTTATGTTTTGGGGTTTATTATTCTGATAGCAAAGATTATAAAAAATATGGATATATCATTGGAATATTCAAAATTATACCCGCAAAAAACGTTTATTACTTTAAGCTAGCTAATCAATAATCAACCGATAAACATGAATAAAAGTAAAAAACACCATTACAACAGGCTTTTTCTTGATAAATTGGCATATACGGGTAGTTACAGCACTCCAACGGCTATCAGCGACCAAACATTTAATGCTAAAGATTACCATATTTCTCCAGCTAAAAGTTCTGCTAATTTACCAGCCCTTCCCGATAACGAACATCAGCTATGGGTACAGCTGTCCGGACTATCAACTTTCGATACCATTATTGCCCTTGGAAAACGGTTTAATATCAACCAAAGCGATTTGCAGGACATTCTTACCACCGATCACATTACCAAAACTTCTATAACCGACAAGAGTATATTGCTGATAGTAAAGGATTTTTACTATAACGAAAAGAAAGAATTAAATGTAGAGCATGTATGCTTACTGCTCTATCAAAATTACGAAATTTCATTCCAAGAAAGCAACAGACCTATTTTCGACAGGGTAAGTAAGGCGCTGGAAGAAAATACAAGTAAAGTAAGAGAAAAATCTATTGACTACCTATTCGGGATTTTACTTGATTCTATCGTTAATAAGTACGTTGAGATTATAGGGGATATCGAAGAATCGCTCGAAGATATGGAAGAGTGCTTAATAGACCCCAATAAAGCCGATGATAACATAGGTATAAAATACTTAACGCACGGAAAAGCATACAACGAATTAAGCGCTCTCCAATACCGCTTAAAGAACAGCCGCCTCGCCTCATTCATCCGGATGACACAGCATTAATCCGTAAAGAAAATGTAGGCTACCTCATCGATATAAACGACCACTTACAGCTAGCCGTACAGTTACCGGAAGCACGCAGAAAAGAGGCTAACGCCGTATTCGACCTCAACGTTGCGAACAACGACTTACGTATGAATGAAATAATGAAGCGCCTTACCGTAGTTGCAACTGTATTTATTCCGCAAACCTTTATTGTTGGAGTTTGGGGTATGAATTTCGATTTTATGCCCGAAACGGGATGGAAATACGACTATCTATTTGCTTGGATAATCATTATTGTGATTGGTGTGGGAACATGGCTGTATCTACTAAAGCGAAAATGGTTTTAGCAATTTTCGACAACGCATAGCTTTCTATTATTTGTATTTTTGTTTCCATAAACAAAAACAATACTATGGATTTTATTACCCTTACCCCCGGTAACATTGCACAAGAGCATATCCGCTGTTGCCTGTCTGATAAAAAGACTATACATGACGTTGAAGCGAAAAAAGCATGGCTCACCGATAGGATGCAGGAAGGGCTCAAGTTCGTACGGCTAGATGCCAGCGGGAAAATTTTTATAGAATATATGCCCGCTGAGAACGCGTGGATGCCAATAGACGCAAAAGGATATACACTTATACAGTGACATTGGGTAGTCGGTAACTTTAAAAGTAAAGGATATGGAAAACAACTGCTCGAAAAATGCGAAAGGGACTCAAAAAACACAAATGGTATGGTGATAGCTGTCGGTAATAAAAAGAAACCTTTTTTATCGGATAAGACATTCTACCTTAAACAAGGTTATTCGTCTAGGCTTCTTTATCCGTTCTGAGCGGGCCAAGCTGTTTAGGGACTGGGCGGAAAATCTTATTTTAGATGTTATGCGGCATAAAGTCGCGGTGCGGCTTCCCGCTAAGCGTCGGCACAACCGCCTTACCCCCGAGCGGCTGCTGGATATTATGGCGGACGTATGCCGGATCGAGGATAGCGCGCTGCGCGCCCGCATAGCCGCTAAGCTGATGGGAGGGGCAGAGTAATGGTAACGCTAAACTTCGATAAGAAGCCGCCATACGAGCGGCGGGGTTTTACAATAGCCGTAACAGCCGCCGACGCCGACGACTACATAGCTACCCTGCGCGCCCTTATACGTATGCTAAGCGCGGTAGATTTAGAGCGAATCGGCAACGACGACCTCTATTTGGTATTAAACCTACTGGAGGAAATGCTACCCAGCGCCGAGCGGCTGAAATTATAAGCGAAAGCCCCGATTATTTCAGGGTTTTTTGTTAGGTTTGTAAAAAAACCTGAATTATGGAAAATTTACTACAAATTATTACTATTATTGACTTTTTATTAACCTTAGCTCTTGCTATTCTTTTTGCTATAGCATGCGCTAAAATAATGGCTATCGCTAAGCACGTTGCGCAGCCCACCGCGGCAGAACTAAGAGGGCAGGCTGTTACATGTGCGGCTAAGGGGCTGAATAGTGATGCGGAAATATTATTGCGGCAGGCTTTATACAAAGGACTTGCCGAGGCAAAAGGAAAGCAGGCGGAAATGGATAGGGTTATAAAAATAACTACCGAACTCGCAGAGCGCATAAAAATAATAGCCGAAGAGGTGCTTGCTGCTAGAAGGTAAAAAGCAGCCGAATATCGGTATGGACGCGGACGAGCTTTTAAGGCTGAAGCAAATTTCAGGATTAGCCGAGCTGTTTAAAAATAAAGAGTTCTCCATATCGGACGAGGCGATGGAGGAGAACGAATAGCTTTTATACGCCTGTAAGTTACCTAATTTTATATTATACAAGTATGGATAAATATTTACTTCAAAAAAGCGCGTCCATGCCCTACGGATGGGTATTGACCGATACGGAGCGCGGCATAGTGTGCGAGTTCCTGGAGGGCTACTTTAACGGCACGCGGAAGTTTACCAATTTAGAAGATATGCCGAACGCGTCCGCCGAAACGCTAGCCGGTATCGTTAGAGAAATGTCGATTTGGCTCTGGCGAAATCATCGCGATAAATGCGCTATT
>JAIRNF010000061.1 GCA_031258195.1 Prevotellaceae bacterium
AATAGCGCATTTATCGCGATGATTTCGCCAGAGCCAAATCGACATTTCTCTAACGATACCGGCTAGCGTTTCGGCGGACGCGTTCGGCATATCTTCTAAATTGGTAAACTTCCGCGTGCTATTAAAATAGCCCACAATGTTAATTAATCTTAAATAATGAATTTATTTTTATCATTATGCAATAAATGATATATATTTTTATATCTTTGTGGTGTGAAACAAGAACAAACGCTCTATGAAAAGAATGAAAGTGGGAAAGGTGCTAAAGCTGCTAAAAGAAGATGGATGGTTTCAAGTAGCTCAAAAAGGCAGCCACCGACAGTTTAAACACCCCACAAAAAAAGGACGGGTAACAGTTAACGGAAAAGAAAGTGAGACCCTAAGTCAAGAGCTACTAAACAGCATTTTTAAACAAGCAGGGTGGAAATAACCACCCTGCTAAAAAAAACAAAACAATGGAAAAGGTAATTATTCATGTTGATTATGAAGATAACTTCCAAGCGTGGCTAAAAGAATTGGCCGGATGTGTTGCAGTAGGTGATACTATGGAGGATTTACAGCATAATATCAAGGAGTCTATTAGTATGCACCTTGAAGGAATGAGAGAAGATGAAGAGACAATACCAGCAGCATTTAATGGCCAGTATGAACTAGAATATAAATTAAACACTCGAGCATTGCTTAAGTATAGCAGCAATACAGTTAAAATGTCTGCTATTTCAGAAATAACAGGTATTGCTCCACAAGTGTTAAGCCATTATGCAAGTGGTGTAAGAAATGCCAGCGAAAAGGTACGTACAAAAATAGTCTTTGCACTGCATCGGCTAGGTAAGGAACTTCTAACGGTAGAGTAGTTCTTGTTTCACACCAAAACTTTCTACCTTACCCACCTCTTTTATTAGGGGTGGGTTTTGTATTTCTTTGTATACAAACTATCATTTTGTAGATATAACAATGTTGTAATACATACGAAATCAATAAATTGTATATATAAGTTTTTGTATATTTTTGTATTTGAAAATAGGCTATCTTTATAAAGCTGACATATTGACATTTTTACTTTCCGTTTTACAGCCGTTTTACACTACAGCATATTGGCTTACATAAGTATTTGTATATAAATACATTATAAATCAAAAACTCATCAATACCTCCGAACAGGTAGCGGGTTCGAATCCCGTGGGAGGCTCTTCCTAAAGAGATTATACGTAAAAAACCTTACCCTAACACTGTTTAGAACTGATATCAAACGCTCCCCTTACCTACCACAAGGTTAGGTACTTAGTAGATTTCTTGCGGACAATTTAGATCAATTGGACATGGTTTAGGCTCTAAAACTCCACAGCAAACATTTTTTGATTTACACCGTAAATTATAAAATTTTGTTATATGTTTACATGTATTTAACTAAAAAATTTGAAAATGAAAAACTATCCTTAAGCAGCCTTAGGTTGGATGAAAGTAATACGCTTTCTATGGAAGAGAAAAAGATAGTAAAGGGCGGAGTACACCACCCCTACTGCCCTTGGATGCCGGGCTACTGCATTGATCCAAAGTATATGTCGGACATAAATTGCCCGCCATGGTGTAGTAAAAACATGGATCAGCTTTAAAACGCATTGCTATGAAAAAGCTATCGTTAAACAGCTTAATGCTGAATAAAAGCAATACGCTTTCTAACAACGAAAAGAAAATGGTGCTTGGAGGAGAGGATGATCGTGTGGAAATTATGTATGTGGAATCGGGGAACTATGCTGCAATGATCGCTGCGTCCCCGGAGTGTATGCCAACGATTTAATTAACTGCCTCTAACAGCATACAGAGCCAACTTAGCGGCTAAGCTACTTTTTAAAAGATGCCATAAAAGTGGATATTTTCGTCATTTCGACCAAAGGGAGAAATCTCTTGAAAGGTAGTAGTATATTGAATAAGGAAATGCAGCTACGCCGAGCCAAAGGTTCTCACTCCATTCGACATAACGAATAAAATTATCGGCTTTTGCGGCATCTTTTATATGCCATCCCCAGCAGCCTACGTAGGCTACGCTATATTTTTACCACCACCGATAGCTGCGCACCCATAAAGTGCCACATAGACGAGTGGGCGTAAACGCTGCCGTTGCTGTACTTCTTTTCGTACTTGCTTACGTTATCGGAGAAGGGAATACCTGAACTTTGTCTCTACCGCCAACGTTTCCGATATCGAGTAGCTTACTCCCGCTTGTCCGAAGAGCGAAAGCACCGTACCCCTGCCTTACCGTCAAGAAACGTACCGACATTATCGTTAGCGATAACATCTTTCAGCTGCGTAGGAAACGATGCCATAGCCCCCGCTTCGATAATGGGATATACCGCCAGCAAGTTATCGAGTTTAAGCCCTACGGATGTTGAGATAACAATTTCGCTATACTTAAACTCAGCCTTCTGCCCCCGGTCGCTCCCCGTTGAGTAGATAAGCTCCTCCTTGCTTTCCGCGACAAAGTTCTGGTAGCCGATATCCCCGAAATAAAGAACACGCCAAACGATTGTCTGGCAACAAAAGAGATATGAAAGCCCATTTTATTGTTCACATCGCCATACGACCACTTGTACTCGTCGCTTATATCGAACTTAGACTGTCCGAAACCTACGGACGGAACAACGCCGGTTTGCGCCAACGCAGTAAACGGCAGAGTAAATAAAAGGGTTACTAATAATTTTTTCATGGTGTAACGCCGGTTATTGGTTACCCAAAAGTATAGCAGAAAATGCACAACAGAAAATGGCTACTGGAAATTTATGTAAGTATCAGGCTACAAGGCGGCTTAGGTTTCGTGTCAAAACCATGTCAAAACATCACACATAGTTTTATGTATTACATGCCGCTTTGTACCTACATTTGTACTTTAGAACCACAAACGCAACCGCAGCATGAACTACATAGAGCGAGTAAGAGGTTTTTGGCGTTCGCGCGAAGAACATTCATTCAGCACAACAGAAGTTGCGCTTTACTTCTATCTGTTAGAAGTATGCAACAGCTGTTTATGGAAGAATCTTTTTAAGCGTAACAATGCTAAAATCGAAGCAGATTTAGGCATATCCTTTAAAACCATCTCAACAGCCCGCAATAAGCTGCAGCAACGCGGTCTTATCGCCTTTAAAACACGAAACGGATGCCCCAACGTAGAGTACACCCTGGCAATATTTCCAAAGGTTAGGGACGAGGTTCGGACTGTTAAAGATAAACAAAACTTAAACCAAACTAAACGAGAGAGTGCGCACCCGCCCTTGCGTAGCGTTTCAGAAGTTAGCAATAATGCTGATAAACCCCACGAACCGCCTACTACCCAAGCTACACAGCCCTTTGTATCCCCCACCATGCAAGAGGTTGAAGCGTACTGTAGTGAGCGTGGTAACGGCATCTCGGCACAGAAGTTTGTAAGCTACTACCAGAGCAACGGCGTTGGTAAAACCGTTATGTACAAGTACGCGCTACCCGCTGTTTTACTGAAAGAAGCCAGAAAAGTGGAGGCATACTACAACTACTACGACCTGAATACTCATACCGAAGAAATTCTCGAAAAGAAGAGCATAGCCATAGACGATATCGGAAATGAAGAGCAAGCCATCATTTACGGTAACAAGCGATGGGTACTGCCCGAGGTGGTTGACAATGCCGAAAAGCGAAATAACCTGATAATTCTGAGCACCAACCTAAACGCCCAAGAACTGATGAAAAAGTACGATGCTCGTACCCTAGACCGTATTGTAGCTATTACCCATCGCGTAAAGATAGAGCATAAGAGTTTTAGGGAGTGAAAAAGTATTGTTAACAGCAAATATAGCTGTAGCTTCAGAGGATTATAAGGTATAACCCATAGTACATTAAAAATCCCTGTCATTTCGAGCGAAGCGAGAAATCTCCTCACTCAACGTACTGCCGGTATTCAAGAGATTTCGAGCGAAGCGAGAAATGACAATACTTTTTAGTAACAGCTCATCTGGCATATTGCTATTATAAATACACTACAGGTAGGTAGATGTTATAAAACCGAACACAAGGTGTACGAAAACGAACATTGCTAAAGCTGCCGTTTTTGGGTAAAAAGCTTATTCCTAGTCAGGTACTTTTGCGGCATATTACTTGATAGCTAAAATATATGTATCCGTAATGTACCATAGCAGCGAATAGTAACAGCAGCGAAACCGTAAAAAACATGAAATTTATTCGTCGTTTCCGAAAAAATATATCCTTGCGAGCAGCTAATTTTCTGGGGTTATTCGTCGTTTTCACCTGTTTGCTGCTATCGGCAGGCTACATCAAACGAGAGCTAAGTTACGACCGTCACCACACAAATGCCAACCGCATCGTTCGCCTGTCGTTACAATCCAATAACGAACCTGTTGACGGACGTATCTGGGGAAACACCCTCGACGGCATACTACAGCAGCTATCCGAAGTAGATCAGATCGTGAAAATGCGCAACATCCCCTCTGCCGTACTGAGCTACCAAGGGGAACAGCGTATAGTGAACGATTTCTATCAGGTAAACCGCAATTTTTTGCAGGTATTCGACATCCAGCTGTTACAAGGCGACAAAAACGATGCGCCGCAAAGAAGAGATCAGGTATTGATTAGCGAAAGCTTTGCGCGGCAGCTGTTTGGTACGCTTGACAATAATGAGCCGCTGATGTCCGAAATTTCTCTTGAAGGCAGAAGGCTCGTAGTGAAACGGTTTTTGTTTCAGGGATATTTAAAGACATTCCCGAAACCTCTCACTTCCATACCGATATACTGCTGCATCTTCCCGATGATTTGGAACAGCTTGTTTATACATATTTGTTACTAAATAATCAAGCGGATATTAAAGCGTTGGCGCAAAAAATAACCAACCTTATCGAAGAAAAAGAGTTGTACAAATCCTCAAAAACACGCGCCCTGTTGATGCCGCTTACCGACATTCATCTTCACAGCCACAATCTCCGTGAAATGAGCGTCAACGGCAACATTCATTATATTTACCTCATTGTCGGTGCTAACATACTTTTACTAGTAGTGGTACTGTTTAACTTGTGGTTAAACGCAAGCCTGATTTTTTCTCATAACCATCGTAGCTATCAAATACCACGTATTTGCGGAGCGCCGTCGTCTGCAGTATTTAAAGATGAAGCGTTGTCGGCATTGCTCTTGGGGGTTCTTTCAATAACGGCGGGAGTACTGGCGGCTTTTCACATATTGTCGTTCGGAAAATTGCCTGTGCAAATCTCATTCTTTGAAACCGCTGTATTGTGTCTGATCTTTTTGCTATCGGTCATTGCCGTGTCGCTTCTACCGGCACTAAAAGGTCTTGCTTACACGTTGTTCCTCAATACCGACATCGATTCGAAACCCGTCCGGTTTTCATATTCTAATGTCAAATGGATGTTGACAGCGCAATTTGCCGTAGTGATGATGGTAGTAATTATCGCCTTTGGTATCAACAAACAGATGAATTTGGTAAAAGATACGCAAGTGGGCGAAAACGACCGGAATATTCTTGTTATGGTTGAACAACCCGAACAGGTACAAGAGAAATATGAACTGCTGAAACATTCCGAAATAGAAGCCGTTACCTCGTCATTTCAGCTGCCCGGCGACGCAATTCGCGATGGTATCCGGGTAAAGAAAGAAGGCGATATGGATTGGCAATGGCTGCCCATTATGATTGCTGGGGAAGATTTTCTTCCGTTTTTTCATATCCAAACAGTTGCTGGGCAAGGATTTCTTCCGCTAAAGTATGATTACCAAACCGAAGGAGCTATGCTTGGCGAACATTACTATCATCAAAAATATTCGGAGCATATCGAGGAATACGTTATTAACCGAAAGGCTCTGGCTATCCTTGGGTTCAGTACTCCTGAAGAAGCCATAGGAGAAATGCTACAGGTCGATCACGAAACGATCGGCTATTTCCGCAGAGGCATTATTACAGGCGTTACAGACAACTTCAACTATACCAGACTTTTCGAAGAAACCATTCCGTTGCTAATGATGCAGCGCCGCCTGTTTCAAGACGCCATTATGGTACGGTTTGCCCCCAACCGTTTTCCGCAAGCCCGTACTGTTTTTGAAAACGTTTGGAGTAAGGTTTTCCCCGAGTATCCTGCCGATTATGCTTTCATGAACGATATGTTCGGGCGTATGTACCGCAACGAAATGAACGCACAACAGGTGGTGTTCCTGTTTTCGCTACTGTGCTTTTTGATTGCCGATTTGGGGCTGATTATCTTTATGGCGTTCATCATACGCCGGCGGACAAGAGAGATCGGCATACGCAAAGTATATGGGGCGAGTGTTAGCGGAACTGTCCGGATGCTCAACATGGATTTTATCCGCTATATCGCGTTGGCATTCGTAATTGCTGTTCCTGCCGCATGGTACGTCATGCACCGTTGGTTAGAGCGGTTTGCCTACCATACCTCGCTCGATTGGTGGGTATTTGCGTTGGCGGGATTTACTGTTTTGCTTGTATCGGTAGTTTCCGTGTCGTTACAAAGCTGGCGTGCAGCAAGTCAAAATCCGGTGAAGGCGATAAATAGACCGTAGAAAAGGACAAAATAAGCATCAGGTCAATAATTATCGTCATTTCGAACTTGCCTAGAAATCTCCTCGCTCAGCGTACTGCCGGTATTCAGGAGATTCCTCCCTTCAGTCGGAATGACGCTATGCTTTACGCAGCCGTTCTATCAAACCGTTACCCAGATCGGTTTTTACCTCTATATGCTTTAGTACGGCTTCTACAAACGAATTCTTTTCGAACACGCCGCGCACCTGCTCAAAATCCACCTTTTGCTCATCGATGCTGCCGTCTAAGCCAAAGCCCGTATGCGCCGAAAGCGAGAACTCCTTTTGCGCATCTTCGTATATCATCCTGTCGAGGCTTACCACCGCATCGCGCCAACGCTCTACAATACCAATAATATCGGCAGCTGTAACGGTATCGGGCGATAAGTTGTAGTAGCGCTGTATCTTATCCCAAGCCCACGTCCACTCCAGCGAGTAGTAACTATCGTGCAGGCGGTCGAATACGGCGTTTATCTCTTTTATTTTGGTAATCTTTCCGCTCTCAATGTCATCAATCAGGCGGTCTATCTCGATTCTGGGCGCGATTAGCCCTGCCAGATCGCACCACTCGTGCAGCCCGACATCGGTATCGGGTTTAAGGCAACTGCGTATCTCATCGTTGCTTGCAAACGAGCATTTCTCTAAGCGGGATATGATAGAGTTACCCAAAAACTTATTGATCGCCATATCGTACAGCTTAATTCCCCTTCTAAGCGAGGAGTTGCTGATCTTACAGCTTTGGTAAGTATAAGTATCAGACGTCTCGCCGCAGGTTTGCTGCAGCTCTTTAAGTATTTCTACCGCCCGAAACATCTTCTGCACGGTGTATGGGCTAAGCAGGTTAAAGTTGATCTTATCGAGCTTATGCGGATCTTTACGGTTGTCGCGCTTCGGAAATTTCTGCGCATCGCGAATCGTACCGACGCTGCGCAAGTTTACACCCGGCACAAGCACCGACTCGTCGTTATTCTCTATGAGGTACGAAAAGGGCATGCTTGATGTATCGGAGTTGCGGTAGTGGCGCCCCATGATTAGCGAAAACGCTCCAATCTTTGCGGGCCAAAGGATGTACGAGTCGCTCGTTGTCTTTCCGCCCCGCTCTACTATGCCTTGGTGTATGGGTCCCAACTTATACATGTGGTTACTCTGGTTAGAGCCCGAGCCGGCATTCATAAACGAAAACATGCCCGCAATAAGCAGCGTGGACTTGTGATGCGTTACGGTGTACGGTCCGGCAAAGATGGCGCACGCTTCTCCGTTCTCTCCCTGACAGTTGCTGAAGAACAGCGAGTCGTTTGCCGAATAGGTTTGCCCCAGATGGCACGCCTGCCCAACAAAGCAGCGTGTTAGCATTACGCCGTTATCGACCTTAGAGCCGGAGCAGATAATAAAATCTTGCGCAATTACGTTGTAGCCTATGTGCACGGGATCGTGCAGATTGCTGTTTATGCTGCCGTTCTCCAGCCTCCGCATGCCCTCTATTACGGCATGGCTCCCGATCTGAACGTTTTTAATTACCCCCGCGTTAATAATATGCACGTTATCGCCTACCGTGCCCCTATCAGACGAATGCTTATCGGCATAAAAGCGTACCATACCCTGCAGCTTCTTTATCAGTTCAGGGCGATGGCGGTAGAACGAAAGGATGTAAGCAAAATGGGCAGAAAGCTTATCGTTAATCATCACCTCTCTTCCGCCCGTTTCGTTAAGCACCGAGGCTTCTACGCCGTTACCGAAAGTAGAAACACCTTCGACGTACATTAGGTGCAGGTTCTGGATAATAACGTTGCTGCCTATGGTGTAGTTGGCAATATAACCGTGTACGTTTTCTATGCAGGTGTTGTCGCCTATCTCGCAATTATGGATGGTTGCATTGCGTATGCCCGAGTGCTTTACCACGCCTCCCGAAAGGGTATGTATGCCCTCAAATATGCCAAGCTTTACCTGTCCCGAAAAGCTGACTTGCCTAATATGATCGGTAGAAAAACGGGGGTGTACAAAAATGCTGTCCCAACTTTCGGCAGAGCAATCCTGACGCTTCAACTGCTCAACCTCGTTAGTCGTTAAATTCCGATAGTCCATTTATACAGGTATTGATACTTGCGGTTTTACAAACAATAGCGATAGATGGTTTTGGCGGTGATTGTACAAATGTAGAAAAAATAGGGCAACATCCTAGTAACTATAGCCGGAGGGAAACAGTCGTTCACTGCTAGTTTAATGATACTTAAAACTCTAATGTATTTATTTATAGTGCATTTGTAAATGTTTAACCAAAATATTGTACCATGAAAAAGTTAACTTTAAAAGGAATTCGCCTGACGGAAGAGCAGCTTCTGACGGCGCATGAAAAAAAGACCTTAACGGGAGGAGCCGGCGGATGGATATGCTATTGCGATAGAACAATAAGTAGCAGAGATGCTCATGCCTATTGTTTTGATATTACATATGATCATTTGGCACCGGATTGTTAAGCAATACTACAGCTAGAAATACGGGCTCTAATATTTCTTTATATACGCTGGTAATATTAAACTACTAAAAAGCTACAGACATGAAAAAATTATCGTCACAAAAGGTAAACTTCGCAAAGAACGAAGTACTTTCAGCTAAAGAAAGAGGACATTAACAGGCGGGGGAGACCTTGTTGATTTTTGTGCTAATGGGGTATTCTGCATGTGTAACGGTCTTATTGTCTGTTTCCCTGCAGGCACTGTATGCGGCACAGTCAAATGTCCCGACTTACCATAGTATTATGGTAAAAAGCATGTGCTGAATCTACTATTTTAAGATAGCCATTAGCAATGCTTTTAGAAATTTTCGTCATTTCGACCAAAGGGAGAACCGTTAGTTCGGCAAAGCCAAATCCGCTTACTCAGCATGCTGCTGTGTGTCGGTAGATTCCTCACTTCGTTCGGAATGATATGTTATTTATATCCCTTCCTTAATTACTTTTCCACTTTACTGTAGCTGTTTGATACGTACTTCTATGTGCTTATCGTATTGAAGCAGGTTTTGCAGTTCTTCTATACGGGTTGCACCGTAGTGGTAAGGGTACAGTATGGTTGGGTTAAACATGCGTGCGGCGTTTGCCGCCTGCTTAGGTGTCATGGTATAAGGTTGGTTTACGGGTAAAAAAGCAATATCTATTTCATCCAGCTCCATCATTTCCAAAATATCTTCGGTATCGCCCGCAATGTAAATGCGTTTATCGTCTATGGCAAGCACGTAGCCGTTATCGCGATAACGGGGATGGTATATTTCTTTTTTAGGTGCTGCATACTTTATCGGTATAGGTATTGGCTCTTCTTCTCGATGGGGAGGCGACTGTTCTCCATACAGTGCCGCACCATGCCTATTCACAGGCGGTTTTGTATGCATTTCTCTTTTATCATCATTCGGCTTACGTTTACCCTTCTTTTTCTCACTCTTCTCATCCTCTAGAAATATCAGGTTGGTTTCGTCAATAAGCGACACCTCTATGCGCTCCTCTCTAGGTTCTTTTACTGCGGACTCCGCTCCGTGGTTGTAAGCAGGTACAGCCTCTATGTACAGGTATGGGGTAAGCTGTTGTGCGTCGCCGTTTTTCATGGCTATCCCCTCGCCCAGCTTGTGCTGCGTTGCGAGATTAAGCACTAGTATGGTACTTTCTTTCTTAAGATCGGCGATAGCTTTGGGATCGAAGTGATCGGCATGCTCGTGGGTAATAAGAATAACATCCGCCTTTGGCAGCGTGCTATAGTCGGCATAGGTTGATACAGGGTCGATATAAACATAGCTGCCGTTGTAGGTAAGCAGCAGGCTGCTGTGCCCAACGAAGGTAATATCGAGCTGACCGCGCTTGGTAACAAAACTGTCTTTCTCGAACTGCTGTGCGCTTACAACCGTTGCCACCAATAAAAAGCAACAGATGAATATTGAGCTTAATGTTTTCATGGTAGCCGTTTAAAGATTCAAGGATTTAAAGCTTTCGTCATGACGGTTATTTTTTCTTCGCAATAATCATACTACAACACTTTCCACTTATATATTACTTCTTACAAATACGCATAACCATAAAGCTGGCAAATGCCAACGCAATGCCTGCTATTAAAAAGGGGCACCATCGCTTTACTACACCATCAACGCTCTCAAAGTTCGACAGTATATTTACAAACCCTATAATAATAATGGCTGCACCGACAACCAGCATCAGCGTACCTATAAGGAGTGTTTTAGGGTTTTTGCCTGCTTTTCGTTTGCTTCTTTCGCTTAAAAATCCTCTTTCCAGCATAACGTTTAAAGATTTAAGGATATAGATAGTTTAAAATTCAACAACTTAAAGTCCATCGTCATTTCTCACTACGTTCGAAATGACGAAAAGGTACGATTTTCGACATGACGGTTATTTACCACAGGCTACTCCGCTTAACACTTTTCGAGTAGCACATGACGCTATTACATTTCCAAAGATATCGAAAAATATATACTCTCAACACTATATTTGTCAATATTTTATATCATTTTATCAAAATGTGCCCTCTTAAACTTGCTATTTATAGCTACCTTTGCCTATCCTTTTTAAAACCTACTTAAGTTTTAAGCCGGCTTTAAAGAAAAATAAGCAGCAAGCATACAGTCTTAGCTCTTTGGTCTTTAATTTTTATCTGTAAACATTAATGTTTGAGGTTAGTATTAGTAACGAATCTCTGGAACAGCTCCCTACCGCAGCGTTTGATGGCGAAATAGTGCTGGTTGACGATATCAGCCTGCTAAACAACGCTATTGCCTATCTTAAGGAGCAAAAGGTGCTGGGCTTTGATACCGAAACTCGCCCATCGTTTAAAAAAGGGGCTAAGAATAACGTTGCGCTGCTACAACTTGCCGGAGAGGAAAAAGCCTACCTCTTTAGAATCAGCTGTATAGGACTACCTCAATCTCTTGCCGAACTATTAGAGGACGATAATATTTTAAAAGTAGGGGCTGCTGTTAAAGACGACATTAACGCCCTTAGCAAGTGCCGCAAGCTTAACGCTAAAGGATTTATCGACCTGCAAAAACTGATAGAGGACTACGATATTCAGGATAAAAGCGTAAAAAAGATGGCTGCCATTATTCTTAACGTACGCATCTCTAAATCGCAGCAGCTGTCGAACTGGGAGAGCCAAACGTACACCGATGCCCAGAAGCTATACGCCGCTACCGATGCGTGGGTATGCCGCGAGATGTACCTAACGCTGCTCCAACATCATAGCAAAAGAAAAAAGAATGGTCGTCGCAAGAGTAATTCTTAAACCAAAGCGAGAAGAATCGCTGCTCCGCTTTCATCCGTGGATATTTTCGGGGGCTATCGCCCAGCTAGAAGGATCGCCTGCCGAAGGCGACGTTGTTGCCGTTCATTCGTCTAAAGGCGAGCCGCTGGCTTACGGACATTATCAGGTAGGCTCTATCCGCATACGTATCCTCAGCTTTGGAGAAAGCCCTATAAATAACGACTTTTGGCATAACCGCTTTAGTAACGCTTACAGCTTGCGCAGACAACTAGGCTTAACCGATAGCGACCAAACGACCGCCTACCGCCTTGTGCACGGCGAGGGCGATTTTCTGCCCGGTCTGGTTGTTGATATCTACGGCGATACCGCCGTAATACAGGCACATTCGGCGGGAATGTACCGCAGTAAGGATATTATCGTACAATCACTACAGCAGCTGTATGGCAGCCGCCTGAAGGCTATTTACGATAAGAGTGCAGCAACCGTTCCGTTTAAGGCGGGGCTTAACGCCCAAGACGGCTACCTGTTCGGAAAGGGCAGCGAAACTACTGTAAGCGAATATGGTAAGCTGTTCAGCATAGATTGGGAGGAAGGGCAAAAAACGGGTTTTTTCCTCGACCAGCGAGAGAATCGTAAGCTGCTCGAACTCTACAGTAAAGATGCTAAAGCACTGAATACGTTCTGCTATACGGGTGGCTTTTCGGTTTATGCTTTAAGCGGCGGGGCTAAACAGGTGGATTCGGTAGATAGCTCTAAAAAAGCCATTGAGCTGACCGATACTAATGTACGGCTAAACTTTGGCGATACTGAGAGACATCGCTCTTTTGCCGTGGATACCTTCGATTTTTTGAGGGAAAACACCTATACATACGATATTATTGTGCTAGATCCTCCGGCTTTTGCCAAACATCAGTCGGCGCTACGCAATGCGCTACAGGCATATAAACGGCTGAATATTGCTGCTCTAGCAGGGCTAAACAGGGGTGGGCTGCTGTTTACTTTCAGCTGCTCGCAGGCGGTAAACCGCGAGGCTTTTCAAAATGCGGTATTTTCGGCTGCTGCTATCAGCAAGCGAAATGTTCGGATCATTCATCGTCTCGGTCAGCCCGCGGACCATCCGGTTAGCATTTACCACCCCGAAGGCGACTACCTTAAGGGGCTGGTTTTGCAGGTTGAGTAGCTCCGCATAATTGTTAAAATTATTTGTGCGCGACCACCGTTTATTAACGCTCGTTAACAAAAGCAATTAGTACATATCCGCTCATAAATAGGCTATTAGGTCAGCGTAATACTAAACTTTAGAAGTTTTCAACAAAATAACAACAAGTAGCTCATACAAAGTGATATAACTAATTTCAACAACATAAGAGTTACACATAAAAACACAAAAGTTACGAATGGATATAACCAGCTATGGCAGAAGATTTAAACATACTTCCAGACGCAAATAGGGAGGAACGATATAAAAACCTGCTCCCACAGGTAAAATCATTGGTTGAAGGCGAGAATGACGTTATTGCCAACATGGCGAACATAGCAGCCGCTATCAAAGAAACTTTTAGCTTTTTATGGGTGGGGTTTTACCTGGTAAAAAACGACGAATTAGTACTTGGTCCGTTCCAAGGTCCGGTAGCTTGTACACGTATCAAGTCCGGAAAGGGAGTTTGCGGAACGGCTTGGGAGCAGCAAAAAACGCTCATCGTACCCGATGTAAACACTTTTCCGGGACATATTGCCTGCAGCAGCCGTTCGTTTTCGGAAATCGTACTTCCTATTACCAAAAACGGTAAAACTATTGGGGTGCTGGATATCGACAGCGAGTTGCTAAACGATTTTAGCGAGCTGGATAAGCATTATCTTGAGCAAATTGTAGCCTACCTATAAAAATACTATAACTTGTAAAAAGGGGATGACATTCCCTTTTACTGCTATAATATTAGCAAAAGACTTTCTTATTCTGCGACTTGCAGCTTTTTATCAAGTACGTACTTATCCTGTATACGTGCTATTATTGTTTGCATATATGGAGCCGGATTGATTTTTGATTGCTGCTGCTTTTGGCAATACCCCAACCATTCTTTGGCAAGCTCCAAGTTACCTATCATTTCGCATCCTACAGCCATATTAAACGCAGCCATGGCAACCTGCATCTTTTTGGTTGACGAGGTTATGGTTTTGCTCCATGCCTCCATTGCCTTTGCCCAGCTACCTTGCTGCACGTACCTATCGCCCAGCTTTATGCTACCGTATTCGTCGTCGGGATAAACGTAGTAAACCCGCTCTACGGTCTCCCAATAAGGCGCAATAAACATGGCATAGTTATCACCCAAACGGTAGGCTAAGCTAATACCTGCTTCTCTGGTTGTAGATAATATGGGCAACTCTTTATCGTTATATATTATAACCGTTTCGGGAGTTTCATTTCTAATATAGTATGGAGAGTATGGCTTCTCGTTACCGGCTTCGTAAACCCGGAATAAGCCCGCATACATCATTAAATGCTCCAAATCAATAGTATCATTATGGCTACGTGCCGCCTTTCCTAAAATATCAATGTAGTCAACCGAGATAAACATGTCAACACCCATATCGCTTGACATCTCCTCTACATCTTCCTTTGTTATGGGTTTCCCTACAAGAGCTGTATCGGAAGAGTAAGTATAGTATATAGGTATCTCATATCCCTCAAAAACCGGAGATTGCTCCAGCGTTTCCTTTATTCCAAGAGTTGCTGCTGCAACCAGCGTACTATCGTACAGATACTCTCCATTCCCTATCTCATAAAGGTTACCTACAATCGCAACATCTTTACCCACAAAGGAAAATGTTGATGTTGAAGGGTTAAGAACATCTACCTTAACAATCTCTACGTAAGGAGAACAGGAAACAAAAAAGAACAACGCTACAATCAGTAGTCTGGTAGTCAACGAGTATGCTTTCATAACAGCCGTATTATCTGATGTTAAAGTTATTTGTTTTTGCACAATATTCGTGCCATTATTAACGTTTATTTGAACTTTTTGTAGGTAGATCGCGGGAGAATGTTATCAACAGCTACCTCAAAAACCGATATATCAACAAAAAACTTTACCTTTGTGTTTATAAACACTTACGGGGATGTCCTGGTTTTGACAGCAAGGATCAATCGGAACGTAAGCATGCCGAGCGTTGAGATGGTGGCTCGTTAATCCCAACACTCAAGCCTTAAACGGCGAAAATAATAACTACGCTCTCGCTGCTTAATCTACCAAGTAGGTTGGCTTAATCCGGTCGCCCTAGGCTGGCGGTCAGACGAGAATCCCGCCGGGCTTTTCCGCCCTTTAATTGTTCGGCATATGGGGTTTCAAACTTTAGGGATAGTATGTATGACGCCTTTAAGTACATGCGAAATTTTAAAGGCTAAGGTGTTGCTTCGGTTGCCCATTACCTGGCCGCTCCCTACAACTAATAACGGGATAAGCATGTAGAAAGCGTTTGGGTTGCTTGTCTGGACCCGGGTTCGACTCCCGGCATCTCCACAATCCTTAAATGAAAAAGAAGGAAAAATCCTGTAATTTACTGAATTGCAGGATTTTTTATTTGTAAACGGATGAAGAAAAATGAAAGAAAAAGAAGGGTCTCTGCGGGACTTTTCGTGGGACTTTCAAGAAGAAGAAAGAAGTCCAGCCAACTTCCTCATACTTCATTGATTTTCATAATTTTATATTTTAACAATAACTTAATCATTGGGCTTTAGCGTGGCAAGCGAACAAAAAGAGATTTTAGTACACTTCAATAATTAAAAGTCCATTTCGAAAATGAGGGCCGAAAAGGGGTCTATAGCATCTATTTGGGAGTATTCTTCTTTTTAGGAGGACTATCCATAATTAAGCGCATTATAAGAATAACCACTACAACAAAGGCAATAACAGCTAAAATCACATAAGTATCTTTTAGTTAGTAAATAGTAATTTCTCTGCTAGTAAATGTAAGCTATTAAAGGTAATAAATCAACCGGTGGATAAACTTCTTCTCGCAAGGTGTGTCATAATAAAAACATGGTTCAAGATTAGTTAAGAGGTAATTTTCTAAGTTCTTTGAGTAAAATTAGATAAATATTTTGGTTTCGAAAATTGTACCTGAACTCGCACTCTTTAATGTGTAAATAGAATGTGTG
>JAIRNF010000039.1 GCA_031258195.1 Prevotellaceae bacterium
CCCACCTTCTCTATCTTCTCCTTAACGCGCCGCTCGATGGGTGAAAGGATGGCAAACGAGCTAACAGCCCCTTCGCCAAATGCCGAGTAGGTGGCGTGCTGGCTAAGGTAATCGCTCAATTTTGTTATGCCAGAATTGAAGTCTTTTTTTATCAAGCATGAGGTAGTTTGCTGTTTGTTAGGCGCTTTCTGAAAAGTCATAATATTAACATCAACCGTAGCCTCGTCGAACACCTTTATTCCAGCAAAATCTATCAGTAGCAAAGGATTAGTTTGTTCAACAAAGTATCGTCGCATTTTTTCGCCGTATCCGGCACGCATCCACTTGTTAGAGGTTATGAACGACAGATAGTAGCCATGGCGCAGAATATCATTACCCAGCTCGTAAAACAGGCAGTAAATATCGCCCGTGCGCTCATAAACGCTAAATTCCATCTGCTTATATACATCGGCAGCAGCACCTAGGGTCTGTAGCTGTATGTAAGGTGGGTTCCCGATTATGGCATCAAAGCCAACAAACTCACCGTCTTCGTTTAGCACTTCGGGAAACTCAAACCGCCACTCAAGCGCATGCTCGTACATGCGGTTATTCTTTATCTCGCTAATAATGGCTTTATACTTGGCTAACTCTTTCTCGGCCTCCTTTACCTTCTTTTGGTGTGTTTTCTTTTCCTT
This sequence comes from Prevotellaceae bacterium, assembly GCA_031258195.1. Lineage (GTDB taxonomy): Bacteria > Bacteroidota > Bacteroidia > Bacteroidales > UBA932 > JAIRNF01. The sequence goes on from JAIRNF010000039.1 coordinate 675, forward strand.
TTCGCTTAGCTCAAAAAGGCTGGGAGCGGTTAAGTTGGCCAACTCTTTCTCCCACTTAAGCAGGGCTTTGGCATTCTTATCGTTTTGGCCTATTTCGGTTTGTAAGCCGTTTTTAATGTCTGCTATTAGCTTCTCTAACTTACGCTTTTCCTCTTTGTTATGTGCGTTGTGGTAGTTGCTTACTGCGGTCTTATAGTCGCTAATGGTGTAGCCTACACGCTTGAGTGCGGACTTTAACTCTTCATCTAAGCTAAAGCGGCTAACCAGCGAGTTTCCACATTTAATATTTATGTCGATGTTGGGCAGCGTTTCCAAATCGTTAGTACCTGACTTGTAGTAGGCGTGCTTTAGCAGCTCAATCCATAGCCGAAGTTGGCATATTTTTACTGAGTTTGGATTAATATCTACTCCGAATAGACATTTCTCAATTATAGTTTGCTTTTCGTGAAACAGCGCTTCCTGTATGCGCTGGCTTTCGTGGTTGTGGGGAGTATACTGAAATATACCGAACTCGTTATCTGTAACAATCAGTTCATCGTTTTCTACCGTAACCCTGTAGTCGCGTAGGCGCTTCCCTTTTCTGTCAACCAGTATGCCTAGTTCCGATTTTAGAGCAATCATTTCGTTTAGTGCAGATACGAGGTAATGCCCTGATCCTACAGCCACATCTACAATTCGAATGGAGTTAACTATTTGGTTAGCCTCGCTAACATCGTCTATCTTATTGTATAAGTCACTTATGGTTTGACACAACCAGCCCTTTATATCGTTAAACTTTTGTAGTACGGTGCGCATAATAGTATCACGACACATAAACATAGTAATAAAGCTGGGGGTGAAGAACGAACCGTCTTTATACCCATTAATTTTTTCGAATATTAAGCCAAGTACCGAAGCTGAAATAAGCTGTTTGTTTTCCTCTTGAATATCTTCTGAGCCTTCGCTACTAAAGTCATAGGCATCTAAGAATTGCAACAGGTATTCTAGAGGGCGAAGGTTATTTACTGTTGCGCTCTTATCCTTTGCTTTAAGTATCGATTTTGGGTATAGGCTAAGCGGTCGATTATCGTGTAAATTACTTATAACAACTGTTTTTGCCTCAAGTTCAGTACGCTCAAAAAGCGAGCTATTTAAGTATGGAACCTGTACGAACTGCTTCCGAAGTCCGATACTTCTATCCTCCTCCTTACGAGCCAGCACTTGAAAGAAAAGACTATTCAGATCATCAAAACCTTCTAATTTACTTGTGGATAAAAAGGCATAATCCTTATTTCCATTATGGTACTTGATAGTTTGCGACTCCAGCAGTTTCAAAAACAGGATACGGTTAATCCATGTTATGGATAGGTCAAGCGCAACATTGAAAAGACGTTCATCCTTCGTTGCTCCGTATTGACTAATATTAGGAATATCGGCTAGCATATCCATTGAGTCAACAGTATCAATGGTGTTCTCAAGAATAGAACCGCTATCTCGGTTATTCACTTTTTTCCGGACAATAAACTTTCGTGTACCTTCTTTTACTTCCTCCAACCCAATAATGTGAAGCAATTCGGCATAAAACTCTTTGTTTAGTTGGTTGTAGTCATTGGTGAACGGTAACTTCAGCAAATGGGTTGGCGATAGAAATTTGTAAAGTGCTATTAACTTCTTATCGTCAGTTTTATCTGTATTGCGAAGAATTGTATCATACTCCCTTATATCGAAGTAGGTGTAAGATAACTTATCTTGTAACTTCTCAATTTCCGGAGAGGCAATTTCTTTGTAGAAAAAATCTGTGGTAGTACCTGTTAACCTTTTCTGCTCAAAATCTTCAAATGCTCTTACCAACTCTTTATTAGCATAAAAATACCTTTCAAACTCCTGAGCATCAAATACAAACCATTGATATATGTTGGTAACAATTAAGTAGCGTAATTCAAAGTTCTTTCCCTTCTTTCGCTCTCTGAAATAGTAAAGCGCCAACTCTTGAAACGATTTTACATTAAGGTTGCTTGTGCTCACCATTTCAGCCTTATTTGCAGGCTTCTTTACTTCAACAAGTACGCCTACTGTTGATTTAGCGTCAGTGCCATTGTGTAATACTAGGTCGCTTCGACCTTTGGTGTTTATATAGTGTTTGTTTTTGTAGTATACTTCATTCAGAAAATGAATAAGTAGGTTTTTATGGTGTTCCTCACTTTCGTTCTCGTTAATTCTATCTAGCAACGAAATCAACTCTTTTTTAAATAGCTCAATTTCGGAGCGTTCAGGCATTTGCTTTAGAAAGGCTGGGTTTAATGACTGTTTTGGAAGAGAATATGACATAAAATATCGTTTACCATTTATTTTTCTAACTAAATTTTGATGATATAAACCTATATTTTTAAAATCACATCTCCTAATTTACGGCTAAAATAATAGTTAATTAATTCTTTTCGAAGATTATTTCCAAATGACCATTCAACAGATTAACCAAGTCATCAAGTAGGAATATCAAAGTAAAACAAACATTTTACCTTTGTAGCACAATGCACAGATTAATGCAGTATTACTCGTTATTAATGAGTATACTTCGTACCCTATTTGTACCTTCCCAATATAAATAACTATAGATCAACTATTGACGTTTTCCGCATCGGGGGGGGATGAAGCCTTGTTTTTGACATGAAAATAAGAGATAAAAAAGAGGGTAAGAAAAGACAATAATACACCTGATTAACAGCAAATCGGAAAGACGGTAGACGTTTACGAAGATAGTTTGCATTCAAACAAAATGTAACAATTACTTCAGCTATTTAGTATGTTTTTATTGGGTAACGGTCTGTAAAAAACCACTCAACAAACTATCCAAATCGAAAATAATCCTTCAAATAGAGGAACAAAAAAACTAACACAAAATAGCCTATATTTGTAGGTAAACTTTAAAAAATGCTACTACGCCATATCAAACGGTATCCGTTTTCGCTAACAATAATCGTTGTTGTTATTTACCTTTCATTTTTTCATCCGCTGTCGGTAAAAATACCATTATTTAAGGGTTTTGATAAGCTGGCGCATTTTTTTATGTATGCCGGAGTATCAGGTTGCTTATGGCTAGAGATTTTTTTCAACCACAAAAATGGAGTGCTAAATATACGGCGAGCACTTATAGCGGCCGTTATCTCTCCTATACTTTTCAGTGGAGCTATTGAGTTACTACAGCAATACGCCACAAAGCATAGAGGAGGCGAGTGGTTGGACTTTGTAGCTAATACATGCGGAGTTATTATAGCAAGCCTTATCGCTTGGTTTATTTTCAAGCCGTTAATTATAAAGTCAAATAGTCAAAAAAGCTGACAGCTCTATGCCCTACTCTATTCGCTACGTTTGTTCTGAATGCGGAAAACGAACAGAAGTAACCACCCTTAAGCCTCAATGCGAGTGCGGCGGTCTTTGGACGCTAAGCTATAAACCTCCGCTTTTCGACTTAAGCTTGGCTGATAACAGCATTTGGGGAATGTTCCGCTATCGCCGTTTTTTACCTCTAATAGGCGACGAGTGGCAGGCGATAACATTAGGCGAAGGAATGACACCTATCATCCGGTTTGATGAAAATTTGCTGCTGAAAATGGACTACCTTACGCCTACCCTATCGTTTAAAGATCGCGGGGCTGCCATGCTGGTTAGCCATTGTAAAGCGATAGGCGTAAAACGGGTAGTGCAAGACAGCAGCGGAAATGCAGGGAATAGCGTGGCGGCTTACTGCGCAAGAGCCGGAATCGAATGCGAAATATTCGTACCGGAAGGCACTTCCGCCATGAAGCTTAAGCTTATACAAGCGCACGGAGCCAAGCTAAGTGTCGTACCCGGCAGCAGGGATAGCTGCGCTGAAGTATGCCGTAAAAAAGCATTTGATGAGGGAGTATATTACGCCAATCATGTGTATAATCCGTTCTTCTACCAAGGAACTAAAACATATATCTACGAGGTATATGAGCAGCTGGGGCGAATACCTCAAAACATCTTTATACCGCTGGGTAACGGAACGCTATTTATTGGTATAATAAAAGCCCTAGAAGAGCTGTTAGAAAGCGGAATTATTGCTAAGACGCCGGCAATTTTTGCCGTTCAATCGGAATACTGCGCTCCGTTTATACAGGCTGTAAGTAAGGGCAGCAATAAGGTTGAAGGCGTTGAGGCTAAAAAAACGTTAGCCGAAGGTATCGCTATTGGTAAACCGATGCGGGCTAAAGAGATTCTCGGTTATATATACAAATATGAAGCTAAAGTAATTCCGGCTCCTGAAAATTCTATAAAAGAAGCCCAGCAAGACCTTGCGCTTAAGGGTATATATGTCGAGTCTACCACCGCCGCAACGTTGGCAGCCTATAAGAGCTACACTGGCATTAACGGTAAGTTGAACGACTGCTTAATACCTATGTGCGGGGCAGGCACAAAGTCAGATAAGTAGAATAGCGATAGGCTGTCTGAAAGGTCAAGACTCCGCTATTCCGAGCGAAGGTAATCTCCTTGACAGCAAGCAAATATTTAGCTACATTCATCCTGACAAGCATAGCTAAAACCTTCCGCGCGGCCTTTTGCGTATTGCTCTTTGCTCTATTCCGCTTTTTTAAACTTACTATTACCGCATACAGGGCATTTTGGTAATTCTTCAGAGTCGCTTTTCAGTTCGATTTTATGTCCGCAATTGGCGCATTGGTAAGTGCCTTTTTCCGGCTTATCTCCCGAGTTGTACATATTCTAGCAGTTTAAATGAAACATTAATCTATGTACGCTAAACAACAACGCCTGAAAATAGTTCTGTAAAAGAGCTTACATTAATAAATTTTCAGTGCATTTAGAATGCAAATACGTGTAATACAAAATGCGTAGTAAAAAGCATTCATCATTTCGACCAAAGGGAGAAATCTGCTTGCTAATGAGGAGATTTCTCCCTTTGGTCGAAATGACGGTAATTTTTGTTTTACAGATTTATTAGTAAAAATATGCGGGGCGTGAAGAGGATTTACCGAATAGGCTATCGAACTTGAAAGCAACAAATAGTTCGTGCGAACCGTAGTTGTTAAGGTTCGCGATTTTTCCGAACCCATAGTCGAAAGAATAGCCTAATCGGATCATCGAAGTAATGTATGCTCCTGCCATAGCAGCCACTGTACTGCCTGTACGTAATACACCTCCTATCCAGAATCGGTTATTGTAAGTATCGCGCGAGTTCGTTTTTCCCATATAAAAAAGGGCGCCTCCTTCAAACATATATATGCTGTGACGATAGATTCCGGATGCTATTGGTTCTACGGTTATACCTCGCGAGATGTTTAGCTGAGCAGATAAATACGCCCATACGCTAATGCTATATTTTGTGTATATATTAGAGGGCGATATCGCTCCTAAGTGCCTAACCGATATCCCCGCTTTAACGGGTCCTTTATATTCTATACCGAAATCAAAATCGGGAGAGTATTCGGTTCTATCGGCATAAGCCAACTCTGGGTCGCTTGGGTCAACAATTAAGGCGTTACTTGCGTGTTTCGAATCGACTAATAGTCCGGCAGAAAGACCAAGAGAAAGTGTTGACTCCGCTCCTGTTTTAATATAGAACGCGTACAAAAGACGGACGTTATACTTATCGGCTAAGCCTACCTTGTCTGTTGCCACGGTTACGCCAAATCCGGATCGTATATTGGACACATAGGTATCAAATGTACCCGCAAAAGTAGAGGGAGCCTTATTAAAACCTGCCCATTGCTGCCTTCCGAGCAAGAATACATTGGTGTTTAAGTTATTACCTACTGTAGCGGGATTATATAATGTCGGATTAAACCATCGCTGGGTAAAATCAAAATCGCTCTGTGCTTTTACAGACATAGCCGATACTACTACCAACAAAAAAACAAGTAAACGCTTTGCCATTATCTCTTCCATCGTTTTAAGATCATAATATAACCGGTATGCTCTTTTTCTTTTCCTGTTGCTTTATCAACAGCATATAGTATATAGAAGTAAGTATCGGGAGGCATGGCTTTACCTTTATATGTTCCATCCCAACCGTCGTCGCCTTCAAATAGCTTTATGCCAAACCTGTCGAATATAATTACCTTATACCCTTTCATAAAATAGTCGTTTACTCCGTCTCCGTTAGGAGAGAATACTTCGGGAATAAACAGCTCTGCCCTTAGCATATAGCTTCTTGCTTCTACACAGCCGTTGATGTCTGTTACCTGAACTGTAAAATTGTAGTCCGCATCATGACCTTGAGGAACGCTACCATGCATTAATCCGTTAGTAAAGAGCATCCATGATGGGAGGCTGCCCGCGCTAATAGAAAAAGCAGGAGTATCTGCACCCGTTACCAGTTGTACGTTATACGTCTGTCCCATCCTATAGGATGGCAATGCATCGGGTTGAATATCAAATTTTATAACCTCAACATACACCGATACCGCTTCCGACTTACAGGTGCCATTATCCGTAGCTTGTATGTAGTAGGTTGTGCTTTCTGTCAGGTTGCTTGCAATGTTTATTGTACTTGCGCTGATACCGCTAACTGATGTTACCAGCTGCGTTAAAGCGGCATCTTGGTATATGTTGTAGGTGTGTGTAGGATCTACATTAGCCATTTGTATAATGGCAGGATTATTATAGCATACTTTTGCCACACTGGGTGTAAAAGTGGCAGTCCAAGGCGGATTAACGGTAACGGTAACCGTTTTTGGTGGTGGCGGACATGGAACATTCGTCATTTCTACCGTGTAGCTGGTAGTTGTAGTCAGCGTAGGCGTAGTGTAGCTGGTGCCGGTATGTACTAAGCTTGCTCCTAAGTACCAGTTATAGATTGCTCCGGCAACAGGAGCAGTCTCCGTTAAGGTAACGGAACTCCCCTCGCATATAGCCTGGTCGCTAACATTAATAGCAGGAGGCTGTGTTACGTTTACGTTTATAACCTTTAACGAAGGATTAGGTGTACAAACAGTACCTGTTACAGCTACCGTATAGCTGGTGTTAGCGGTAAGAGCTGGTGTTGTATATGATGTACCCGCATGCACCGCCATCCCGCTCAAGTACCAGGTGTATGAGGCCGCACTAATAGGCTTTGGTATGGTTAATGTTGCTGTTGAACCAGAACAAATATTAGCGTCGCTAACATCTAGAAAAGGTAAGTCAGGGTTAACCGTTACAGCTACGTTTTGTGTATTAGAGCAACTCCCGGATGATATTGAAAACACGTAGGTAACATTTATAGGTGTATGAGTTGTGTTTATCAGCGTTTCGTTAATTACGCTGCCTGTACCGTTACCTGCTGCATTGCCAATACCTGTAACGGCAGCTCTAGTCCAGCTATAGCTTATTGCAGCGGCACTTGTAGCAGTATAGCTGAAAGGGGCGTTACTACAAACGCTAGCCGTTGACGGGCTGCTTAGCGTTGGGTTTAGGCTGTGTAGAATAGTAACTTGATTGGTTTTATTTGTTCCGATCGTTGCCCAAGCTTTGTCTGTACCTGCCAATGTATATTTAATAACACGACCATCCACTGCCGTACTGGCTGTAACAATAGAAAAGGTTATGCTATTAGAGCCTGCCGGTATAGTAACCGTTGGGGGGCACGATATATAATCGGAGGGTGTTGCTGTACCACCTGTATAATCGATGCTAACAACAATATCCTGAGCTGCTGTTCCTGTTCCGTCCAGCTTAATGGTTACCGTAACGGTGCCGCCATTACATGTGCTGGTAGAGCTTACAGAAGATATATTAACCGCTGTTGGCGCGGTAAGAGTTGCAGGCGATCCTATAGGCAGGGTCTTTGCCGTTTCTGATACGGAGCCGGCATTTACAACCCACTGTCCGTATTGTGTTACCAATATAGGAACATCTACCGTAGCAGTACCTAAGCTGGCAACGGACGCACCGCTCATTTTATAAAAATTTTGTCCGATAGTACCAAGAGATGTACCGCCAAGCCAACTATTTAATATACAAGCCGCGTTAATACTCAGTCCCGGAAAATCGGTACGAAAATCGATACCCGAAAGCACATTTGAGCCAAGGTTTTTGTATATCAGATTTAGCATAACAGTACTGCCAATAGTCGTTGTCTTGTTTTTTACGTTATCCCAAGTATAGTCTAACGTACCTTCAAGATCGTTTGTAAAGGTAAGCCCTGTACTGATTGCGGTGGTTGTTCCCGATAGTATATTATCAAAAGCAACGCCTATACCGTTATCCCAAGGACCGGTGCCGCTACAGGTAATTGCCGAGGTAGGACCAAATTTAAAAAGATTGTTTTGTGTAGAGTGTACGATATTCCCTGCGTTAGAATTTCCATAGTATGCAGAGTATGCACGGTCGAAAGAATGGCTTATAGGGAAAAAGCCCATAAAAGAACCACTTCCCCAATTATTAATTCCGCCCACAAACTGTAAGCTTTGAACTTCTGCTGATGTTAAATTTCTCGATACATCCACACCGTTATATCCGCTAGGGTCGGGTAAAATCCAAGCTGCTCCGCCGTCGCAGCCGTTTACATAGGCGTCGAATCCATATGCATATGAAATAGGTTGTCCTGTTGTTATATTATCGGCATTAATAGTGGCATCCAACAAAAAATAATCAGGATTGGATGTATCGTATGTTACTTTTACAGTAACGGAAAAAGGCTCTCCATAATGGTTCCCGGAGAATTTTTTACTATACTCTCCTCGAGTCCCTGATGTAGTAATCACATCATTTCCTATTGTAAAATCAGCCGGATTATTCGATCTATATATATCATTTCCGATTTTAATAGCAAAAAGTGACGCATAAGATCCCATATCTTGATAAAATTGGTCTTCCCAAATACCCGAACCCGGAAAACTTTCTCGCTGGACATGATATTTACCATTTGTTGTAACTAAAATCTTCAGCTCCCCAGGTCCTCCGCCAATGTCGAAGGTGTTATTCTGGGCGGTAACAGAATTTGAGCATAGTAATAGTATGGATACAATGAGGCATGATATGGAGTTTATTTTCATCTTTTTGACTATTACAGTTAGGTATTTGCTAATGTATAAAGTCGGCTAAGTCTTCACCGTTAACGGCATTTAACGCTTAAATAGTATAAACAAAAATAGCTATATATCTCGATAAATAACCATAGTTCGGAATAAAATAAGAAATGGACAGTAGAATTTGTCCCTGTCCATTTCTTTTATTCCGTTAATATTAAGCTTATACTTTTGCCAGCAGCTTAAGCACAGCATACCCGCCAAATAGCTGAAACAATAAGCCCGGGTAACCCATCCAGAAATCCTGAGTTGCGATTGAAATATCTGACGTAATAAACCACTCGGCGCCTGTACCTATAAGCTGGTAAGCCAGAATAGCCAGTAAAATAGCTAGTAGCGAAATTTTACCGGACTTTTGGGCGGCTATGGAAGCGGCAACGGCTAATAATCCCGACTTTATCAGAATAATAGGCATTTTAGCCAAAGGCGGCATCCCTACAAGTATATAACATATAATGGGCGTAAGAACAGCGATCAGCAACCCTGTTTTCATGCCATACTTATAAGATCCTACTAAAGTAAAAAAGTAAATCGGAGCCAGTATAAATCCGCCGTTAGGGATAATATGGCATAGCTGCGAAAACAGTATGTTACCTGCAACAAAAAGTGCGGCATACAGATATGTCTTAGCGTTGCTTAAGCTTAGCGAGTATAGTTTTACTGCCGATGCGTTCATGGTATAAAGTTTTTTTGTTATGTTTTTCAGAATTTATCTTTTGACTACACAAATATAAAAAAGTTAATTAGATATGACGAAAAAACACCTTCTCAACGATAAATTTATTTATACCATAAGCTATTGGCAGCAGGTTTAATGTTGAGTTAATAAATGTACAGCGGTAAACAAACACTTCTTTTACTGATAAACATTAGTTAACCGACGAGTGTGGAGTATTATGCTCAAATTTGCAAAGAGCCTAATATTTTTTGCATGAAGATGATTAGAATACAACATATTGCTATAGTCCTGCTGCTTATATCGTTTAATCTGGTGTCGTTAAACGTATCGGCGAATCCGAAAGATCGTAGCTACAGCTATATTGATTGGCGGTATGCTGTTTTTACCCCTTTGTTAAACGATACCATTCAGCAGCAAGATATGCAGATGGATGACCCTAAAACATTTTTACTGAAACGCCCGGTTTTTATAGGCGCAAAATATTCCGGGGAAAAACGATTGTTAAAAGCGAAAAGCCGCCTACCGGATATGCCCACGGCGAGCTGAAAGTAGGCGTTACATCTTTAGGCAACAGGTGGAAAGACATTGTTTATGGGATGCCTTACTATGGCATAGGGGCTGGTTTTTACGATTTTAACAGTAGCTACACAGGAAATCCAACATCGGTTTATTTACCGCGGGGAGGGATAATAAAGGCTTTTTCAGCCAAATCGTTACTTAAATACGAATGGAATTTCGGAACCTCGTTTAGCTGGAAAAGGTATAATCCTGTAACCAATCCGAAGAATAAGGTTATTGGTACCCCAATGAATATTTGCTTTGCGGCAAATTTATACCACGGCTACGTACTGTCTAAAAATATGAATTTGAATGCAGGTGTAACATTCAACCATGTTTCTAACGGGGCTATGCGAACATCGAATTTTGGTGTAAATACTATATCTGCATTTGTTGAGCTGTCGTACTATTTTGAGCGCGAATGTATTATAAACGAGTTTAACCCTACCCTACGTGCTCCGGAATACAATAATAGCCGGTTAATCTCCGATATTACGCTTAACTCAACTATTCGTCAGAGGAAGTATGACACTGAAAAGACAGGGTTATCGTCTCCTTATATCGATAAAAAATTCTTGGTAGCCAATGCCGGCTATGCCCTCTTGCACATGCCAAGCTACAAATACAGGTACGGACTAAGGGGCGATGTAGTATATGATAAGAGCTCCGGGGCAACGGTAAAAAGGCCGGAGTAAGATCTAACGGCAGCGAAATTGCCGAAGTGCATAAAAGTAACTTTAGTGCAGCCCAAGTATTCGGTTTCTGTGCTGGTTGGATATGAATTTTATAAGAGGTAAAAAAGAAGATCATAGGCTTTATCAGGCTTTTAGCGTAAGAGTACCGTTAATACAAAACCTCTACGGGGCATTTAGCGTTCGTTCGCAAAAGTTTAGCAATGCCCAATACATGTTTTTCGGATTAGGATATACGATCGATCATAAACCGCTAAAAAAGAAGCATAAATAACAGCTTTTAGCCCATATCATTTGTCATTTCGACCGAAGGGAGAAATCTGCCAAATAACGGCAGTACGTTGAATCAACAGACTTGGCTTCGCCGAACTAACGATTCTCCCTTCGGTCGAAATGACAAAGATTTTATGATTTGCTGTTGCATTCTCTCTATCTTAGCTCTGTTACGCTGTTCAATAAATAGTCGTAGTATTTCTCATTAAACCTATAGCTGCCAATGTTTATAAGAGGTTTTGTTTTTCCGTGGAAATCGCTGCCAGCCGTCATTATCGCATTATGCTTTTGCGTTAACTCCGCAAAGTGGCTTATTTGCTCGTCGGTATGGTAGTTATTAAAAACCTCCATACCCATTGCCCCGTTAGCCAGCGGCAGCTATTATGAGATTCCCCGCTTTATTGGCAAAATGCCAATTCATATATTTATTGAAAATTCGAAATAAATCAACGATGAAAAATACCGTTTATAGCCTTATATTCAAAAAGTTATCTCCCAAAGATTATTTTGTCATAAACTGATTATTCGAGTCGTGCTTTCATAGAAAACAGAATAGTATTGGCTCTGTTTTCCGTGCTTATATATTTACCCTTTCTTTAAGAAGCAGGTCTTTAGAACGATTGCCATACCTTCTACCCTGCAATCCACCTCTTCGGGATTATCCGTAAACTTTATACCTTTTACTTTTGTTCCGCGCTTTAACGTAACCGACGAGCCTTTTACCTTAAGGTCTTTAATAAGAGTAACATCGTCGCCCTCGTTAAGCGGCGTACCGTTGTTATCTTTCGGTACATTACTTTCTTCTTCTGCTCCCTCCGGCGACCACTCATACATACAATCGGGGCATATGTACATTACACCGTCAAAGTAAGCATTTGTCGAGTTGCAAGCGGGGCAGGTTATTACGTCTTCCATTGTTAGCAGTTTACGGTTTTGATTTCAGGCAAAGATAATAAAACCACTAAACTTATTTAATTGATAGGCTTTAGGGTGTATATAGCAATTATTCTCTACTTTTGCATCTTAAAAATCTATCCAGGCTAGTATGCATAACGCTGAAAATTTGTGCAAAAACTGTGGCAACACTACAAAAAACAGCTACTGCGATGTTTGCGGACAACCAACAAATACGCAACGGATCAAATTTTCGTCTCTTATACTTCAGGTTACTACTATTTTCAACTTAGATAGGGGATTTTTATTTACTATAAAAAGGTTATTTACAAACCCCAGCGGTGCTATTAAAGAGTATCTCTCCGGTAAGCGTGTCAGGTATTCCAAACCCTTTGGGCTAGTATTTATTGTGGTTACGGTATATGTTATTTTATCGTACTGGTTAAATGCTCAGATGGAATCTATACAACTCTCAGGCGCAAGCGCGCTTGATGTTGAGATGAAATCAGCCACGCAAGGATATACGGAGTCTATATATTCATATTACTCCTATATTCAGCTGCTCACTATTCCGCTATATGCATTTTCAGCCTACATATTTTTTAAAAGCGACGGATATAACTATGCCGAGCATTGCGTTATTAATGCTTACATTACTGCCGGATCGACAGTAATATCTATTGCCTATCTTCCCGTGATTGCGTATTTTCACTCTAGCGTAGAAGCGCACTATTGGAGCATGATACCTATTACGGCATATTCTTTATTTGTGTACATACAGCTTTTTAAACGATCGTCTTTGATTATAAGGTTTATCAAAGCGTTCGGAGCAGCAATTCTATCGACCCTATCAGTTCTTTTTACAATAATGATAATATCTACAGCTATAATAATGACGTCAATGTTTTCACATCTCCAAACGGATAACCTGCTTACTAAATCAGAAAAAGAGCTGATAAACGGTGCCGATACAAATACTCCATTCAGAGTACTGCCAGCTACAAACGAGACAGACTCCCTATTCCTGCGCAAGAAGTGCACAAACCTTAGCTTTGAGCAGAATAAGGACGATATATTACATCTTGTAGAACGATTAAAAGTAACGCTCGATGCAGAGCAAGGCGTTGGTATAGCCGCTCCACAGGTAGGTATTGCACGCAACCTGTTTCTGTTCGTCCGTACAGATAAGCCCGATTATCCTGTCGAGGTGGCTATTAACCCACATATTGTTAACCATCCTGACGAAACAATATGCTTCGAACGCGACGGATGTCTTTCTATACCCGATACCAGCGGCAACTCTATTCGCTATCCATGGGTTGAGGTAGAATATACCAACGAACGGGGCGAGCTAATCAGAGAAAGGCTGGAGGGATACTCCCGCTCAGATAGCTTTGTTGCCGTTATCTTTCAGCACGAGTACGACCATCTGCAAGGCATACTCTTCACCGATAAGCTTTGCGATTAACCATGGTACAGCAGGTAGAATTTATGTTGCGCCCCAGAAGTAGAGGGTTTCATTTGGTTACAAACGAGGTGCTGCCGCAACACCCTCCCAGAACTACCCCTGACAGGTTTACTAAACCTGTTTATCAAGCATACCTCTGCCGCACTTACCGTCAACGAGAACGCCGACCCTGATGTACAGACCGATCCGGAGGCTATTTTTAACCGTCTGGTAAAAGAGCGGAAACCCCACTACACACACTCTCTAGAAAGAGTCGATGATATGCCTGCCCATGCCAAGACTACCCTTGTGGGAGCCAGCCTCACCATACCCATAACCAACGGAAGGCTTAATATGGGACATGGCAGGATGTATATACCTATACGAATTCCGCAACCACGCTGGCTCTCGGAAGATTTTGGCTACAGTACTAGTTTAGCATGATTTTTCTAAGATCAAAAAGGGGGTTGGCTAAAATTAAATCGCTGATTTTCAGGCAAGTAATAGATAATTAAAATCGTATAAATTTCTTTTATACTGATTATCAGATTTTTAGAAAATAAAAAATGTCGATTTTGCATAATTTGAGCAATTTTACACTATAAGCCCAAATCACCCTATTTGATGATAGTGCGTCCTATTCTCTTTTAAATCTCTCTTGTAGCATATTAGTACAGTCAATATGTCAGAGATGTTTATGTAGCTCATGAATAGTGGTAAAATTATTAGGCAGACGGTTAATAAAGCTGTTGATTAGGTAGAAAAACTACAACTATATTATGTTATATTTTTATAGTTAAAAAATTATTATTCAAATACTTATTTCAGTTGACTTGCTTAACGGATTGGCTTTTTCAACAGCTGTTGACTATTTTTATGGTAACATTAAAGTTAATTAATATAACAATAAAGTTAATTCTATAAAAACGCAATACTACTGCCTATTTTCTTCATTCTATAATCAGAATACTACTTTAGGTAAATTGAATTTATAATTAATTATCAATAGTATAAATCTTATTATAAGGTTTTCTCTTTTCAATAATATCAGATTTAGGCATTCCCCTCCTTTACCTACCTGGAGTAAGAAGGCTCAGCACTATCATATTTAATCCGCTTTTATACTTATCTACAAGCCGAATCAGACAAAACGGCAGTGTTTACCCTACTATAAAGTCGGGTCAAATTATCAACAGCTAAAACTTTTATGCACTTTTACACATATATCCAATATGGTTTTGTTTGTCGTTTTATTCCTATCTTCACAGCTAAAGATGAACTCAAAAACCATTTACTCATGAACGATTATAACCAAATAGCCAATACCATATTCCAAGAGTTTCTTGACGATGCGCAGGCTCAGGGACTTACCATTACCAGAATGGACGAAGAAACAGGAGGACTTTACATACCTAATGCTGCCGGCGAAACCATGATGGTAAGGCTTGATAACCTTATAGGCTACTTACTACGAAACCAGAGACGAAAACGCTGTAAAAGACTTCGTTGCAAAAATTGCGGCTATGGCTAAACCGCAGGAAAACCCTACATGGGACGAAGCGAAAGATGACATTTTTATTAGCTTATATCCCGACGAAACCGATGAACAACGACCTTTTGCAAAGAATATTACAGGCTATTTTACCGCATTTTATTTTGGATAGCCCCAACCTATCTTCGTGTGTTATGGAGTATATGGCTGAAAAATGGGGCGTTACGGAAGCCGAACTGGAGAGCTGGCTTTTGAGAACGCCAACAAGCTATTAGCCGAAACGTTTATAGAGATTGGAAATGTTGAGGGGCATCCGCTGGGGTCGTTTAGCAGTAACGAAAGCGGCGTAAGAGACCGTTACATACAAGGGTACCCGCCGTATAACCCCGGAACTGCTGGAATTTAGCGACGATGGTATAAAACCAATTTGCTGCTGGACAGAGCAGCCGGGACATATTGTAAAGTTTGATGGAGAATATTAAAGCTAGCGCCTATCTCCGTCTTTGCAAATGGAATAAGGCGTCCGTTTAATTTAAACAAATGGACGCCTTATTCCATCCGAAAAACTTTATTCCACTTTTGATATCAGCCGCAACGTCTTTAAACTGTATATAAGAATCTCGTTCTTATCGGTTTTATCGTACTTACCGTTGCCATTTGTATCATAATGACCTGTAATAACGACCGTTCCGCTTTGCTTATTTACCACCCACGTTCTTACAAACAACTTACTATCGGTAAGCTGTATTGCCTCTTTCCCGTCTGGCGAAAGAACGATTAGCCGCGTAGGAGAATCCCAGCCGATAGCTTTTCCCTCTTTCGGGCTAACCGTCTTTGCCTCAACAATAACCTTATTAATACCTAATTCATCAACTTTTACTTGCTCTATCTTTCTGATATAAGCATCGTTGAGGAACTCAACTTGCGTTACCTCTCCCTTTACCGTATTGATGAACAGCAAATATAGCTCTTTTGTATTTTCAACCTTGCCCCTATTCTCAATGGTGGCAATTACACAATCGCTTCCCTCAACAGCTACCAGCTTATCAAAATGAATATGGTTATACTTATCTTGCGCTACGGCACAAAATGATAGACAAACAAAGAAAGTTAGCAGCTGTTTCATGGCTCTATTTTTATAGGTTTATATACCTATAAAACGTATAAGCCTAAAATTAGTTACAGGTAGCAAAAAGTTATGCCATTCCGGGTGCGGCGAGAAACCATAAGTTCAGCAAAGTCAACCTGCTCTAAAAGAACATGTCATTCCGAATGTAATGAGGAATCTGCTTAAAAAAGAGCAGATGTCTCACTGCGTTCGACATGACGAAGAAGATCATCGTCGTTCCGAGTGTAACGAGGAATCTGTTGAAAAGATAACAGATTTCTCCCTTTGGTCGAAATGACATATTTTTACCGTCATTCATCAGTAAGAAAAACCCTATGGATAAAGTCGGATATATCTATATAATGAGCAATAAGAACAGAACAACACTCTATATAGGTGTTACAAGCAACCTGAAGCAAAGAGTATGGGAGCATAGAACTCACCACATGATAGGCTCTTTTACTGATAAGTACAACTTAGAGCATTGTGTTTACTATAAGTTTCATCCCGATATCGAATCCGCAATTAGCCGAGAAACCATCCTCAAAAAATGGAGGCGGTCTAAGAAAGAAGAGCTCATAAACCGGCTAAATCCCGAATGGAAAGACCTTTGGGAAGATATAAAGGATTGGGTTATGTAAAGCCGTGTCATTCCGAGCACAACGAGGAACCGTAAGTTCAGCAAAGTCAACCTGCTCTGAAAGAACATGTCATTCCGAATGTAATGAGGAATCTACCCTCTAGCGAGCAGATGTCTCGCTACGTTCGACATGACGAACTAGAATGTCCTTACGAGTGCGGCGAGGAACCGTTCGACATGATGGATAAGAGTATCATTGCACAATCATTGCCTTAACATCGTTTTCATTCGTTAAAGTATTAAACCATAAAAGGTTTGAAATGTACTTGTGTGATATCTTAAATTCATAATTCTTATGCCTTTTCAGCTGCTCAACTTTTACTTGAATATATCCAAACCCTTCATCTTCAGTATGCTTTTTGTACGATAGCGTAAAAAATAATGAGATGATGCAACACCTGTATTTTCAAAAGGTCTAAATTCTAAAATTCGTTTTAGCAGACTGTAGTCTTCAGGAATAATACCAAACCTAAGTATTAGCATTTTCTCTACTACTTCACAACGAATTAAAGAGGAATAGACTCCATCCTCGTGAGCTACGCCTATCAACTCGATTAGTTCATCATTACCAACCCACATCACTCTTTATTCTTATTGTAGCTCTCTAGCCTAGCATGTATCAACCACTTTATTTCTCCATCTTCGGCATTATCCAACACATACCGCAAGCGGTTTATACCTACTGTTTCTATCAAATGTAATAAAGTCCACTCTACTCCATAACAACCGGTATCAACAGGTGGCGATAGGTTTATCAGCTTAATGGCTTCTTCTTCGGTAACCGGAGTGGTAAATTGCTGTAGCAGCTTGTCAAACTCATCAAAAGGGAAATCATCGCTGGCGCTGTCTCTGTCAGAAGGTAATTTGCCTAATTCGTATAGTTTATTTAGCAGCTCTTGGTTGGTCATATTTCAATTTTGTATTTTTTAAGGTTCAAGCTAGCTTTAGGAAGATATTATCCATGAAAGCCGTCGCCGTCCGATGAAGAACAGGTAAACAAAAGCCGCGCGCGTTTCCGAGCGAAAAACGGGAGCCGCGGTCTTTTCCGCCTCGACGTCGAGGCGGAAAAGACCGCGGCGCTCGCCGGCGCCTCGCGTCCGGGCGTAAACGGATTTCACAGTACGTTTCACTCGCGCGTCAACGAGCGCGAGCTTAGCGATAGCTGCTGAAACAAAAATATTTACCTGACTTTACCCGGAAACTTTAGAAAAGCTCCGCTAAAGTTATCTTGAACCTTTTATTAAATGTATATATTTTTTTACGATTACTATATTATCAATGCAACTTTTTCCCTTTTCTTTCGTCTAAAGATATAGTTATGCCTATATTTGGCTAACGAATTACAAAACATTAAAAAGAATCACATTATGAGAAAAATCTTCCTAGCCGCGCTTCTCGTAGTTCTTTCCGTAGGGCTCCGGGCGCAGGACACCCCCTTATGGCTACGCTACAGCGCCATCTCGCCAGACGGCACGCAGATAGCCTTTTCGTATAAGGGCGATATTTACAAAGTTTCGGCAACCGGCGGACGAGCCATGCAGCTAACCACCCATTCCGCACACGATACGCGCCCCGTATGGTCGCCCGATGGCGAGAGCATAGCCTTTGCCTCTAACAGAGAGGGCGGTTTCGACATATTCATCATGTCGGCAGCGGGCGGAGTACCTACACGCCTTACCTCCCATTCTGTTAACGAGTACCCCGTGGCGTTCCGTGACCCCAACAGCGTACTTTATACGGCAGGTATTATGCAGGATGCCGGCGATGGAGAATTTCCGTCAGGACAGTTTACGCAGCTGTACGAAGTAAGTACAGCGGGCGGTCGTCCTGTACTATTCTCATCATATACCATGGAGGACATTGCGATTAACGCCGATGGTACAAAAATTCTCTATCACGATAAGAAGGGATTCGAAGACCCTTGGCGTAAGCATCACCAGTCGTCTATTACCCGCGATATCTGGCTTTGCGACCTTAGCGGCGAAAGAAGTTACAAGAAGCTTTCCACATTCAGGGGCGAAGACCGCAACCCCGTATGGATGCCCGACGGCTCCGGCTACTACTACTTGAGCGAGCAGGATGGTTCGTTTAACGTTTATAAATCAGACCTTAGCGCCTCTTCTCCTGTAAAGGTAACCAGTTTCACAAAAAATCCCGTACGCTTTTTAACCATCAGCGAAAACGGTACGCTTTGCTTTACGTATGATGGCGAAATATATACCATGAAGGAGGGACAGCAACCCCAGAAGGTAAGCATACAGCTCGTTACCGACAATCAGGAGAACAAGCTGCGGTATATGAACTTTGCCAATGGTGTACGCGAAATGTCGGTATCACTTAGCGGAAAAGAAGTCGTTTTTGTGGTTCGTGGCGATGTGTTTGTTGCATCTGTAGAATACGGAACGACACGCCGTATAACCAACACGCCCGAGCAGGAACGTACGGCATCTTTCAGCCCCGACGGACGTTCTATTGTTTACGCTGCCGAGCGCAACGGACTGTGGAACATCTACCAGACTACGCTTACCCGCGAAGATGATAAGTCGTTTGTATATGCGCAGGAGTTTAAAGAGGAGCAGCTGACCAGCTCTAACAACGCCTGTTTCGAGCCCGAGTACTCGCCTGACGGAAAAGAGATTGCCTTTCTTGAAGGTCGTACCACACTTCGCGTACTGAATCTTGCCGGCAAAAACATCCGTACCGTGCTAGACGGTAAGTACAACTACTCGTACTCCGATGGCGACCAATGGTACCAATGGAGCCCCGACAGCAAGTGGTTCTTGGTTAACTATATCGATGTCGGCGGGTGGAATAACAAAGATGCGGCGTTGGTTAAAGCCGACGGAAGCGGCGAGATTACCAACCTTACCGAGAGCGGCTATTCTGACAACGCTCCCCGTTTTACGCAAGACGGAAAGGCAATGCTTTGGTTCTCCGACCGTGCCGGATACCGCAGCCACGGCAGCTGGGGAGCCTACTACGATGCCTATATCATGTTTTTTAACCGCGAAGCGTACGATAAGTTCCGTATGACGAAGGAAGAGCTGGCTCAGTACGAAGAAAAGGAAAAGGAAGCCAAGAAAAACGAAAAGACTAAGGAAGACGATAGCAAGAAGAGCGGAAAGAAAGAGGACAAAAAGGCTGCGGATACCGCTAAAGACAAGAAGAAGGAGGTAGAGCCGCTGAAGTTCGAGCTGGAAAACCGGAAAGATATGGTTATCCGCCTTACCCCCAATTCGTCGTCACTGTCGGATGCCTACCTGAATAAGAAAGGCGATAAGCTGTACTACCTTACCCGCTTCGAAAAGGGCTACGACCTTTGGGTGTACGACCTCAAGGAAAGATCGTCTAAAATTCTGGCTAAGAACGCCGGAGGCGGCAGCATTCAGACCGATAGCACCGAGAAAAATATTATTATGCTCAGTGGCGGTCAAATTAAGAAGATAGATATGGATAAGGGTACCATTACCCCCGTGGAGATCAGCGCGCAGTTCGAGTACCGCCCCGAAGGCGAGCGCGAATATATCTTCAACCACACCTGGAAGCAAATTCTGGATAAGTTCTACGTTACCGACTTACACGGAACGGATTGGGATTTCTACAAAACAACCTACGCGCGCTTCTTGCCGCATATCAACAATAACTTCGACTTTGCCGATATGTTGAGCGAAATGCTGGGCGAACTTAACGGTTCGCATACAGGCGCAAGGTATATGGCACCTGGCAGTACAATGCCCACCGCAGCCTTGGGCGCATTCTTCGATAACGATTATACGGGCGAAGGTATCCGTGTAAAAGAAATTATTAACCAAGGTCCGCTTACCGCTGCAAATACTAAAATCGCTACAGGCGCTATTATCACAAAGATTGATGGACAACCCATAGAGGCAGGTAAAGATTTTTATCCGCTGCTTGCCGGTAAGGTTGGTAAAAAGGCGTTGGTTGCGTTTAAAACGTCTCCTACCGCAGCCGAACAGGAAGAATGGGTTAAGCCTATCTCGCTGGGCGAGCAAAATAACCTGCTGTACAAACGTTGGGTAGAGCAACGCCGTGAGATGGTAGACAAGCTGTCGGGCGGACGTATTGGCTACGTGCACGTTCGTGGTATGAACAGCGAAAGCTTCCGTGAGGTTTACTCGGAACTGCTGGGACGTTGCCGTAATAAAGAGGCTGTAGTTGTTGACACCCGCCATAACGGTGGCGGATGGCTACACGACGATCTGGCTACGCTGCTTAGCGGTAAAGAGTACCAACGCTTCGAACCACGCGGTCAGTATATCGGCAGCGACCCTTACAACAAGTGGCTAAAGCCGTCTATCGTGCTGATGTGCGAAGATAACTACTCTAACGCTCACGGTTTCCCATGGCTATATAAGGAACTGGGTATAGGTAAGCTGGTTGGCGCTCCTGTAGCGGGAACCATGACGGCCGTTTGGTGGGAAAACCAGATCGACCAAAGTATTGTATTCGGTGTGCCGCAAGTAGCGGTAAAAGATACGCGGGGAAAATACCTCGAAAATCAAGAGCTATTCCCCGATATTGAGATATACAACGACCCGGCATCTGTTCTGAAGGGTAAAGATGCTCAGCTGGAGAAGGCGGTTGAAGTGTTGCTGTCCGATCTAAAGTAGCTTACGCACTAACAAAAAAGAGAAGCCTCAAAATAGAGGCTTCTCTTTTTTTGCCTATAGGCGATTTCATGTAAAAGGAAAGAAATAACGTTTTTACCCGTCATGCCGAACGTAATAAAGACGCTGAAAAGAAACGCGTCATTCCGACCGTAGGGAGGAACCTGCCGAATAAAGAGCGGATTTCTCCCTACGGTCGAAATGACGATGGGGCGGAATTATGTAAGATTTTTTTTTTGTTGAACTAACGAAGAGGAGATTGTTCGGTTTAGATTTAAACGAATAGCCGTACTAGCTGAGCCTGATAAGCCGCTTTATTAATTTATGCGCTGAATCAAGCTACTTTTTTACAGCAGCAGGCAGCTATTCAAAAATAAACATTTTGCCCAGATAAAAGCTTAATCCGAGGTAAATATTGTTCTTCTTCTCGGCTCCTAAAAACGTAGTATACTCCCCATCAAGGTATTTGTACGATGATACATTCACAGATGCAAGCCTTGTTTTAAATCCTGCGCCAAAACCAAAATTGTTGCTGCCTATTTTCTTAAAGTCAGTATCAAAATAGTATCCCGCATCAACAAAAAAGTATAGCCTCTGCCGCTTTGTAAATAACGGAACTTGCAGATTTGGCACAGCTGTTCTGAGATGAGGAAAAAAGGTATAATAACCGTTGGATGAAGCCTGCTTTTGTATTCTGGTACTTGGATTGATATACCAAAGTATTTTACTAAACAAGCTTTTTGTATAGCTAACGTGAGGCTGATAGGCATACTCCACTGCGTATCCCCGGCTATCGGAAGCATATGCCGCTAGTACAAAAAAACATGCGCGATATTACGGGAGTTACTTGTGATATAGCTTCGGCAATCCCCACAATCCATTTCAACGTTTATCAGCGTTCTACCGCCCACCGCTATCTCTTGCGTAGTGTGGCCGATAAAATAAACGACCAGTAGCGCATCCGGTTTCACGTTAATGGAGTAGTAGCCGTTCTCGTCTGTATGTACGGCAGACTCGCTATTACCCTTAACCATAACAGTTGCACCCCATACGACCGTTTTCTCGTACTTATCTATTACCTGTCCTGTAGCAGTTATGGCTTGGGTATATCCGAACAGGGGAATAAGGCGGGTACAAATAGCGATAAAGGTAACGGCTTTTACCTTCATATTTTCTATACTTAAGGTAAAGATAATAATTATACCTATACAGCAGCTTGTCGTTTCAAGCGAAGCCAAAGCTGACGAATAAAGAGTGTCACCCCGAGTATAATGAGGAGTCTAGCGAATAAAGAGCGGATTTCTCCCTACGGTCGAAATGACGGTATATGTTTATTTGCTATCCCATTTCGGTTCGCATTCAACCCTTTCGCCGTCGGCAGTAGAGTATTCTTCCAGCGAGTTTTCTTTAGACTGAATAACCATATATACCATAGGTACTCCGGAGGTATTTCGTAATCCGCGTTTACCTTGGGGCGCAATGCGTACAACGCTTCCTTCGGTTATCGTAAAGCAGTCGCCGTCAACCTGAAAATCGCCCGAACCTTTTAGAAATACATACGTCTCTTCGTTCTTATTATGGATATGGAAATATGGCAACTCTGTATGGGGGGGCTAGCGTTTGAAGCGATATTTCTGTTCCCGTAGCTTTGGTGGCTTCTTTTAAAAACACCTTCCCTTTTACCTCTTGTCCGCTTACAGCGTGTATAAGAGAGTGATCCGCCAGCCCGTCCAGGCTACCAAGATTGATAGCCGTGTAGGTTTTATTGTCTGATATAGCCGATATTTTCGTCATATTATGCCACTAAAAACTTACAAATAAATTCGAACACGCTATTAAACGCTTCGTCTGTTTCTTTTCTTAATTTTTCGATGGCAGGAAACGGGTCTTCGTGCTTATACTTATACGAAAAGTCGAGCATATCCACTTTTATCGGAATGTCGCGATACTTACCCTGTAGCGTATTAATAATTTCGTAAGGCGGTATAACCGTATCCTGCTTTAGCCCGATAGCCATTATCTGGCTGCTAAGCTTACGAAAAGCATTCTCGCGCAACTCGCTGCTTACCTTGTAGTCGAGCATAGCCCTAAAGACTACTCCTTCTATATGGTCGCCGTTTAGGTAGTGGTTCAGGCGGGCATCTTTTTTCAAATGGCTTTCTAAATGCTCTACCAAAAACGAGTATAGAACGACATTTGCCTCGCTATCTAAGATAAACTTAGTAACAGGAGAGAATCGGTTAAATACGGGACCGCCGCAGAACATACACAGCTTACTGTTGTCAAAGTAACCCTTATAGTTGCTGATAACAAGTATTTGCGATAGAAAAGCTCCGATAGAATAGGCAAAGAAGTCGTAATGAGCGTCGGGTGTAATCATCGGGTGATTTCCCGCTTTAAAGTCTTCTATAAAATCGAGAATATCGTAGTATGTCTGTAAGCCCGACCATACAAAGCGTTGAGGCTTTTCGTGCAAGCGTTTGCTTATGGCAACGTTAGACAGCGACGATGCTATAACATTCGGAAGAACTTCTCTTCTCTGCGAGCTGGCTTGGTACATTAGCCTTGAATCGCTCCACCCTTTAGGGGTACGGTTCATATGAAATCCTAGCGGAAATAGTACCACCGTTTTTCCTGTTCTATCTACTATCGCTTTAGCCCAAGTGTAGTATTTATCCCAGTCTTTTTCGTTTAAACCATGCAGAAGCATCACAACTTCTTTAGCTTTTTCGGTTTGTCCGACAGGAGAAAAAACATGGTAGCGAAAAATAATGTTATCCTGTATCAACGCATCGGGCACATCCAATATGCCGCTAACCATATCTACGTGGTTTGCCGAATGGTATGGTTCTTCTGTAGAGAAGTCGTGTTCTGTACATGAGTAGGTGTCTGCTCCCGGAAGAATGTAAGCGTTCTTAGACCTAAATGTGTAGCTGCGTACGGCTATGCTTCCGACAGCAATGTAATCATCGTCAAAATTCAACTTTTCTTTTAACAGGTTATGATCGTCAATGTACATTGTAAACGAATTAACAGTTAGTAAAAATGGGTAAGATGCGAGGCTATATGCAAAATTAGTACGGATGTTATAAAAAATGTAAGCCATAAATATGTTAGACAGCTATTGTTTTAGCGAACTATTTACTACCTTTATTTTGTAAAGATACTTATACCTTGTTATAGGTACTGTTATTTATTACTTTATTTACAATAAACAACCTTAAAGACCAACCTGATGAACCACCAACAATTTACAATCAGCAAGCCTAATCCGTCGGACTATAACGAATTGACGGCTGTTTGGGAGGCATCCGTGCGGGCAACCCATCACTTCTTATCCGAGAGCGATTTTTATAAGCTTAAACCTTTAGTGAGAAACGAATACCTAAAAAATGTAGAGCTATGCTGTATTAGAGATGAGAAGAAAAATATCGCTGCTTTTATAGGACTATCAAATGATAAGGTGGAAATGCTCTTTGTACGTCCCGACACCAGAGGAATGGGATTGGGTAAGCAGCTGCTTACCTATGCTATAAATTTTAAACGTATAAAATATGTAGATGTGAACGAGCAAAATACGCAGGCGTTAGCTTTTTACGAACATTACGGATTTAAATTCGTTAGTCGCGATGCCGTAGATGCAATGGGTAAACCATACCCTATTGTTCATCTATCGTTATAGGTTAAAGCAATGAACAACGAATTACACTTATTAAGCGAAAGCGCCGTTTGGATTACAGAGTCGGAATTTACAGATTTAGCCAAAAATCGTTCTGCAGGCAATGGAGAATCACATATAAAGGTCGATGGACAGAGGCTTACAAATACCAGCTGGGTAGAAATGGCGGATGGTAGCCGGATTTCTAACACATATTCTATCGAAAAAATTCAAGATAACCTCTACCGTTACAATTCGTCTAGTCCGGCATTAGGCATACAAGCAAGTACTTTTATTACCGATAAAAGCTGTGTTTACTCTAAGTTTGCTGTAAAGAACACCCGGTTAAACGGTTTCGAAGTCATAATACGTAACGGAAATACCCGCCATGCTCATGGGGCTCTCTACAATGGCGACGAGCTGATTAATACATGGGTAGCCACTATGCGTAAGACGGAATAAAAAAGGGCGTGTCGGAAACCCAGCTATTCGTCATATCGAACGTAGTGAGACATCTCCTGATTTAGCGTACCGCTGTTTTTCAGGAGATTCCTCCCGCTGGTCGGAATGACGATTTAAGCTAGGTTTCCGACACGTCCTTTTTATATAAGCCATATCTGCTCTTACTTCGCTTTATTAGTCTTAAATAGCGATAGTACCCATAGCAGTACAACAGCCATAAGCAAAACGCCCCATATATTATTTGCGCTAACGCCCAGAAAGCCGTATATCCAGCCGCCGATAAAGCTACCTGCAATACCAACTAAAATGTTGATGACTATACCAAAACTCCTTCCGCGCATTAGCGCCCCTGCAATCGCACCTGCCGCAAGACCGATAAGGAGTACCCATAAAATACTAATTCCTTCCATATTAATTTAATTTAGCTTAGTTAATTATACTATATTGCTATTTATTCTGTACTTTTGACAATAATAATTGCGGCACAACTTTCCTCATAATCCCTAAAATTCTTGTATATGATTCGAAAAATTTATCCTGTTCTTATTGCCCTGCTGGTAGTTACAAGTTGCTCTACGCCTACCAAAACCGATCCGATAATAGATAAGCAGCTATACGAGCTACTCGATAACAAGTACTTTTTTAAGTTACGCACAGAGCTGGAACGTGTAAAAGACAAGTTATCGGAAGACAGGCTACTATACTACCAAGCGTACTGTAATAATGTATTCGATAAGTGCGAAGAGTCTAACAAGAATATAGAAGCCCTACTAAGCAAGTTTAGCAACAGCTTAAGCGATTCGATAGTAAAGGATATGCTTGACGTAAAGGCTAGCAATAGCATTCGCCTATACAGGTATAAAGAAGCTGCCGATGCTTATAGTACGGCTTTAAACGAGTATAAGCATGTATCGGATAGTAGCGATTTGGAGGATTACGCCAATATGATGCAGCTGTTTGGAACGCTGGCAGAAGTTAAACCCCAGCTTATCCATAAGCATAACGACATAGAAATTAAAGGCTATCACGATGATTTCGACCTTTTAAGAATACCCGTACAAAGCGGTGGAATAAACGAGGACTTTGTGTTTGATAGCGGCGCAGGCTTATCGACTATCGCGCTTAGCTATGCACAGAAAATGAACATGAAAATTTACGAGTCTGATATCAGCGTGGGAACAGTAACCCATGCTAAAGTACAGACAATGCTTGCCGTTGCCGACAGCCTTTATGTTGGCGACCTGCTTTTCGAGAATGTGGTGTTTCTTGTTGCTCCCGACGAGAACCTCAACTTTCCCGAACAAAACTTTTATGTGAAAGGCATTATAGGATTTCCGGTAATGCACCAGATGGAAGAAGTGCATTTACGCCGGGATGGCTCTCTCTATGTTCCTTCTAATCCGCAAAGCAGGCAGTTTTCTAACATGTACTTAAACAACCTTAGCCTGGTAGTGCGAATGATTTCAGGCGCCGATACTTTAACCCTGAGTTTTGATACAGGCGCACGTACTACCGACTTATCAAAAAGATATTTCGATAATCATAAAGAAGAGGTTGAAAAGAACGGAACATTAGCTAAAAGCCATCGCGGAGGAGCCAGTGGAGTTATGGAAGTTGAGGAGTATGATGTTGAGAATTTCCCGTTTACCATAGGAAGTAAAAGCGGTGTTTTAGATAAAGCATCAATATCTATAGACGAGTTTGATTTTATGAAAAACTCTGATGGAACCATAGGGCAAGATATTATTTCGCAATTCGATGAAATGGTACTTAACTTTAAGTATATGTACATTGATTTCAGCTAAAAATGATAATAGAACGTAACGGCTACATATTACGCCCATGACAGGTAAACGATGCCCCGTCTTTAGCCGAAAACCTCAACAATAAAAGAAATAATTGAAAAGACCCTAGCACATATAGGCATAGTAAGGATAAACCATATCGGTAGTACTGCCGTTCCCTGTCTCT
Organism: Prevotellaceae bacterium; assembly: GCA_031258195.1. Classification (GTDB taxonomy): domain Bacteria; phylum Bacteroidota; class Bacteroidia; order Bacteroidales; family UBA932; genus JAIRNF01. Next base: position 28,203 of record JAIRNF010000039.1, read on the forward strand.
TGGCTAAACCTACCCTTGACATACTGCTTGAGATAAAGGATAATACCGATACTATCGGCTTAAAAAACAGCATAGAAGCGATTGACTATATATACTCTTATCAGCCGGACAACCCGCCGCCACATATGATGTATATGAAAGGCTATACCCCAAACGGATTTCAGGGGCAGGCATTTCATTTACATGTTAGGTATGCCGGAGATTGGGATGAGCTTTACTTCAGAGATTACCTGCTGGCTCACCCCGACGCTGTAAGGGAATATGGAGAGTTGAAGCTACGGCTAAAGCAGCAATATGAGCATGATAGAGACGGCTATACACATGCTAAAACAGCTTTCGTCCGTAAAATAACAGCTAGGGCAAGAAAACTAAATCAGAATGAATAATACTAAAACGAGCTACAAAACAATTGAGCTGGACGAGTTCTATATCGTTGGCATTTCAGTAAGAACTATAAACCGGAACGGATCGGCTCAGCAAGATATCGCAGGGCTCTGGGCTCGTTTTATGGGACAAAACTTGATAGCCGAAATTCCAAATAAACTGGGCAATGAAATCTACTGCATGTACACCGATTATGAGCATGACTATACCGGAATGTACACAACGATTCTTGGCTGTAAGGTCGGTGCTGTAGATAATGTTCCCGATGGATTTATGGCTAAATATATACCTTCTGGTAAGTACCGTGTCTATAAGGCTGTAGGGCAAATCCCTGCCTCTGTCGGTTCGGTTTGGAATGAAATATGGCAATCTGAAGCTGACGATAAAACAAAAATAAATCGCCGCTACCTTGCCGATTTTGATGTATATGGCGAAAACTCGCAAGCCCCCCAACAACCCGAAGTAGATATCTTCCTGTCTATAAACGAGTAAGAGTTTCGGCGGGCTGCTTATAGAACAACTTGTCTTTTTGTTTGTTATTATGACATCAGTAATCAAACAAGGGATAAAAAGATGAAAACAACATTAATAAAAGCCTCAACAAGAGGTCATGCCAATCACGGGTGGCTTAATACTTACCATACATTTAGCTTTGCCGACTACTACGATCCTATGCGCGTAAATTTTGGTGCGCTCCGGGTCATAAACGACGATACTGTTACGGGTGGCGAAGGATTTGGAACGCATCCGCATAATAACATGGAAATAGTTTCGATTCCGCTAAACGGTAGCTTAGAGCATAAAGATAGTACGGGCGGTCATGGCGTTATTAAACCGGGCGATATTCAGGTTATGAGTGCCGGAACAGGCGTACGGCATAGCGAGATGAATGGTCATCAGGAAGACCCTGTAAGCTTTTTCCAGATATGGGTATTTACCGCTAAGAAAGACGTTGAACCCCGCTATCAGCAAGCATCGTTCGATTTCTTTAGCGAAGAGAATAAAAATAAGCTTATAGAAATAGTAGGTCCCGGTCCTAGAAATAATGGCTTATGGATATATCAAGACGCATGGTTTAATACCGGAATTTTTGATAAAGGTAAAAGCATAGACTACAAGATAAAGAAGAAAGAACACGGGCTATACGCCATGGTTATTGAAGGCGAATTTACCGTTGCTGGACAAAAGCTGGATCGCCGCGACGGTATAGGTGTTTGGGATACCGATTCTGTTGAAATAACATCGAATTCTACCGACGGACGTATTCTTTTGATAGAAGTTCCAATGGAAGTTTAACCGAACCATATTTGTTGAATTTATAATAGCAAGAGAGGCGGTGTGATGCAAACATACCACCTCTTTTTTATCGTCATTCCGAGTGAAACGGAGAATCTCCTGTCTAGCGAGCAGATGTCTCACTTTGTTCGACATGACGAATAAAAAGAATCTTATGTCGTGTATCGTGCGCCATGATTCTGTTCAGTAGATACAGATTAACGAATAGCTCACAAAAGCCTTTTTTGCGGATACAAAACTAAAACGTATCTTTGCACGAACAATCAATAACAAAACAGGTTCTTATACAATGGTTAGCAGACGCTTGCTCCGCATTAAAGTTTTAAAATCGTTTTTCAGCTATCTGAAATCAGAGAGCACCTCTCCTACTAATGTTGAAAAAGAAGTTGCTTTCAGCATTCAAAAAACATACGATCTATACCATTACCTACTTCTTCTTTTGCTAGAAATTGCCGATTTTGCTCAACAGCGTATCGATCTTAACAAGCAAAAATTCTTAGCAACCGAAGAAGAAAAAAATCCAAACACCAAGTTTGTCGATAACAAAGTTATTACATTGCTTCGCGAGAACGAAGCGCTAAAAAAGTATGTTCAGCGATCAAAGCTCAGCTGGATTAACTCTCCCGAACTGATTAAACAAATCTATAACCAGCTGGTAGCCTCAGAATACTACAAGCAGTATATGAGCGAACCCTCTCGAACATTCGATCAGGACAAACGGCTTATTATAGATATTATTCTGAATGAGCTGGAAGACTGCCAGGAGCTATACGATATATTGGAAGAGCAAAGCATTTTTTGGGTGGACGATGTAGAGTTTGCCTTAAGCATGATTGTAAAAACCATTAGGCTATTTAAGGCTAACCAACCTAAATATACCGAGCTGCTGCCTTTATATAAAAACGACGACGACCAATCTTTTGCCATACGGCTGCTAAGAAGAGCCATGAACGAGCATAAAAATTACATTCCCCTAATCGAGCAATATACAAAGAACTGGGAGGTAGAGCGTATTGCCTTTATGGATAGCGTACTTCTAGAACTAGCCATAGCCGAATCTATTGAGTTTCCAAATATCCCCATAAAAGTTACCATTGACGAGTATATAGAACTATCGAAATACTTTAGTACGCTTAATAGCGCAACCTTTATAAACGGGATGCTCGATAAAATTATCCAGCACCTGATAAAAGAAAGTAAGGTGGTAAAAAGCGGCAGAGGGCTCGTTTCTTAGTTCTTTTAATCTTTTAAAATTAAACTACATTTAATCAGATTATATTTATCTAATCATATTTTATTGTAACTTTGACCGTTATCGTATAATTCGAATTAAATATCAAACAATAAACAAACTATGCTAACATTTACTTTTTTAGACAGTGCTGCTGCTACCAGTCAACAAACTCAGGGAGGAGGAATGGGTTCTATGCTTTTAATGATTGGCGCTCTTTTTCTGGTAATGTATTTCTTTATGATTCGTCCGCAGCAAAAAAAACAAAAACAGCTGCGCGAAATGCGTAACCAGCTGCAAAAAGGCGATAAGGTTATTACAGCCGGTGGTATTTACGGTACTATTCACGAAATCAAGGATAACTACGTACTACTTGAAGTTGATAATAACGTAAAAATTCGTGTTGATCGCTCTACCATATACAAAGACAATAGCGATTTACAACAAAGGTAACATCATAAGCAGAACAAAAAGGTGAAAGCGTGGTTATACAATAATAAGCCGTTTTCACCTTTGCTGTTCTTATAATCGTATGAATTTATCAAACATACTAAGAGTTCTTAAGCAGAAGCTATATAACCGAGATGTGGCTATTTTTCTGATTTTTCTTATGCTTGCCCTTTTTGTATGGTTCTTAAATAAACTTTCGCACGATTATCTATACACCATACAGTATCCGGTAGAGCTATACAGCTCTAGAGAAAGACAGATTATGTTTGACGAGAAAGATAGCAAGCTCACCATTCAACAACGTATGGACGGCTTTTCTATCCTCAAAAGCAAGGTAATTAAAACCCCTGTACTAAGAATAGACCTAGGCTCTGATAGATACTATAAGGTACGCTCTACGCCTAATACCCACTATATTCTTACTAAGAATTTTTCTGATGTTCTCGACGGCCAATTAGGCGATGATAAGCAGCTTGTAGCTATTGCCCCCGATACGTTGTTTTTTACCGTTGGTGTGCTAGCCAATAAAAAAGTACCTGTTCGTCATCAGCTGAATATTACTACCGAAATAGAGTATATGCTGAACGATGGTATTGTTCTTATACCCGACAGCATTACCATTTCGGGCTCTCAATCTGCTATTGACGAGGTAGAGTATGTTGTAGGAAATCCTCATACGCTGGTTAACCTAACCGAGTCGGTAGAAGGTAACTTCACCCTGCTGCCCTTAAAAGGTATTTATTTCTCCGATAATCAAATACGCTATCGTGCCAATATAATCAGATATACCGAAGGGCATTTTAAAACATCGCTAAAGGTGGACAATCTTCCAGCTAACGTTAATATTACCTTGCTCCCTAGCGAGGTTGAAGTAAGATATAGAGTCGCACTAGCCGATTACTCATCTGTCGATACCTCTCGGTTTGTAGCTTCTGTTAGCTATGAAGATATTACCGATAGCAACGATAGAACGTTGCCCGTACAGATAACCCATAAGCCTAAAGAGGTAATATCTGTACATGTTAGCCCTACGTTTGTAGAGTACATTATTCGTAAAAACTAGCATGCTAAAAGTTGGACTAACCGGCGGAATCGGCAGCGGAAAAACCTTTGTTGCAAATATATTTGCCCACTTAGGCATTCCTGTTTACTACGCCGATGCCGAAACAAAGCAGCTGTACAATACCGATGTATCGCTAATTCAGCAGCTAAGGGATACATTTGGCGGCTCTATTTTCGAAGGTAATATACTCAACAAAAAGGCGCTTGCCGCTATCGCTTTTGCAGATAGCAAAGCGTTATCGGCATTAAATGCCCTGGTTCACCCTGCCGTAGAAAAGCGTTTTAATGAGTGGGTTAAAAACCAAAACAGCCCGTACGTTATACAAGAAGCGGCTATTCTTTTCGAAAGCGGTTTCAATAAACTGATGGATAAAGTTATTGTAGTTACCGCCCCCGAAGGGCTACGTATAAATCGAGTTATTAAGCGCGATGGTGTTAGCGAAGACGATATACGCAAAAGAATGCAACACCAGCTACCGCAAGCCAAGCTGATAAGCCTTGCCGATTTTACCATTACCGCCAACGATGCTACTCCCATGCTCCCACAAGTACTTGCCATCCATAACCAGCTACTAAAACTATCTGAAAATGGGTTACGCTAAGTGGGTTGGAGCCCTCGTCGGTTTTCTAATATTCAACTTCCTCGGAGCTTTAATAGGTTTTTTTATCGGCGCGCTTATAGACTCGTCTAATACCGATAGCCAGCAATCGTCACATGCCACGCAAGTCAGCAATAGCAGCTTTATGCTAAGCCTGCTTTCGCTTAGTGCCGCCGTAATGCGGGTGGACGGTACGCTAAAACATGCGGAGCTTGACTATGTGAAGCAGTTTTTCGTTCGTAATTTCGGTGTAGAAGTTACCAAAAAATCTATGCTTATCCTACGAGATATTCTTAAGCAGCCCATAAACATACAAGCTATTAGCGTTCAAACCCGCGACAGGATCGACTACTCATCGCGGTTACAATTGCTCCACTACCTGTTTGGCGTTGCCGCTGCGGATGGCAATATACATAGTTCGGAGATTAGTCTTATAGCGCAAATCGCTTCTTATCTCAGCATTTCTAATGCCGACTATGTTTCTATTAAAGCTATGTTTGTAGCAGAAACCGATTCAGCCTATAAGGTATTGGAAATAGAGCCGTCTGCTACCGACGAAGAAGTAAAAAAAGCATACCGACAAATGGCTATCAAATACCACCCCGATAAGGTTGCTCATCTCGGCGCAGACTTCCAAAAAGCCGCCAACGAAAAATTCAAGAAAGTTACCGAAGCTTACGAGAAAATTAAGAAACAAAGAGGGTTTAGCTGATCTTAAGCTCAAACCGTCATTCCGACTGAAAGGAGAAATCTCTTGAGTAAGAGCATAAAAGGTCACATACTGTATGTCTTATATTGTGTATTGTGCTTCTATTCAGAAGATGTTTCGATAAGTTCGACATGACGGAAGTATCGCTCACCTCTAAACTCTTGTTCTATCTAAATAAATTTGTTTATATCCGAATAGCTTGTATTTTTGTCGTTCCATAATTAATACAGAGCTGCTAACACACATTTATTCATAGTAAACCGTAAATATTTATGAGTGAAGAAACAAAAGTGGACTTAAAGAAAGTTCTATCAATTTCGGGTTATCCCAGTCTTTTTGAGTTTGTCTCACAGGCAAAATCGGGCATCATCGTAGAGACTATTAGCGATAAAAAACGTATGTCTGTTAGCACAACAACAAAGGTAAGCTCGCTTTCGGATATTGCCATATATACTGATACAGAGGAGTTACCTTTGCAACAGGTGCTGCAAAAAATAAAGGAAAAAGAAAACGGAGAAGCAGCTATCAGCGCAAAATCATCTCCAGATGAGCTGAAGAAGTACTTTGCAGAAGTTCTCCCGAATTACGATAAAGACCGCGTGTACGTTTCGCATATAAAGAAAGTTGTAGAATGGTACAATCTGCTTCAGCAAAACAACATGCTCGATTTTCTTGAAGAGGAAGAAGAAACAGAAGATACTGCCGGCGAAGCGGCAGAGAAAAACGAAAGTTCCGACACTACTGAGTAGTCGGAACTTTTTGTATATTGCAGCTGTTAAAAGATATATCTAACCACTAACGCTTAAAGCTATGTACAGACATAAACGATATAAAACTCTCTTAATTACATGCCTGCTGTGTCTGTCCTATATCGGTTTACAAGCTCAGGAACAAGAACAGAAACCAAGCAAATTCTTTTGGGGTGGTGGTGTTTCTATTGCCATAAACGACTACCTCGATATTGATGTCAGCCCCAGAGTTGGCTATAGAGTTACCCCTAATTTTTCGCTGGGTTTACTTGCTAAGTACGAGTATATGAATCTTAACGAGGACGAACCTTGTAAGATTAACACCTATGGCGGTGGGACGTTTGCTCAGTATAACGTAAGCTCGCTGTTCTCTAACCAATCGTTACCGTTTAATATTTATGCACATACCGAATACCAATATCTGTATAGCGAAATAGACTGGAAGCATCAAAACTATACGGGCTATCACACCGATGACAGGTGGTATGTTGGAGCTGGTTTCTCTGTCCCCTTCGGGGGAAGATCGTACTTTTACACTACCATTCTGTACGACTTGCTAACAATAATCAAGAACAAAGCGGATACCTATCGTAAACCTGTTATTAGCGTGGGTGTTCAGTTTTAAAAATAAACTTCGTCATTCCGACCAAAGGGAGGAACCGTCAGTTCAGCGAAGCTAATCTCCTGACTATTCGCACCAACAAAAATCGCGCACTGTGCTTTTTATTCAGCAGATGTCTCGTTTCATTCGACATGGCGTTTTTGTATTTTGTCATTTCGGGCAAAGGGAGGAATCTGCTGAATAGCAGCAAGCAAAATCGTATGTCGTTCTTCCATTCAAGAGATGTCTCGCTTCGCTCGACATGACGATACATATTACTCATCAAGTAAATCCGGACGTAGCTGCTTAGTACGCTCAAACGCCTGTTCCTCCTTCCATTTATCAATCTCCTTCGGATTACCCGATAGCAAGACATCCGGTACTCGCCAGCCATTAAACTCTGCCGGACGCGTATATACAGGTGGCGCAAGCAGGTTATCCTGAAACGAATCGCTTAAAGCCGAAGTCTCGTCTGATATAACACCCGGCACAACCCTAGCAATGGTATCAATAACCACAGCAGCAGCCAACTCTCCGCCCGATAGAACATAGTCGCCGATAGAAATTTCTTTAGTAATCAGATGCTCGCGTATGCGGTGATCGACCCCTTTATAGTGCCCGCAAAGGATAATGAGGTTCTCGAAAGTAGATAAGTGGTTGGCTGTTTTTTGGTTAAACCGCTCTCCGTCTGGCGACATATATATTATTTCATCGTAGCTACGTTCCGACTTTAGTCTCTCTATCAACGTATATATCGGCTCAATCATTAGCACCATACCCGCCTCTCCTCCAAACGGATAGTCGTCAACCTGCCTATAGCTGCCTTTTGCGTAATCTCTAATATTATGAGTGTGTATTTCTACAAATCCTTTATTTTGAGAACGTTTAACAATAGAATGCCCTAGCGGACTTTCTAACAATTCGGGTACTACCGTAAGTATATCTATCCTCATTCTATCCGAAGCTATTAGTTAAAAACGAGTTGCAGCAAAACTCATAATATGACAGTGCAAAGTTAGCTATTCGTTGCGATTATAATTAAGAAAACAAAGAGTTGTAAAAATACAAATTAAGAACTCTCTTTTCGTAAGCTTTCGTTATATTTGCACTTTTACAATTTGGCAGATTAAATAGTCTGCATACTCTCAAACTTTATCGATAGATAGAATGGACACTACTCAAAACACTACTCCTGTTCCGGAAGAGCAACTAGAACAACACACTGAAAAAGTGGTCGCTGAAGTTAATAATGAAATCCAAGAGGTGGATTTTTCTGATGAAGAAGCACACTTGGCTTTAGAAGACGAAGAGTTTCAGCTAGGCGGCGATGAACTGGAATCGGAGGAAGAAACACAACCGAATCAGACCTATTCGGAGCTAAATATTGAAGGTCCCCTTACTGCTTTCCGCGATTTGTTTCAAAACAAGCCGATAGAAACCATCAGAAAGGATGTAGAGCAGATTAAAGTTGCTTTCTATCGCCAATACAAGCAAGAAGTAGAAAAAGACCGGAAAGAATACCTTGACGCGGGTGGCGATATAGAAGTTTATCAGGCTCCCGAAAATGCTTCAGAGAAAGAGTTTAAAGCACTTTTCGCTGAATATAAAAACAAGCGGAATGAGTATATGCAACAATTTGAGGTGGTTAAGGAGCAAAACCTTAAGCTGAAACTTCAGGTTATTGAAGAGCTTAAGCAACTTATTGATAAGAAAGAAGATATTAACCGTACGTTTGCCGAGTTTCGCGAGCTACAGCAAAAGTGGAAAGAGATAGGTCCTATTCCCCAAGCAAACGTTAGAGATACGTGGGATACCTACAACCATTACGTTGAAAAGTTCTACGACTACATTAAGATAAACCGCGAGCTGAGAGATCTCGACCTCAAGAAAAACCTTGAGATTAAGACGCTGCTTTGCGAAAAGGTTGAAGAGCTGGATAAGGAAGAACAAGTCGTTCTTGCTTTCCGTAAGCTTCAAAAGTATCACGAAGAGTGGCGCGAAGTAGGTCCGGTTCCTGCCGAATTTAAAGACTCTTTATGGGAGCGCTTTAAAGAAGCTACTTCTGAGATAAACAAGAAGCACCAAGGGTATTTCGAGTCTCAGAAAGAAGAGCAGCAAAAGAACCTCGAAGCGAAGACCCTTTTATGCGAAAAGGTTGAGGCTATTAATACCGTTGCTATCACTACAAGTAAAGAGTGGTCAACCCGCTCTAAAGAGATTATTGAGCTGCAAAACGAGTGGAAAACCCTAGGATTAGCAACACGTAAGGAAAATGCTAAGCTATACGAGCGTTTTCGTAAAGCCTGCGATACGTTCTTTGCCAATAAGCGTCAGGTTTTCAACAATATTAAAAAAGAGTTGGAAGAAAACCTTCAAAAGAAAATCGCTCTGTGTGAACGTGCAGAAGAGCTGGCTGAAAGCTCCGACTGGAAAAAAACAACAGACGAGCTGATAGCTCTTCAGAAAGAATGGAAAACAGTTGGCATCGTTCCGCGTAAGGTTTCTGACAGCGTTTGGCAACGCTTCCGTAAGGCATGCGATAAGTTCTTCGAAAGAAAGAACGAGAACTATACTTCGCAGAACGCGGAGTTTATCGAAAACCAAACACTTAAAGAGGCTCTTATTGCAGAAATAAACAGCTTTGAAGCAACAGATAATCCGCAAGCAGATGTTGCTACGCTTAAAGATTTTCAACGTAAATGGGATGAAATAGGCTTTGTTCCTATTAAGGAAAAAGACCGTATTCAGAAAGAGTATAGAGCGGCTATTGATGCCAAGTTTAAGAGCTTGCGCATGAGTGATACCGAGCGTAAAATTACCCGCTATAAGTCTAAGATAGAATCTATACAACCCAGCAATAAAAGCGGCAACAAGACTTTACGCAGCGAAAGAGAAAAGCTGTTTAACCAAATCCGCCAGTTGGAGGCAGATATTACGTTATGGGAAAACAACATCGGCTTTTTCGCAAAGTCTAAGAATGCCGAGCCTTTAATTGCCGATGTTAAAAAGAAGATTGAGCATGCTAAGCAAGAAATTATCGTGCTCGAAGAAAAAATTAAGCTAATAGATAAACAATACGAATAGCGATAAGGAACTGACAATAAATGGAAACAACAACTAAATACGTATTTGTTACCGGAGGTGTTACCTCGTCGCTTGGTAAAGGTATTATATCGGCATCATTGGCACGTCTTTTACAATCGAGAGGATATTCTGTTACCATCCAGAAGCTAGACCCCTACCTTAACGTCGATCCTGGTACGCTTAACCCCTACGAGCATGGCGAATGCTTTGTTACAGAAGACGGCGCAGAAACAGACTTAGACCTTGGTCACTACGAACGTTTTCTGAATACGTTTACATCTCAGGCAAACAACGTTACCAGCGGTAGAATTTATCAATCTGTTATAAATAAAGAGCGCAAAGGCGACTATTTAGGTAAAACCGTGCAAACTATTCCTCATATTACCGACGAAATTAAGCGTCGTGTAAAGTTTTTGGGAACAAAACAAAAATTTGACGTAGTTATTACAGAAATTGGCGGTACGGTTGGCGACATGGAATCGCTACCATATATTGAAGCTGTACGCCAGATGAAATATGAGCTGGGCGGCAATAATTCGTTAGTTGTTCACCTTACGTTGGTACCTTACCTTGCCGCAGCAGGCGAACTGAAAACAAAACCTACTCAGCATTCGGTAAAAATATTGCTCGAAAACGGAATTCAACCCGATGTATTAGTACTTAGAACAGAAAAGAGTTTGTCTATTGATATTCGTAAAAAAGTAGCGCTCTTCTGTAATGTTGAGAGTGATGCAGTAGTCGAGTCTCTTGATGTTTCTACCATATACGAGGTACCGCTACGTATGAAAGATGAAAAGCTCGACCAGACCGTTCTTCGTAAGCTGGACCTACCCTTAAAGAAAGATCCGGAGCTAAAAATTTGGACGGAGTTTCTTGATAAGGTAAAAAATCCAAAGAAAGAGGTAAACATTACGCTTGTAGGTAAATATACCGAGTTACCCGATGCCTACAAATCTATTATAGAATCGTTTGTTCATGCAGGAGCTGCCAACGAATGTAAAGTTCGTTTAAAAATGCTGAATTCAGAACGTATTAACGAGAGTAACGTTGCGGAACTGCTTGCCGATACTAAAGGCATAGTTGTTGCGCCCGGTTTCGGCTCCAGAGGCATAGAAGGTAAGCTTATTGCCGTAAAATATGTTAGGGAGAATAACATTCCGTTCTTAGGTATATGTCTGGGCATGCAGTGTGCCGTAATAGAGTTCGCACGTAATATACTTGGCTTAACAGAAGCCAACTCTACCGAGATGGATAGGCATACGGCGCATCCCGTAATCGATCTGATGGAAGGTCAGAAAGGTATTGTAGAAAAAGGTGGTACCATGCGTTTAGGTGCATACCCATGTAAGCTTACAAAGAAATCAAGAGTTCATAGCACTTATGGTAAAGAAGATATTTCAGAACGTCACCGCCATCGCTATGAGCTAAACAATAGCTACCGATCGTTACTAGAAGAAGCAGGTATGAAAGCTACAGGTATTAATCCCGACAGCCAGCTGGTAGAAATAGTAGAAATACCATCTCATAAGTGGTTTGTGGGTGTACAGTTCCACCCGGAGTATAAGAGTACGGTGCTTAACCCTCACCCTCTTTTTGTCGATTTTATAAAGGCTGCTATTGGAGAGTAAAAATCATTAATCACTATAATAAAAGAAACACCCGACACATTTCATGGATAAAAATACCATTTTAGGTCTAGTTATTATTGCTGCAATTTTAATCGGTTTTGGAATTTATAACTCCAACCAGGTTGAAGAGTACAACAGGCAAAAGAAAGTTCAGGATTCTATCGCATACGTAGAATACCAAAAGCGACTGGAAGAAGAGCAGAAAAATGCACTTGTAGCCATTGCCGATTCTACAATACAGCAAAATAGCACGGAGTACGCGCCATTATATCAGTCATCATATCTAAACGAGGCGGCAGAGGCATCACAAGAGTTTTATACGATAGAAAACGACCTGCTAAAGTTAACCATTAGCAGCAAAGGAGGACGCGTATATAGCGCAGAGCTGAAAGAGTACACAAAGTATGGAGGAAGCCCTCTTTTACTTTTAGATGACGATAACAATAAGTTTGCTATTGATTTCTACGCGAATCAGATGCTATCTACCAGCGATTTTTCGTTTGCTCCTTTGGCTAACACCAAGAATGTTGTTGTTAACGAGAACGATACGCTAAAGTATCTATCGCTACGCCTACATATAGACAGCCTTAGCTATATAGAATATACCTACGGTATGCGTCCTAACGATTACATGGTAGATTTGGATGTGAAGTTAGTAGGTCTGGATAAGTATATACCAAGAAACGCTACATCTGTTGATTTACGCTGGGAACAAAACGCTCCTGCTCTTGAAAAGGGATTTAGAAACGAGAGCACGAATACTACGTTGGCATACCGCTTCCCCAACTCATCTGTTGAAGAGCTAAGCGCAACATCCGAAAACGATACGCAGTCGGTAAAAAACAAGGTTCAGTGGGTCGCATTTAAGCAGCAGTTTTTCTCCACTATATTAACCAGTAAAGAGCCTTACTTTTTAAATGCAGAGTTAGCCAGCATTGCCTTTCCCGAGAATAATGCAGATTCGCTTATAAAGCATTTTTCGGCGACCATGCAGCTGCCGTACAATCCAAACCAGTCGATACAGCATTATCCGTTAAGCATCTTCTACGGTCCTAACGGCTATAGGTTGCTAAGGTCATACGATCAGGACTTTCAGGAGCTTGTACCGCTCGGTGGGTGGGCGTTCGGCTGGATTAACCGCTGGGTTATTATCCCGATATTCGATTTCCTTAGCAGGTTTATATCTAACTACGGACTTATAATTCTTCTGCTTACTATTATTATCAAGATACTGTTATTCCCGCTTACACGTAAGTCGTATATCTCTACGGCTAAGATGAAGCTGCTAAAACCCGAAATCGAAAAGATTGCCGCCAAGTATCCGAAAAAGGAAGATGCCATGAAAAAGCAGCAAGAAACTATGGGATTGTATAGAAAATATGGCGTTAATATGATGGGTGGCTGCTTGCCTATGCTATTACAACTTCCTATTCTTTTTGCCATGTTCAGGTTCTTCCCCGCCTCTATCGAGCTACGTCAGCAAAGCTTTCTCTGGGCAGACGACCTTTCTAGCTACGACTCAATACTCGATCTTCCGTTCAACATCCCTATGTACGGTAGCCATATCAGCTTATTTACCATACTTATGGCGGTAACTATGTTTATTACTAGCAAGCACGGTATGCAGCAGCAGGCATCAACGCAGCAAGCGCCGGGTATGAAGTTTATGATGCTGTACTTTATGCCGATATTCATGCTGTTTATCTTTAACAATCTTTCGAGCGCGCTGGTTTACTACTATTTCCTTGCTAACCTTATTACCATTTTACAGAACTGGGTTACGCGTAAGTGGATAGTAACAGACAAAACGCTGCTTGCACAAATGCACGCAAAGGCAAAAGAGGCACCGAAAAAATCGAAGTTCCAACAACGTTTGGAGGATTTACAAAAGAAACAGGCAGAAATGCAACGTCAGCAACCGAAAAAGAAAAGATAAAGCTATATAAAGTAAATAAGAAGGTGAAAATAGGCAAAAGCTAATGCCCTCTTTCACCTTCTTACTTTTAAAATAATCAGCAAATGTCTAACATTAAAGATAACCTACTGCAAATAAAGTCTTCGCTGCCCGGCCATGTACGCATGGTTGCCGTATCTAAGCTACATCCTGTTAGCGAACTTATCGAAGCATACGAAGCCGGACAACGCATATTTGGCGAGAATAAAGTTCAGGAACTGCTGCTTAAGCAAGAAGCTATGCCAAAAGATATTCAGTGGCATCTTATCGGGCATTTACAGACGAATAAAGTAAAGTACGTTGTACCGTTTGCTAGCTTAATACATGGTATAGACAGCTTAAAGCTACTTAAAGAAGTTGATAAGCAAGCAAATAAAATAGATAAAACGGTTGATTGTCTTTTACAGATACACATTGCACAAGAAGAGAGCAAGTTTGGATTCTCTGATGATGAGGTAAAAGAGGTACTATCAAATAACGGCTTCGAAGAATTGGGTAATGTCCGTATCCGCGGGTTAATGGGTATGGCTACATTTACAGAGAATGAAGATCAGGTACGGAAGGAATTTAAAGGATTAAAACAGCTGTTTAATGAGCTAAAAGCCACTTTTTTTGTTGATAATACAGAGTTTGATATTCTATCTATGGGAATGTCTAACGATTATAAAATAGCCATAGAAGAAGGTAGCACTATGGTAAGAATAGGTTCATCCATATTCGGAGAGCGAAACTACCAATAGGAATGTTCTTTTTTGTATCTTTGAAAGATAGCGAATAAAAATTCGTTTGTTAGGAGCAATAGCTAAAGCATGACAATTATATGAAAAATTTGCAGACAACATACATGGGGTTACAGCTTAAAAACCCTATCATAGCCAGCAGCTCAGGGCTGACATCCAACATTGAGTCTATTAAAAAGCTAGCTGACGAAGGAGTCGGAGCTATCGTGCTTAAATCGCTTTTCGAAGAGCAGATTAACTACGAATCCGGACGACTTGAAGCATTTGGCGTAGAACACCCCGATGCTATCAGCTATATCCGGGCATATAGCACAAGTAACTCGTTAGAGGGGAATCTTAACCTTATAAAATCGGCAAAACAAGAAACAAATATACCTATTATAGCTAGCGTATCGTGCATATCCGACAACGAATGGGTTGAATTTGCAAAGAATATAGAAGCAGCGGGCGCTGATGCTTTAGAGTTAAATCTCTTCTTTTTACCTGTTGATAAAGACAAACCTTCGAGCGAGTACGAAGCCACCTACTTTGAGGTTATAGACGATTTAAAGAAGAAAATAAAAATTCCGATTGCCGTTAAAATAGGGTTTTACTTTACCAATCCGCTAAGAATGGTAAAAGAACTATACAACCATAAAGCAAATGCAGCAGTGCTATTTAACCGTTTCTACGAATCGGATATCGATATAGAGAACATGATGCTGAAATCGGCAGAAGTATTTAGCCGCCCGTCGGACATTCGCCTGTCATTACGCTGGATATCGCTAATATCTGCACAAATGCCCGAAATGGAACTGTCGGCATCTATCGGCGCTCACGACGGTGCTGCTGTGGTTAAGCTACTGCTGGCTGGCGCGCAAACTGTTCAGCTCTGCTCCACCCTATATAAGAATGGCGTAGGTCAAGTGGGCAAAATACTTGAGTTTGTAAGCGACTGGATGAAACGTCACGGATATAAGTCTATTGAAAGGTTTAGAGGCGAAATGAACTACAAAAACATTGCCGATCCAGATATTTACGAGCGTTCTCAGTTCATGAAATACTACTCTAACAGAGAAAACCTTTAAAGAATAGTTGTCTAAATATTATTCCATCATTTCGACCAAAGGGAGAAATCTGCTATTTTTCAATAGATTTCTCCCTTTGGTCGAAATGACGTGTTTACTTATGTATGCAAACAAATTTATCTAAGACGAAAATACGGCTGTTATTTCTTGCAGCATGCTCATTAGCCAGTCGGGTTGATAAAAGCAGAAAAAGAATGAGGCTAGGATCAATACCAGCTGTATATAGGTTAAATATGGCTTAATAGCGCTTTTATCCACCTTACTAATATCAGCTGATGAGTTGTAGCATATGTGAAGTAGCCGAGAACATAGCGAGTAAATTACAACGCATAGAAGTAAAGTTGCAAGAACGAAGTAGAGCCAACGGTCGGCAGTAATTAACGAGCTGAAAGTCATTAATTCCGATATAAAGAGCGAAGAAGGCGGAACAGCGCATAAGCCAGCTAAAGCAAGAATCAGCACCGTTGCTCCTAGCGGATTTATACCAAAGTAACGCCCCATACGGAACATGTTGTATGAGTTGTATATTCTGCCCACCTGAGAAAACTGATAGAATGCTGTCGATTTAACCATGCCGTGCATTAACATATGAAAGATAGCGGCAACGTAGCCAACTCCTCCCGCCCCCATCGCTATGGCGACAATCCCCATATTTTCTACAGTAGAATAGGCAAGAAAGCGTTTAGCATTCTTTGTGCGCCGCATATAAACCGCTGCGACCAGCAAAGATAAAATTCCGGCAATTAGCAGTACGCCTTGTATCCATGCAAATATCTCTGAAGAAGCCATCATTCGTACTACACGAAAAACAGATACAAATCCTAAGTTTACCAATGCTGTAGAAAAGAAAGCGCTCATAGGGCTCGGTGCTGCATGGTTGGCATCTATACCAATAGTGTACATGGGGAACAACTCTATTTTCGTACTATACCCTACCAGTATAAATAGAAACGCCAACTTAAGATATAACGGATTAGCATTGCTGACAACATTAGCAAGATTTTCGTAAGACATGTTCAGCTCATGCTCACCGTGAAGCAGTACGCTAAGAAAAAGTATTCCTAAATATGCAATAGCAATACCAGTAGAACATACGAAAACATACTTCCATGTAGCTTCGAGCGAGCGTGGCGTACGCCTATGATATATTAGCAGTGCAGCCGATAGCGTAGTAATCTCTATTAGTATCCAGGAAACGGTAATATTATTGGAAAAATATGCACCCGTAATAGCCGTTGACAGAAGTATAAAACCTATATGGTATAATCTGTATTGCTGTATTGTCTCCTCGTGTAAGTAGCTGTAACTATGAATCAGCGTAATTGGTGCGAGTACGGAGAGTAAAGCAAAAAACAGTATGCCTAAAGCATCGTAGGTAAAAAAATGCAGCTCCGTTACCCCTTTACTTAAAACAGTATATATGGCGAATGTAAGCTGAATGGCAAAAAAGAATCCGGCAATAATAGATATAGACTTTTTGTTCCTTTGTATAAGTAATAGAGGAACGCTAACCAATGCCGCTATAAAGTATAGTAGTATCATTATATTGCCTGTTAATCTTTGAGCTTGGTAAGCATATCGGTTTCGAGACTATGCATTCTGTCCTCAATCTTTGTCATAAAGACTCCCAGAATCAGCACGCTGATAAATATATCGAGCAGTATTGCCGTATTAATAAGCATAGGCATTTCGGCTCCTGCCGCAATAGAAAACAGAAATACGGCATTCTCTATAACTAAGAAACCTACCATATGCGAAAATATACGCTTGTGTGTGGTTATAAGTATCATGCCAGTGAGCAAAGCAAATATTGATATTGCCAAGAAGAAGCTGTCAACTTTGGCATCTTTCAGCACCGATGTTAATACAACACTTACCAGCATAGCCAGTATAACCAGAAGTATGGAGTAGAATGCAGGTAATGCGCCTTTATGCACCCTAGCCGTTTTTGTTCTTTTAATAATGCGGTATAGTAGCCACGGAACAATAAGAGCCTTAAATACCAAGGTTTCTACAACAATGAATATAAGGTTCAGCGTATTAATCTCGCGAAGTAGCGAAAATGATATACCAAACAGCAGTACTCCTTGCAGCCCTATCAACATAGCATATGTTCTAAACCGCTCGGTAATCGAGAAGAATATCAGCGAAACAGCAAACAGCAATATTAGTAGAGCAATCATTTTATATCAATAACTTATTGTGCAACATTACTTAGTATATCTCCGTACTGCGAAAGAACAATGGCAGCAATAAACGTAAGTAATCCTATTGCCGATATGGAAATAAGATAAGACGGATTTTTAGCCATTCTATTCCTTGCCCTGAAGCTCTCGAAAAAGCCTACCGCTATAGCGCACAGCAACTCCACGCCAAAGAATACCGCTAAGTGTATCCATATACTTAAATCCGGCGGGGTTATGCAAAAAGCAATCAGCGCGCTGAATAGGGCAAACTTTAAAAACGAGTTCAGCGTAATTAGAGCGAAATCAAAGCCTGAATTATCCAGCACCATTACTTCGTGAATCATTGTAAGCTCTAAGTGTGTACGAGGATCATCGACAGGTAGCCTACTCGTCTCTACCAGCATTATATTAAAGAGAATAAAAGCAGCCAGAACTCCCAGTATTGCGCCATGCATACCGCCCGACTGGAACGCTTGCGAAATATCGAAAAACGTAGTATGCCCGGTCATCACTGCAAACGCGCCTAAAAGCACAAGAAATGCAGGTTCAATAAGCATTCCGTACAACGCCTCGCGACTAGCACCCATACCCTCAAAGCTGCTTGCGGTATCGAGGGCGTTAAGAATAATGGCAAAACGTCCCAATGCCAAAAGATATATAAATAAAATAAAATCGCCCTTAAACGAAATAACCGACGGATACTTCCCAAACGGAACCAGAAGTATGGCAACCAGCGTAGAGGCTAAAGCTGCTATCGGTGCAATTTGAAATATAAAGCTGGAGCTGTTGCTAAATATACTTCCCTTACGCAGTAAAAGAATAACGTTTTTTATAGGCTGCAATATGCCGGGTCCTTTTCGTCCGCTCAGTATGCTGCGTGTACGGTTCACTATTCCGGTAAAGAATAGCGCACAAAGAGTTATGAGTAGAAAAGAAAGCATATCAGCTTTTAAATTTTAATTGTATTTTCTTAATTGTTATTCGTTTACGACCTATAACCGTCATTCCGACCGCAGGGAGGAATCTGCTAAATAGTAGAAGTGCAGTAAGTCGGGAGATTTCTCCCGACGGTCGAAATGACGGAGCTTTTAGAGTTTATACTATAATCATTCTCATATTTCCAAATTATCACATTCTTAAGCTATCATTATTGCACCTGACCTCATATCGCTTTTAACTTGTCTTTTTATTACAGCGTATCGAAATAACTAAGCGCAAATATTAGTATCATAAATAGCAATGCGTACAGTATATAGTGCTGTATTTTTCCGGTTTGGAAAATTGCCAACCGGAAAAACCACTTATTCATCCATCTTAGCGGCTTATTAATCAGAGTACTGTTCAGCACATCGTGTTCTTTCCCCTTAAAGGTTCTGCGAACCGGAAATATCTCATCCTCTGCAATAGGTTTCATATCTCGCTTATAACGGGTAACGGGATTAACCAAGTGTGCAAAATCGCTTACGTACGAAGACGACGTGTATTGCTGTCGGCTATCGGGTGCAGTATATCCGCACCCCCATGTAGGTCCGTATTTTACTGTGCGGCGGGCTATTATGGCTTTCCGAATAAAATACAGCAACACAACAGTAGCAATAAATATTGCACATACCAAGCCTACCTTACTTAATACCGCCGCTATTCCTTGTGTTTCGTAAAATGCGTTTGTATAATTTATCTTTAAGCATTCACCTGCTATATCGCCCAACGGACGAACAAACACCATCGAAAACAAGCCTATTGCAACAATAAGAATACTTGAAATAATAAGCGGCTGAAGCATACTTTTACCTACCTCTTTAGTTGCCTGCGCCTTCCTGCTACGAGGCTCTCCTAAAAACGCAATGCCAAACGCTTTGCTGAACACAATAATAGAAAGTCCGCCGATAAGGGCAAGCGATACGATTGCAGACATTAGAAGCGCAACAGCACCAACGCTGCTACCAGACAATGAATCGAACGCTCCGCTATAGATTATAAACTCAGAGATAAACCCGTTAAACGGAGGTAAAGCGCATATTGCAACAGAACCTATAAGAAAGAAGAGCGAGGTATATGGCATACGCTTTACCGCACCGCCCATCAACTCCATATTCTGTGTGCCTGTTGCCTTGGAAAGCGACCCTGCGCTAAAAAACAGTAACGATTTAAATACCGAGTGGTTAAAGGCATGTAGTAACGCGCCTGTAAAACCGTAAACAGTAAGCAGGTCGTTACCATACGCTTTTCCAAGAATAGCCAGACTCAACCCGATACCAATAATACCCATATTCTCGATACTGGAATATGCCAGTAACCGCTTGATATCTTTCTGCACAATGGCAAGACATATGCCAAACAATCCGGTAATAATAGATACAATAAGAAGAAATACACTAATGGTAAAGAAATCGGCTTGTAAATGGCTTATAACCCTTACCAAACCATATAACCCCATCTTTATAATAGCACCAGACATAAATCCGCTAACATTTCCGGGAGCTGTTGGGTGTACTTCTGGTAGCCAAGTGTGTAACGGCACAAAGCCAGCCTTCATCCCAAATCCTAAGAAAAAGAGCAAAAACAATCCGAAGTTAGGGTTAGATGAAAAGTAGCTGCCGAGCGCATCGAAGCTCATTTCTCCCGTTGATTTCTTTAGTAGCATAAACGCAGCAAGGAACATAAAAAAGCCGATGTGCATTTGTACTAGGTAGCTGATGGCAGCCTTTAGCTTCTTGCGCTCTTGCCCATCAAGTATAACCAGAATAAAGGATGCGATTGTCATTAACTCCCAAGCCAGCAGGAATGAGTAGCCATCGCGTAAAACCAACGCAAAAATCATAGAGAAATACAGCAATGCATACGAAAAGTAATGCAGCGATGCCTGCTGAGATGATTTATTCGTAAGATGGTACTTTAAATATCCATATGAATACCAGATAGCTACCACAATTGCAACATCAACCAGTAGTATAAAAAATGCGCTTAGCTTGTCTAGTGCTATTACGCTATTGCCAAAGAAAAGTATAGAAATTCGTTGTTGTATGATTTCTCCGCCAAGTAACGAACTTAGCGCCATATAGCCCGATATGGCAACACTGCTAAAAATAAGAGTGGCTATATAAAAATACTTACCCTTGCTTTTTACAAAAAAGACAAGCGGCGTAAGTAACATTAAGGCTAGAAAAACACAAAACAGCATATGCCGGTTAATATTTGGCGTAAAGGTATATAAAGCTTACTAATAGGCAAAAGAGATTTTTCTGTTGTAGGAGCATTTTGCGATTAAGTGCTACTAGCAAAGGCTTAACCTATTTTAACTCTCGAGTCGCCTCTTATTTTCTAGCTTTGAAATCAATCTTTAATAAAAAGGTTCAAGGTTAGCCAAGCGACTTGAAAAGTTATTCAACGATCTTTGAGTTAACGAGTAACGCGTATTATTTTCGGTCGCGTATTTCAGGGGATCGACTTCGATTGATTTTACGACTTTTCAGCCTTGATGTCGAGGCGAAAGAAGTCGCGGAATTTATCGGCGTCTCGCGTCCGGCCGTAAACGGATTTCACAACACGTTTCGCGCGCGAATCGCCCGGCTTCGCGAAGCCGAAAGTCCGTTCGCGACCGGGGAGGTCGAGCTCGACGAGAGCCGCGTCGGGGTCGGGCGCGCGGGGGGAATCCGGAGAAGAGGAGCCGGGGGCGAGCTCCCCGTTTTGGGTATGCTTAAGCGAGGCGAAAAAGGTTACGCCCGAATCGAGCGAAACGGCTCCGCGGGTGAGCCGCTACCCGTTCTTAAGGGGAAAGCCGATACGGACGCGGTCGTTTATTCCGACGGACACGACCGTATCAACGGAATCGAGAGCTTCCGGGGACTCCGCGAAGCGAGGCTCGCAAAGCGCCGAGGCGTTCATAAGCGCGCTTTCCAGCCACGCGTTAAAGAGCGCGAGTTCGGGTACGACAGTTACCCGATTTTACTCGACGAGCTTAGAAAATTACCACTTAACTAATCTTGAACCATAATAAAATATATTTATTCTTCAGAACCTTTTGCTGTTTTAGCCTAGTATGCCGCTTAGTTGCGCGTCCAGCAGCTTAGTAAACTCCTTGTACGTGCCGGGTTGTAGCCTGTTTTCGTAAAATACCAGCACGCCTGTTATCGTAAAGCGTAGCAGCTGTTTTTTGCTTTCGGCTTCTTCGGCTGTTAGCTCTCCATTGCCTACAAGGTACTTCCATTGCTCGTCGCAGAGAGTATCCAGCGAGTGATAGATAAGCCCCGACGTTTCTTTTTTAGCGCATAGATCGCCCATACGCTCTAAAAAGAATAGCCCGAAAACGCCCGGATACTCGTTAAAGTAACCTACGTATGCTTTTACGATATCTTTAATTTTTTGCTTTCCTTCCGGACTTTTTTTGGTCTTTACCTTTACATGCTCCTCGCACTCTGCCTGAAATTCTTTTACGCATTCGAAAATCAGATCGTTCAGATCTTTAAAGTAGTTGTACAGCGTGGCGTAAGAGTAGCCCGCGCGGTCGGCGACAATACGCACGCTAACCCGCTTAAGACCTTCGCCCTTAAGCAGCTCTTTGGCGGCCTGAATAAAGTACCCTTTAATGCGCTGCTCTTGAATTTGTTTTTTGTCCATAGTTTTGTTAGCTTGCGTTATTAATTGATTTAACGACGCGAAAATAATAAATATTGTTCATAATTAAAAATAATGTAAATTTTTTTAGCTATGTTAAGCATGCTTAAGCTGTTTGCGTGACACGAAAAAAGATAGGCTTATTGTATGCCTGGTATGCGAGACAATCATTATTTTTTCTATTTTGGCTGCGACAATTCGCCGTTTACTCCGTCTATATGGTAGCTACTTATTCGGATTAAGAACTTAACACGCTAAGCTTATGAGGCTAAATTTCGCTGTAAAGGTTATCATCACTATGTTTTCATTAGTACTATCGGTGGCTTATACATACGGGCATACGCTTACCGGAAGGGTTAACGACCCGCAGGGAGAGCCTGTCGCCTATGCTACCGTTGTTCTGCTAAAGGCAGATTCTACCATAGCCGCAGGAGGTATGTGTAACGACAAAGGTTTGTTTACCCTTACCTGCGAAGAGTCGGGCGAATACATTCTGCGAATTTCGTTCGTGGGATACAAGAATTTTTCGCAATCGCTGGCTATTACCGGGGGTAAGGACTTAGGCGCGCTTACTCTGGATGAAGACGCCACCCGGCTTGCCGAAGCCGTTGTTAAGGCGGATATGGTAAAGCGTAAAGCCGACGGGTATATGTTCATACCGTCGGGTAGCGCCATTACCACCGGGCGAACCTCGTTAGAGCTGCTGAACTACGCGCCCGGTGTTTGGCTTAGCAAGGATGGTAAGATATCTATTAACGGACGGGGAGGCGCCCGGGTAATGATAAACGACCGCGAGCTGAACCTGTCGGGCGAAGAGTTGGCCGCATACCTAGAGAGTATTGACGCCGAACAGATTGCTTCTATAGAGGTAATTCCCGAAGCCGGGGCGCAATACGATGCCAGTGCTACCGGAGGCATTCTTAAGATAACGCTAAAACGCTCGTCGGTTGCCGGGTTGATAGGGTCTGTAGGGATGCGCTTAGCGATGGAAGACAGGGAGATTCCTTCTTCTATACGCCCCACCTTTAACCTCGACTACCGTAAAGACCGCCTGAGCCTTCACGCAAACATGGCTTATACCGGAAATAATATCAGAGAAGACGATACCGAGAACACCCGCTATTTTTTCGGTAACATGCGCGAAACCGAGAACAATACGCTGCTTAGGAAAAAAGCCACTGCTTACGGAGGGAGAATTGGCAGCGTTTACGAAATTTCATCGCGCCATGCGGTAGGGGTGGACTTTGATTTGTCGAAAGGCGATAACAACAGCAAATCGAGAGGAAAAGGCGAGACGAGAGTCGGCACCGATAAGTCGGTCATAGCAAGCCTCTACAACTCCGATACGGATGTAAACCGTTACAGCGCGTCTCTTAGTTATAAGGTAAAGACAGATAGTAAAGGGTCGGGCTTGACTCTTGTTACCGATTACTTATATAGCAAAAGAGTTTGGGACGAGTACAACTACTCTTCCGAAACACCTACTGTGGGTTTACCTATAGAGAGCGGCGCTATTGCCGAGCGTTGGAGCAATACCAAGCTCTATACGGCAAGAACCGACTATAAGCGGTATATAAGCGATAAGCTGCGGCTTGAAGCGGGAGCAAAATATACCCATACCAATATGGACACCGAAATTGAAAACGAAAAGCTGGCGGGTGGAATTTGGCAACCCGAAGTTGATCTGAACGACCACTACCGCTATAAAGAGAATATTTTTGCCGGATATGTTAATGCTACGGCTAGCCTTAACAGGTTTAATTTGGTTGCCGGATTGCGCGTAGAAAATACGTCGTTGAGTTCGCATTCGTTCATTCGCCCCAGCGAAAGTAAAGACCAAGACTATACCGATTTTTTCCCTACGGCGCGGGTACTATATTTTATGAATCAGAAAAAGGGACACATGCTAAACGTAGGGTATACCAGAAGTATCAGACGACCCAGCTTTAGCGAGCTTAACCCGTATAAAATACAGATGGATAACTACGCCTATATTATCGGTAATCCCGATATGGAGCCGGAGTACAGCAACAGCTACAGCATAACAGGCATGCTTTTCAATAAGTATTCGCTTACGCTTTCTTTGCAGGATAATAAAGATGTAGTCCGGCAAATTGTAGTGGCAGACCCTGTCGATCCTAATATTATGTACTATCAGCACACTAATATAGAGCTACGTTGTCGCGCTAAACATGCCGGTAGAACCGGCAAAACGGTGGCGAATGGGTGTGGATTTGGTTTACCTCTATTCAGAAAACCGCATTAAAGAGTATAACCTAAACGGCGGAACATTTCAGGGCAGAATGAACAACATATTTACGCTACCGAAGAGCTGGAGTACAGAGCTGAACTATATGTATGTGTCGGGAGCCATTCAGGGTAACATGAGGATAAGCGCCATGAACATACTGAGCGCAAGTGTTAAGAAAGGCTTCTTCAACAACAAGCTTACCGCTTCGCTTTTTGTCGATAATGTGATAGATAACGGCGGCTATACCATAAAAATTACTACAACGGAACCGGGACGCTTTACCAAACACCTTCGCTCTCATAACCCCGGAACCATTCGTAGCTACGGGCTGTCGCTCCGCTGGAACTTTAAGGCGGGTAAAGACGTAAAAGTACAAAAGGTAACCATAGGTAACGAGGAGGAAAGGCAGCGGTAGCTGGAAGGCTAATTAGTGGCTGGCTGTTAATAGCGAGTTGATACTATTCTGTAGTAAATGCCCTGCCAAAACACGGTGTTGGCTCCCCCGTCATTTCGAGCGCAGCGAGAAATGACGAAAGAGTTGTAAGTATTCTACATATCTATTTTTTGTACACCGCGACAATATCCTCAATCGTAGTATCGCGCCTAAGATATTTGGTGTAGCCGGTAGTATATGGCCAATCGTCGAAGAAAATTTTCAGCCGTTTGTTCTTGCCGCGCCTAACGCGGTAGTCGGTAAACGTTTCGGTAGACGCGCCGCTTTCGTAATAGTGCCGGCAGAATCCGCCAACCAGGTTATTGAATGTTTCTTCGCCGAGCCAACAGTATAGTATAGAGAACAGTATCGCGCCACGCGCGTAAGAAAATCCTGTCATGTTCTTGTTGCCGTACTCAGCCATCGGAATGCCCTTCAGCCGCTCGTTTCGGGCGACTTGAGCGTTAAGCCGGCGGAGGTTTTGGTCGGCTCGCTCTTTGGTGTATCCTTCGGGTTCGTCGCCCGGCTTTTCGGCGGCAAGTACCTGGCGGAAAGCGGCAAGCTTGCGACGAATAGCCTTTACTCTGCCTCTGATCGAATCCTCCATATCGCTTGTACAGCTTACTTTTAGCGCGGCCCCATCCGACCTCCCCGCTGTCGGGCTTTGAGGAGGTTGTATAAGCCCTGCTTACCCTTAATGCGGTCCGCTTCGAGTACGGCTAGCGCCTTCAGCGTTTCCTCGGCCTGCGTTGCTTCGTTTATAATTGTACTTGCCTTTTATGCGCTAAAACCTTTGTTTTATCGCCGTTTTCAGACTATTTTAGGGGCGTAATTAAAGCTATTCTATCGTTCTTAACGTTTCGCCGGGCGATTATTAAGCTCGAATTAAAGCGAAGTACGATTCGTTTTTTAAGGGGGGAGGCGAATTTATATTTTAATCGGCTAATTTATAGCTATTTATATTGTTTATTTCGGGTTAAAGAATCTGTACGATTCGTTTTACCCCCCCATACATAGAATTTTTTATTGCTAACATGCGTTAAAGAGAATAAAAAAATATTATATTTGCTAACTATTAGTTCGGATTTGGATATTCTAATATAATAACGTTTTTTTCTTTCTTTTTTATATATAAATTATAGATTATCTTACAGACGCGATAAAACACAGACATTTTTATATATAATTTCAACATCTACTGTGCTTTTTATAAAGTTAACCTATTAATAATTTAAACTATCAACTTATGAAGAAACTGAAACACTTTTTAGCCCTGTGGGGGCTAATAGCGTTCGGGTTACTTGCTAACCCGCTCAACGCGCAAGTCAGTGAAGGTGGGGTTCCACCCAGTTTTGCTTATCCGGATGTTTTAAAGTCATTTAAAGCGCCGGCTATGGTTTACGCCGATTTCGATGTCGCAAAACAAATTGAGCTAGACAAGAAACAGCGCGAAGAAGCAGGGAGCATAGCGCCTGTGAAAATAGGTAAAATGCTACCTGTTAATTTTACGATGGAAAACTCTGGAGAATGGACGACATTGCCGGACGGCACGGAGATTTGGAGGTTAACAATTCAATCCCCCGACGCTCTTGCTATTATGTTGTACTATGATGAGTTCTACATTCCGGAAGGAGGTAAGCTTTTTATTTATAATGCTACCGGTTCTCAGGTGTTGGGCGCATATACGAATAAGACCAATCCCAACAGAAGGAAGTTCGCGACAGAGTTCATTATAGGAGATAAGCTAACGCTCGAATATGTTTCGGAAGGCGGCTCTTCTTTCGATGCGAAGTTTATTTCAAAAATGAATATTCCGAAGATAAAAATTACAGATGTAATTTATGGATACGACAACATAGTCGTTTACGACGAGGGGGGTAACGTTTTGAAAACAGGATGGTATAACAGGGCGGAGAACTCTTGTATGGTAAACGTTAACTGCTCGGAAGGAGCGAGCTGGCAAGATCAGAAAAAAGGTGTGGCCGCCAGTGTAGCGCCGGTGGTTAGCGCGCCCGGTTATGTAGGATTATGTAGCGGAACCGTTGTAAACAATACGTTGCAAGATTTAACCCCGTACTACCTTACCGCGTGGCACTGTTTCGAAGAAGGATCGGATTATTATCTGGATCAGGCTCTGTTTTATTTCCATTACGAGCTGCCCGGTTGCGAAATGCTGCCTACGGCGCCAACAGGTTCTAAAACAATAACGGGAGCGGAAATTCTTGTAAGCAGTAGTGCTAACGGAGGTTCTGATGGTATGTTATTGCAATTATTACAGAACATACCGGAAGACTACGACGTGTACTATAACGGTTGGGATAGGAGAGACATTCCCGCGACTAGCGGTGTCGGTATTCACCACCCGGGCGCCGACGTAAAGAAAATATCAACCTTTACGGCTCCGGCAACGACCTCGACATGGAACGGAGGCGGTTATATTGGAGCTACTAATGCGCATTGGACCGTATCTTATGTCGCTACGGCCAACGGTCATAGCGTAACTGAGGCAGGTTCTTCGGGTTCGCCTTTGTTTAACCAAGATGGTTTAGTAGTAGGTACGCTTACGGGAGGAAATTCATCTTGCTCTTATCTTAATGGTATTAATCGATATGGAAAGTTTTGGTACCACTGGGATAAGGAGGTTTCGCAAGAAATGAAACAATATTTAGACCCCAGCGATAGCGGAGCCGAAACGCTCCCCGGAACATACGTCGCGGGTACGATACCTACCGCCGCATTTGCGGCGAGCGCTACCGATATTTATGCGCTAGAATCGGTAACTTACGTTGATAAATCTTCGTTGGCAACGACTTGGACATGGACTTTCGCGGGCGGTACTCCGGCTTCTTCGACGGAAAAAAATCCTCCGGCGGTTACTTACAACGCGCCGGGGGTATATGAAACAAAGCTGGTAATTAATAAAGATACGCCGGAAGAAAGCGAAGCCACCAAAACAATTACCGTGACCCTAAAAGGCGGTACGCCCGTTGCTCCCGTCGCCAATTTCAGCTTGGTTGAGAATGTTATTTTCGAAGAATATTTTTCCGCCACGAGCATCCCTACCGGTTGGACCGTAGAAAAGCGCGGCGCGGGCTCCGAAACATGGAGACGCTTCAGTAGTAGTACTAGTCCGAGTCCCGACCCCGTTTCTCCCACATCCTTCGCGTATCATAGATGGGATGATTATAATATGGTCGACGGCTGGTTAATTTCTCCTTCGATCGCTATTCCCGCCATTGGCGCTGACGCTCAGTTCTACTGTTCGGGAGGAGGGTCGTACCATCAGTATGCTTTAACATATTTCTATGTAATTGACGCGGCTAATACCGAGGTGGAATTATGGAATAACGGACATTTGGTTACAAGTCCTACTTATGTATGGGATCATCCGAGTATAGACCTATCCGCGTATGCCGGTCAAACGGTTAAGTTGGCATGGCGTTATCAAGGACAAGGCGGCGACGCGGCAATGATTGATGGGGTTGTCGTAAAAACATACGATCCTAGCGCTAAAGTAACTATAAATGTAGGCGATTATGTAACCCCTATAAACCTTTCTATCGGTCCTCCCGTTTTTTACGAATGGACATTTAACGGTAGCGAGACCCCGACATCCGATAAGGAAAATCCGGGTCAGATCCGCTATATGAATCCGGGCGTATACGATGTTGCTTTATGGGTAAAGAATACGATTGATGAAAATACCCGTACGCTAACAGGCGCGGTAACCGTAGTGGATGTTGTTCCGGAGGTCGCCTACGAAGCAAGTATCGGCTATACCCGTAGAGAAAATTATGGGCTGTTCTTACCGACAGGCGCGGAGGTTGACTTTACCGACAAGTCGCTTAACTATCCGACTTCTTGGGAGTGGACGTTCGAAGGCGGAACCCCCGCGTCCGCGGCTACGCGAAACGTAGAAGGCGTAGAGTTTGCCGCCGAGGGAGAGTTTGATTTTAAGTTTAAGGCTACGAACGGAGCGGGTAGCGGAGAGATTAACATACCGGACGGAACTAAAGTCGGTTACGCTAGAGATACCATCTGGAATATGAGCTACGGAGAATCAGGCTCGGAGCATCATACATATACATATGGCAACCTAACGGGTACGAATTCGTATGACCAGTCCGCTCTTGCCGAATTTTTTGACGCTCCCGCCGCTCCCGCCGCTATCACAGGCGTTAAGATTAATATTACCGCGTCCGGAGGAAGTAGCGCCGATAAGCTCGCGGTTAGCATAGCAAATGTGGCGAGCACCGGTTATCCGGGAACTATAATCGCGACCGCTTCTTTGGCTTACAATAATATCAACCCGACCGGACCGACCGAAGTAAGCTTCTCGGAACCGGTAATTGTCGACGAACCGTTCTTTGTAATCGTAGGAGACCCTACGGGTTCTGACGGAAGTTTTGATGCGGTGGGCTTTACGGGTCATATTTGGGCGTCTCCGGATAGAGGAGAAGAAGGCAAAAATACGACTTATACCCACGATTGGTTTTATTACTATCTGTGTCAGCTGGGTCTTTGCTATGAACCTTGGGCGGAGATGCCTCTGTATAATGGTATGGCGATCTCTATGGACGTAGCGCCTATACTGACATACGTAAACTTTAAGGGCGTGACAAACGATCCCAAGAAGTTTAACTTTAAGAATATTGATCCGACTACGGCTACGGTTAACGTAGAAGGTAACATTCCTTGGAAAGCCACTACCGACGCGCCATGGATTATTATAACCGACGGCGAGCATGACGGCGACGGATCGTTCACCATAGGCGTGAAAGACAATAAGTTTAACGCGCGAAGAGCCTTTGTAAAAGTATCGGCGGGCGAAGGAACCGAAAGTTATGTGCTGGTACAGCAAGCCGGTCCTAATCCTACCGATCTGACCGCTACGGTCGTTGATGAAGAAAATGCGGAGCTGATATGGAATGCTCCGGCAATTCTGGATGCTACAACCGCGATTTATTTTGATGACATAGAAGGTCACGCGTCATTCGCTTTAGACTCTCCGGGAGAGATCGGGTGGACCTATATTGACGGCGACGGGGGATCTCCAACCGCGATATCGTATGGTGGAGAAACTTTCCCCAACGCGAATATTCCAAGTTCGTTTATGGTGTATGTTCCAAGCGAAACTACTCCGCCGATAACGCACTCGATATTCGCGCCCCGCAGCGGAAACAAATATCTTGCTTGTCCGAAGAACTATACCGGAGAGGCGAATAACGATTGGATTGTTAGTCCGGCGTTAGATTACGCCGGCGACTTTACATTCTCGTTCTGGGCTAGATCGCTGAATGCGCCAAGCTATGTAGAGCGTATTAGGGTCGCCTATTCAACGACCGGAAATACACAAGCGGACTTTACCAATGTTGTTTCTTCCGGCGCTTATGAAAGTGTTCCCGCGGCTTGGACGAAGTATGAGTTTACCATTCCCGCGAATGCTAAGTATGTCGCTCTGAATTGCGTATCTAATGCAGCCTTTATGCTTCTTGTAGATGATATCTTTATCGGTATTGGCGAGGCTCCACAGAGCTCGCATCAGCTAATGAGCGCTACGTCCGGAGAGGTTAAGTTTACGGAAAAAACCCCCGCGGACTCGAATAAAAGGCGAGCTAATTTTACAGAAGCGCGACTTCAAGAAAAATTAAAAGATCGCTCGGCAGCCAGGAAAGAAGCGGCCGCCAGATTCATGAAGCAGAGCGAGCAAGACGGAGTGGCGTTGCGGAACGCGGCGGCAGGGTTACAGGACGATGTGGAATTCCCGACAACCAAGCTTCGCTACGATAACAATGTGAACGATAACGCTATTAGATTGAATACAAGCGGCGATATCGAATTAGAGGTGGCTATTCGTTTCACTCCGCAAGACTTGTTGAAGTACCAAGGCGCTAAGATGAAGGCCGTGGATATCTTCGTAATGTACGCGCCGTCGGACGGTGTTGTAGTTAACGTTCGTCAGGGAGATGAAGTTATACATTCTCAACAGGCCGCGGTCGTTTCCGGTAAGTGGAATCGTATAGCGTTAGATAAAGAAGTAACCGTAGAAGCATGGCAAGACCTATATGTAGGCTACGCCGGTATTCAGAGAAACGCGCAAGCAATCTTTGGAATAGATCAGGGTCCTGTTAAGAAGATGGGCTATAGCGATCTAATGTCAATAGAAGGAGATCCGTTTGAAAGCTTATACTTATTAAGCGGCGGACAACTTAGCGCTAACTGGAATCTTGCTCTTATCGTTGAAGATAAGGACGATTTGATAGATGTCGCGTATAAAGTTTACAGAGACAACGGCTATATCGAAACGACCAGGGATATAACTTACCTGGACGAAGCTCTGGTAACGAATACCGCGTGCTACGAAGTAACGGCCTTCTATAACGGAGAGCTGGAATCTACGCCTTCTAACGTATCGTGCGTTACGCTTAAGAATATGATAACTGTGGCGGTAGCGAATGCCACTCGTTACGTAGGCGAAGCGAATCCGAACTTTGTAATAACAGCTAGCGGTACCTTCTTACCGGGTCATACGGCGGCGCAGATAGCGGGATTGTTCAGCGCTACGACTTTGGCGAATGAGCAGTCTCAGCCCGGCGAGTACGACATCGCGATAAGTCCGCTCACTCACGCCGACTACCGGTTCGCCTACCAGCACGGAACGCTCACCGTCGTAGAGAAGCCCGAAGAGCCTTTCGTGATCAACCCCGAGACCAACGCCTTTACCCCTTACGACAAAGACGGCTACAACGACATCTTCATGCCCGGAACCGCCATCGAAGTCGTAAACCGATACGGACAGAATATCTTCAGCGGTCGCGACGGATGGGACGGCACCCGCAAGAACGGGCAACTAGTTCCCCCCGGCTCGTACTACTACAAGGCCACTCTGACCGACGGCAGAGTCCTTAGAGGCAGCGTGGAAGTCGTAAAGAAGTAGTAACCCCACAAGGAGTAGGGGGGGACATCCCCCCCTACCCCTAAAGCAAGTTTGAATACTAACGTATAACAGAAAGACACTATGAAACACATACTATACCAACCATTTAAACGGGGACTACTGCTTCTGGTACTCATCGCAGGAGCCCTACAGGTAACCGCGCAGGACGCCTACCTCCTCAGCCAGCAGTGGCAGTCACGCCTTAACCGCAATCCCGCCGCCGCCGGCGTCAGCGGCAACCCGCTCGACCTCGCCATGTTCTACCGCAACCAGTGGGGCAACCTCGACGACGCCCTGCACACCACGGTGCTGAACGCCGAAGGGTACGTGCCCGACATTAAGTCCAACCTCGGGTTCACCTTCAGCTACGACAAGCCCACCACCGCCCGGCAGAACGTCAGCGCCCTCGTGTCGTACGCCTTCCGGTTCGACGTCAGCGCCAAGTACAAGCTCTCCCTCGGGCTGGCCGCCGGTATCATGAACCGCAGCTTCGACCCCGGTAAGCTCGTTTACGACGACCCAGGCGACCCCGGAAAGCTCACCGAGAAGACCAGCACCGCCAAAGCCGACTTCAGCGCCGGCGCCGAGCTCACCGGCGATAAGCTCACCGTAGGGCTGGGCATCACCCACCTGGGCAACAGCACCGGCACCGGCACCGGCAACAGCGAAGACTGGCTCAGCCAGCAGCAGGTGTACACCTACGCCCGTTACCTGATCCCCGCCGCCCATAAGTTCGACGTAGTTCCCGCCGCCTCCTGGCTCCACTACGAAGGCGACAACCTCTTCGAGCTCGGCGTTAGCGGTCTCTTCGACAAGAAGTACTGGGCGGGCGTAGCCTGGCGTCCCGACGCCGCCGTAGTCCTCTCCGCCGGCTTAGAGTTCTACCTGTTCCGCGTAGGGTACGCCTACGACCTCGGCATCGGCGACTCGAAGGTGATCGACGGCGGCGTGCACGAAGTCATGGTTCAGTTCTCGCTGAACAAGAGCAAAGCCAAAGCCAAGCCCAAGGCGGAGTAGCCCCTGGCGCGAAGCAGGCTATACGTAACCGAAGCCGCCGGACGACTTGTCGTCCGGCGGCTTTCGTCGTGTTTGTTAGTAATCCGGGTGTTTTGAAAGGTTTATTTAAAAATGTTTTTTCAGCATATTGTAACTTATCCGCTTCTTTGTAGATTTGTCGTTTGTAACCAACCCTAAAAACCTAAGACCTATGGAGAAAATATTCGAATCAATCGGTAATTGGCTGTGGAGTTTTCCTATGCTTTTGCTGCTTACCGGCGGCGGACTATTCCTGTTAATATATTCCGGCTTTATACCCTTTCGTTATTATAGAAGAGGCATAGGTGTTTTACGAGGAAAATACGCTCCTAAAGGCAAAAGCGAGGTCGGACAGATTAGCAGCTTCGAGGCGTTATCATCTACTATCGCGTCTACTGTCGGATTAGGAAGTATAAGCGGTGTAGCGGTCGCCATCACTATGGGTGGTCCAGGTGCGATTTTCTGGATGTGGATAAGCGCTTTGGTTGGTATGGGGACTAAGTTCTTTACGGCATCGTTAGCCGTAATGTATCGTAGTAAAGACAGCGACGGCGAGCATCAAGGCGGACCGATGTACTATATGATAAACGGCTTGGGGAAAAAGTGGAAACCTCTTGCCATACTATTTTCCATAGGAGGGCTTTTCGGTTGCCTTTGTTTATTTCAGGCGAATCAATTAACAGAAACGGTTAAATCAACCGTTTTAGATCCGATGGGGGTCGAAACGGGTTTGCTGACGAGATTGATTTGCGGCGTTGTAATTTGTCTTATAACATCTATCGTTGTTCTAGGCGGTATTAAGCGTATTGGGAAGGTTGCGGCAAAGCTGGTACCGTTTATGGTTATACTGTATTTCTCGGCCGTAGTATTTATTCTTATTCGTTATTTCGATAATATTCCCGAGACATTCGCCTTGATTTTTAGAGATGCGTTTACCGGAAACTCGGTAATGGGCGGGGCTGTAGGCGGTCTTATTCTTATTGGTATTCGTCGCGGCGCTTTCTGCAACGAGGCGGGCGTGGGAACGGCGGCAATGATGCATGGCGCGTCAAAAAATAACGAACCTATCGGCGAGGGGCTGGTCGCTATGATAGAGCCGACTATTGATACCATTCTTATTTGTACGCTCACCGCTCTATCCGTATTGGTTACCGGCGCGTGGGATACCTTTGCGAATCAAGAGGGAGTAAAAGGTATAGAGGTTACGCTTACCGCGTTTAATATGGCTATGCCCGGTTGGGGTGGTTATATTTTGCTATTTGCCGCGATAGTATTTGCGTTTTCAACGCTATTCTCATATTCGTACTACGGTTCTAAGTGCGCTAACTTTTTGTTTGGCGCAAAATACGTATGGTACTATCGTTACTTCTATTTGCTTACGCTAGTTGCGGCGGCGGTAGTTTCTGTATCGACCGTGGTCGCTTTTATTGATATTATGTATGCAATAATGGCAATTTGTACCATGACGGCAACATTACTACTCGCCCCAAGAGTGAAAAAGGCCGCGAAAGAGTATTTTGCTAGAGTAAAGAAAGCTTAATAAGCATAGCGTTCTTGGCTTCTCATGGTAAGTTCTGGAGATAATACGGCAAGCATACGAGTACGTATCCTTAAATCGATAAAAGAAGCGATGCCATCGGCTCTTAAAACGGGCCGGTGGATGGTAAAAGTTACGCTTATCGTTTCTTTAGCGGTTACCATACTTCAATATTTTGGAATTGTAGGACGGATGTCGGAATCGCTTACTCCTGTTTTTCGATTTTTAGGTTTACCCGGAGAGTCGGCTTTAGTTTTTATTTCGGGTTATTTTGTTAACATATACTCTGCGATTGCTGTTATCGTGACGCTCGAGATGAGCGCGCGTTCTATCACGATCTTAGCCGTAATGTGTTTATGCGCTCACAATATGTTTATAGAAACGGCGGTGCAAAAGAAAACGGGCTCATCTGTTCTACGGATGACGCTAGTCAGAACACTCTCCGCTTTCGCGTTGGGCTTTTTTCTAAACCGTATTATGCCGGAGGCTACGACAACGGTAGAGGCTCAGGAACCGTTTTTGGCGGAAGTAGGTTTTGGAGTAATTCTAAAGAATTGGCTGATTTCGGCAGGATGGCTTATTCTTAAGATGATGACGCTTATAATCTCGCTATCAATTTCGCAACGTTTATTGGCGGAATTTGGGGCTATCGGGTGGTTATCCAAGCTGCTACGCCCGGTGATGAAGGCGTTTGGTTTGCCGGCAAAAACTTCTTTTCTGTGGATAGTAGCGAATATTTTGGGACTAGCGTACGGTTCGGCGGTAATGATAGAAGAGTCGGAAAGGGGAGCGATAAGTCGCGAAGATGTAGATCTCTTAAACCACCACATAGGTATTTCGCATAGTAATTTGGAAGATGTAATTCTTTTCGCCTCTGTCGGAGGTATGGTTCTTTGGATGTTATTTACCCGTTGGGCCGCGTCTATTGTTATTGTTTGGCTCAGAAAACTCGAACTCGTGTTAAAAAAGCAATAAACCGGCGGGTTTATTTACTACATTCGCGGAACCTAAATCTACCTAAATAGTTATTAGCGCGGTATTTTGTATTCAAAAAAAGAGAATGGTATTAGCTCTATACGCTTTCGGAACGTCGCTTGTCGTTAGCTTTCTGTCGATGCCTTTGCTGATAAAATTTTTGCATAAGCAACACCTCTTAGACGAGGGTGGAAGAAGAAAGATTCATAAGGGACAAATCCCGGCGATGGGGGGGATTGTTATTTTTTTAGCGTTTGTCTTTTCGCTGTTAGCATGGCTCCCGGTAAACGATATATTTAGCCGTAAGCACTTATTTAGCGCTATTATCCTTATTTTTCTTACAGGGTTCAGAGACGATTCCGCACCGCTAAAGCCTTGGAGCAAGCTCGTTGCCCAGCTTGTCGCGGTTCTCATAGTTGTTGGACTAGCCGATGTTCGAATCGATTCTTTTCATGGCTTCTTGGGTATCTATGAGATACCTCGGTGGATAAGTATTGTGTTTTCTGTTTTTGTAATAATTGTTGTTACCAACGCTTTTAACCTTATTGATGGCGTTGATGGGCTTGCCGCGTCTATTGCTGTCGTCGGTTTTTCGTTTTACGCGTGTTGGTTCTTTATAACAAATAATTACGAATATGCTATTATGATGTTTGCGCTCGTTGGCGCTGTATTAGGTTTTTTATATTTTAACTGGCATAAGGCGGCTATCTTTATGGGCGATACGGGCTCTTTAATATTAGGTTTCTTATTATCTATCAGTACCATTGCTTTTATAAAATCAAATGGAACACTGGCGGAAGATGTAAACGAATACTCTTTTAAAGCCCCGATAGCGATGGCCGTAACGATAGCGCTCTTCCCTCTGTTTGATACATTGAGAGTCTTTATTTTACGAGTTCGGCAAGGGAAATCTCCTTTTGCGGCAGATAAGCAACACCTTCATCACTACCTGCTGCGCTTAGGTTATAATCACGAAAAGGTAACGCTTATAATAACAGGAATTTTTGCGTTTATTGTTCTTGTGATGCTGCTTTTATCGCGAGTATTTGATGATAATATACTTATTCCTGTTTTGATCCTATTTTGCTTCGCGCTAAGTCTGTATCTGAGAAAAGGTGTTCTTGACAGCTACAAAAAACAGCGCAAAGAAGCTGATAAAGCTCGTTAACAATAAAGATTTATATCGCTATTCCTCGCTCCGAAATAGAGAAGACGAGCGTTTTCGTAATCTTGTCTTTTGGGTACTTGACAAGAAGCAAAGCCAGAACGCCAGAGGCTGTATGCCTTTCGCCGCGGCATCGACAGATTCGACATACATAAAGAGTAGGTATATGGTAAGGTATGCCAAAAGCGGAAAATCTTTTCGTTTTATGGCGATAAACAATAAATAAGCGAACAGTATAAAGAAAGGGAGCGACCCAATAAAACCTAGCTGCGCGAGCATATCCAAATATTGATTGTGGAAGTGCTTATGGGTACCATAAGGCTCTACTAAACCCGCTTTTTGCGCGATATCTTTATCCTGTAAAAGATACTCCATGCTATTCGCGCCCCACCCAAAAGCCGGTTTTTCTTTTATGGCGGCAATTGCTGTTTTTCTCATCTTCCGACGTAGCGGGTCGTTTAGTACGTTTCTCAAAGGTGAAATATTCGCGACTAATACGGCAAATACGCATATCCCGACGATAACAAATAGCTTTATATATTTCGGTATATTAATATAGTATAAGAAACCTGATACTAAAAGTAGAGGTATTATTATAAGTCCGACGCGGGCTCCGGATAATGCCGCCACTATAGAGATAAGGGCGATTGTTACTATTAGCTCGGCTAAACCTATTGCGTTCTCTTTTTTAAGGTATATAGCGATGGGTATAGCCATTGTAATAATTATTGTTAGGAATGATGGGTGTGTATATGAAGGATAGGCAAAAAGGAAAACCCGGAAAATTTTCGCATTCACAAAGGCTTCTCTCAGAGAGTCAACGCCGGAAATAGGCGAGGCAATAATGTAGCATATAATTGAATAAGCCGAGTATAGCGCTACGAAACGAATAAAGAAGCGAAGTGTTATAGTGATGTCTTTTCTTTTCGGAGAGATTACGCTAAAAATAAAGACATAAGCTACCGGCGTAAGTATGAGACGTATATTTTTCCATGAATTTATAGGGTCTATAGCATAAAATTCACTAATAGCGTATGCTAATGCAATGCCTAGGATACAGTAAGACGCAATGTTAAGATTAAGTCGATATGACTTTTTCCTAATAAATGTAATAATACAAATAAGCGCTAGTAGTACTAATGCCCAATTTCCCCACGATATTTTAAGGGGCAGGCATAAAACATATAGGCAGAGAGAGCATAGTAGAAGTCGGTTGTTGCCGGCTTTTAGGGAGAACAACAACAAAGCAATGGATAATACTAAAAATAAGATGAGAGGAATAAATATGTACAGATGGTTATAGTAAAAAGACTCGATATCAAGCGCGAAATATCCGGGTATGTCTTTATTGATAAAACCGGTATAAGAACTATTTGCCGAATTGAAAGTTAAGTCTATACTACCTTGCCATAAAATACTATCGTCGGAAATCTTGCCTGCCGGCAATACCGTTGCTCCGTCTATGCCTATTTCATGGATATTTATAAGCTTATCTTGTTGAGTTTTTATTACAAAGAAAAGAGCTGTAAATCCGTTGGTCGCGCTATTTATAATCGGTACCGTTATCGTGCTGTTTTCTGTATCTGTCTTGTTTACCCTGTACTCCCCCGCGGATTCAAATTGATCTAAAGACTGTTGGTAGTATGCGATAGAAATGGAATCGCCTTCCTCTAGCGTCATTCCCAAGCTTATCTCAGAAGGTTGCTTTGCGCAAGAGCAAAAAAGGTACGCGAATAATATGGCGCATACTATTCTTAGATATCTATTACCGGCGGCTTTCAATACGCGAAGGTTTGGCGGATGTTAATGAAAATCTATTGTATATTGCTATTCGCTTTCAAAAGTTATTCCTTCGGATGCGTTATGTATAAACTCAAACTCTAGCGTACGCGCTAATCCATCGCCTAAAGTATAGGGAGGATCGAAGCCTGATGCGTGAACTTTAGTCGCGTCGAATTCTGTTGTCGCGCAGAATTTTTTTATACGAACAGAGCTTATCGTTAGCTTCCTCCGCGCGATATAGGCAAGCGCATCAAAAGCATACCCGCCCATCATACCTAGCCATAAAGGGATGTGAGTTGACGGGATGTGTTTGTTTAATACTTTACCTACATGCTCTACCAGCTCGTTCATTGTAAAATCAGGCTTGTCAATATAGTTATATAAATTGTAACCCGACTTATCATTCTCTGTTAAAAACATGATAAACGCGACAATATTACCCACATACGCCATCGATTTCTTGTTATTTCCCTTTCCTGCCATTAGAAATCTGCCGCTAGAAATCTGCTTCAAAAGGTTATAAACATTACCTCTGTTTCTTTCTCCAAAAATCACGGCGGGGCGTAGTATATTAATATTCCAATCCGGATGAGATTTGCGCCAATTTTGTAGAACCTGTTCTGCCCGCCATTTGCTTTTTCCATAGTGGTTAAAAGGATCGGCGGGATGTTCTTCGTCAGGGTTTTGCTTATTTAGTCCGTACACGGCGACAGAGCTGGTAAAGATAATACGTTTAACACCATTGCTAGCCATGGCTTCTAGGGTATTTCTCATTCCTTCTACATTCACATCGTAGTATAGAGAGGTAGGGGTTACATCGTCCCTATGTTCGGCGGCAAGCAGCACTACTAAATCCGTACCTTTTAGCAATGAGGTTATTTTTTCTTTATCAAGAACGTTGGCAATAGTCGTTATCTCGGGATGAAAATGGCTTTGCCGCTTATCTATATTTTGTAGCTCGTAATGGCTTTGCTTTAAGAGTTCGATAAGACGAGTTCCAACAAAACCAGAGCCTCCAATAATGCTTATTTTCATAAACGTTTATTTTAACGATTTAAGTAAAGCTTTAAATGCATAACATGTAAAGTTATACAATCGTCCAAAAAAACCTATTTTTTCGATATTTTTATAGATATTCCATTGCCAAGCCATGGTCTTTAGCTTGTTAGAGGATATCGACGATTCGCATATTCTATATAAAGTCTCTACAGATTTAGTATTACGCGCAATAAAACCTTTCTTAAGAATGGCTAGCCAAAAAACGTAATCTTCGTGCCCAATTTTTTGGAAGTATTGTTTGCCGACCTTCTCCGAATCGTATGCGGCAGA
This sequence comes from Prevotellaceae bacterium, assembly GCA_031258195.1. Lineage (GTDB taxonomy): Bacteria > Bacteroidota > Bacteroidia > Bacteroidales > UBA932 > JAIRNF01. The sequence goes on from JAIRNF010000039.1 coordinate 68,001, forward strand.
AGACAAACAAATAACATTTCCGCGAAGTAGTTTTTTATACGATGTAGCCGCGGGGGCTTTTACTATTCTATTAGAACGCCTTCCGTCTTCCGAAATTTTCTCGTAGCTAGAAAAAGCTATAGCCGTATCGTTATTTTTTAACAGCTTAACTTGTTTTTCCAGTTTCGTCGGAAACCACGTATCGTCGCTGTCGAGAAATGCGATATACTGTCCGCTTGCGTTTTCTGTTGCGATATTTCTGGGTAGGCTGGGAGAGCCCGATGGCGCATCTGTTTTAAAGTATTTTATTCTGTCGTCTTGTTCGCGGTAGCTGGCGATAACAGCCGCCGAATTATCGTTAGAACAATCGTCAACAATAAGCATCTCCCAGTTAGAGTATGTTTGATTTATAACAGAATCTATTGCTTCGGCAATAAAAGAGTCCGAATTATAGCAAGGAGTTATTACGCTAACTTTATCATTCATAACATTAAGCAGAAGTCGATTTTATAAATTCTCGAAATCGAGAAAAAACCACATTATTGCTATAGCTATTCAAAAAAAGCTCGGCGGAATATTGGTTATAGTATAACGGGAGAGAGTCCGAATTTATCTTTTCAATAAACTCGTCGGCTGTATTGCAGATGCCGCCAAGCTTAGAGAAATTTGCTTCAATCCCGACAAATGCTTCTGATGTGCCAATTATTGTTTTTGCATAGCTTAGCGCTTCAACCGTTTTTGTCTTCATTCCCGAACCCATAAATAGCGGTACAATAATAAAGGCCGCGTTATGATACACTTCTTCTAAATTATCTACAAAGCCTTTCAGCTTTATATTGTGAGGAAATTCGTCAGAGTTTGCCTTTAAAGCATCACAGCATGAACCTACAACCCATGTTTCAAAAGGTATTTTCGTAGCGACGTTTTTTATAAACCAAGAGATACCTGAAACGTTCGGAAAGAAATTTGATCCGACAAAAAGCCCGTATTTTTTTTCTGTTTTTATTAGAGTATCTTCCGCGCCCCGGTAATCACAGCTAATAGGGAGTTCGCAATCAGCCGTACGGCTATACTTCTTTTTCAGTAAGTCACTATCTCTACTATTTAATGTTATTACATGGCTTGCATATTTAAATGTCCTTTTTTCGTTGAAGGAAACGAACGAATATTGTGAGTAAGAAATTAAATTTTTATGATGCCTATATCGCTGACGGTAGAGCGAACTTTCTATATTGTGTGAAAAAATAATGCTTCTAATCCGGTGTTTTTTTAAAAGCTTTACTATTCTGCCAAAAAAAGATCCCTCAAGAAAAACCGAGTCAATATCGTGTCGCTTAATAAATCTCAGTAGTTTTTTTTCCGAAAATCTTGTTACACCATAGCCGCTAAGTCCCAATACTGATAGAGCTAACCTTTTTATGCTCGTAGGCGGTAATTTATAAGTTAACACAACCTCTTCTCCAAACGTTTTTTTCAGAAAGGATTGGTTTCTTTTGATTACTACATCAAAACCGTTATTATCTTCTTTGCTAGTATATGATAGATGCAATATTCTCATAAATATAAAACTTTAAAGGTATGTCCACCTGAACGTCGGAGTTTCTGTATCTGCGAAAAAGATAGATTGATAAGGTATGTACGGAGATCGCTCTGATACGAATTGCGTTTTATATAATAGCAAAAAGAAGTAGAGCATTAGTATATAAACGCAAAGTGCTTTCCACCGGATTTGATATAAAGATAGTACTTGTGGGATAAGTATAGCTAGGTATATCAAAAAATATTCGGCGATGCGCCCTCCTAAATGTCCTCCGAACAAGAAAGGGAGGAATACGCCCGGTAGTATGATCGAAAATAAGCCCTTGTCTATAGCTAAAGACGGCTTTCTTCTATAGAATGTTAGCGCTAAAAGCGCTGTAAAAAGTATCAGATAAAAGACTCTTATCTTGTCGCCACCGCTATAGCTAGTTATATTTTGTAAATACTCACTTATATACGCGTGGTTCGATAAAAGCGATTTGACAATAGGATACGCAACAGAAATTACAATAAGCGATAGTAACACGAATAAAAAAGAAAATCTATACAGAAAATATATTGCAACCCCTATTATGGCGGGGGTATGAAATTGGGACGCGAGAATGCAAAAAGCAAAAAAGATAAGCGTTCGTCTTTCTTTTACATAGCCGAAAGCGTAAGATACGATGGAAATGGCTAACGCTTGCCTGATACTACCCAACGAGTTTAAATAAAATAAGAACAGGTATATAAGAGCCGATAAGTAAAAATCGACAGAGTATTTCTTTAATGCTTTAAATATTAGAATATAGGTAGGTAAACCGAACAGAATAAAGATTAAACAGGGAGTTTTAAAAAAATAGGCTATTTTAATAAATACGGTACTTAGCGGTTCAAAACGTTCGACATCCTTCGGGTTGTGGCTGTCAATTAATTCGTAGTATGTGGGATAGTCGTAGCCAACATCAAACCTGAATATGGAAACAGCTATGATGATAAACAGCCCAAAACACTCAACAATATCTTTTGTTAAGCTTTTGTCGCTATTAATGCGATATTGGGCGATATAAAAGAGCCCTAATACAATTCCAATAAAAAGAATATAAAAAAGCATAGCTTACATATTCTTAAGAATAAATTTCCACCTATTATATTTCGGCTTATTTCTTAGCGCTGTAAAAATAAAACATCGTAAAATAGCGGTCATATAATAAATGCTATTGCAAACCCATATGCTAAAGCGAGTATGTGTCTTTTTATAGTATAGTTTTCGGCTATACAATATCTGCTTTAGCTTTCTTTCGCTAGGCGATGGCGACTTTCCCTCCAGGTGAGTAATCTCTGCCCGAGGGACGCTATAAACACCATACCCCATTTTTTTTACACGGTATGTCAGCTCTGTTTCCTCAAAATACATAAAAAAATCGGGGTCGAAACCATTTAATTTCTTAAATAAAGAAGTACGAATCATTAGGTCCGCGCCGGTTATATACCCTACTTTACGAGGCCTATCGGAGTGGTTAAACTGTGTATTTTTTCTATATAGCAATTTACCTAATAAGCCTCCCGTTAAATCGTTCAGCTCCCACTTAATAGAGGGTAGATAGCTGAAGTAGGAGTGCGCGGGTGATTTGTTTTCGTCGAATAAGTTTCCTCCGCAAATTCCAACGGTAGGATTATCGTCTAGAAAATCCGCGAGAATTTTTACGGCATTGTTTAGTAAAATAGTATCGGAGTTTAAAAGAAATAGATACTTACCCGTCGTTTGTTCGGCTCCTATGTTATTTGCTTTGCCAAACCCTAAATTTTCCACACTTTCTATCACAACAACATTCGGAAATTCTTTTTTAATAGCTTCGGCGGAATTGTCGGCAGAAGCGTTATCTACAACAATAAGCTCGAAAGAAATGTCTGTCGTTCTTTCATATACTGAACGGATACACTCGCGCGTTAGCTGGCAAGTGTTATAGCTAACGATAATTATTGAAACATCAATATTTTTAGAATTCGCTATCATGCCGCGCTTTAGATGCTGAAAGACCATGGCGTACGCCTTTGCTTTGGGCTTTTATCTTTTTTATTTTATTGTTTTCGACTAATAAAATTTGTATAAATCTTTTCACAATATAGTTTTTTATAATGAAGCGTTTTAGCTTCTTACTAATAATTTGGGGGTATTCTTTCCACAGCCTTATATGATTTCTTGTTATGTAGTATGTTCTAAAAGCTGAATAGTTGGGAGCCGGAATGCCCAAAAATTTAGTTGGCGCCGCAAACTGTTGCTTTAAATGAGCGTGCTTAATGCAAATAGTGGGGTAAGAATTTTTTATTGCTCTAAAACAAAATTCCGTATCGACAGCATCAATAAAGTAATCTTCTCTAAAAAATCCGATCTCTTGAAAAAGCGTTAAGTCATAAATGCCGCCCGATGTTATAGCCGCTTCTATCTCTTGAATCTCTCGCTCCAAGCCGTATCGATAGTTCACATTGGGCGAAAAGATTTTATATTGCGAATGGTATTTATCTACTATATTTTTATAATAATCGAAGTTTTCCCAATAGCTGTCCTGATCCATTGTAAGTATGTGAGTAAAGCCATCTGCTATGCCTAGCTCCGCCGCTCTATTAAGAGGATACGCTATTCCCTCGTTTTCGCCAGTAGATAAATGCGCTATTTTGTTAGCATATTCAGGTATCTCAATTCGATATTTATTCCGATCCGGTTCGGGAGTATTTTCCCATATAATAAGCTTATCAATATTAGATATATATCTTAATATATTATCTACCGCTTCTTTTACATCCGGATAGTATGATATGACAACGGCTAATAGCTTCATCTAAATCAACGGGTCTGGTTTAAAATATTTGCTCGAATTTACCATGTGTTAATTTCTTCTCAACCTCTCCTTTACTATTAAAACCAGCTCACGGTAGGCAAGCGGTTTTATAATAGCACAGAGCATGAATGTACAAAAGCTAAATATAGCAAGCGTTATTAGTATTCGCAGCCAATCGGTAAATATTGGCAGCGCCATAGCCGATAAAACGGCTAAGGCTGCCGGAAGTCCGACGATTGCTATAGACAATAAAATTATACTCAGCTGCTGCCCGATAGAAAAATTGATTAGCCGCTTAGCGTACCACGCGTTAATGAAAAATCCTAGCCAGTAGTGGAAGATAAAACCTATCATCAATACTTTTATACCCCATACGATACCAACGATTATAATAGGAATAAAAAGCGCATATTTTACCAGCTCTGTTCTAAGAAAAAGGTCGGATCTTCCAAGAGCATTCATTATATTTTGGTCGATATTGTGTAATGGTTGTACCATATACGCCAAACATAACGCCTGAAGATATGGTATAGCCGGAGCCCATTTTTCTCCCATCAGTAAAATAATCAGTGGTTTTGCTACAATTATGATTGCGAACATAATAAAGAACGTACAGAGCGTAATAATGCCGAGTATTTTCTTAGCGGCGTTTTTTAGAGCGGCAGGGTCTGATTGCAGCCGAGAAAATACAGGATAGGCAACTTTAGCCGTTATATTGCTGATTGTACCTCCAACCATATTAGCATATTGATCGGCGGTAGAGTAGTATCCCACATCTTCTACCTTATAAAAACGACCAATTATGGCGTTATAAATGTTTTTAAAAATGGCGGCGATTAGATAGATTAAAACTAAATTTTTTCCAAATGAAAATAGCCTCAGAAACGTTTTTTTATCAAAGAACGTTCGGGGTATCCATTTATTATGAATCCAGAAAAGTATAGAACGTATGGTTTGCATTAACAACGCTCTCCAAACAAGTGCCCAAACTCCCCGGCCCGAAAAAGCCAGGTATATGGCTACTACGCCGCTTATAGAGGCGGAGCATAAAGAAATAATAGCTTGCGATTTAAAATCAATACGCTTAACTAAGATCGTTTGCTGGATGCCGGTAAGCGATCCGATAATGAGCGTTAGCCCTAAAACGCGAAGGACTTTAACCAGAATAGGTTGTCCGAAAAAGTTTGCAATAGCGGGGGCTAAAAAATAGAATAGAACGTATAGTAGGATGCCGAACGCAACGTTGAAATGGAATACCGTACTATAATCTTTTTCGTTGCCGTCTTGTTCTCTTACCAAAGCATGTCCTAATCCGCCCTCAATTAATACTTGTGCAATAGCAATGAAAATGGTAGTAAGACCAATAATTCCGAATTCCGCGGGAGATAAAATTCGGGCTAAGATAATAATAACGATAACGGTTATCCCTTGGCTTCCGATATTATCTATAGAACTCCAAAAGAAACCTTTTACTGTTTTTTGTTTTAAACCACTCATCTAAGATGTATAATCCTTTACCGGCTCTATTTTATGCTCTCTTCGATCAGTAAATCTAATATTTCGCCAAACTCTTTACCCATCTCTTTTACCTGCTTTGGAACAAGACTATTTGCTGTCATTCCAGGAACGGTATTTACTTCTAAAAAGTACAGCATATCTTTTTCTTTATTGTAGATATAGTCAACCCTGACAATTCCCTTGCACCCAAGACGCTCGTATATGAGACAAGAACAATCTTCTACCCGTTTTGTTAGCTCGGGCGATATACGGGCGGGGGTAATCTCATCAGACATGCCCGGCGTATATTTGGCTTCGTAGTCAAAGAACTCTTTTTTGCTGACAATTTCGGTTATAGGAAATACCAGTAGCTCGCTATTCGCACGCATTAAGCCACAGGTAAGCTCTACGCCCGATATAAATTCTTCTACAATTACATTTACGTCTTCTTTTAAAGCCTCATCAATAGCCTTTTGCATATCGTTTACCGACTTTACTTTACTTATGCCAAAGCTGCTGCCTCCCTCGTTTGGCTTAACGAATAGTGGAAGTCCCAGCCGCCGTATAGCTGTTTCGGCATTAATCTTATCGCCTTTACGGATAAGAATCGCCTTAGCCATGGCAACTGTTGTGTCAGACAAGTACTTTTTACATGCCCACTTATTGAATGTTAGCGAAGAAACCAGTACATCGCAAGTGGTATAAGGAATCTTTAGCATTTCGAAATAACCCTGCAGAAGACCGTCTTCTCCGGGTGTTCCGTGTATAGCGACCAGGGCGCAATCGAACCGGACTTTAGCCTCGTTTTGCCCAAAGCTGAAATCATCCCTATTGATAGGGATATCGCTTTTACCCTGTTGTTTTACAGTCCAACGCTCCTCCTCGATCAATACCCGGTAAACGTTATACCTGGCTTTATCTAAAGCGTTTTCTATAGTATCGGCGCTTTTAAGCGACACAACATGCTCCGATGAGTTTCCGCCCGTAACAACGGCAATATTTTTTTTCATTTACAGAGTCGGAATTTTTTAAACTTCAAAAATACTTAATAATATTTTATCAAAAGGCTTTAGCTTGGGATAGTTTCCGATAATCATCCATTTTTCTACCTTTGTACCTGTTTGATAATGGAAATAATCAGTTAAGCTATGGATATTGTACTAAGCGGTATTCGCCCAACCGGAGAACTTCATTTGGGCAACTATTTTGGAGCGCTAAGAAATTTTACCAAAATGCAGTACGAAAATCGTTGCTATTTTTTTATTGCCGATTTGCATTCACTTACAACACACCCAAAGCCTGACGATTTTCATGCTAACGTTAGCAATGTGTTAGCGGAGTATTTGGCGGCAGGCTTAGATCCGGAGGTGGCTACTATATTTGTTCAGAGCGATATACCTGAGGTTTCGGAGCTATATGTTATTCTGAATATGCTTGCTTATAAAGGAGAACTGGAACGTACTCCCTCATTTAAAGAAAAAGCTCGTAAGCATGCCGATAATATTAATGCGGGTTTGCTTACCTATCCGGTACTTATGGCATCGGATATTCTTATTCATCGCGCGGCGAAGGTTCCTGTTGGAAAGGATCAGGAGCAGCATCTGGAGTTTACCCGCTTGCTAGCTCGCAGGTTTAACAACATGTATGGAGCGGAGGTCTTTCCTGAACCAACGGCGTATAATTTCGGAAACGACTTGGTAAAAGTACCGGGATTAGATGGTGGCGGAAAGATGGGAAAGAGTGAAGGAAACGGTATTTACCTTAGCGATGATGAAAAAACGATTCGTAAAAAAGTAATGAGGGCAGTAACAGATAGCGGTCCTACAGAGCCTAATAGCCCTATGCCGGAGCCTATACAAAATATCTTTACGTTGCTTGATATCGTTTCTACATCTGATACGGTTCAACATTTCCGTGATAAATACAACAGCTGCGAGATTCGCTATGGCGAGCTGAAAAAACAGCTCGCCGATGATATCTGTAAAGTCACCCTGCCTATACGGGAGCGCATTCTTGAGCTTACGGCGGATAAAGAATATTTGGGTAAGGTAGTTAGAGAAGGGTCCGTTAAAGCACGCGAGAGTGCCGCTGCTACTTTATATGAAGCGCGTAAGGCTGTTGGCTTTCGTCCATTTTAACACTATTTTTTAATAACAAATAATCAAAAACTATGAGAACATTAAAAACTTTAGCCTTGGTAATAGCGGCGTCGCTTTTACTTTTCGCTTGCGGTGGAAGTTCGCCGGAATCTGTAGTATCAAAATATTTGGATGCTGTTAAAGCTGTTGATTTAAAAGCGGCAAAAGAGTGTCTTAGTAAACCATTGGCGGTAGAGTTCGAGGAAATGACTCGTGATTTTAGCGAGGATGAAATTAAAGAGCTAAAAGAGGAAAATGCGAACATGAATGTTAAAGTTGTTCGTTCGGAAATTGACGGAGAAACAGCTGTTGTTTATCTCGAAGAAGCGCATAGCGATCATTCTCACGAACGGAAAATTCCGCTGATAAAGGAAGACGGGCAATGGAAAATGAATATCATCTATTAATAGTGTACTATGAAGATTATTAAAGTTTTTACAATTCTGGCTGTTGTAGCTTCTATCTTATCTTCATGCGGCGCGAGTAGTCCTGAAGCTATTGCCGGAAAAGTTTGTAAGGCGGCGCTTAACGGAGATGTTGAGACAATGATTAAGCATGCTACTAAGCGCCAAGTTCCTAAGCTTGAGGAAGCAAAGGTATTTTTTGAAGCGAATAAAGCCGAAATGCAAAAGGAAAATAAAAAAAATAGTTCGCTTAAGCTTATCAAAATAGAATATGACGATGATAATACGGCTGTGGCTAAATTTGAGCGTACAATAAAAGACGAAGATGGGGACGAATCGTGCGAAATAGATGTTCTATTGATAAAAGAAGACGGTAGCCGGAAGGTTGAGCATGTAATACTTTAAGGCTTCCAGAACCTAGAATTGATTTTTAGATAATCGGATTAATCGTTAAAAATAGGCTGAGCCACCTCGGGCGCAGCCTATTTTTATTTATAAGCTAATCTTTTGCGAATAAAGAAAAAATAAATAGGCGAAACAGCCAATAGAAAGTGGATACTTTGAGATAAAAAACATACTTTTGCTACAAAATGATTTAACCCCTTATTTAACGAAGTGAAAATAGTTAGATTTTTTACGCTAGCATTATGCGTAATGCTTATGCCGTCCGCGTGTGGCGGCGGAACGCCCGAATCTGTCGCCGAAAAATATTGCAAAGCGATTATGTGTGCTGATGTAAAAACCGCGGTAAAGTATGCTACAGCATCTGAATCCGAAGATATTAACGAAATTTTATCAGATGCAGAAACCAGAGAATTTGTATTAAAAGCCTATGATGGTGCGAAGCTAAAGCTTGCCGCCTCTGAGATTGCGGAAGATAACGAATCTGCCGAGGTTGTCTTTGATGTTGAAACGGCTCCGGACAGCGAAAAAGAAAATCTTCAAATGAGGGTTAGTCTAGTAAAAGAAGGCGGTAGCTGGAAGGTTAATAGGCTTAGATAAGAAATCCGTTTTATTTATTATAACCATTCTAATTTTAAATTATCATGAAAACATTAAAGAGTATTGTTATCGCACTATGTGCGGTGTGTATGTTAACCGCATGCGGCGGAGGTGGAAATCCCGAATCTGTCGCTTTAGACTTCCAGAAAGCCGTGATGAATGGCGATTTTGAAGAGGCCGTTAAGTATGCTACAGAAAATACGGCCCCAATGCTTAAACGAATGGCATCAATGGGGGGAGCAGAAGAGATGAAAGGAGTAAAAGAAGAATTTAAAAATACAAAAGTTGCTGTTAAGAGTTCTGAAATTGACGAAGAAGCTGGTACTGCGATAGTTACACTGGAGCTAACAAATGCTGATGGAGATACTGATATTGCTAGATACGACCTGATTAAAGAAAATGGCAGCTGGAAAGTTATCTTTAAGAAGTAGTAGTAGAATTTCTGCTTAAGCAAATATCATATAGTAGCTATGAAAATACTTAGAAACCTTGCTATCGCTGTTTTTACAACACTGATGTCAACCGCTTGTGGTGGCGGAACGCCCGAATCTGTCGCCGAAAGCTATGTTGAAGCATTCCTAAATGCCGATTACAAAAAGGCCGCTAAGCTTGCAACCAAAGAGTATGCTGCCGAAATTTTAGAAGAGGTAAAAGATGTTCCTGCCGAAGTAATAAAGCAAGTAATAAAGCAGGTTGTAGAAGAAAGAAAAGCGGAGTATAAAGGTATTAAATATAAAATTATTGATACCGATATTGGTAAAAAAGGTGCTACCGTTCGATTTGAATTTACTTTAAATGGTGAAACAGACACGGGTAGAGTAGATCTGGTAAAAGAAGGCGGTAGCTGGAAAGTCGAAGGCGAAAGCTTGTATCTAGCATTCTAAAAGAGCAATAAGTTGTAAATCAGCTGAGTTAATTATGTTGACTCGGCTTATTTATTACCATTATCCGTCAAATGAAATTATTGAAAAACCTCCTTCTTCTTTTTCTCTTTACGGCTACCGCTTGTAGTAAAGATACTCCCGATACGGTGGTTACTAATTTTCAAGATGCCCTCGAAAAAATGGATCTCGAGAGAGCAAAAAGCTATATATCTAAAGATGCTATACCGATTTTTGATATGCTGATAAAAATGGCAGATGAGAACGGCTCTGAGGATATAGAAGCTGGACAAGATATTACGTTTACAATTAAAAGTGTAGATATAAATGATGCTGAAGATATAGCGGCTGTTATCTCTCAAATGATAGATAATAGCGGCGGCGTAGTTGATGAAACAACGTTCTCTTTAGTAAAAGAAGAGGGCAAGTGGAAAATTATTTTTTAAAGTATAAAAGTTGAAATATATATTCTGTTGTTTATTTGCTCTTCTACTTCTGGGCTGTAGTAATGGCAAGCAAGAGCAGCCATCCCCTGCCTATACTTTGTCGGAAGAGGAGTTAAGCCATCTTCAATCTGGTGATATTATTTTTCGTATGGGTTATGGCGCTATGAGTCTTAGTATTGTTAGCATACTTAACGATTCGATCAAGGTATCGCATTGTGGTATTGTAGTTAGAGGTAGCGCGGGATTAAAAATTGTTCATACCATTTCGCAAAGCCTTTCTGATGCGGACGGTATGCAGGAGTGTACGGTGGAAGAGTTTATTGCGGATAGTCGGGAAAACTCTATTGCTGCTGTACGGTTTAAGCATGCTGACAAGCAGCAGATAGCCGATAAAGCAATCTATTACCTAGACAAAAAAATACCATTTGATTCATACTTCGACTTAATCGATTCTTCAGCATTTTTCTGCTCTGAGCTGCCTATGAGAATACTTAAAGACGAGTTTAACTTTGATTTGTTGCAAGGCGGAGAGTCGCTTATGCAAAACTGTAAGTTTTCTACTTTTTTCGATCCGCAGTACTTCCAAGTAATAATCAATCACCATTTACGTAAATAAACAGGCGAATAAAAAAGGTTTGAGCACAGGTTATTGCTCAAACCTTTATAATTATAATAATTAATACGTGGCGCATTAACCTGATACTTGTACCGTGTATCCTAGTTCTCTGGCTCTATTGGCAATCTTTTCCAGCTCTTCTATGCTGACTTTTTGTAGGTTCGGGGCGGGTGTTTCTCTATCAATTGTATAAATCATTATTTCGCGAGGGTTAATTTCCCGCGCTACTTCGAGCCAGCGATCTACCTCAATCTTTTCCGTATTATCAACACGCTTGCCATCCAGCTCTCCTTTAAGAAACATCGTTTGCAAGGTCATTTTGCCATTAAATTTCTTCATTCGTTTAACGACGGTTGCAACGCTATAGCTGCCTTGCGGCTTGTCAATTAGCTGAACGGTTTCATCGAAACCGGAATCTAGCTTAAGTATAGCTCTGTCAACCTTTAGCAATGCATTAAAAACTTTTTCTCTGCCCGACATTGTAGCATTACTTAATACGCTTACATTCGCCGACGGCGCATACTTATCTCTAAGAGCAATGGTATCGTCTATAATCTCTGCAAAATCGGGGTGCATAGTAGGCTCTCCGTTTCCGGAAAATGTAATAGTATCGGGTAGCTCATTATTTACAGCCATTTCTTTTAGCTTTGCTTCTAATGTTACCTTTACATCTTCGCGTGAGTTAAATTCTTTTTTTTCGCCTTTTCTATTCCATCCGCACTCGCAGTAAATACAGTTAAAGTTGCAAAGCTTACTGTAGTCGGGCAATAGGTTTATGCCCAAAGATATTCCAAGTCTGCGGCTTTTTATAGGACCGAATACCACATCGTTAAAAAGAATAGTTGCCATATTTCAAAGTTAAACGCGCATAATATTTACCGCGCGAATCACAAATTTACTTGTTGAGGTACTCTTGATACTCATTAATTTTTTACTTTTGCTTATCCGTATTTTTTTCAGCTTCTTCAGCTTTAACGCTGATTTTCTCGAAAGCTTTTACCAGCTTATCTTTATCGGTTTTCTTTGTGTCGAAAGTAACGGTAACTTCTTTCGTCTCAACGTTGGCTTGTACATCTTTTACGCCTTTTTCAAACGGAATATTCTTATTGATTTTATTTACGCAGTTTTGGCACGATATGTCGGTTTTAAATGTTACGGTTTCTATACCTTTTTTGTTTTGAGCAATAGCGCTAAAGCTAATGCCGATAAGAAGTATGAGTGCTGAAATAAATTTTATTGTTTTCATAGCAAATAATTTTTTATGTCATTCAAAGATAATGTTATTATAGTAGCTGACCTAATGTCAGCCTGATGCCCATGTAAAACTTACGTCCCATCAATGGTCCCCAAACGGTGCTTGCGTCAAATTGTGTGCCAAATGGGTTTTGTGGATCGATAATAGGATTTTTTTGTGTATAGTTACCAATATTTTCAGCGCCAACATATATGTCTAAGCGTTTGAATTTTCGGGTTACTTGTGCGTAAAACATAGGGTAAACTTCAGAGTAGGTGGAACTATCCATATTTCCATCTCTTGTGGGTATGCGACTTTTTCCGTTTAGCTGAGCCGTAAAATCAAACTTCCATTTCTCAAACCTTGTTGCGTAGGCAAGGTTGATAAGCCCCTTATATCTATCTATTAAAGGTTTTTCAACCTTTCCATGGCTTACCGTTATTTTAGTATCCGTATAACGGAAGGTTGCAAATATGGTAAACCGTTCGATAGGATCGATGCTAAAATCAATCTGAAAAGCGTTTGCATAGGAGTCCCCATCGAGATTGTAAACGTATATACCGAAGGCATCATGTTCCGTATCTACTACCACCTGATTACGAAAATCGCTTCGGAAGGCATCTATGCTAAACATGGCTGTACGCGTTCCGCTCAACGGAAATGTCTGAGTAAAGCTTAGTCCGTATGTCCGCGCCTCTTCCATTTTTAAATCGTTAGGATTTACGACCAGCTGGCGAGAGTTTGCCAAAATTCCCATATTATCAGGAATAACATATGCCGAACGGTAGCCCCTGCCTACTGATGCGCGGAAAGACGAGTTCTCGAGAAAGTTATACTTTAAGTGCGCGCGCGGTGTAAACAACGATCCGTAAACATTATTGTAATCGTAGCGTGCGCCGATAATTACGTTTAAATGTTCGCCGGGGCTGTAAGTATATTCGGCAAATGTACCTACCGTACTTTCATCTCTGCCAAAATCTATCGTTTGTCCGGCATTATATAGCATCAACCTATCGTTATATAGCGCGCTCAGCTTATCATACTTATAGCTTGCTCCCACGGAGTATTTGTGTTGACCGTTGCCGCCAAAAAACGACTGAAAAATAAGATTTGTAAATAAGCCGCTTTCATTTCCATTGAAAAACTTTCCTGTTCCGTTTGGTCGTATGCTTCCATACCTTGCATCCTCATCGTGATAGTGGTAGCTCGCTATCCATCCAAGGCTACTTGCTTTTCCATTAAAAGGAATACCTAACTTGGCGTAGGCGTTAAAGTGGCGGTTATCTATCCGGGTTTCATATAAAGGTGTGATACCCATTTCTCCATGAGATACTTGACCACCCTCTCTTCTTTCGTCAAGAAAGCCAAGCCCGAAACGCAGCTGCCAATCGTTCTTCATTTTATATAGCCAACGATTTCCGACATTTAGCTGGCGTACTTTTGGCAGATCTGCAAAAGAATCGTCGTTATCGTCGTGTAGCTTCGTGTCTGCCGAGCCATGAGCAAATACTACGGTACTAAGTCTTTCGTTGAATTGCGCCGCTGATATGGCGTTTGCTTCGAAACGCTCCTCGCTCGATGCGAAGAGGTTTAGGAATAGAGGGTTGCTTCTGTCGGGTTTGCGATGCTCCATATTTATCTGTCCGGCAATCGACTCGTATCCGTTAATTACTGATGTTGTACCTTTTGAAATCTGAATACTTTCTAGCCAAGGTCCGGGTGTATAGCTTAATCCATATGTAGAAGCAAGACCAATAGATGTAGGAATATTCTCGTCAAGCATCTGAGTGTACGTTCCGGCTAGGCCAAGCATACGAATTTGGCGCGCACCCGATACGGCATCGCTATATCCAACCGATATGGTTGCTGTATTTTCAAAGCTTTCTGCCAAATTACAGCAAGCCATTTTACTTAAGCCCTCCATTGTTATTACTTCGGATTTAACGGACGCCAGTTTGGAAATAAAGCCGCCTCGCTTACGTCCGGCTACATTTGCGCCCTCCAACATCATTCCCTCGTTAAGTATAAAAGTTACCTCTTCGACATCGGAAGCTATATCTAGCGTATCACTGGTATAACCGGTAAGCGATGCAACTAGCTTGGCGTTTTGGGTAGATAGTCTTTCTATCGAAAATGCGCCTTTTTCGTTAGTCATTACGACTGTACTTGATCCCGCCCAATAAACACTGGCAAATTCCAAGGGTTGTTGTTTTTCCGAATTACTAAACGAGAAAACCTTACCGGTAATTTTAGGAGGGACAGCTGCCGCAACAGCCGGTATAAAAAATAGAACTAATAGATATTTTAAAAACGTATAAAGTGTTTTCATAATATATGCTTACAATAATACAATATAATGCTTGCTGTTATATAGTACAGCAAATTGAAGTATGGCATTAGCCTTATTGCATCATAAACGTAAGCAGGAATGTTGATAGATGATCGGTATTTTTTGGGGAGTAACATGCCGGTCTAGCGTGCCAGCCAAGGTATTGGGGTGTATAGGTTGATCTATTTCGGCGGCTAAAGCCAGAAGTATAAGTTGTATAAAATCGGCTGACAAAATATTCAACCTCACTTGCTCTGGTTGATGTTCGGTGGTTAGCGATGCTGTTTCGCTAGTACAGCACGGCTTTTTACTGATATGTATGCTCTGTGTGTGCTGATAGTCTTGTATTTGAAAGCGACATATTTTCTTTTGTTTCTTTTCGCACTTATGCTCGGCTTTGCTATCCAAGATTGTTATCTGCTTGCTATGTGTACAGGTACATGCATATACTGTTATACCAAATGAGCTGAATAGGTATAACAAGCACAGCGCAAGCGTTATAAACTTAAATATTTTTAGCCGACTTTTCATTTTAATTAGATACAAAGATACTAATTTCTTGAACGGATTTAAATTTTGTTTAAGAAAGATTAGCTGTTCGATTTTTGTCTCTTTTTCCGAAAAAATCCGAGGAATCGTTTTTCTATTTTCATGTATCAGCGTGTGCCAAAGCAAGTTTAACAATTTGAGTCTAAACAACCCGAGTGCTTTTTGTGTTTATATATTTGACATAAGCTAAAAGGTGATTTAAAAAAACGAGGGGTAAATTATTGAATTGTGAGGCGTACTACCGACATGAAGATTGATTTACTAACTAATACGACATAACAGTGAAAGCAAAAGACATTATTCAGTACGAAGTATCTAACCAAGACACCATTCTGTTGATTGTAAATAAATCGGTATGTAGAGTATTTGAAACTTCTGCCTATTGGTTGAGTAAGCATATACCAATGGATAAATTGTATAACAAATACTCCAGAAGCCTTGACACGAGGATGATATACGCGTGGTTCTCTGTTCGTAGGCTTAATAAGGTATTAGACGAGTTACATGCAAAAGGCTTTCATCCTGTTGCTCGTAAAGAGGGGTATATCGTTCTTAAAAAAGAAGGCGCAAAACCAGACGACTATGATGAATGGAGAGAACGGGTGTATGATGGCGTTATGGTGAATCAGGTTTATATAATGGAAGAAGCGTAAAGCAGAAATTAAGCTTATAATGCGGGGGAAGAGAAGACTCTCTTCCCCGCATTATATTATAGCTCTATATCGCCTTGCATATAGGTTATTGCTTGTCCTTTCAGCAATACGCGGTTGTCTTTTAGCTCGCACAAGAGCTTTCCGATTCTATCGGATAGCTGCATTGCGCTTAGCCGCGTCTTACCTAAACGCTCCGCCCAGAAAGGTGTAAGGCTACAATGGGCAGAACCTGTTACCGGGTCTTCAAATATACTAGCCCGAGGGGTAAAAAATCGAGATACGAAATCAACATTCTCTCCTTGTGCCGTGACGATTACACCACCCGGATCAATATTGATAAGGTTAAATTTTTCACGATCGGGTTTTATTTGTCGTATATCATCTTCACTGTCATATACGAGGACATAATCGCGCGCTTTATAGATTTCTTTGGGCTTAATATTGAGTCCATCCATAAGTTCGTCTGGCAAAATTGCCGGAGACGGCATTCGTGATGGAAAATCAAGTATCAGCATACTACCTTCACGTTTTACGGCGAGCAATCCCGACTGCGTATTGAACGATATGCTAGCTTTACTATGCTGCATGTGATTAAATAGAACATGGGCTGTAGCTAGCGTTGCATGTCCGCATAAATCCATTTCAATATCGGGCGTAAACCACCGTAAGTGGTAGCTATCGCCGTTTGGGATAAAAAATGCTGTTTCCGGCACGGCATTCTCAGCAGCAATAAGCATTAGTTGCTCATCAGGAAACCATTTATCTAATGGTACAACACACGCCGGATTTCCACCGAACAGCTTATCGGTAAACGCGTCGACTTGGTAAATAGGGTAGGGCATAGTACTTAGCTGTTTAGATTTTTTATTTATTGTCAATCGGATACAAATTTGTATTTTTGCTGTGCTAATCTAATTGGCGCAAGCATAGATGTAACTACATGCTACTTCGATTAATCGAAACGATTTATATCTCATCGTTCATTCTTCCTTGCGGAACAAGCTTATTGTAAAGAATTGCTATTGCGGGGAAGACTCTCTGGTATTGTTTCATGTGCTAAAATACTAAAAAATGGCTTGGATTTTATTAATTCTTGGAGGATTGTTCGAAGTTGGTTTTACAACTTGCTTAGGTAAGGTGAAAGAAACAAGCGGAACAGAATCTATTTTTTGGTTTTTTGGTAAGCTGCGGCTTAAGCATGTACTTACTTTATAAAGCGACATCATTACAAACCGGACATATACCTATGGGTACAGTTTATGCTATATGGGCTGGTATTGGGGCCGTTGGTACGGCATTAATGGGTACGATAATTTTTAAAGAACCTACAGATTTTTGGCGTATCTTCTTTATTTTTACGCTTATTGCTTCTATCGTAGGGCTAAAGTTTGTATCGCATTAGGAATTTAATAATATGAAAATATGCTAATGTAAAAATGGCATTAATACATTTTTGTATTACCAAATTATTACATTTATTCAACCTTATGCCTGCCTGCGCTCAGAAAAGTGATGCTAGGCAAGATTTTGTTTTGCTCAAAGTGGTCGTAAACAGCCTTAAGCTCGTCCCATAGTTTTAGCTTGTCGGTGTCGTTTTTATATATGGTTTTCAGCTCTTGCGGCTTGCTATCGAAAGATTGTTACGGGTATTAGTGTGTTATTATTCTTGGCTTCTACGCAATATACGTATAGCTCTTTAATCTTATCGTCGGTAATAGGTATGCAGCCTATTGTAGCACAGTCGCCATGAATAAAGATATCTCCTCCCGGCTTACCTTTAACGCCTAATACTTGGTCTGATTTATTGGGGTAACTTATACCTAACGAAAGGTAAAAGTTGCTGTACGGATTAAAACGATCTATACGGTAGAATCCTTCCGGCACTTGCCTATCGCCTTGCTTACGCCTAGTACCTAGCGCGCCGGATAGCGAGCGGAATTTATAGGTTTTTATTAGCGTGTATTTTTCGTCGTTCTTATTCTTAGCCCAAACTTGTAGCTCTTTTTCTTGTTTAAACGTACGAAGGTGTGGCTGAAGCGTGCTGGCTTTGATGCCGTTGTCGGCTAAGCTCTTTTCTGCCACCTTTTCTTTATCAGCATAAGCTTGCCTTACACGCGGATATTTTTTCTGCCGCTCTTTAAATGACGATTGAGCGGCAACAAATGTGAAGTTAAGCAGTAGTATAGCTATCATGGCTACTTTCTTCATAAAGAAAATATGGCTATTTACTCTAACATAAGAAGAGCTTCATTTATTTGTTTTGAGCAATATAAAAAGTTACCCTCTACATTAGAATGAATGGATAAGAAACGAAATAGTCTTGTCTCTTTAAATTTGTTATCAGAAGTAAGATCCGCTTCATCTAAAAGGACATTATATAACTCTTCCAACTTTTTACTCATATATGTATCTCTGGAAGATATGGCGTCTTCTAATGAAGCGTATGATTCTAAGATGGATTCCATCAGCACTTCGTTCTTTATTAACCGCATCGCCCCAGATGTTTTCAGCATTTCGAACGCGCTTGTTTTGTATGTATTTCCAATAACATAGCCGATAATATCGTT
This sequence comes from Prevotellaceae bacterium, assembly GCA_031258195.1. Taxonomy (GTDB): domain Bacteria; phylum Bacteroidota; class Bacteroidia; order Bacteroidales; family UBA932; genus JAIRNF01. The sequence continues at coordinate 86,654 of JAIRNF010000039.1, forward strand.
ATAGCCGACTAGGCTATCTGGTTCTAAACTTTTTTTTTTCTCGAGCCTAAATATCTGCTGAAGCTTGCTGTTTTAGTGTAAAAAGCAATGTCTTCTTGCATAAGTTCAAGGTTACTCTTCAACTCTAATTTAACAACATTCAAATAGCGTTTTGAAGTTTTTCTTTTAGTCGTATTTTCTTCCATTTCTTTTTTCTGATTATTGTTTACGTAAGTTAGGGTAGTGGTTTTAAACGGCTTTATTTTCCGAAGTTATCTTCACTAAAACCTTATCTATACGGGCGCCATCCATGTCAACAACCTCAAACTCAAAGTTGAGCCAGCTAAGTTTTTCTCCCGTTGACGGTACATGCTTTAGCTTTTCTAATATTAGTCCGCTAAGTGTATTGAACGGATAGTCGGGATATAGCGATTGTAGATCGTAGTAGCTTAGGAAATCGTAGAAAGAGTATTGTCCGTCTATAAGTACACTTCCATCGTCGCGAGTGATAGGTTGCTTTCTATCCTCGTCTATTTCGCCTACTAAAGCTTCTAAGATATCGTTCATAGTAACCAAGCCGTTTATGCTGCCGTAGTCGTCGGTAACAAAGGCGTAGTGCATTTTCGACTTTTTAAGCTGCCCCAGCACGCTGTAAACGCTTTGCCCTTCATGTAAAAACGGTGCTTTTCGGATATATTTGGTAAGGTAAAAATCTTTTCGGTCGATATTTAAAAAAAGATGCTTGAGGTAAACAATGCCGAGCAGGTTATCCAAGTTTTTGTCGGCAACAGGATATACATAGTGTATGCCGTCTGTTACCTTTTTCTTTATATCATCTACGGTATCGTCTATATCTATCCATACCAACTCGCCGCGGTGGGTTGCCAGCGATCCGATTTTTCTATCGCCTAAAAAGAAAACGCGCTCTACTATATCCTGTTCAACCTCTTGTACCTCGCCTCCTTCGGTACCTTCTTGTACAATAGCTTTAATCTCTTCTTCGGTAACTCTGTTGTCGTCTGATTTTTTAATTCTCAATACCTTTATTACAAGGCTGGTTGATGCTGATAGCAGCCAAATAAACGGAGCCGTAATTTTGGAAAGTATATTCATCGATCCGGCTACTACGCGCGATATCGCTTCAGGGTTGGTCATACCAATTCGTTTAGGAACGAGCTCACCCAAAACTAATGTAAGATATGTAATAACGATAAGAATAATAGCGGCAGCAAGAATATGAGCATATGGGCGAGTCAGATCGAATTGTGAAAGAAAAACCTCCAGCTTTGCGCTAAAACTTTTACCGCTATACATCCCCATAAACACACCGATTAGCGTAATACCTATTTGAATTGTAGATAGAAAACGATCGGGAGAGTTTGCTAATTTAAGAGCGCGTTGTGCGTTCTTATGTCCCTTTTTCGCGGCGTTTTCAAGGCGTACCTTTCGCGCCGATACCAATGCTATCTCGGACATTGAGAAAATGCCGTTTAAAATTATCAGAACAATTATAATAATAAATTCCATAGAATGATATTCGTGATATGCAAGTAGCTGTTCGGTATAACAAAGATATATCTGAATAGTTAGAACGTTACGTTGAAAAGAATTTCTGCGCTTAAATTATTATTACGCGGTTTAATTAATCGGATACCTGTCATAAACGGAAACTCTTTTCGCATTATATGATAATCGGCAATTATATCAAGCCCATACGAAAATAGATTTGTGGTTACTACACCCTCTCTTCCATAGTACGAGTTTTGTCCTATATCGGTAAACAGGTTAAGACGGAATCGCTTGAAGTATAATAACGATCCTATATTGAAGTCGGGGTAGGCAATAGGAAAAGCGTAGTCTGCCGAAAAGAACTTCATTTCCTTACTTACAAAATCATTATACCCCCTAGGTCTTGAAAAAACGTTAGACATATAGTAGCGCTTTACATTTTGCTGCTGAAAGGTACCCGACAGTTTCAAACCATGGTTAATGAACAATCCCGGAGTATATACGGTGAGCCTTCCGCCATACGTCGAACCAAAGTTTTCCGTATCAAAGGGCATTGAGCGATGCGCAAATAAAACTCTATATCCCCAGCGCGGGTATATATCTCTTACAGATGAGCGGCTATAGGTATAATGTTGCAAAAAAAGATCCAATCTCGTTTGGCTCTGATAGTCGTCTTCTGAGGGGACGTAGTAGCTATCGTTGTTATGCTTTATGCTGACTTGTGGTATAAGTCCGCTTAGCGAACGTGTGCCATTCAGGGTAAGAGGGATGTATATGTTTGCGCCGATATCATACAGGTTTTTGCTCCCTTTACTTAGTGTTCCTTCTGTAATCAGCAGCTGCTTACCTCCTCCGTAGCTAGCCGTGATATCGATTACAGGATACCATCCCCTGTATGTAAATGAAGCATGCCCTGCGCTATAGCCATGCTCGTATGAATAACCAACTCTTGCGACCGCAGTGCTTAGCGAATTTTGAGAAAGTAACATAAAGCCGGGCTTTACCGATTGAATCAGCTCGTCGGGATCGAAGTTAACCTCAGAGTCCAATTCTACGTAAAGCGGCATCCGGCTATGAGGTCTGAATAGGTGTAAAGCCTTTCTGTACGGTTTACTCTCATAAAGTTTTCCGGTTGGGACGGTTACCGAATCTATATTAAAGCTTTCTTGGATAGAAAGCGAATCCGCTAAAACGAACCGATAGGGCTTATTCCAGTCAACCTCTTCCCATTCCGACGGATTAATATTTTTATAGGCTAACCTGAATCCTTTTTTCTGATAGTCGGAAAAGTAAAGGCGGTTATCTTGCCTAGATATGTTGACATCAAACGCGCCGAATCGAGAAGATGTTACCTTGTATATTTTCTTGTCGCCTATATTTAACGCGTAAATGTTGTTTATACCGCTATGCCCCGATTCAAATAAAACATACCCGTCAAATACGCTTATGCCGCTAATGTTGACATACAATTCGGGGAGTAGCGTACTCCATTCTCCGCTATTAATGTTCAGAGAGTATATTCCCATCCCTTCATCGTTAAGCAATAGCACCGCGAGCATTCCGGTGGTATTTATCCACGCGAGCTCGATTGCCCGGCTATTTAAGGGGGTATTATGCCGGTTAGTGATCGCGTCACTATTCGAATCTAATAAACAAATGCCGCTAACACCTTCTCTGCCTATGGTAGTTGCCGCGTAGTGGCTAAGGCTATCGTTAAACGCGAGGTTGAAGTAGCGACCTTTACGGGTATGTTTTGTTACCTGTTTACTTTTCAGATCTAGCGATTTTACGTTGGCATACGAGCGTTGCTCCCAACGGGGGGCGCTTACATTCTCGCTCCAGTAAATCTTTCCTCTGTACCGAGTGATCCTTCCGTTTATTGCGCCATGGTTTATGAGCTGTTCTTCTTTTCCCTCATCGTTTACCATAATCATACCGGAAGCCCTGCTCATACTCTCTTTTATAGCAATAAACGTTGTACCGCTAAGCGGCACTATAGAGCGGTAGCTGGTGTAATCATCATCTTCAGGAGTGAGGTAACCTAAGCTGGTATCATTTTTTAGCAGCCTATCCTCTTCTATCCATTGTTGCTGAAGAAAGGCAAAAACTTCTTTTTGTAAGTCTTTTACTTTTAAACCGGTATGTTTTTTCAGAGCGTTGCTAAAAGCGGGAAATTTGAAATAGCTCCGTGCTGACTCGTCCAGTACCTTATCCCAAATATCAACGCCATATTTATAGCGGGCATAGGCGACATTCTCGTATCCGAAGTGATATATATTCGGAACATTGTGTTTGTACGAGCCGTTAATCCACCTGTCGTATGTCCAATCAATATCCGATAAGAGATAAGCACGGTAAGCCATATGAAACTTCGCGTCTCTACCTCTTCCTGACGATGATAGCGCTGTTTCGGTCGCGACAGCATCGCCTTCTAAAAACCATTTTGGAATAGGTAGTAGCCACAACCCGCTTGTGTGCTCGCCAAATAAGTAGTAAGCTATGCGCGTAAAGCCTTTATTCAGCTTATCAATTTGGGCGACATGCCTAAACTCGTGTAGCGATAAATGCTTGCTCCACGGTTGAGAATAACCTTCAGCCGGCGGAGTAGTAATGAGTTCCATTCGGCTAGGAGCCCATGTTACCATTCCGTTAGAGTAAACATTATCCGGATGTAAAACTACCGGGATTCGGATAGACGTATGACCTATACTCTTAGAGCCGTGAGCGTAAATGGTATCTAAAAGCCATGCATACTGTTGCGCAAGCGAATCGATAGGTTTAGGATAAATAAACTTAAAATGCGGAGTGGTAATTTGTTGCCAGCGTTGTCCCCATGCATCTGTACCATAACTTACATATTGTCCGGATAGCGTATTTGCGGACAATATAAACAGGAAAACAAGTGGAAAGAGGAGCCGTATTCTTTTCATTTTGCTACGTACATGCTGATTCTACAAATGTATGAAAAGATGCCTAATTGACAACAAGATTGACGACGCGCGAAGCCTTAGAATAGGAGATAAAGGGACAAAAAGACCCATCAATCTACCGATGTTAAAGCATTTTAGCTTTTAATCTTAACATGATAAGCCATTTGTTATACCTTTGTATCATTATTTTACGAATAATGTCGATTCTAGCGAACGCCAAGAGCTAATGCTTTTTTATCGACAAAAGCTAAAACAAAACTATATGGGGTTTTGTTGTACTAACCAAAAACAACGTTTATGAAAAAAATTGTAGCCCTTGCGGCATGCCTTATACTAGGAGCGGGTTTACTACATGCCCAATCGTACACAGGTTATTTCTACAATAACTACGAAGGAGTTGGGGGTATTACGGCAAACCCGGCTAACATAGCAGGTAGCGTTTACAAGTTGGATGTAAACATTTTTTCTGCAAGTGGATATTTTGGAACCAACGCTTACGAGGTAAAAAAATCAACCTTGTTTAAGTTTAAGTTTTCCGGTTGGCGAGAAGGCAACCACTACAAGCGAGTGAATAATAGCGATAGCAAAGATTTTTGGACAAACATAGATATTCTCGGTCCTTCTGTAATGGTTGCTATTAACGAAAAGCACTCTGTTGCGCTATCTACTCGGTTTAGGTTTCTAGCAAACGAGAGGAATTTATCTAACGATGTGTTCCAGCTGTTCGGAAAAACTGAGCCTAATGCTATATACGGTCAGGCTCTTCGGCAGAATAACCTAAGAGTTGATGCCCATGCTTTTGCTGATATCGGCTTAACGTACGGAGGAGTACTTTTTGAGAACGACCGCCATAAGCTGAAGGTAGGGGCTACTGCTAAATGGGTGCTTGGTCTGGGAGCCGGCTCGTTATACGGCGATAACGTAAATGTAAATCTTTTAGACGCCAATAATATTACTACACTTACGGGAAGTGCAAGTATAGCATACTCAACAGGTATAGACAGGCTTATTGATGGAAATCTGGACGGCGGCTTAGGCAGCTATATTGATGCTAGAGGTGTTGGTTTCGATCTGGGCGTTGTTTACGAATGGACATCGGCTGCTAATCGTGCCAGAGTGGAAGAGGAAGGAAACGCTTGGTTTTCTCCTACAGGCTATAAGCTAAGAATTTCGGCATCGGTAACGGATATAGGTAGGCTAAAGTATGATGTTGTGTCTAACTCGGCTTCTTATGCGTTGAATTTTAGCGGAGTTCCTAGTGATATTCTGAATCTGGGCGATCGCTCGCTTGATGAGTATATTAACGATTTAAAAGCCGGAGGGTATATCAGTCAATCTGGAATAAGTGAGCTTAAACCATCATTACCTACACTACTTCATGCCAACGTTGATTGGCAGGCATGGAAACGCTTCTATGTAAATCTTGACGGAGCATTAAATCTGGTTGGCGACAAAAAGATGGGGGCGCGCTATTTATCGGGTCTTGCACTTACCCCTCGTTATGAAAGCCGCTGGTTTAGCGTATATAGCCCTGTTACATATAACGAGAAAGACGAATTTGGGTGGGGTCTCGGTTTTAATGTAGGTGTATTTTACGTAGGGTCGAGCTCTATACTTAGCAATGTAATCCGTAGCGATGTTAAAAGTGCCGATTTTCATGTGGGTATGCATGTACCTATTGGTCGCGCTAAGAAGGTTAAGTCTAAACCGATTATTCATGAGCCTGTTTATATTCCGGAACCGGAACCGCCCCGCGTTGATACGGTTATTCAGATTAAGGAGGTTATTAAGTATATCGAACCGGAGCCTATACCCGAGCCTGTTAAGGTTGATGAGGTAATAGTAAAAGAAGTAGAGCTGCTAGCCCATAGTATATACTTTGTAACAGGAAGCGATTGGCTACTCATAGAATCGCGTGAACCGCTAAATAGAATTGCTGAAATATTAAAGGCTAACCCCGATATATATGCAACAATAGAAGGACACGCCGATAGCGTGGGTTCTGATGCGACTAACGATGCGCTGTCGCAACGGCGCGCCGATAGAATCGCCAGCTATCTGATAGAGCAAGGTGTTGATACATGGAGGATTTCTACCACCGCCTACGGTTCTCACCGGCCGTTTGCGGCTAACCTGACGAACGCGGGTAAAGCTAAGAACCGTAGAGTTGAAATAAGGCTACACTATAACGAATAGGTTTATAGATGAGTTAATAAAAAGGGAGACTCAACAAGCCGTGGGTCTCCCTTTGCTTTATTTGCTTAAGCTTAGTTTCTACAATGGCTTAACCGGTATGCAGCTATCCACTATAAACTTTTGCTCGGGATGTTCCATATGGTTACTATGATACAGCTCATACGTACATCCATCTCCCTGTTGATAACCGCTCTCGGTAAACCAAAGGCACATGCTGTTCCACGCTTTTTCGAACTCATCTTTGCCAACCTCAAAACGACCAACGGCATATTTACCAGCAGGAACCGTCATTTTTCCAATTTCATTCTCAACTTTTACATCTTCTTTTAGCGTTATACACACGCTCGACCTTACTTTCTCAATGCTTGTAATACTAGGATCATCGTGCGCAACTGTAATTGTTTTTACATCGGGAGAGCTAAGTAAACCGCGTGGTGCCGCCCATTTTATCAGCTTATCATAGGCACTTCCAATTTGGTTAAATGCTCCGGTATGACGACAGTAGGCGACATAAAATTCGGGCATTTCCTTTACTTCAATCTTTGCATTCGTAATTAGTAGTTCTTTAAATTCAACGCCGCAAAGATGGGGGGGCGAAATCCGGAGGTAGCTGCTTATTCTTGCCAACTACTTTACCATTTTCGCTATGGTAAAATCCTTCTTTAGCATATACTGCTAAATCTGTTTCGCGAAATTCGCGGGCTGTGATGTCAAAATATTTACGAAATGAACGGCTGAATAATGCTAAGCTGCTAAATCCGCAAGCGCGGACAATATCATTTATTGACATTTCGGGGTGTGTTCGTAATAGCCGGGCTGCTTTCCCTAGACGAATTCGCTGAATAAAGCCGGCGGGCGTTTCACCCGCTAGAAATGTGAATATTCGGTGAAAGTGATAGGGTGAAAAATGAGCTTGATTTGCAATGGTATTAAGATTTAGAACATCTGCTAAGTTCTTCTCCACATGATCCATTACCTTATTTATTCGTGATATATATTCCTTCCGGCTTCTTTCTTGGGCATTCATACTGTGTATTTATAAAATGAGGTTGAAATAATAGTAATATCTTAATCGTATTTTACTAATCTTGCTATTGGGTTATTCTAAAGGCTTTTACCAAAATTTCTATAGAAATAAGAAAAATGCTTAACTTTGTAACCTAACACTAACACAATACAATAACTAAATGGCTACTACGGCAGATTTTAAGAACGGACTTTACATTTCTTATAACGGCAAACCTTGTGTCATTACATGGTTCCAGCACGTTAAGCCCGGTAAGGGAGGCGCATTTGTTAAGGTTAAGATGAAAAACCTTGAGAACGGTAAAACGCTGGAGAATACTTTTACTGCCGGCGAAAAAATTGATATTATTACGGTTGAGCGTCGTCCCTATCAGTTTTTGTACAAAGATGAAAATGGCTTCAACTTTATGCATAACGAAACGTTCGAGCAGATTAACCTCGCTCCTGAAATGGTTGATAATGCAGATTTAATGAAAGAAGGACAGTATGTTGAAATGATGTTTCTTGCAGACGAAGAAAGGGTGCTTACCTGCGAGTTGCCTCCTTTTGTTGAGCTTGTTGTAACCTATACCGAGCCGGCTGTTAAGGGCGATACGGCTTCAACTTCGGCATTAAAGAGTGCGACGTTAGAGACAGGAGCAGAGATTATGGTTCCGCTTTTTATTAATCAAGATGAAAAGATTAAGGTAGATACTCGTACGCGCGAATACTCTGAGCGCGTTAAAGGATAGGATTTAGCAAAGTATAGAATCAGATACAAAGAGAGGTTACGCGTATTACGCGTAACCTCTCTTTGTTTTAAGGCGGTAAGCAGAAAGCATAGCACTAAAACCGTATAGATTTGGCTAGTGGTACATTTAGAAAAATCTTCGTCATTTCGACCAAAGGGAGAAATCTGTTAAATAGTAGTAGTACATTGAATTAGCGGATTTCTCCCTTTGGTCGAAATGACGGTATTATTTTTTGTAAAACTATGGTGTCGGTTGTAAAACATTATTTATCATACATATCAATATTCTAAATGATGCGCTATGGGTCACTTTCTACGTAACTCTCCACGAATAAGAACGACGCGTTCTAAAACAAAAAACCGTCATGCCAAATATAAATTAGGCACGACGGTTTTTAAGTGTTTATTCTATGTTTCTGCTAAAAGCTGCTGCTAGTATCCGAAAATCTGTTCCGTAGTTAAACGGGTAATCGGACCGTACTTAGCAAGCGAAGCCATATCCAGCTCTGCCTCCTTACCTAATACGCAGTAAGTATAAGTACGATTCTTAATCCACTCTTCTTGGAACTTAATAACATCTTGCAATGTCATTGTTTGCACATTTTCAAATACAGCCTTACGCCTGTCAATATTCAGACCTAAGTCTTGCGCGCTGAGGTAACTCCAAAGAATATCCGATTTTAAAATACGCTCTGTACGTATACGTGTAATAATCGCATCCTTAGCAAGGTTGAACGCGTTTTCTGATTGAGGCATATTGTTGATAATTTCATCAAATGCCTGCATAGCGTCCGCCATCTTATCGTTTTGCGTAGCAATAAAGCTTGTAAAAGTATAAGGACGATCTAGCTTAGACGGAGAGCCTAGCCTTGCGCTTGCGGAGTATGCTAAACCTCTGGCTTCGCGCATTTCTTGGAATACAATAGCGTTCATGCCACCACCAAAGTATTCGTTATACATCGATACGATTGGATTAAGCGACAGATCGAATTTTTCGCCTCTGTTAGAGTACGAAATAAAGTAAATTTGACGGGCATCGTAAGGTGCCAATAATACTTTGTTCGTAGGTGTTTCTAACATCTTAAATTCTTCGTTCTTTACAATAGGAGTTAGCGTTTCCGGAACATTGTGCAGCTTATTAACGCTAGCAATAAACTCATCTATAGACTTTGGTCCGTAGTAAAGAATTTTATGCTCATAGCTATTCAGCTTATTAATACGAGTGATTAAATCTTCTGGCTTAAGGTCGTTCAATTCTTTAGCTGAAAGAACGTTGGTAGCCGGAGATTTAGCACCGTACATAGCGTAGTTTTGTAGCATTCTAAAGTTTGCCGATTGATTCTTTTTCGAGTCGCCTCTAGACTTTAGAATATCTCCCTTCATATTTTCAAGTACGGCAACATTTGGTTGAGCGTCGGCAAGTAGCGATTCGAACAGCTCCATTGCCTTATCCATATTCTCGCTTAAACCCTGTATGCCTACATAAACTCTTTCGGAGTCTGAAGAAACAAAGTAATCACAAGCCAGTTTATAGAACTCTTGCTTAATTTGCTCAGGAGTATATTGGCTTGTTCCCAAATAATCCAAGTAAGAAACAGCTGTACCTAACGCCTTATCTTCGTTAGTACCCATTTCAAATACATACATTATAGAGAATAGATCGTTACTTGTATTTTGTTTGTACAGTACTTCTATATTAGATTTTGCGATGCTCTTAGATAGATCTTTTGAGAAGTCGAGGAATACGGGTTCTATAGGCTTTACGTTTGCAGCGGCTTTTTGTATTTCTGTTAAGAATACGCTGGCTGTATCGCGATTCGTGAAGATAGGAGTAATCTCCGGTTTATCTATCTTAAGCTCGTTAGGATCTTTTCCTTCACGCTTATAAACAATAACGTAGTTGTCTTTAAAGTTAGCGTTGGCAAAATCTACGATTTGTTGCTTGGTAATCTTGCTCATTTTATCAAGAGAAGCAACTTCGTCTGCCCAGCTGGTACCATTGATAAACGACGTTACAAACATATTTGCACGAGAGTAGTTGTACTCAAGCCGCATTTGCATGTAGCGCTTAAAGTTATTTATAGTTGCCTGAATTAAATCTTCTTCAAAATCACCTTTTTTCAGCTTTTCAACTTCGGCAAGTAGTATATCCTTAACATCATCCAACGATTGTCCTGCTTTCGGTCTTCCGCCAAACATCAGCATTCCGTAGTCTGCCATCATTTCCGCATATCCGTATGCCGAAAGAACCTTTTGCTGCTGATTAACATTCAGGTCAACTAATCCGGCTTTTCCATTATAAAGTATCTGACCAATAAGAGTTATTATTTCAGCATCGGGGGTTGCGGCTCCGGGTAAACGCCAAGCCATAGACATGCTTTCTGCTTCTAAGCCCCATACTTCTTTTACGACAGGTGCTGTGAGAGGAGGTTCTGGTGCAAACTCCAGCTTTGGTAATGACTCGTTAGGCTTCATTCCGCCAAAATACTTATCGATTATAGCGATTGCTTCATCCGGATTAAAATCACCCGACATACAAATTGCCATATTGTTCGGAACGTACCATTGCTTGTAGTAATTCTTAATATTGATAATAGAAGGATTTTTTAGGTGCTCTTGTGATCCGAGTACGGTTTGAGTTCCATATGGGTGGTTAGGGAAAAGACCTTCCATTACAGCATAGTATGCCTTAGTTCCGTCTCTGGTTAGAGACATATTCTTTTCTTCATAAACAGTTTCTAATTCTGTATGGAAAAGACGAATTACGTTATTCTGGAAACGGTCGGCTTGTATCTTTGCCCAATTCTCAACCTCGTTAGCAGGGATATCTTCAACATAAACCGTCATGTCCATACCGGTGTATGCATTAGTACCATCTGCGCCAATAGCAGACATCAGCTTATCATACTCGTTCGGAATAGCAAGCTTAGACGCTTCGTACGAAATGCTATCAATTTGTTTGTATATGGCTTTGCGCTCAGCGTCGTCGGTAGTTTTGCGGTAAACTTCAAACAGCCCTTCAATTTCGTCAAGCATAAGTTTTTCTTGCTCGTAGTTTTGCGTTCCGAATTGTTCGGTACCTTTAAACATCAAGTGCTCGAAGTAGTGAGCCAATCCGGTAGTTTCGGCGGGGTCGTTCTTACCTCCTACGCGTACAGCGACATATGTTTGAATTCTTGGCTCATCTTTATTTACTGTTAAGTAAACCTTTAAACCGTTGTCTAAAGTATAAATTCTTGCGTTAAGCGGATCGTTCGGTACGGTCTCGTACTTATACTCAGAGCCTCCGCATGATGCAGTCACCATTACAATGCATGACAGCAACAACCATTTGATGCTTTTTCTCATAGCCGATTATTTTTTTGGTTTGCATTGCAAAGGTAGCAATTTTGACCAGCTATAAAAGGTTTTACCGTATATTTTTTTGTAAATGATGTATAACATAAAATCGTGTAAATGCCAGATTAGTAGCCGATGATAGCACGTATATATTTATATCGTTGCTTATTTGATTGTAAAATATAAGATTATATCCTCTCATTCAGCATTTTGGTTTAAATTTGTATTTTTATTTATCATTTAGTTAAACCCACTAACACTATTACTTATGACTCGCGAAGAATTAAAGGATATTTTGCTCTATGAGCATAAAAGAGACCTGCGCCTTACATACATTCAGTATAGTATTATCGGTATCGCGGCATTACTTGTTTTAGGTCTTATTGCTTTTTTGTTTATCTCTACAGGGGCTAACGTAGGCGATGCCGTTAGCGGCATTGTTAATGATTCGATAGATAGCGTTAATAGTAGCCAGTACCCTGCCTACCTTAAGATTGTAATTCCTTTGGCATTTTTAAGCTGTATTGGTTATTTTGTGTATGGTATTGTAAAGCTGCACAAAAGGCCTAAGCACATCGAAGAGTTCTTGCAACACGTGGAGAAAGGTAGCAGAACGGTAAGCGTTCAGGACTCGAAAGATTATAAGCTTAAAATCCCGTTATTGGTTGTAAACATAAATACAGGATCGGTTACATCGCTACATGTAGTGTTTCAAAGCAGCCGAAAGGCTTATCTTATCCCTGTACCAGCAGGTCAGCTTGAAAAAATAAAAGAAATTCTCGCAGAGAATTCATAAACCGCCAAACGTTTGACATATGAAAACTCAAGATGAATTTCTAAATTTTGTTGACGCCGAACTTTCTACAGAGCTGAGTACCGTGAATAAGCAGCGCAAAGGTACGCTGAAGATGTTTTTCCTTGCAACATTTATATGCGTCGCTTTTGTGGGCTTTATGATTTACAGCTCTATGGGAGACGTGTTGTGGCTCGAGGGCGAAAATACGTTAACCGTCATTGCCTTTGTTTTTATTGCATTATATGGTATAGGCTTTTCTATTTCGTATTTTGTAAAGAAAAATAAAAGCAATGCAACCCCTAACACCTCATCGGGATATGGTTTTGCCTACGATTTTAAAGATAAGGTAGTACGTCGTATGGTCGAGTTTCTCGACCCCTCGTTCAAATATCAGATCGTTAACCACATTAAGCTCTCGGAGGTTATTCAGAGCGGTATGTTTCATGAGTCGAAGCTGAAAGCTTCAGGAAGCGATTTGGTGCAAGGCGTAGAAGACGGTGTTCCCTTTAAATTTAGCGATTTACGGCTGGTGCGTGAAAAAACATTTGTCGGTAAAAATGAAGATACTGAAGTATCGGTATTTTCAGGAAGTATGTTTATTGCCGAATTCAACAAATCTTTTAAAAAGCCGGTATATGTGTTCTCGAAAAAGGCACTCGGTATCGTTTCGAGCGAGCTCTCTTATACCGGAGATAAAGTGAGGCTGGAAGATCCCGACTTCGACAAGCAGTTTGCCGTATATAGCCCCGATCAAATTGAAGCGCGCTTTATTCTTACGCCAAGTATGATGGAAAGGTTAAAGGCGCTGCGCCGTAAAATGGGTAACAACGTTAATATTGTATTTGCCAATAACAATATCTATATCGCTAATAATAACGGTAAAGATCGATTCGAGATAGGCGCGCTCTCATCAGTTAACAGGCGCGAAAGTATTATCGGTTATTACAACGATCTTGCCGAACAGCTTGGTATTATTGATGAGCTAAAGCTCAACCTGAAAATCTGGAAAGCATAAAACTCAAAGCATATGAACACAACAACTATTATTGTTTTATCAGCGGTGGCATTGCTCGTCATCATACTGATAGCGCTATATAACCGCTTAAATATAAGGCGTAACCAGATAGAAAATGCAAAATCATCGCTTGAGGCACTGTTTATTAAGCGTAGCGATTTAATTCCAAATCTTGTTACTGTGGTAAAAGAATACACCAGCTATGAACGCGATGTGCTGGATAAAATTACGCGGCTACGCGCCGATAGCCAAAAAGATAAACCGAGTATGGAGTATCAGCATGACGGCGATTTGTCTTCGGCAGTAAAGCGTCTTATGGTGCAGGTAGAGAACTATCCGGAGCTGAAAGCTAACAGCCAGTTTACTAACCTTGCCTATAGCTGGAACGAGGTGGAGGAGCAAATTACTGCCGGGCGTCGTTATCTTGCATCCAGCATTACCTACTATAATGATGCAATTCGTATATTTCCATCGAATATGGTTGCGGGCATGTTTGGATTTAAAGCCCACGAGTGGGAGAGGGCTACGCAAGAGCAGCGTAAAGGCTTAAATGCTGATGAACTGTTTAAATAATATTTAAATGCTTTACAATCGAAAGATAAGGGTTGTTTCGTTACGAAACAACCCTTATCTCTTTATTATGTTTAACTGCATTCAAAAGATGAACCACACATTTTACCTAAATCAAACAAATCTTGGGGTGAAATGGGAAATGTTATTAATTGGAAGAGTGGGTGCTGAAATGAGTTTTCTTACGGTATCATAGGTAAGACATTTGTATATCAAAGAATTGCCTCCGCCAACTTTTCTTCTTTACTTTAAAATTCGGCTAGGAAAACTTTCCACTTGATTTTTTAGGTTGTTATCTCATCCAATTTAAGATAGCTGAAAAATAATCTTTCAGCCTCTACCAAAATGGCTAAGGCTTACTATCTTTGTATATGAATAATATATCAATAAAAATTACGCATATGAAGCTATCTATTTCTCGCACCCAACCCACTCTTCAACCCGAAGAAATAGTCGCTCTACAGCCAAAAGCCGCAGAGTGTCTCGAGGCGCTTTATCGTAAAACCGGAAAAGGAAACGATTTTCTGGGCTGGCTAGACCTTTCATCGCTGTTCGATACCAAGCTGCTGAATGATATTAAGCACTCCGCACAAACGCTTAGTAAGCTGGCGGATGTGGTTGTGGTGGTTGGAATAGGAGGTTCGTATTTAGGGGCAAAAGCTGTTATCGAAGCATTGTCTCACAGCTTCAGCCTGATCGCTCCAAGTAATCATCCTCAGGTGTTGTTTGTTGGGCAAAATATTAGCGAAGAATATATTGCCGAGCTGCTGGAGATTCTGAAAGGTCGTTCGGTAGCATGCGTGGCTATTTCTAAATCGGGTACAACTACCGAGCCTGCAATAGCCTTACGCTTCATCAAAAAGTATATAGAGCAGGTACATGGTAAAGACGAGGTTAAAAAGCGCATTGTTGCTATTACCGATGCGTCGCACGGCGCACTAAAAAAGATGGCGGAGGAAGAGGGTTATGAAACCTTTGTAATTCCCGACGATGTTGGCGGGCGTTTTTCCGTAATGACCCCGGTTGGGCTACTTCCTATTGCTGTTGCCGGTTTCGACATAGAACGAATGGTAAAAGGTGTTTACGACATGGAGTTATCAACAGGTATGGAGGTTGCGCCAAGCGATAATTCCGTTCTAGCCTATGCTATAGCTAGAAATCTATTATATCAAAAGGGGAAAAAGATAGAGCTGCTGGCAAACTTTAACCCTAAGCTGCGTTCGTTTGCCGAGTGGTGGAAACAGCTTTATGGCGAGAGCGAAGGAAAAGACAGCAAAGGAATATTTCCTGCTTCGGTTGACTATACTACCGATCTGCACTCGATGGGGCAATACATTCAGAATGGAGAGCGTATTCTTTTCGAAACGGTAATAAGCGTTACAGAGAGTAAGAAAATGGCGGCAGTCCCTATGGCAAATGATGATAGCGACGGGCTTAACTACCTTGCGGGACGTAGGCTTGAGGAGATTAATAAAATGGCAGAGTTAGGTACTATTCTTGCGCATGCTGATGGCGGAGTACCTAATATACATATCGAAATGCCTAAGTTGGACGAATATAATCTTGGTCAGCTGATATGCTTCTTTGAAAAAGCATGCGGCGTTAGCGGCTATCTACTTGGTGTTAATCCATTCGATCAGCCCGGTGTAGAGGCTTATAAGCGTAACATGTTTGCGTTGCTTGGTAAGCCCGGCTTTGAGAAAGACGGAGAAGAGCTAAGAAAACGGCTGTAATGAATTTTCTTGCGCACGTTTTCTTTCCGGTAATGACAAGCAGCTGCAAGTTGGCAATTTTATTGGCGATTACGTGAAAGGAGCGGCTTATAGAAATTACTCGCCACGCATTGCT
Organism: Prevotellaceae bacterium; assembly: GCA_031258195.1. GTDB lineage: Bacteria > Bacteroidota > Bacteroidia > Bacteroidales > UBA932 > JAIRNF01. The sequence continues at coordinate 102,592 of JAIRNF010000039.1, forward strand.
CGAGGAATTCTTCTGCATCGCGCTATTGACGATTTTACCGATAGGCATCCAAAAGTAGCAGAAGCAAAGCGGCTGCTACAACCTTCGTTTATATTCGGGCATATTTGTAGATATGTTTTACGACCATTTTCTAGCGTCGCAATGGGAGCAGTTTTCACCTATGCCGCTAAAACGCTTTACACGTCGGTTTTATAGGGCTATGGTGTGGCATTTTCGTATATTGCTCTCGCGAGTAAAAGGGTTCTTGCCCCATCTTATCGCATGTAACCGTTTATATGTATATGCTACTCTTGAGGGGCTCCAGTGCTCTCTCGAGATTATGGAAAATTACAGGACCTTACCGCAAAAAAGTGGAGAAGCAATTGCTCTGTTAAAAGAAAACTATAGCCGGTTTAGAGATGGCTTTAATGAATTTTTTCCGGACCTACAGGCTTTTGTTGCCTCAAGGCTTTAAGCATTTCTTGTATTATTGTACTGCCTTATTATTAAAATATTCATGGTGCGTTTAGAAAAATCTCCGTCATTTCGACCGAAGGGAGAAATCTGTTGATTCAGTGTACTGCTGGTATTTAGCAGATTTCTCCCTTCGGTCGAAATGACGGTACTGTTTTTTGAAAGCTATGGTGTGTTTTTCCAAAGCATTATTTTCCAAACATATCAATATGGTAAATGCTCCACGGTTAAAATGCCCTTGTTCTTTTATCTTAAGTCGTAATACGAATCATTGCAGTTAAAAGACTATTTGCTTACTTTGTGGTATGAACGAGCAGCAAACAGGTTTAGTTACCAAACATACCGGTAGCCACTATCGGGTGCGGTTGGATAAAGACGGCACGTATATCGAAACGGTAGTAAGGGGTAAGCTACGCCTTAAAGACTTAAAAACCACAAACCCCATTGCTGTTGGCGACAGAGTCGTAGTTGAGCCTTCCGATGATGGTACGGGTATTATACTAGATGTTTGTGACCGTAAAAACTACCTTATCCGTCGCTCTTCTAATCTATCGAGGCAGGCTCATATTGTAGCGGCTAGTATTGATAGGGCTTACCTTGTAATCAGCCTTGCTTTTCCCGATACTAAAATCGGCTTTATCGATCGTTTTTTGGTAAGTGCAGAAGCATATCATATACCTGTTACCATTCTTATTAACAAGGTTGATTTATACGAGGACGAACTGGCAGATATGCTTAACGGTTTCGAGGAAATTTACAGTAACATAGGCTACGAAACCCTGCGAATTTCTGCTCTTAGAGGTGATAATATCAATACATTGAAAAAGCGGCTGGCAGGTAAGGTTTCGGTTTTTGCAGGAAATTCGGGTGTAGGAAAATCGTCGTTAATAAATGCTATAGAACCCTCGTTAAACCTAAAAACCGGAGAGATATCGGGTTACCACCTTAAAGGTACGCATACTACTACTTTTTATGAGATGGTAGAGCTACCGAATGGTGGATTTATTATCGATACCCCCGGGTTAAAAAGTTTTGGGCTGATTGACGATATTGGTAAGGAAGAAATCTCTCATTTTTTCCCCGAAATATTCCGTTATAGCGCCAATTGTAGGTTCAACATGTGTACCCATACCGACGAACCCGGATGCGCCGTAAAAAAAGCGGTGGAAGAAGGGCTGATATCAGAATCTCGTTATAGCAGCTACCTCGGCATGTTTTACGATGAGGATAGTAAATATAGGCAATGATTAGCAGGAGAATATATTAATTTATCAATATACCGACTCATTTTCATATTAGTACATTAGTACATTTTCTACTCCAGCTCCACCACCGTAATTCCCGAACCGCCTTGTTCTACTCGTTCATCTTTACAAGACTTAACCCCACCAAAGGTTTTAAGCAAGTTTCGGATTGTTTCTTTCAGTATGCCGTTACCTTTACCATGTAAGATACGAACTTCGCTTGTACCCACCATCAACGCCTCGTCTATAAACTCTGTAATGGTTGGCAGCACTTCTTCTACACGCATTCCGCGTACATCAATGGTGCTTTTAAAGTTCGACTTGCGCTGAGATAGGTTGAAGCCGTTTACATTATGTGAAGGTGCGGGAGTGTTACGCGTTGTTTGCCTAAACTCGTTGTTGCTGATAACCTCTAACCTGTCTGCCTTTATGTTGGTAAGAATACTGCCTATGGCAACTATTGCGTTGTTACCGTTTAGCTTTATCAGTTCGCCAGCCGAATCTTGACCTTTTATGCGAACCTTAACGCCCGGCTCAAGTATTGCGGGTATTTCGGTATCTTGCTCTTCGTTTTGCTGGTTATTTTTTGTTTGTGCCTTACGTTGCTCGCGCTTTTCCTGACGGTCGCGCAGCTGCTGAATTTTGCGCTCTATCTTTTCGTTGTTTGTATCATCGACTTCTGCTTGGAGTGATTCTTTCAGCCGCTCCAGCTTCGCACGGCTTTCTTTTGTACGCTCTTTCTCTGCCTGCGTTTCGCGTATCTCACGAATTGTATTTTCTATCTGCCTATTGGTATCGGCAAGTAATCGGGCTGCTTCTTCTTTTGCCTTATTGATAATAGATTTACGTTGCTCTTTCAGCTCCTTCAGTTCCGCTTCGTACTTTGCCGTAACTTCTTCAAGCCGTTTATCGGTAAGGCGTATGCGTTGCCGCTTTTCCTCCCAGTAGCGACGGTCGCGCGCAATATTACGCAGGTTTTTTTCGATATTTACCTGCTTATCGCCCATTTTTTCGGAAGCGTAAAAAAGAATCTCTTCCGGCAAGCCTATTTTACGTGCGATCTCAAATGCAAACGAGCTGCCGGGTACACCTATTTCCAGCTTAAATAGCGGTTGTATGCGTTGCGTATCAAAAAGCATAGCGCCGTTAATTATGCCGGGTGCCGACGCTGCATAGTACTTAAGGTTGGTGTAATGTGTAGTGATTACACCGAATGTATTACGCTCGGTTAGTTTAGCTAATACTGCCTCCGCAATGGCTCCGCCAATAGATGGCTCTGTACCTGTGCCGAATTCGTCGATTAAAACTAACGATTTGTCGGTGGCATAACGAACAAAGTTTTTCATGTTCAGCAGATGCGAGCTGTAGGTGCTAAGGTCGTTTTCTATCGATTGTTCATCGCCAATATCAATGAAAATATCGTTGAATAATCCCACTTCTGAATTTTCCGATGCGGGTATCAGCAAGCCGCATTGTAACATATATTGCAGCAATCCGACGGTTTTTAAGCATACCGATTTACCTCCCGCATTAGGACCCGAAATTAGTAGGATATGTTTCTGTTTAGTTAGCTCTAAAGCAAGCGGAACAACTTCTTTTCCTTCTTTTTTCAGGCTTTGCATCAGCAGAGGATGGCGTGCGTTGATAAGCCGTATCGATTGTTCGTCGTATAGTATGGGCTTTACGGCTTCTAAGCCCATGCTGAAAAGAGCTTTGGCACGAATAAAATCTATTTCGCCGATATAGTCGCCTGTAGCCAGCATTTCGTCGAGGTAGGGACGGAGAAAATCTGCCGCGGCAACAAGTACTTTTACTACTTCTCTACGTTCGGCGTACTCCAGCTCTTTTATTTCGTTATTCAGATCAACAACCTCAATCGGTTCTATATAAACGGTTTTACCGGTTGCCGATTCGTCGTGTACAAACCCTTTCAACTTGCGCTTACTGTAAGCGTTTACAGGAATTACCATACGCCCGTCGCGGATAGATATGCCGGCATCTTCGTCAGCAATACCGTCTTGCTGTGCGCTACGCAGTATGGCGTGCATGCGTTTGGTGATTTGCCGCTGCTTGTCGGAAATGGTACGGCGTACCTGCGCCAGCTCCGGCGAAGCGTTGTCTTTTACTTTCCCGAATTTATTTACAACAGCATCAAGCTTGGCAATAACGGCAGGGAGTACGGCTACTGTTGATGATAGCTGACGGAGCGAAGGATATTTTTCATCTTCACGTTTATTGAAGAAGTTGCTCAGCTCTCTGGCTGCGGTGAGTGCTTTGGAAAGCGCTAGCAGCTCCATACCATCCAAAAACGTACCTTCAACACGAATTTTTTTCAGAAAATCAACCACGTCAACATACGTGTTGTCGGGGAAGCTGTCCTCCATCATCAGCACGGTACGCATTTCGTCGGTCAGTTCCAGACGTAACGAAACCACATCGAAAGATGAAGAGAAGCTTGTATCTGCCAGCTTTTCTTTTGCCAGCTTGGTAATACATTTCTCCTCCACCATTCGGCGGATTTTATCAAAACCTACTTTCTGCTCAAAGCTATCGGGATAAATCATTTAGTGTAATAAAAGCCCCAACCCCCGAGGGGATTTTGTTTGTGTTATTTAGCCCCCTTTGGGGGTTTAGGGGGCTTTTCATTCTACAAAAGTATTAAAACTTATTGAGAGTAAGGAGGTAGATTCCGGTTATTGATGATAGCGGGTTGGGTAAGGTCGATGCTCAATGTCGGAAACCAGAATAGGGTAATCACTTCGCAGAATCTCTTGTTGATAAGGTTTAAGCTCATTTCTTAGCTCGTTGTAGGCTTTCGAAATTTCATTCTGTACTGTAAAGTAAGTTTTGTATTTAGTTCCGCGGCTTGTTTTTAAGACGATAATAGTTTCTAAGCGATAAACCGAGCCTACTCCAATCGCTTCGATCTCGTGGCCATCAGCATTCGTTATGTGTTCTTTAAGTACCTCTTTTAGCTGATTAATCGGAATTAATTTACCATAACAGTACACTATCGAATCGTTTTTGTGGCTAATATACACATAGCATATGTTTTTTAATTTTATTTGATCTGCTTTTGCTATACTTACACAACAGGCTATAAGTATTGCTAGGATAATGGCTTTTTTCATATCGGTTATTTTTAATGTGAAACAATGTTGACGATTCAAAAGCTATGCCGGCTTTCCGATAGGTATAATTGTTACCTTTGAAAATTTTAAGATGAGAAGATCGTTATTTTAAGTTTTGGGTTTAATATGGATAAGGCGGAAATACTAAAAACGATTACCGATTTTTGGAATGATAGATATGCTCAATCCGGTTATATATATGGTGATGAGCCCAATCTCTTTTTTAAGCATGTTATTAGTAGCCTACAGCCCGGTAGTGTATTGATACCTGCCGCAGGAGAGGGGAGAGATGCTGTTTATGCGGCATTATTAGGATGGGAGGTGGACGCGTTCGATTTAAGCAGCGAAGGGCAAAAAAGGCGTTGGAGCTTGCTGCCCGGAAAAATGTACATGTTAATTTTGATGTACTTAATGCGCTGTTTTCTATAAGCGCATGGTTGATAGGCTTAAGTCCGGTGGAATGCTTATTGTCGAGGCGTTTAACCCTATTCAAAATGGTGGGTCATCAGGTGGACTAAAAGACTTTAAGCTGTTTATCAGTAAGCATGATTTGGCGGCCTACTTTTCTTCGTTAGAGTGCGTTCAGAATGAGCATTTAGTGCTAGAAATAAAAGAGGGAGAAGGGCGTGTTGGGATAGCAAATATTGTTCGGTATGTTGGAGTCCGCAGTAATTTGTAAGTGCTATTGGCTCATATCATTATCGTTCGGCAGGATTTTATGCAAGCAGATAGAGAGTATTGGCTATTACAACCTGGCATAATATAGCTATAATTCGTAAAGTATTAATGTTTATCGAATTATACATATTCCAAAAAATTCGTAAGTTTGCCGAAACTTCTTAGAATGGATATTGCTATAGATATACTTCTTGTGGTAGTAGCCTATCTGTTAGGTTCTATTTCTAATGCTATTTGGATCGGTAAGCGGTTTTACGGTATCGATGTGCGCCAATACGGTAGTAGGAATGCCGGTGCAACAAACGTACTACGGACGTTAGGTTGGAAAGCGGCACTACCTGTGTTCTTGCTTGATATGCTAAAAGGTGTGCTGGCAGTGCTGCTGGTTAGGTTTACTACCTATATTCCCGATACAAATCCTTGTGTAGGCTATCAGATAGCGTTGGGTGCGGCGGTATTTATCGGTCATATCTTCCCGATATTCGCAAGGTTTAAAGGTGGTAAAGGGGTTGCAACCATGACAGGCGTTCTGCTCTCTATGCACCCATATGCCTTGCTTATTGCGTTTGCAGTATGGCTGCTGGTTTTTCTGCCGACACGCTACGTATCGCTTAGCTCTATTTGTGCCAGTATCGCGTTCCCGATAGCGGTAATTGTCGTATTCGGTATGTTTTTAGACCCCGCTGAAACGCTAACAATGAAGATTTTTAGCATTGCCATGTGTCTTATCATTATCCACACTCATCGCACCAACATTAAACGGTTGATGAAAGGCGAGGAATCTAAAACGGTATTTAAGAAGAGGGTAGAGCCGCCGCCTAAGGCAAAGTAATTTTATACGATTAAAAGTATTTCTTAATACTCGCTTAGCCCGGAAATATTGGCATATAGCTGGCAATGTGCCATTGAGTTTACTCTAATTTTTTCTCCTTTTACGGTTATAAAGGTATCATAGCTCACCTCGAATGTGAGTTTTTTTCCTGTAGCCCATTGCGGACGTTCCACTTGCACGAGATACGCAGGCATACAAAAGTGTTCGGTATTGCTATCTTTACCTGTTTCGTAAACGGGCTGTAGCGATATTATAGAAAGCTTTTCTCCGTTCAGCTTTACGGTGATATCCTTTTCCTCGAGCGTAGGGGCAATATCCAGCTTTTCATATATTTGCCCCGCAATCATCTGTTTTGAGGTATAATCTTCCTCCGGAAGTAAAGCCTTTGGTAATACCATTGGGCGGAAGTAAAGGAAATAGGTGTTATGACCGCCATTGCTGCTCCACGCATGTAGGTTATATACCTCGCCGTTGCCAATGCGTATATCTAACGTTTCATCTCTATCCACAATCATACGCCATCCCCAGTATTCCAGCGTGCTTATGCCGTAAGTATGATCGTCTGCATAAAATGTATTGTAGTCTCGTGCGGGTAGCGTAATGCTGTACTTACCGTTATCGTCGCTCCATACGCCTGTGAAATCAGGGAAATCGTCGGAAGAAACTCTTATAAATCCCTTAAACGGCTTACCGTCGAAGTCGGTAAAATGTCCGCTAATGGTGTGGTAGGTACAAGGTATGCTTTTGCTAAAAGTACCTTTGGCACTTTCCAACCCCAGCTCAATAACATCGGCTCTTCTGGTTCCGGTTTCGGTCGGGCTTTCTATGCGAAAATAACCATTTGCCGCAAGGTATTTTACGTTAGGATCGGTGCTTTTACCATCTTTTATATCAAAGTTTTTGTCGAAAAACTTATCGCCCTTCTCGTAGGCTTTTACTTTTACCGTAAAGTCTCCTTCGGGTACTTTACCATAGGCATGTACAATGGAGCAAAAATAGGTTGTACGGTTTACCTTTTGCCACTCTACCGAATCGGTGGGTACGGCATACCAGTACGCATTCAGGCTGTTATTGCCTTCAGAGGGTTCGTACGGATAATTTTTTTGAGCAAATAGTATAGTCCCATTTATTAGAAAGAGTAGCGATAAAAGTTTCTTCATAGCAGAGGTTTAGTTTAATTGATAAGATATTCTTCTTTCAGTAAGACGTACGTTTTGGCATTTAGCTGCACTAAAGTAGAAATTATTTAGTAAATATGGTTTTATTATAGCTTTTAAGAACAGTAGTATGGTAAATAAAAAGGACGAACTCCCAATCAGTTCGTCCTTTTCCCCTAAAAAATGTCTATGAAGTGTATTTCGGTTTTTGGGCAATTTTAATTTTTAGCTGCCGACTAAGCAGCTGTTTATTTATTGTGCTATAGCTTCTGCCACAGAATTGGCAATTAGCTCGTTTTGCTCTGTTGGCTCAATAAATGCCGCCGATTTTTTTACTACCTGCATACCTTCTAAAAGCGGGTCTTTTTCGGCAAATTGTACGCGTTTAACCCAGCTGTAGATAGCATCTAAATCGCCGCCGTTAGGGCGGTCGGATGTAAGGTATCCGCTTTCCGCATCTTCGTCTTGCATGTATGCGTAATCGTTATATATTGTATTAATGGGGTAAGGAAGATGCGCCAATGTTTTTGATATAGGTAAACCGTCATCGTTAAGCGTTACGCTGTAAACGTCCATTCCGCCCAAGCCCTTATGTCCGTTAGATGAGAAGGTAAGTGTATTACCGCTAACATTCGGATATAACTCATCATTTTTGGTGTTTACGCTTAAACCCATGTTAACGGGTTCGCTCCATCCTTTCTTTGTTTTTCTCGACATGTAGATATCCATTCCGCCTCTACCGTCGGTAAAGTCTGCCGCAAAGTATAAACGCTCACCGTCTTCGCTCACCGATGGGTGGCAGATAGATGAGAACGGTTTATCGTTGAAAATACTTTTTGCATTATCCCATTGTTGTGTTTTTTCGTTATAGCTAAGCTCTACAATGTTAAGGTAGTTGGTTACGATAGGCTCGTCTTTTTGCAGCCTAACCATTTGGTCTTCTCTGTAATGATTATCGGTATAAATCATCGATTTACCGTTGTTGTAAATGCAAGCCGGACCTGTTTGCAACGTTCTAGGAACTTTTGCGTAGGGCTTGCTGCTTTTACCGTCGTAAAAATACAGCTCTGCACCTCTAAGCATTGCGGCTTCGTTATTGTCGTTATGAATAAATAGAATGCCGTTGTTGAAGCGAGAACACCAGAAGTTAGAACCTTTGGTATTAAAAGGTGCTTTATTTACGGCAGCGGTAGTCATAGACGGTAGGTTGCCGTACTGCTCTAAACCTTGAAGCAGGTTTTGCAGCGGCTGGTAGCCTCTGTGAGAAGCCGAATAACCGTTGAACTGTTTAGCAACGTCAGCAGCACGCTGTAACTTTTCGAGGCGAATCAGCGTATTTACATAGTCGCATGCAAACTGAGGCGTATAGGCAGCCATGTTACGCACTATTACCGCACCAAAACGCTTTTCTGCTTCTTTGTACTTACGGATATTGTACATAGCAGAAGCAAGTTTGATATTTACTCTATCATAAGTAAGCAAATCGATAGACTTATCGCTTAGTATCGATAAGTATTCGTTCTCAGCTTCGGCAAATCGTTGCATTGTAACGTAACTGTCCGCTATTTTTTCGCGCGTAAGCTGGTCGTAGTTTTGTTTAGCATTTGCAGGCATTAAGGCTAGGCTGAAAAGTGCTAGGATAAGCGATTGACGTAATAGAGTTCTCATAATATTCATGTATAAAAGTACTTTATTGCTAGAATATAAGGATATGTTTCTACGCTGCTGCTTCAGCGTTTTCAATACAAATCTAGCAAATAAGTATTTTAATGCCTAAATCATTTTTCGAAAATTAACGTTCGATAAGAATTTGTGTTTTGATTAAAATATTGGTTATTAGTATTATGTGTGTTTAATGGACGTTAAATCGAAAGGGTATTTTTAACTTTGATTAGCATTAATTAGCTGTTAAATTTTTTTTATGCCGCATATATTTTCTCTATAGGCATAAAAAACGCGGCCAATCAAGCTGCGTTTTTACGGTTTGGGGATAATGTTTTTCTCTTGTGCTTATTTCTGGTTATTTTTTCTCTATTGTGTTCGGATTTGGGCGGGCTGTAATAGCCGCTTTTGGAAAAAGCGTATTGTCCGGGAGTTCCTCTTCCTCTTCTACCCATTCGTATATGGTATCAAGGTTGCGCCCCTCGGGTCTGTCAGACGAAAAGTAACCCTTTGCATCCGTGTTGTGTGTAAAGGCATAGTCGTTATATATGGTATTAATCGGATAAGGCATATGAACCAGCGTTTCCGGTATAGGCATTCCGCTCGAATCCAACTCAACGTAGTAGATATCCATACCGCCTAAACCTTCGTGACCGTTCGACACAAAGTACAGCCTGTTTTGATAAATGTAAGGATACATCTCGTCATAGCTGGTATTAACGTAGCTGCCCAGATTTATCGGTTTACTCCAGCCTTTGCCCACTCTGCCGCACATGTAGATATCCATTCTGCCGACAGCATCGTCAAAGTTTGCGGAGAAGTACATGCGCTTTCCATCGTCTGTAACTGAAGGGTGACAGGTTGAGTACATCGTCTTATCCTTAAAAACGTCTTTAGGGTTCTCCCACATTTCGGTTTTAGGATTATAGTTTAGTTCTATGAGCCGAAGTGGGTTTGTTATAAGCCGTTGATCTTTCAACTCGCGCACAAAACCTTTTCCGAGGTAACGATTATCGGTATAGATAATCAGGTTGTTGGTTTTATCAAAAACACCCGGTCCGGCTTGTAATGTGTGCGGTATTTTATTATACACTTCGCTTTTGTTACCATCGTATAGGTAGAACTGCGCGCCTTTAACCAGCGATCTCTCGTCGTTATCGTGATGCACGAATATAAGCCCGTTGGTATAATGTGTAGCAGCATAGTTCGAACCCGGTACGTTAATAGGAGAGTTGGTTACTTTATAAGGTACAACAGCAGGCAAGTTAGTCTGATATTCTAAGCCCGCTCTAAGGTTTTGCAGCGGTTTGTATAGCTTATAAAGCGGATTTTGACTGAAAATTTCTGCTACGTCTATTGCCCGTTGGTATTTTCCTAAACGAATAAGTGTGGAAACGTAAGCTGTACCGAACTCTGGTGTAAATGCTTTTTTATTACGTACGAATACGGTTTCAAAGCGTTTATCTGCTTCCGAGTATCTACGGGTATTATAAAGGGTAGCTGCCAGTTTAATGTTAACCCGGTCGTAGCTTATTATATCAATTGAGCCGCTACTCAGTACATCCATATATTCAACTTCAGCATTACCGTACTCTTGTATGGTAGCGCAAAGGTCTCCGCGTTTCTCGCTAGCTGTGGGGTTTATTTTCTTTTGGGCTTCTGCTATCGGGGAAAAGCTTAGAACGAAAAATAGCAATGCTAGAGTGATGCGTATTAAAATTAAATTTGCCATATATAATTGTATATGAACGAACTAAATTGTATTTTAATGCGTGGCTATTTTATAAGCAAGCATAAAAATAAGCGGTTAATGGCTTAGCTAAAGAAAACCCAATTTTAAAAATACAATAAAATCTTTTATGTAAACGTATAAATACTGATTTTATTTATTTTACTAAGATAGCTCAGCCTTTATCGTCCATAAAATATTTAACATTCTTTAACCTTATTGCTTCGCTATATATCACAGAGTATATTATTTACTATATTGATTATTAATGTATAATATGAAGTTGCTTTAAATAATATAGTGAAATTTCTGCTATTTTGAGATTTAACTGTTTTTTAAGGGGTAAATTTAAAAAAACTGCTACTAATCTGTTAAGTATATAATGTACATTAGGGTGTGATACAAATAAAAAGGCTGTCTAAAAAGTTTCTATTTTCTTGTCATGTCGAACGGATGTGAGACATCCGCCTATAAAACAGCAGATTCCGCCTTTCAGTCGGAATGACATAATTGTTAACTTTTTAGACAGCCTCTTTTGAACTTACTCTAAAAGAAAAGTATGTTTATTCTAAAATCTTTATTTCTGCCTTACGCGCAGGAGCCAGCTTGGCTTTTAAGTCTTTTGCATCGTTAACCTGTTCCTCCTCATCAAGCTGTAGTTGACCTTTACCTATAACCTCGATGGCATCGTCGGGGTAACCATTTTTTGCTAAGTATTCTTTCACTACCTCTGCTCTTCGATGCGACAATTCTTGGTTGCTGTCGCTCGACCCTATTGCATCGGCATAGCCTAAAACAAGAATTCTAGGGGTATCGCCATCTAACGATTCAATAAAAGCATCTATAATAGCTAACGCCTCTTTCGATAGTGTGCGGCTGTTAAATCCGTAGTAAACAGTAGTATCGGGGGTAGTTCTGCCGGCAATTAAATCTTTTGCTACATCTTCGGGCACTATCTCTCTAACTTGCGCCAGCTGCGCCGGGCGCTCTATTGTGGGTTTAACGGGAGCCAGAACAGGTTTAGGTTGCTCTTTCTTTACTTCAACTTTAGGCGTAACACGTTTTGCCCACACATAGATAGCATCAAGATCATTGCCGTTTGGGCGGTCGGAGCTGAAGTAGCCGCCGGTTGCCTTATCGTACATATACGCATAATCGTTGTAAACCGTATTGATAGGATAAGGCATATGTTCTAGCGTACCGCCGATAGGAAGCCCTTCTTCGTCTAACATTACGGAGTAGATATCCATTCCGCCAAAACCGTCGTGTCCGTTAGAGGTAAAGCAAAGAATATTGTCATATACATTCGGGTATAGCTCTTCGCCTACTGTATTTATAACGCTGCCAAGGTTAACAGGCGTATCCCATGCGCCTTTTGCGTTTTTACGCGACATATACAGGTCCGAACCTCCGCGAGAATCGGAAAAATCGGCAGAGAAGTACAAGTGTTGCCCATCATCGCTTAAAGCAGGATGGCAGATAGAATTTTCGTTTTTATTCTTAAACAGTTCTTTGGCATTTTCCCAAGTCTGCTTTTTCTCGTTATACTTTAGCTCCATAAGACGAAGCGAGTTGGTAATAATTTTTTGATCTTTCATCGAACGAACCATCTTGTTATCTCTAAAGCGGTTGTCGGTATAGATCATCGTGCTGCTGTCACGAGAAAATGTAGCCGGACCAGCCTGCATGGTTTGCGGAATATTGGTGTATAGCTGGCTGTTTCTTCCGTCGAAGTAGTAGAACTCGGCGCCTTTAATCATTGCTTTTTCATCTGAGCCAATGTGGATAAACATAATGCCATCCTCGTAGCGTGTACACCAAAAGGTTGATCCCGGTTGGTTAAACGGAGCCTTGGTAACGGCAACGCTTGATGTATCGGGGTTATTGCCCCAGTACTTTGCGCCTTCGGCTAAGTTGAGTATAGCCTTGTCGCTCGAAAACGGATGCTGCTTGGTTAAACGATCGGCTATCTCAATAGCGCGTTCGTTCTTGTCGTTACGGATAAGCGTAGTCAGAAATGCGGCAACCTGTTCAGGTGTAAATGCGCCAAGGTTATGGGCTGCTTTCTCAAAGTAATTTTCAGCCATTTCATAGCTACGCGTGGAGTAGTAAACGTTGGCGAGCTTAATGCTAACCCTGTCTTTTTCTGCCGGATCGATCTTCTTTTTTCCCAGAATTGCTTTATACTCCTCTTCAGCTTTGGCAAAATCTTGGTAGCTTACGTAAGTATCGGCTTTCTTCTCCGCCCCCGATAGCTTTGGTTGCTGCGCCTGTGCTGTTAAAGTGGTTATTAGTATAAAAATGTTGGCAATTAGTAATGCTCGTAAAGTTCTGTGCATAGCTATAGTATTTTTGTATTATGGTACGATTTGACTTAAAATAGAATTAAAAAGCCCCTCTTTTTTACAAGTTAGGCGTATGATTGACTTATTTTATATACGAAGATACGCTATCTATCAAGTATTTAGCCTGAAATTAACCCATCTTAACCGTTACGAAAAGGAGTAAGCAGGTTGCGTTGATGGATTATTTACTTAAAAACAGCCAATTAGGTTTGATAATGCGTTGTTAAAAGCCTATTTTAATTTTAGACTTTTTAGCTCTGAAGGAGCGGCAGGATTTACCGATGGTATTAAGGCTTCAACTTAAAGTATGCTGCCGGATCTTTATCAATATACCGTAGTGAATTTTGGGGCTTATCGAAGTTGAAGCCTCTCCACATATAAATGGAGCTTAACTTTGAGTTATCGTAGCAGTAAAGGTAGTGTAGCAAGCTGTTGTTCGATAAGTCAAGCGATCTTAGTAAGTTTCTGTTACAGTATAAATTTTTTAAAGCCGTGTTGTTCGATAGGTTTATGCTGTTAAGCTTATTCGACGAGCAATCTAAGGCTACAAGCCGCGTATTGTTAGAAATATCCAGCGTTTTTAGGTTGTTAAAGCAGCAAATTAGTATACTTAGTTCGGTGTTATTTGTAAGATTCAGTTCGGTTAGCTGGTTGCCGCAACAGTCTAGTTCGGTTAAAGCCGTGTTATTCGATAGGTTTAGCGTATCTAGCCGGTTAATGCCACAAGCCAGGTTAGTAAGCACCGCATTGTTTTCTAAGTTAAGCTTGGTAATCTTATTCTCCCTGCAGCTTAACCGTGTAAGCTTAGCGTTTTTTGATAGATCTAGACTTGTTATATTGCTACCGCTACAGTTTAGCATGGTTAAGTTGGTAAAATACTCTATTCCGTCTAGCGATTCGATGTATGCTCTTTTTATCTTAGCTACAGAATCTAGGTTGTATGTAATGATAAGTTTGGGAGAGTAGCCGTCGTTAAGAATATTCATTTCGGCTACCGTTGCGGCCTCATCCGGACTGAGAACGCCGTCGCCGTTAGCGTCAAAGCGTTGGCAGTATTCTTTGAAAATTGGGTCGGTTATTTTGTCAAATATGTTGGCGATATCTTGAGCTAGTATGCTAAAAGCGGTAAGCATAAAAAGGCATAGCAGTAAAAATCTTTTCATACTATAATTTTTTAGAGTCGCGCAAAAGTACAAAAAAAACTTGAGTTGTTAAAAAACAATAAAAGAAAATAACGGTAAATTATTAATGTTTAACGGTTAAAGGTAAGCTGGTAAGTATTAGTGGGAAAGAACAATATAGGAATATGAATTTAAGAATTCAAGAGATATGAGGAATTTAAGAATTCAAAGTTTAAGGTTTAACAAGTTTAAATGGTCTAAGGCTTGGAAAACCTATGTGGTTTTATGTATCTGTGTGGTCAAAAGAAAAGGGCGTGTACTCAAAAATATTATCGTCATGTCGACTGAAAGGAGACATCTCCTATTTCAAAGAGCTACTGCTATTCAGGAGATTCCTCATTTCGTTAGGAATGACGAAAATAAACGTCATATCGAATGTAGTGGCATCTGTTTTGTACTGTTTTTAAGAAGATTTAGTTGACCTGCCGGTTATCTTTTTGGTTGGAATGGTAGCAATTTAATCATTAATAAATTACCATTAATAGTTATGCTAATGTAACACCGATACTTCTGCTGTGTAAATCGTCAATATAGTGCTGCGGAGCGTTTATATCGGTAATTATATGGTGTACCTTATCAAAATCGCGGATTTTGCTGAAACCGCGTTGCCCGAATTTTGTCGAATCAGTCAGCACAATAACTTTTTGCGATGCCTTAATCATTTGCTGGTTGATAAAACCTTCGTTAGTATTGCTGGTAGTTAATCCAAAATCAAGGTCAAGACCATCAACGCCGATAAAAAGTTTTGTAGCAGCGATATTATCCAAGATACCCTCTGCAAAATGTCCTACAACCGAAGCGGCTGTTTTGCGCAGTACCTCGCCCAGCTGGATAACTTCTATGTTCGGATCGGAGTATAGCGAAAGCTAAACATTTAGAGCAGAGGTGATTACCGTTATCTGAAAGTCAACCTTAACGTGGTTGGCAAAAAACAGTAGCACAGTACCCGAAGCGATAATAATTTTATCGTTCGGCTCAAGTGGCTTGGCTGCTCCTTGGGCTATGCGGATTTTTTCTTCCTGTTGCAGCTTCTCCTTTTCACCAATATGCCGTTCTACTGTCAGCGAAGCAAGGCTACTCGCGCTCCCGTGGTTACGGTGAAGCATTTTTTTGCTTTCAAGGTATCTCGGGTCTTTTCGGATGGTTACCTCCGAAACTCCCGACATTTTACTTAATTATTGAACCTTTACGTAGCCATTTTTGTTAAGTTGTTCGAGAATGAGGTTATAACGTTTTGCTATGTTTCTCATGATTCTGATTTGGGGTTTTTGTTAGGATATACTACAAAGATAATAAATATAGATTGGAATCTTTATAGATACCGAAGGTAATAAGGTTGGACTATACTCCGATAAGTAACCGGCTGTAAAGAAAAGATGAATGAATTGTAAGATGGGCGATGCTACACAGCACCGCCCATTCTTTTCTAATGGAAAAAATAGAGAGCCGACTTAGCCTTCTTGCTTAGGCTCGTTAACGTCTTTACCTCTATAGAACCCAAGCTCCTTAAGTAAAGCAATATAATCGTCTTCTGTTTGGCTTGCCAGCATAACAATTTCGTCGGGTTTGCCTTCTCTGTTAGTAAAGAACCACGACATCCGTCTGTTTTTCCAGTAGATAACTAAGTTGTTGCGGTTAACTACTTTCTCCCATTCGCTCTCTAGCTGTTGTAACAAGGTATTTATCGTCTTTTCCTCATTTCCTATAAGAATAGTGCCGGTAAACGAGTAGTTGCCTAAAAATCGGCTATATTCGTAAGTCGCTTGTGCGCATTGAAAAAACATGGTAGAGTGTATAAACTCTGTAATGCCTACACCCTCATTAAGCCATATTCGTTTTTCTCCGCCTTGGTCTTCGATACAGATATAAATAGGTGCATCAGCTTTGTATCGTTCGTTAATGTTTATGCCCCAGCGCCCGATACCGGTTTGTTCTTCGGTAAAAACCAGCTTATCGTCAATACAAGTTATTTCGTTTAATGAAAGAAAGCGCTCTGTAGAGTTGGTTATAAGTGTAAGGTTTCCCACCATTAGATGGAATTCTCTTAGTATATTCGGTAGTTTTAGCTGTAAGCGTTTTTCAGTTTTTTCAATTTCTTCGATGGGTAGCCCTTCTTCTTGTTTAAGCGGACGTCCAAGTATTTTTTCTGCAGTTTCTTTAATTGATTTATACATTTACTTAATATAGTTAGTAAATATTTTGCTCTATAATATATAAAACGGACAAAAATATATAATATACCCGACCTGTATATAGAAAAAACTTTTAAATATCTTAAAATGTATTGTTAAAATTATGTGAGGTAAATACCTGATAATGGGAATTATACAGGGTTTATTGTAAAAAATGGCTTACCACTTGGGAGCGGGAATGATTAAATAACGTTTGGGCAGATAAAAGCTGGGTTTTTCTTGCTATATCAAATGGGTATGAGGATCGTTAGTTCAGTGAAGCACAGCTAATCACTCAACAGGTTGCTACTTGTTTGCAGAGTCCTTCTTTCGGCAAACTAATAAATTAGGCTTTTTGTACATCCTCTTTGTATGCGGTTTCAATCTTAGCTTTCTTCTTTTTCCAAGGTTTATAAACTGATAGCGGAATGTAAAGCAGTAAAAATGCAAGCTGTATAATTCCCCAAATGTTGGTCATCTGGCTATTGTGGATAAAATGCAGGTCGCTAAAAGCCGCATCTCTTAGCCTGTCGGCTATTTCAACATTTCCGTTTAACCATACGCCCAAAAAGAATGTTCCGAAAAGCATTTGAGCAACCGTAAGTATCCATTTAACTGTTAACCAGCGGTGTTTAAAGAGTCCCCAGTTTGTCCAGATACCATAAATAATACCGGTTAGAAGGCAGCCGTTAGCTCCCACAATAACAACCCAGTCGTCTATTATTTGTAGCATACGTACCTTCATGTATAGCTCATCGCCCGTTTTAGGAGAGGCAATATACTGTCCCAGTATTAGCGCAATTGCACCGCATATCCACATTATGGCAAAAAGTAGATGGAAAGTCTTAAGTAGTTTGACTCCGTTTGGTTTTAGCTTTTTCATAGCATGATTTTTTGATCATTATATTCTTGAATCACTTGAATCATCAAGCCTTAAACCCTCTAAACATTATTGCCGCTTCCTCTTGCCATAGAGGTATATACCCCAAACGCACAGAGTACGGCAAAGATAATGAAGGTAACGTGTATTACGTTCATCAGCTCTGCGCTTACTTCGGGCGTTATGGCTTGTTTGCCGATGATAATAGAAATGATCATCGTTGTTATCCCCATGCTGAACGCCTGTCCTGTAAGCCTCATCGTACCTGTTGTTGCCGAAGCCATACTGTAGTATCTTTTCTCAACAGACCCCATAATAGCGTTGGTATTAGGCGATGAGAATGCGGCAAAACCTACGCCCAGTGAGCTAAGCATTACTAGTATCACAGAAATAGGCGTTGTAGGCGATATAAACCATGCGATGGCAAGTAGGATTACTGTAATGAGTGCCATTCCGCCCGATGCAAGGTAGCGCGGTTGTATTTTATCCGACAGCTTGCCAGCCAAAGGCGATAGCACTGCTTGTATGGCAGGCTGTACAATTAGCACTAATCCTGCCGTTCGTGGGTCTAGCCCTTTAACTTCCTGCAAGTACAAGCTTATCAAAAATCCTATCGGAAAGGTTGCGGCATAGTTGATAAGCGCTGCTGTCGACGACATTCGGAAAACTTTATTTCCAAAGAGGAAATTGACGTTGAAAACGGGGTACTTCTCCTTATGCTCGCGCTTTACGAATACCATAAATAGTATTGCCGAAGCAACAATCAGCCCTATACCCAGTATTTGCGGGAGTATGGTTAATCCGTAGATAAGCGCCATAATAGCCAGCCCGTAAATAATAGAGCCTCGCATATCAAACGGTTCGCCTTTAGCCTCCGCCCAGCGGTCTTTCATTACTACAAATGAGCCGATAAGCGAAAGCAACGCAATACCTGCCGTAATAGTAAAAATATACTCCCAGCCCAGCCCTTGGGTAATAAATCCCCCGAACGAAGGTCCTGCCGCTGCTGCCAGATAAACCGTTGCAGCGTTTATACCCATTGCCACTCCACGTTCTTTAGGCGCAAAAACCGATGAGATAATAGCCATGCTGGTGCTGAATATCATTGCGCTGCCAACACCCTGTAAAGCACGAAGGATAATTAGAGATGTGCCGTTAAAGGCATATCCGCAGAAGATGGTGGCGATAGTAAAAACACCTAATCCTATCATATAAACGTTGCGCTTACCCCAGATATCGGCGAGCCTACCGAACGGAACTTGAAGTATAGCCGACGATAGAAGATAGGCGGTAAGTATCCAACTTTGCTGTACGCTGTGTAAGCTAAAGTCGCGGGCAATGTGGGGTAATGCAAGGTTGATAGACGAACCCATAAACGGCACTAACGACGATGATAGGCACACAACCAGCAGTACCCAGTTTTTATATGTTTTTGAAGATGTATCTATTGGCATAGCTTATGTTTAATCTAATAAGCAAATGTACCAATTCTTTGATATTGTCTTTTAAGTAATATTCAATTATTCGATCTGATACATATTTAAGGTCGCTTTCATATTCATCTGATACGCATAATATGCAGTTTCCATATTTATCATATAAGTAACGATACCAATGTATGGGATGGCTGTTTCTGACCGTTTCTATGTGTTCAATAATCAATAGCCGTTTCATAATACATATCATTTATTATAAAGATATTATATCTTTGGCAAGAAGCATGATAAATTTTCTAAAATTATTATCTTTATTAAAAAATATCCGTTATGAGAAAAATAGCGATTATTCTAATAGCAATGCTTCTTGTGTGGGCAAATGCTTTACTGGCACAGGGCGCTTATACCTACAAAGTAGGCGAGTACGAGGTTATACTGCTCCCGGAAGGGCAGCAAACAAGCAAGCCAAGCGTACTTATTGGAGCAACGCCGGAAATGCTTACCGAGACCATGTCCGATGGTACTTATATATCGGCGGTAAATGCTTTTCTGGTAAAAACACCGCAGGCGAATATACTGGTAGATACAGGCTACGGACATAAGCTATTGGAGAATCTGGCTTCGGTCGGGGTTTCGCCGGAAGATATCGATCAGGTTCTTTTGACCCATATGCATCGCGATCACATAGGCGGGCTACTACTCGACGGTAAGGCGGCTTTCCCCAATGCAACGCTTAGCATTTCTACGCCGGAGGCGGCTTACTGGACTAGCAAGGAGATAATGAACAGTATGCCTGAAAACCGTAGAGGCGGATTCCAAGCAGCACAAAAAGCTGTAAATATATACGAACGGGAAGCCGGGTTTATGGATTTTGAACCGTTGGATATAGAAGACTCATTGCTGGATTATGTGAAGATGAGCGATGGCTATGCGATGCCGAAAGTAGATGGTGTTACGGGCTATAAAGCGTTTGGGCACACGCCGGGGCATACGATGTATATGGTGGAATCGAAGGGCGAGAAGCTCTTAATTTGGGCAGATCTTACGCATGTTATGCCTATCCAGATGCCCTATCCCGAAATATCGGTAACGTATGATGTTGATCCGAAGATGGCGGCAGAGAGCCGTAAAAAAGTGTTGGAGTTTGTAACTATCAATAAAATTCCTATAGCCGGTATGCACATTGCATATCCTGCAATAGGCAATGTAGAAGGATACGGAAAGGCGTATAGGTTTATACCGGTATCGAACTAGCGGAACAACGATGGGGTAAAGATTTTGTAAAGAGTAAGCATTCTTTATTTTGCTTTTAAGCTTTTAATCAAATATTATTACCAAAAATGAAAAGAATATTTTTCATAACTACATCGGTGATACTGCTGGCATCGTGTAAAAGCAATACAACAGAACAAAAAATGGAACAAACAAACAATCGTCCCGAAATTGAGACAACAAGGGTAGAGTGGAACGGTTCAAGCAAATAGATCCACGCAGCATACAAGATAACGTTATACGTCTAATTGGAGAGGATTGGATGCTAATTACAGCGGGTAAGGCTGATATTTACAACACAATGACCGCCAACTGGGGTATGATGGGCGAGCTATGGAATAAGCATGTGGCTGCTGTTATGATTCGCGATATACATACCAGCTTATAGAAAAGAACGATACCTATACGCTCAGCTTCTTTACGCGCGATCATCGCCCTGCATGGCGGCTGCTAGGAACCAAGTCGGGGCGTGATGGCAATAAGATTGCAGAGTCGGGCTTAACACCGATGGAGTTGGAGTCTGGCGATATCAGCTTTACGGAAGCTCGTATGATTATCGAATGCCGTAAGTTTTATGCCGAACCGTTTAAAAAAGATTCGTTTGTAGATAAATCGGTGTACGATAGTGCCTATAACGAGGAGTACTCAACATCAATGCATACAATGTATATAGGCGAAATAGTAAGCGTTTGGATTAAGTAGCGCTCGTGAGTGGCGAAAGTATAGCTAAGCTGAAAATCCGAGCAAATTCGGATATGCTTATCCTTAGCAAACCCGTTGATATTAAAGATCTCGACGGGATTATCTATGATACGAAAATAGAGAAGCGAAAGTATGATCTGATTTTTACATTTATCTTTTCAATAGCAGAATTTACAGACACTTTAAAAATTGTAATCGATAAAGATTTGCTAAACCCTAACGGGTACTTATATTTTTTATATCCTAAAAAGGGAAATAAGCAGTACAACGAGTACATTGGTCGTGATGATTTTTTTGGTCCGGCACAGATGAATGAGGAAGATGGCTATGTGAAGGATAGCGCACTTAAGTTTAACAAGATGATATCGTTTAATGATGTATTTACTTGTATAGGGCTAAAGCATCTGGCAAAGAAACCCAAGAAATCGCTGCGGCCTAGCCAACGTGTAGAAGATTATATTGCACGTGTCCCCGATCTGCAAAAACATTTTGCAGAAAACCAAGAAGTGCGGGATGCTTTTAACCGCTTAACGCCCGGCTATCAGCGAGCGCGATTGGGCTCGATATGTATAAGGTGTTAAAACCGTAGAAACATCGGCAAAACGTTTAGCCGAAATGGAAAGCATCTTGAAACAGGGGTATAAAACCATAGATTTATATAGACGAGCGCAAAGGCAGTAGTTTAATAGTATACAGCTTTGTAGCGGCAGGTAACGCTTCAAGCATACCATTAGCAGAGTACCTTCTGTAAGAAAGTTACTATGTAAATCGAACTATCTGCTACTTTTTGGTCTTACATTTTGCTGTTGGTGTAATACTTCTGCCTTAAATCATTTATTAAATCGAAAAAGGTTTGCGGCTTCTTAAAGCTTTTATCTTCTGTACCATTAATAAAAGAATACTGCTTGCCCGACGCTGTGATAACCGAGAATTCTGTATCGGTGCCATCTACGGGTAGTCGGCTGTGGCCATTCTGTATCTTTTTAAAAAGAGCCAAGTCCAGCTTTGTCATCAGCGAATCTCATACGCTAGCGTCGGCGGCTATACCGTAGTGTCTACTTTCTTTCTGGATATATGGCGAGAAAGAATACGAGATGCTGTCTTGAGTAATGGATAGAATCTCAGAAAGCCATCCCATACCTCCATAATGTTGATACTCTATTTTAACCACCTTTTCGAGAGGTTCGGGTTCGTTCGATTTTTTGCCTGGATTACTTTGGCAAGCGCCAAATAAGACTAGAGACGCTATCATAAGCACATTGTTTAGGTAATGAATGTTCATTATTCACTTGTTTTACATAGTAGATGAAGTAAAGATAGAAATTCCATAAATAGGTAAGGATATTTGTAGAACAATTAACCGTTACAGCTGTTGGTAGATATTGTTGGATAGAATTATATACCAAATAAATCACTATTATGAAAGCAACGTACACAGCAGTTGCCACAAGTATAGGTGGTAGAGAAGGACATGTAAAGTCTGTAAGCGGAATTATTGATATGGATCTTCGCACTCCGCAAGAAATGGGCGGTAAAGGCGAAAAGGGCTCTAATCCGGAGGAGTTATTTGCGGCAGGTTATTCTGCCTGCTTTAATGGAGCGCTAAACCTTGCGGCACGTATGAAGCGTGTTGAGGCGGGCGAAACAAAAGTAACTGTTTCGGTTAGTTTTGGTAAGAGCGAAAGAAACGAAGACGGTTTTGAAATAGAAGCCAAGATTGAAGCTGAAATCCCCGGAGTATCTCAGGATATCGCGGATATGCTTGTAAAAAGAGCTCACGAACTCTACCCTTATTCTCGCGCTACAAGAGGAAATATCGATGTTGAATTAATCGCAAAGGTTATTTAACCTAGCTATATATTCAGCTAAATAAAGAAACTGTTTAAAGAGCCTGTAAATCGTCATTCCGAGCATAGCGAGGAATCTTCTGAAAAGGAGCAGCGCCTTGAGTAAGGAGATGTCTCGCTACGTTTGACATGACGAAGAAAGCTACAAGTTTTTTAGGCAGTTTCTTTGTTTAGCAAGATTTAGGTTTAATAAAACTTAATCGTAGTATTCAATTTCTTTGGCAACGTGCGGTATAGTACCGTCGAAGTTATGTTCTGTCTCTGTCCAGTTGCCCTGCCGGTCGTAAGTATAGCGAGATATTTCTGATTGCAACGAGTGGTTAAGCAGCTTTTTCATTTCAACTATATTGCCTTTGTCGTCATAAGTATAGGTAATATGTCGTTCTATCTTTTCGTTGGCATCTGTTATTTTCAGATCGGCTGATCTACCCTCATTATGGCAATACTTACGCTTGTTTTTCCGGCTAAAGAGTTGGGACGGGCAATGGGTATAAATGCTGCCGTAACCTATACGGCTTTAGCATTGGGTCCTTTATTTGGCGGGGTTATTATTACAAACATAGGCTGGGAGGGTGTGTTCGGACTCATCGCTCTACTTTCGCTTATTGCATGCGTCGGGTCATTCTTCGTGCTAAAAAAACGCTGGGCTGTAGCCAAGGGCGAGCCGTTCGATACGCAAGGCTCCGTGCTATATGGCATAGCGTTGTGCGCGCTTATTTATGGGTTTTCATCGTTGCCGCAATGGAGGGGATATGCGCTTATTGCAGGCGGAATTATTCTTATGGTGCTGTTTGTTAAGTACGAGAAACATAAACGGTTTCCTGTTTTTGATTTCAGCCTTTTCTTTAAGAATCGCTCGTTCAGCTTTTCGTCAACCGCAGCGTTACTTAGCTATGTAGCTACTTTTCCTATCAGCGTTTTTATGAGCATCTATCTGCAAGACGTGAGAGGTTTTGATGCTGATTATGCCGGATTGATTTTAGTTGCATATCCTGTAATACAAGTGGTGTTATCGCCTGTAGCAGGTTGGCTTTCCGACAGGATACAGCCACGTTACCTTGTATCGTTTGGGTTGGTAGTAGTTGCCGTAGCTCTATCGCTTACAGCATTTCTAACACCTACCTCGCCTGTATGGTACGTCTTTGCGCTACTGTTAATGATGGGCTGAGGCTTTGCCGCTTTTATCGCTCCCAACAATAAGGCTATTATGAGTTCGGTTGACAGGCAGCACTATAGCATGGCTTCGGCTACCACAGGAACTACGCGCTTAACAGGGCAGGCATTTAGTATGGGTATTGCAACTATGGTGTTTGCTCTCTATTTAGGTAAGCAACAGATAACCCCCGAAGTCGGCTCCGAATTTATGCAGGCCATGAAGCTGGCGTTTATTATTCTTGCCGTGGTATATGTTGTTGGTGTTTACGCTTCTATGTCCATGGGTAGTAAGTAAAAGAGGCAACTCTTTAGCCACCTTTTTCTCAATAGTTGTGCCTTAAAAACTCCATTTAGATGGAACGGTAAACGATTGCCATGTTAAATGCCACATAAATAGTAGTATTGGTGCGGAAAATTCGGATCGATATATGATAAGCAAACACCTACGCATACCCATCTATCGGCAGAGTTATGGTGCGGGCATTCTTCTACACATGGAGGCGGTGTTGGGTTATAGCCACCTATCACCTGTTTCTTTTCAGTAGAAAAAAGCTTATAGTTTTCAAATTTTTTAAAATCAAACTTTTTCATAGTATAATATTTATGGATTACACATTAAATATATAAAATATATTTAAAGACCTGCGGAGTATTCAGTACTTTTTATGTCATTTCGACCAAAGGGAGAAATCTCCTGACTCAATGCACTACGGCTATTTAAGAAATTTCTCCCTTTGGTCGAAATGACAATATTATTTTTTGAAGACTATGGCGTGTTTTTGCAGAGCATAAACTATCAAACACATCAATATTATAAATGTAGCACGGGTTTTTAATAATAAAATGTTTACCCAAAATATAGTTTATTTATAAGCTCTACGTGTACCATCAGCCGGGCTTCTCATTAAGCTTTTAGCCGTATTTTGGGCTACAAAGAACAATAGTGTTAGCAGTTAACATACAAAAAAGCCATCCGGATTTTGGATAGCTTTTCAGGTTAATGCTTTTGCTGTTGTTCTACATCATAAGTCCTACTAGTACAACTACAAACAAAATGATGCTAAAAATCTTTTTAGTCTTCATAGATGGTTTTTTGATATGGGTAATTCATCTAAAAGGCTTGTTACTAGCCTGTAATATTTTTTAGGGACAGCAAAGATAAAAAAAGAACCTTAGCTAACATTAAGACATACAGCTATTTTGAGCTAAACAATCTTTATAGGGCTTAACTTTTGCTTATGTGTTAATAAAAACCGCTGCTAACTATAACAACAGTTGTTGATATTCTTACTGCTTGTTGTATATCCAAATGACGTTACATTTGCTTATGTCGAGCTCGCTGGTGCTCATACCAAGTTCATATTCTACTTCATCAATAATACTAAGGGACAGTTTTAGCGTGTTACTATTGGCGGTTACCTTAAATGAAAAATCATCATTTTGCTGATCAGTCTATGTTCGGTTTCCGTTCGAATAGCTATAGGTACCCCAGAACCTGCTATTCCCACCTTCAATCCATTCAAAAGAATTATCTTCATTAAACGTAACAGAGTGTGGGTTTTCGCTGATATCTGGGTCTCCACTGTTAACCATTTGGTTAATAGCGTTCCGAATTTCTGCAATGTCGGATTTAAAGATGAAATCGGATCTGTTATACTTCCATGTCCCGACAATGCTCTGCGGAATAGTGTCTTCATCGTCAGTCATCGTCGTTGCTGCACGAAGTAAAGCTAATAAATAGAGCTGTTGCTAGCAGCAGAGAGAGAAATTTTTTTTAGCTTCATAAATTGGGTGGTTTTGAATTTTGTTAAAATATAACTGCAAATGTATGGCTAATAGCTGATGTTGCAAAATGTAGAAAGAGGCTTTTGAGGGAGTACAAAAGAAAGTTTATATATATGAATAATGGAAGTATAGTTAGAGAAAATAATTAACTAAAAAGGTTGTCATACAAAATAATGACAACCTTTTTAGTTAATTAGGTTTTAATCTAAGCAGGATCTAATGTAATTGCTAAAGCAAACTTTGTTAGCTTCTCTTTTATATCTTCTATGGCTTGTGCTAATATCTGCTTCATATCAAGTTCTAGCGCGAGTTTTCCGGATTCTTGTGTTACATTAAAGTTGATAGATTCTGCATCGCCAGCTAGTTCTAGCAAGAAAAGATCTCCCGAAACGGTTAGCTTTCCGTTAGCGTATGTATAAGTACCTTGTTGTTGTCCTATTCCATCTGCGGTTAGATCACATGTACCATCAGCGTTAAAAATAATAGTAAATGCAGGTAGTTGAACATCTGCTAGTAATGCTTGCATGGTTGCGGTTGCAATAGCCTTGGCTTCAGCGTCAGATGACTCTACAACCGGCTCTAGCTTACTAAACTTCCATGTACCGGTTACTTGGTTAGGAATGTTGCTGTCATCGTCATCGTTGCTACAGGCAGTAAACCCGACAAATAGCGCTGCTACCATGAGGAGCGAAAGGAATTTTTTAAGCTTCATAATTCTTGTGGTTTAGTTAGTTTACAAATATATAACTATTTAATGATATGTGATGCTAAAATTGGCAAACGGATGCTTAATTTATTAGTTATGGCTTATGGGCTTTTCGAAGATCAGTTCGTAAAAGTTTGCCGCACCATATATTCCGATAGAAGGCGCAAAGATCTGTACCAGTCTCCAACCTTGGCGTGCGTGCATTTTGATGATGTCGTGATGGTTTTCTTTCGGTTTGTTACGAGCAAAACCCGACTTTAGTTGTACTCTTACAAATTTATATTCGAACATGGTTGCTGTAGTATATGGATTATAAACAAAATAATTATCTAACAAGCACACGTATTGCCAGTACAATGCTGCTTACCGCTAAAATTACCCACAGCCAGCGGTTTACCCTGTAGTACGGGCGTAACGAGCTGTTCGGACCATATATGTCCATAAATTCTTTTTGTTCCTTTTGCTTTTCGCATAGCTTAGGGTAGAAATCAACGCGCAGTTGCTCGGCTAGGTTACGCGTTGGATGCCCCCATTCGTCGATACTTTCGTAGGTCTCTAACATTTTGCGGATGCGTTCGCCTTGCTCCGGGCTAACGCTATAGCCCTGCTGTAGTACCGACGCATCGACAACCTCACCTGATGCTAAGGCTCGCAACCAGCTTCTTATAATGGGTAAATCTTGCTCTTGGATTTGCATAAAAGCTAACGGTTATAAAGGTTTGAATGGTTGTAGGTAGAAGATTTAAAGTTTAAAATTTAGGTGGATAATGTCTGAAAACCTATGTATTTTTGTGTATCTATATGGTTTCCTTTTCATATTCTCACTTTCTTAAATCATTGATAGCTTCTACCGTTTCCTGTTTCTCGAAACCTCAGCAACGTTGAATATTTGAGCGATATCGTTAAAGTGTAGTACACGGTCGGCATATTCGGGGTTGAGCGAGTGAATAGTTATCTCGCACTTTTCTATATCATGCTTTACGATCCGCTTAACCAGTATGCCCTCGGTGCGGTGTACAATAACAAAATCCCAACGGTTAATGTGCGGCTTATCTTGCGTCCAGTGATGTCTGCCTATTTCGCGGCATAGCAACCGATCGCCCTCCAGTATGCTGTCTTGCGTGCCGTCGTCCATGCTGTCGCCCTTAACCTCAAAGCAAACATAGTGTTCCTTCATCTGCTGCTGATCGACAATAAACGGAATGGTAGGCAGCGATTCAATATACTCCTCATCTCCATACCCCGTAAGATAGCCGATGTAGGCGTACTGGCTAACCATGGGTACATACTTAATGTTAGGTAGCGCAAGATGGGCGGCATCGTCTTTAAGCATGCGCCCCTCACCTGTGAGCAGCCAGCTGGCGTCTATTTCGGGAAACTTCTTTACAATCTTGTTGATAACAATCTTACCAACGCTGTAGCCGTCGCGTACCCAGTTGTTAACCGTGTTAGGCTTTTCGCCCATACGATCAGCAAACTCGGCGTTAGAATCGTTGCAGTAGCGGCGGCGTATTTCTCTGATACGGCTGTTTATTCCTGAGCTCATACTTTCATGCTAAGCGATACCGGATAGTATTATCAAGTATCATGTTAAATTATCAGATTTTATTACAGCCGCTAAAATAACAAAAAAATGAAAACTATGAAAATTTGGCAGAAAATTATGTATATGAAGTGAGAGATTAATGGTTAAGCGGAAAAAGATAGTATTATTGCATGACAAAATTGTAGATGATAAAAAGACTGGAAGTACACCGGGTATAAAAAAGCCCCTTACGAGGCTTTGTAAAATAAGATTAAGGATTAAACTGCCGGATCAGGATTATTAGGATCATTTATTTCTAAATCAAGCTCGCCACTGCTGCCACTTCTAAAATATCCGGATATTGTAACTTTTACAACCTCTCTTGGAGAAGATACAACATGTAAGAACTTAAAATAACCAGATCCATATAGCGTAACGCAGCCTTCTACACCATTTTCGAAGCGTATGTTTCCTGATATTGCGGTAAATGAAACGGGATGAATTTCTATAGCACCGTCTGATGTACGAATAAATGGAACAATAACTGTTTCGCCATTATAAACTCCTCCATAATCAGCCTCATACTCGGAAACAGGTAGCGGTTCTATTATTACCCGTGCACTACTTTTTGCTGTAAAGCTTAGCATGAAAGCCAACGAAGCCAGAACAATCATTAATTTTTTCATAGCGATATGATTTTAGTTTAACATTAAGCAAAAGTAAAAAATGTACATAAAATAGTGTATTTTTTATCGCGAAGTATTAAACATACTTTTGACATTTGCTTACTTTGTTACGCAAGGTTGTCTGTCTTTACAGCTTGCTAAATTCGCTATGATTGTCTTTATTAATCTCGGGTATAGATATGGTTGGCTCTTCAAGATCAAAACCTTCGGGTACTATAATTTTTTTCAGGTTGGGGTTGTGCTTGCTCGATAGGCGTTGTAAGATGGCGTTAGCAATATTCAGCTCCCGCAAATCGTTATTGCTGCATAGTAGGTCTGTCAGTACTTTGTTGTCGCTAATGTCTAGTACAGTCAGCCCGTTTCCGCTGCAGCTCAAATAGCATAAAGCGGCATTTCTACTTACGTTGAGAGTAGTTAGCTTGTTGTTATCGCAGCTAAGATTTTTCAGCCCTGTGTTTTTGGTTAAGCATAAAGAATCAAGGTCATTGTTGTTGCAATAAAGTTCGCTTAAGCTCTTGTTTAGGCTTATATCTAAAGCGGCAAGTAAGTTGTTATTGCAATGTAGCCATATTAACCCTCTGTTGTTGCCAATATCCAGCGCACTTAACCGGTTATCGTCGCAGTTAGTTCTGTAGAGCATTGCGTTAGCCCCGGTAATGAGGCTTTCCAACCGGTTGTTATTGCAGGTAAGCTCGCTCAATAGCGTGTTGCTACTAAGGTCTAAGCTAATTAGCTGGTTGTTGTGGCATTTTAGCTTAGAGAGCCTGTGGCATCCGTTGGTGTTTAGCACGGCAAGCTTATTATCGGCGCAGCTAAGTTTAACCAGTTCCGGGCATCCGCTGGCATCCAGCTCTGTTAGATGATTTTTACCACAGTCAACATCCACAAGAAAATTGTTCTTCCCCAGTACTAATGTAGTAAGCCGATTGTTGTTGCAGTATAACTCGGTAAGCTTGGTGTTGTGGCTAAGGTCGAGTTCGATAATACGGTTCCAGCTACAGTTAAGCTTCTCAAGATTGACAAAGTATTCTATCCCGGCAAGCGAATGGACTACGTTAAGCCCAAGGTCCATTTCTGTAATCCAGCTTACCTCTCTTAACGACAAAACCCCATCGCGATTGGTGTCGTACGGCTTGCAGTGTACCCTAAAAATATTATCGGTAATAACGTTGAAGATATTTATCGTATCGGCTTCTTCCTGTGCGTTGCTTTTTAATGATGGAATACAAAGTATAAAAATCGCAAGTAGTATGTTTCTTCTCATGTTAATGTGCGAGGATTTGTGTTGAGCAAACAAAGGTAAGAAAAGGATTAGGAAGTTTAAAAGCGAAGGCTTAAAAGAGCTGAATGATTCAAAAAATAAAGTCTAAACGCTAAAACGGTTTAAATGGTTTAAGGTTTGAAAAGTCTGTGCGCTCGTTTCCTTTTCCGCTAATTCTTTATATGTCTTATTTTTTATCTAGTCACTAAATACATAAAATTATAATGTTGATTGTCAGCGCAAACGTAGTTTTATTGCATATTTTTCTGTGAAATATTTTGCGCAATACATAATAATCTGTATTTTTTGTGATGAAGTTATGTGTTTCGCTAACCATACAAATATACATATTATGAAGCTGAAATTATTTATCGAATCGATGGCTACGACCGTCGCCGTAACGGGGAGATTAAGCGGGTGCTTTGCCACACCCTAGATCGTGGAATGAACAGCATTTACCTCTACCTGCGCGAGAACCGCGAAAATGGGGAGCTTACTAAGCTGGCTGCCCTTAAGGTAATTAGCGATAAGTTGAAGATTAACTTCGACTACTTAGCTGAGTAAACCATGAGCACTGATCTTATTCATTTTCATCGCTATGCACAAGAGGTGCTGAACGACCGCTTTCTGAAGTTGGAGGTTAGTATTGACGAGCTATCGCTGCACGAACGACAGGGAAACTTCTACTACCGTATTTATCCGTAGATTGACAGAAATTATGTATCGACACGGGAATATCACAGGGTAAGGCAATAGATGATGCCATGGCTACCTATGCCGATTACTTAACCGATAACGACCATTTTACGATGTAATCTAAAATTTACGGCTATGTACACAGAGCATACATGCGACGATTATTTGCGCGACCAAGAACTGCTAGCTGATTTGGCAAGTGCTTTCGGTTATTGCGAAGAAGGTGACGAAACGCTGGAGCGCTGCCCGATGTGCGGCGACTACTATCCGGTTGAAGATTTTGACGGCTATAAAGGACAACGTATGTGTCCCGATTGCGTGGAGCTTGAGTGGATTAACGATGCTGCCGAATCGCTTCGCTCCGATTTTGACGAACTGTTCGATGAAATGGGGCAGGCGGTTTAAACGCTTGCGATATTTAAAGATTTTAAAATTCAAAGTACTACCCCTACTTAGTATTATGAACTATATAGAGCTGATTAATAACATGTGGAGTATGCGTGAACAAGGCTTGCTAACCGCCCACGAATGCGATCTGTACCTATACCTCGTACATCGCTGTAACCGTTTAGGCTGGAGCAACCCGTTTGGTCAACCCTCCGATATTACTTGTGCCGTTCTCGGAATCAACCGAAATGCGTTGGTAATCCGCCGCAACAGGCTAAAGCGGCTCGGGTTCATACGGTCTAAGGAAGGCGAACGTAAAACCGAACCTCCTTTATACGCATTGTGTAACCCGAACGATACACAAAATACTACGCTAAGAATGCTGCAAGCCGATACGCTAGCAACACCGCCACCCGTTACAAGTACCAATACTATTAATAAAAACAACACTAAACATAACAAAACACTTTATGAGAATAAGAGAGAAGTGGACTACCAATTCGTTATATCATCGTTTAATGAGATATGTAAATCGCTACCCAAGATTGCTAGGTTAATCGAAGGGCGCAAGCTGAAGATAGACGCTATTGTCCTACATATTGGCATTGATAAGCTGGTGGAATGCTTTAAGCTGGTTGAAGAATCGTATTTTCTGAGTAAGCGAAAAAGCAAATGGAAAGCCACATTCGACTGGATTGTCGAACCTGAGAATACGGTGAAAATTTTAGAAGGAAGCTATAGTGCCGAAAATGAAAGTAGCGTCCCGGATTTTTTAATTGGCCATCACAAAACAAATATAGAACAGTATGGAGGCTGATAATTGGACAGAAGAAGCAGCGCGAATTATCGGAGGTGCAGCTTAAGCAGCTGTTTATGCAGTGCGCTAACGAGTACTTTATGCGTTGTAAAAATAAACAGTTTGAGATGTACGACCGTCAGTTGCTTAACGGACTATTTCTATACTTCATCGGTTCGCCTCTTAAGCCCCTACGATTTACACAAAGGCTTATGGATAGATGGTGTTGGTAAAACTACGCTGATGAATATTTTTAGAGAGTTTAGGCTAAAATTCCATAAAGGTTTTCTGATGAGTACGGCGGAAGAGATAGCTAACCTATATGGCGTAACAGGTTGCTTAGATGTTCACATAAACAACGTAAACGGCTACTCCGGTAAACCTCTGGAATTATGTATAGACGAGCTGGGACGAGAGCGGCTGCCTGCAATATATTTTGGAAACAAGCTGAATGTAATGCGGTATATCCTGCATCAACGTTACGGTTTGTGGCGGAGTAGGGGAGTTATTACGCATGTAACTAGTAACTTTACGCCAAATGACGTAAATAGAACGATACGAAGATTTTATTCTAGATCGCTGTCGGCAAATGTTCAACATGGTTATTGTCAACGGTTACACTAAAAGAGGGAAACTATAAATTATCAATAATTAATAATTAATAATTGGCAGTAAGCCATGTATCGGGTTAATCGTTAAATGCTAACCATTAAAAATAGAATTATGAAGCTGCTTACACACGATAATAGATTGCTTACGCTACTTGCCGTTGGCGAGTTCGACAGGTCGGGCGCTTCGTCAGAGAAAGGCAGTACGATGCTTAAGTGTCGTACAGAAAACGGGAAACGGGTTACCATAAGCGTACATGAGATAGCCTGCTTTTTAGGATCGTACGTTTTCCCGTTAGACAAAGATAACGCTCAAACTTTAACCGAATAATGAACGTAGGCCCATATGTATTTCCCGGATTGGATAATACCGATATGCTGGAGCATATACTCCGTATGTGCTGTAACGCAGCACGGGTAGAGCGCGAGCAAGCCGTAAGCAGCAGTCGCTTAAAAGAAGTTGTAATGGCGCGTCAGTTTACAACTTACAGGCTTAAAGAGATTGGAGCGCTGGTTAACCATACGCATTCTAGCGTAGTACATCATTTAAATCTTGCTAAAGATTATATCAGGTTTAAAGATTCTGAGTTTATGAAGCTGTTTAATAGAATAGCATAGTAAAAAGACCACCGTCATTTCGAGCGAAGCGAGAAATCTCCTAATAAGCAGCAGTACGCTGAAATATGATAGGCAAAAAACACATATACCGAATTAAGCTTGCATTCAGCTTCTCGAACATCAATGCCGATTTTTTGCGGCTGATACTATGTATGTTCGTAAGCCACTATATGATGGGTAACCCCCTATTCGGCGCGGCGTTATTTCTTTTTACCAATATATGGACTCTCTTTTTCCTAGGTAACCTACCGCGCATACGGTTTGGTAAGAAAGATTGGCTGGGTTTTGTAATATGGCTACTGCTTGCTGCATCGGTAGCTGCGGCGCTGGCGCTGGTTTTTATATACCCTCCGGTAATAAATGGGTTGAAGGCGAATAGTGTATCGTTTTTTGTACTCATCATAGCAGCAAGCAGCCTTATTAGCTACTGGGTGAATAAAACCTACAACCGTAAAAAGCGGATAAATCGGCTATATAAAATCCTTTTCCAAGTGCTGTTCCTTATACCTTGTATTGCTTTTGCGGTAAGCTTTATGGAGGGTATTGCTGTGTACGGAACTATTGCCACTTTTGCGCTAACGGGTTTTTTACAATCCTATCAAAGTAGTACGTTGGTTAGCTTTTCTAAGTATGTAAAGCATACGGAAAAAGATAAAATGGGCGGTATTTTTCTTACCGCATGTTTTCTAATATGACGTTTTTTTCGCAGATAGCCTTCAGTTTTGGCGTTACCATGTATATTTGCTATATCAGCTTTTATGCACACTTGTGGACTCCATATACCTACTTTGGTTATGGGATTGTGGCTGGCGGTAATGCTTATCTCTCGGGAAGTATTTACATGGTTTGTACATAAGCGAGGATGAGTACTCAGCTTCAACCTTTTTATTATAGGAGTTGCCCTTTGGGTGTATGGATCGGTAAGAGCATATGGTGCTTCGGATACCCTTAGCAGCTGGCTTTGGACGCTGGTTTGGGGGTTCGGTCTGGCTTGCACCACATCGATTACCAACTGATATAACTCCGACTTAAAAATG
>JAIRNF010000006.1 GCA_031258195.1 Prevotellaceae bacterium
AGCTCAGGTATTGATTTGAAATCTTTATTTATCATTGTGCTATCATTTTCAATAGTACAAATATAAGAAGATTATTACACAAAACAAATTTTATTTGTGTAAATTTATATATAGTCGCCTAAATTTTATATCTTCTCTGAAGCGGCTAAAATCCGAAAGGCTTCTTTTACCACATCATAGATAAACGTATCGTCGGGGTTACGTTCGTCTTGCAGCATAGCTACTTCGCCAGAGGTAAGCCAATAATACTTATCGTGTTTCCCTTGCTCTACTTGTGGGTTATTTAAATCGCCATTCACTTTAGCTATAAAATCGAATTCTATTTTCTTTTTTAGAACCCCATTCTCCTCGGCCTGCCAATGAAATTCTTTTACTAAGCTACCGACTTCAAATAAAACCCAGCCTGTTTCTTCTTGTATCTCTCTTCTCAGGGCTTCTTCTAAAGTTTCTCCGACTTCAACATGACCACCCACTATATCCCAACATCCCGGAAATAGCTTACGGTTCGGAGTACGGCGTTGAACAAATATCCGTCCCTTATTATCAATAACTAAAGCACCAACAACATAATCAACATCTAATGACATAGAGCTAATAGGTAAACGATTTAATTCGGCATCAATCATTTACTACTTCTTATAGGTATAAATTGCATTAGCCTGGGCAGTGGGGGAAACCACTAAATCGTTAATGCATAAATGAGGGGGAAGGCTGATAACGTATAAAATAATTCCGGCAATATCTTCTGCAGTCATTGCATCTATTCCTGCATAAGGTGTTTTAGCTTTCTCTTTATCCCCCTTAAACCTGACAATGGAAAACTCCGTTTCTGCCAAGCCCGGACATATCTGTGTTACCTTTACGTTGTGCTTTAGTAAATCTATGCGTGTTGCCTTGCTTATTGCATCTACAGCAAACTTTGTTCCGCAATAAACGTTGCCATTCTCATACACGTCTTTTCCCGCTGTAGAACCAATGTTTACGATATGTCCATGCCCTTGCTCGACCATTAATGGAGCAACCGCACGCGTCATATAAAGCAATCCCTTTATGTTGGTATCAATCATCCTATCCCAGTCGTCGGTATTGCCATTCTGGATATGCTCTAGCCCCACAGCCAAACCCGCATTATTAACTAGTACATCTATCTTTTTCCATTCTTGCGGTAATCCATCTATCGCATTGTTTACCTCCTCTTTACTTCTCACATCAAATGAAAGGGCTAAGATATCAACGCCGAACTTTGCAGCTAGCTCTTTCTGCAAGCTGCCTAACCTATCTTTTCTACGACCGGAAATAATTAGATTATAGCTATTTTCGGCAAGAAGTCGGGCAGTTGCCTCTCCAAACCCGGATGTAGCACCGGTAATTAAAGCAATACGTTTCATATTTATTGACTAATAGATTAAAGGATAAAACAAATAGAAAATTCAATAATGCTATCTATTTGCAGCCATGCTTTTCTTAGGTTTTACCAGCCACAAAACAATAGAAATAAGAATATACAGCAAAATCATTGCCGCAATAAAAAATAGTCCGAAGATTATAGGCGAAGCTATACATACAACGAGAAACACGAGCTGTAACGAATATTTTTTGAAAAAAGCAGCCGAACTCTCCTGTTTCTTAAACTTAAGCGAAAACATTGGTATTTCGGAAACTAAAAGGAATGAAAGAACAATTGCCGAAATAATAATAAGCCAATTATTGGTTAATAGCCGAGCAATAGGCTCATTATATAATCCGGCTAACACTGTGGATGCAATAAGCAACGTGCTGGCAGGAGTAGGCATACCTATGAATGAATCTGTTTGACGAGTATCTATATTAAACTTGGCAAGCCTAAGACCAGAGAAAACAGCAAGAATAAACGGTATAAAACTAACTACCAATAAAGACAAATCTTCCATACTCGCCCCCAAGTTCCTATACAATAAAACATGCAACAGAACCGAGGGCGCAACACCAAAGGTTACCATATCGGCTAGCGAATCGAGCTGTAGCCCTAAAGGCGAGTATGCCTTTAGTAGCCGCGCTGTAAAGCCGTCGAGAAAATCGAATATTGCCGCTGCAAAAATACAATATACCGCAACATCTAAATATCCTCTAAAGGCAAAGGTTATTGCCAAACAGCCCGAAAAAAGGTTAAGGCAGGTTATGGTATTTGGTATGTGTTGTGTAATTGCTTTCAAAACTTTTGTATTTTTGAGGTTTAGTTCTAACACACAAATGTAACAAAAATGCCCATACGTATTCTTTCACTTATACTATTCCTATCGGCAATATATGCTTGCGGCAACCAGCAAGCCAAGAAGAACCAAACTACGACGAAAAATAAAGGAGTAAAAACCGAAAGCGCTCCTTTCGCGCTTACATCGCCTAGCAGCGACTCAAAAATAAACTGGGAAGAGACGTTGAATATAGCATTCAAGCCAACAAACGACAGTATAAAAATTGACAGCAGCAGCCTAACAATTAACGGTACAGCTTTTGCCAGCCAACTTGAAGAACCAAGCTATACATGGGTAGTACCTAAAATACAAAAGTTGGGAATACGCCTATTTCTCTTACCGTTTGGCATGATGGAGGAAAGAGTACTAAATTAAGCACGGTGGTAAAAGTACATCCCCCTATGCCTATATACTACGACTATGAAATTGTAAATACATACCCCCACGATAACAACGCTTTTACACAAGGGCTATTTTACCACGATGGATTTTTATACGAGGGAACAGGAAACTATGGAACTTCGACCTTGCGTAAGGTTGAACTGAAAACAGGAAAAGTTTTAAAATCGGTACCGCTGGAAAACGAATATTTCGGAGAAGGTATTACGTTGCTCAACAATAAAATATACCAGCTTACCTACCAATCGCGTAAGGTTTTATATACGACTTCAACACCTTTGAACGTATCGAAGAGTTTACGTATTCTACCGAAGGCTGGGGGACTAACAACCGATGGCATGCATCTTATTATGAGCGACGGCTCGTCGTTTATTCGATATCTTGACCCTGAAACGTTTAAGGAAGTTCGCCATATTGAGGTTCACATCCATAAGGGACCGATAACAGAGTTAAATGAGCTGGAATAATATATTTGACGGTGAAATTTGGGCTAACGTGTTTACTCAAGATACAATAATATCTATTGATCCTGAAACAGGGATGGTCACAAGGGTGTTGACTTGCGAAACCTACTACCGACAAATTTACGTACCGCAAATACCGATGTGCTTAATGGCGTAGCATATGATAAAAACAGGGACGGAAATTTATACGTTACAGGTAAGAATTGGTCTAGGTTTTATGAAATTAAACTGAAACAGAGAAAATACGATTAAAACATTTTTCGTCATTTCGACCGAAGGGAGAAATCCACTGTAAAAGCAACAGTACGCTCAACAGGGAGATTTCTCCCTTCGGTCGAAATGACAAAGTATTATTGGCGTTATTACTCAAACAAGCAGCCTTATTTTAGCCAGCTCTTTTTTATCAGCCTCTCTTACTATAGCTGCCCGATATTTTTTATCGCCTTCATTAGCTAAGCAAACCCCTACTCTATCTCCCTCTCTCGCCTCTGCCAAAAAGACAACATTAATTTCTTTTACTGTATTCTTTTGAAAAAAATCGACAGAGAAAGCATCCAACGCCCAGCGTACATAACATACGTTATTTACATGAACATTCATATCAATATCGCTTGTACGGACATCAAAGAACGAGCCGCATTCGGGCTTTGAATGCTCATGCTCTCTCGTCAGCTCTTCGTCCATAGACGAGCGGTCAGGTATAGATGGGAACTCTTTAGCAAACTCGTCTGCGCGCTGAGGACGACGGGTTTTTGCATCGAGTATTAACCAGGCAGACGAGGCGGTAACTATTTTCTTACCGCTAGCATCGAACATCTCAAAATCACGATATGCAAAAAGCCCCTTACCGCCTTTGCTCCATGTAAGCAGCTGAACGTGCTCGTCCCAATCCGGCAAGCGCTCTATCTTTACCTTCATCAACGATAATGCCCATATCTGTCCTTTTT
The DNA here is from genome assembly GCA_031258195.1 of Prevotellaceae bacterium. Classification (GTDB taxonomy): domain Bacteria; phylum Bacteroidota; class Bacteroidia; order Bacteroidales; family UBA932; genus JAIRNF01. The sequence continues at coordinate 4,042 of JAIRNF010000006.1, forward strand.
CCATCAGCTCTTGCCAACCAAAGCCATTACTGGCGGCATGATGCCATGCACTTTCTTGCAAAAAACTAAATACAGCTGGTATGGCTAAACGTCTGGTATAATCGGCATGATATGAGTGTACGGTATAGCTATCTATCCAAAAAAATGGTCGTGGAAATTGCTCTTGGTTTATCATAGATCAATAAGTAGCTGGTTACTATCTGATTTTTCAAAAGTTTCTCGTTGCTTATTCAGTATATATACAAATCTATCTCCGGTAGTATCTTGGGGCACAACAAACGGATTACTTTCTAACTTTTCTACCCTCGACTGAACGTAGCCAACTGTTAAAAGATGAATATCCACAGCCGGTTGATATGCTAGATCTTTATCGTTCGTTATTAAAACTTCTGAGACGATTCCGACTCCTACCAAATCACGCAAAATCATTCTAACCGCCCGGACAGGGATACTTGATTTTAAAGAAATATCTTCGTCTGTGAGCGCCGGATTTCCCTGAGCAAAATTATTGGCAAGCATACGGGTAATAACCAGCGAAAGAATAATCCGGTCGCTAATACTCATTCTGTTCGAACTGTTCTCATGATCGTAGCTATCAATATTCTGGAATGCAAACGATAGCTCAGCACCAAACAGTACAATCAGCCAGCTTGTTTTTGCCCATAGCAAAAACAACGGGATAGCAGCAAGACTACCGTATATAGCGCTGTATTTAGATATTCTGACCTGAGAATACAAATAGAGCGTTTGCGCTAAAACCAATATAGCGCCGGCTACCAATCCGCCAATAAGTGCGGCTTTAAAGCGCACCTTTGTATTAGGCATAACCATATATACCGCTACCAACATTAAGCCCATTAACAAGTATGGTAAGAGCTTTAGCAGAAAGCGGACAAACCAGCCGATTGTCTGTAAAAAAGGATAAGCTTCTTCTAAAGCGTCCATTTTAAACATAAATGAAACCGACAGGCTGCTTACTATTACCAGTATAATGGGCACGATAATCATCATCGAAATGTAGTTTGACAAGCGACGAACCCATGAGCGCGGTGTGGTTACATTCCATATATAGTTAAAAGAACTTTCTACATTGCTAAGCATTGATATTACCGACCAAAGCAATACTACAATACCAACGCCGGCTAGTACGCCTCCTCTGGCATTTTTAAGCGCATTGTCGGCAAACTCCATTACCCATGTAACAATATCTTGATGATCGGAAAAGTTTTCCATCAAAAAATACTGGAGCTGCGAATCAATGCTGAAACCTTTAGCTACGGTAAACACAATAGCAACAATAGGTACAATAGTTAAAACAGTATATAAGGTTAGTGCAGATGCGCGGATAGAGATTCTATCTTCCCAAAACGACCGAATGCTAACTATAAGTACTTTTAACACACGAACAAGAAAGGCATCGCTACCGCTTAACCGCTCGCTACCGAGATGCCAAATATCGTGAGTAATAAAACGTACTGATACTTTATAAAGGTTTACTATTCGTTTAAACATTGCTTTTGGTCATTATTAACAACTAAGTAAAGAACAAAAAAACAGCAATTAGTTGACTAATTGCGCATTAAAAAGCAATCACCCCAGAACCGACCAACTCTTCTCCATCGTACCATGCGGCAAACTGCCCGGCAGTAATGCCTCTTTGAAGCTCTTCAAATAAAATATATAGTCCGTTTTCTTTTAAGTATAAAGTCGCTTTTTGTAAGGGTTGACGATAACGAACCCGCACCAAATACGAACGCTCTTCTCCTACCTCCATAGCTAAATCTGGACGTACCCAATGTATTTCGTTAGCCGCAATAAATAGCCCTTTACGGTTTAAACCCGGATGTTCGTGACCTTCGCCAACGTATAGCGTATTAGTCTTTACATCAGTAGCAATAACAAAAAGCGGATCGGCATGCCCGCCAACGCCAAGCCCCTTACGCTGTCCTATGGTGTAAAAATGCGCCCCACTATGTTCGCCTACCTTTTTTCCGTTATTGGGATAGTAGTAGTACGGCTTTACCAACGCATCTAAATCGTTTGGCAATGGCTTTGGCAACCTATCGTAGAACTCCTTTTTTATCTCTACAATATTACCCTGCTTAGCCTCCAACTTCTGCTGCAAAAAAACAGGTAAATCTATCTTTCCAACAAAGCATATACCCTGCGAGTCTTTTTTTTCTGCTGTTGGTAAGCTCTGTTCTCGCGCAATTTCTCGCACGTCTGGTTTTAACAATCCACCTATAGGAAAAAGGGCTTTTGCCAGCTGCTCTTGCGATAGCTGACACAAAAAGTAACTCTGATCTTTATTTCCGTCAAGACCTGCCAGCAGCTGATAGTAAGTTTGTCTATCTACCTTAATCTCGCCTTTTCTACAATAGTGACCGGTTGCAACATAATCAACGCCTAAATCCACTGCGGCTTTCAGAAAAGCATCAAACTTAATCTCGCGGTTACACATTACATCAGGATTAGGCGTACGTCCTTTCTCATATTCGGAGAACATATAATCTACAACCTTTTGGCTGTAATCTACACTCAAATCTATAAAATGAAAAGGTATATCGAGCTTTTTGGCAACCAGTTCGGCAACGGCTAAATCATCCCTCCATGGGCAGTCGCCATGAAGCGTACCGATAGTATCGTGCCAGTTTTGCATAAACATAGCTATCAAGTCGTGTCCCTCCTTTTTAAGGAGGTACGCCGCAACGCTGGAGTCAACTCCACCCGATAGACCTATGGCAACTTTCATTCTGTAAATATTATTAGAGCAAGAGTAATAAAGGATTTAAAATCTAAAACGATTTAAATACACTTTTAAAATCATTCCAAATTTTTGAAATAATAAAATCTTTGCTCTTTTGTCTATGTCCTATCGTGTCGTCTTTATAATAAGAACGCTCCCTTACCCTCGCGCGTAATCTCTACTTCACCCCCTGTACAATCAACGATTGTGGTAGGAACGTTACCTCCATAACCTCCGTCAACTACAATATCTACAAGGTTTTCATACTCATCATGAATTAGCTCCGGATCGGTTATATATTCTAAAATCTCATCTTCACTTTTTAGCGATGTGCTAAATAGAGGCATATCTATTTGCTTTACAATCTCTATAGGAATAGTATTGTCGGGAATACGAATACCGACCGTTTTCTTCTTACCCAAAACCTTATCGGGAACCCTCCCCGATGCCGGAAGGATAAATGTAAACGGACCCGGCAGATTCTTTTTAAGCAGCTTAAACATAACGTTGTCAACCTTTGCAAAATCGGCTAAATGACTAAAGTCCGAGCATATCAGCGAAAAGTTCGCATCTTTTTCTCTAATCCCTTTTATACGAAGAATGCGTTCAAAGGCTTTCTTACTCTTCATAGAACAGCCCATTGCGTATACCGAATCTGTAGGATATATGATTACACCATCGTCATCCAAACAGGAAACGATCTTTTCTATATCCCGCACGTTGGGATTTTCAGGATATATTTTAATAAGCATTCTTCTTTTTTTTATCACGTATATATTAACCGTTTACTTTCTTGTAGTCGGCAAGAAATGTAGCCAACCCGCTATCGGTTAACGGATGCTTCAGTAAACCGAGAATAGCGCTAAGCGGACAGGTAGCCACATCGGCGCCAGCCTCCAAGCACTGAATAATATGCTGCGTATGGCGAATCGAAGCTGCCAAAACCTGGGTAGCGTAGCCATAATAGCCGTAAACATCGACAATAGCTTTAACTAAGGCAATGCCATCGCTGGCAATATCGTCTAACCTACCTACGAAAGGCGACACGTATGTTGCGCCAGCCTTAGCGGCAAGTAACGCCTGCCCTACCGAAAATACAAGCGTGCAGTTCGTTTTAATTCCTTTCTCGCTAAAATACTTTACAGCCTTTATACCTTCTTTGGTACAAGGAAACTTAACCGTAATTTGCGGATGCAATGCGGCTAACTCTTCTCCTTCGCAAACCATTCCGTCGAAATCCGTAGCAATAACTTCCGCGCTTACATCACCGTCAACAATCTCGCATATTTCAAGATAGTGCTTCTTAATATTGTCCTCTCCTTTAATTTTAATGCCTTCTTTAGCCATTAAAGAGGGGTTAGTTGTTACCCCATCAAGCACGCCCAAATCTTGTGCTTCTCTTATTTGTTCCAGATTTGCTGTGTCGATAAAAAACTTCATACGTGTATTTTATATGGTTAAAAAATCTTTTTTGCCTCGCTCTTCAAACGTGTCATCGCATCGGTAAAATGCTCCATATCAACAGAGGCTGATTGCTCTAACAGCGCCCTAGCCATAACAATAGACGGCTCATCAGGCTTTACTTTCATCGCAATCTCGTTAACTAATACTACAATGCTTTCTTTTGCGGCTTTTACCGCCTCCCATGTTTCCATGCCCACATAAAGCTGCTGTGCCAGGTTATGTTCAAACTCCGCACGGATGGTAGAAAGCAATGCCAGCTGTAAATCCTGATTTGTCATATCGTTTTTGCGCACTCTTATAATCAACGATTCAGGCGAGATACGGTCTAATAGCAGTACCAATCGCTCATAAGCCTGCAAGCGGACAGGGATAGTAATTTTTCGAGCCTCCATTACTAACTCCGCCCCCTTGCGGTTTGCCTCTCCTTCAAGCATTTTTTTAATAATCATATATGCCGATAGGGCTACCAGCAAAGCAGGAGCCACCACAAAAAGTAACGTAGAATAATCTGTCATAGTCTTTTAAATTATGCGCTACAGCCTTAAAATCATACAAAGGTAAAAAAATAGCATTATTTTTGCAGCAAAACCACTCCGCAAGAGCATAACATGAAAAAGATAACCATACGTATTATACTTATACTACTTGTTCTGACTCTAATTCCTGCAGGATATTTCGGATTGAAATATTATAGTTCACTATTTAAAAGTAACGTTTCAATTAGTGGAGACGGCACATACTACCTATATATTCCAACAGGTTCATCTTTTGAGAACTTAATGGATTCGCTCAAATCGTCGGACGCTTTAATAAGCGAAGATGCTTTTTTAGCCGCCGCAAAGCTAAAAAAGTTTAGTGCTGTAAGACCCGGCAGGTATAAACTGCAAAACGGCATGACTAACCGGATACTGATAAACATGCTTGCAGCCGGTAACCAAGCGCCCGTAAGGCTTACGCTGGCAGGAAACATCAGGACTAAAGAGAAACTGGCGGAAATTGTTTCGCGATACATAGAGCCCGATTCTACTTTGCTGCTAGAGTGCTTTAACGATAATAAATTCTTAGAAGAATTCGGAGTTAACTCCAATACAATGCTGAGCATTTGCATTCTTAATACCTACGAATTTTACTGGAATACTTCGCCTGATGACTTTGTAAGCCGTATGTACAAAGAGTTTGAACGCTTCTGGACTGACGAAAGGAAAGCGAAGCTAGCACAAACTTCGCTCTCGCAAATGGATGCTATTACGCTTGCCTCTATTGTTGCGGAAGAAACTATTAAAACCGATGAAATGCCGAAGGTTGCAGGGGTTTATCTAAACCGACTAAACAAGGGAATGCTGCTACAGGCAGACCCTACTGTTAAATATGCGGTAGGCGATTTTACCCTCAGGCGTGTTCTTAATAGGCATACCGAGTATGATTCGCCATACAATACCTATAAGTATGCAGGGCTACCTCCGGGACCCATCTGCATTCCTTCTATTGCTGCAATTGATGCCGTACTAAACGCCGAAAAGCACGACTACTACTATTTCTGTGCAAAAGCAGATTTTTCGGGCTACCATGCTTTTGCAAAAACTTTGGCGCAGCATAACCAAAACGCTAAGGCGTATCAGCAGGCATTGAATAAAGAAAGGATATATAGATAATAATAGCGTTAAGCAAAAACTTACCACGTCATTTCGAACGAAGTGAGAAATCTGCTTACGTATTGGGGGATTTCTCACTTCGTTCGAAATGACGATAAAATTACAGCAACTTTATTTTCCGAGAAGATATTAGAACGGGTAGTTTAAAGCGAAGTGCCATGTATTGTTTCCGCTTCGCAGCCATTTTAACGGAGAGATAAATCCTCGTCTGCCTTGATTGGGATTAGCAGCTAAATCGGGGTCTATGTATGGATCGTGGGTTTTGAAGCCGACATCAACACGCAGTACAAGAAAATCTAAGTTCAATCGTAAACCCAACCCCGTGCTAACAGCAATATCTTTATAAAACTTATTGAACTTGAACTGCGCTCCTGGTCTGTCGTCAATTTTATTCAAACTCCATATATTTCCGGCATCAATAAACAACGCCCCCTCAAACGATGATACCAGCTTAAAACGATACTCTATATTTGCTTCAAACATCATATCCCCCACTTGGTTGGGCACGTTAAGCGTAGTGTCTGTTATGGGCGCAGAACCAGGCCCTAAGGTGAGAGCCTGCCAGCCCCTAAGGCTGTTGGCACCTCCGGCAAAAAACATTTTTTCTAACGGTAAAACGTTGGAGTTACCGTATGCCCTACCTATACCAAAATATGCATGGTAAACAATGCTGGTACTTCGTGCTAGCCGCTGATTTATAGAGTAGCTTACATCCGCCTTAGCATATTGGGCATAGGCAGAGCCCATAAACTTGCGCAACCCGTCTTCATTCTTTTTTAATGCAGAATTAAACAAGCTGAGAAGGTTGCCGGCAATATCCATTCCAATTCGGACATAATGAACTCTCTTAGCCTGCCGCGCGCTTATTGAGCTACGATATTCCATTGAGGCTGTTGCCCCGCCAATAAAGTGGTCTTTGTATAGCTCTCTTAAAAACGGATTTCTGAAAGAATTGATAAAGGTAGTATCAACATCTTTCATCTTAACCAGATTTATTACAATAGGATTAAAGATGTACGATGTATGCTCTGATGCTCGCCACGAATAACCGAACGAAGCCCCTGCCATTTGACGAGTATAGTCAGGACGATCTTGATAGCTGTACGAAAGCGCAAATGTCGTATGCGGAATACTGCGCTTAGAGAACGCAAAGTTAATGGGCATTATGAATTGCGAGAGGGTAAGAGATGTTGACACTCCAAACTCTTTAGAAGTTGAGCTTCTACCCTTTTTATTTCCTAAATACTGCTGATAAGCCCCTCTCACTGTGGTTTGAAAGTATTCTGCGCCTTTCAGCAAATTCTGATGATCGTAACCGATACCGGGAGCAATACTGAGCAAGCTCTCACCGCTGGTGGAGATTTCAAGATCGAGCTTATAGCCTTGAGGTTTTGAGGGAGTAAGCAAAATTTCGCACACCAAAGGCACTATCGTATCTGCCGCATATTGCTGCTCTTGCTCTTTAAACTGAATGGTTACAGAACGGTATAAGTTAAGGTTAGAAAGGTTCGCATAGGTTTGCTTAACATCCACATCAGAGTATATATCATCCACATTAATGAGGTTAACGCGGTCTATTACCGCCGGACGAACTTTCAACTCTTTATTATACAAGAAGTACATACCCTTGGTAAACACCGTATCGAAAGAATAAGCATACAGCGAGTCTCTGTAAGCTTCTGCGGGATCGTAATCGGTATTGACGTATATTTCTTTAATAACATACTGCTTATGACTTTTATACTCAATAACATTGTTGCTAACCGATTCTACCTTATTAAGCCTAAGCGTTAAATCGGCTTTAAAATCACCTATAGTTGTGTCTGCCTGAAAAGTTATACGCCTTCTGTTAAACTCGTAGTACCCCCTATTACGTAACAACGATATAATCCGGGTTCTTTCTGCCTCCAAATTTTCAACAGAAAGTATTTGCCCTGTATATAAGTGCGACGAGTAACGGGTAGAAAGTACCAGTTCGTTAAGCGCCGTATCTTGTATCTCGTAGCGTACATTTTGTATCCTGATAGGGCTTGTTACATCTACCGAGTAGATAACTTTTGCCTTTTTATTCTTTTTGTAAACAACCGAATCGCTAACCATAAAATCGTAGTAACCCATGTTGCGGATTTGCTCGGAAACATTTTCGACAGACTGCACAATTAATACGGTATCAAGAATAACGGGAGGTTCGCCGCTATTAATCATCCACTTATTAATAAAGAACTTACAATCGGGGTTACTTGCATTATACATAGCCAGCGGAAGCTTCATACCTAAAAAGGTTTTCCGGTTGGGCTGTTGTTTCAAGAAAACATCCAAATTATCCGAGCTAATACGTTTTGTGTTTATATTCCACTCGTTCTTGGTTAAAAGGTACTGTCCGTCGGGTACTTTACGCACGCTACTGCAAGACGATAAGAACAGCACTGCACCTATACTGAGTATAGCCGCTGCTATTTTAACTTGACTTATGGAATGGTATTGCTTACTTTGCATTGTAATTTTTTACCCAACAAAGGTACTGATTGCGTTAAAGCAAAGACCTAGCAAGTCTTAAAATCTTTTATATTATGCAATATCTACAAAACTATATTTAAAACAAGAAAAATAAAAATCCCTTTTTGCTTATTTATTGTTATTTATAAGTTGTTTATCTAGCGCATTTTTCTACTTTTGTCGCGAAAATCACAATGTAAGCTACTTACATTATTAAAAATATGGCAATCTAAGCTATTTACATTAGAAAATGAAGAACAAGTACATCGATCTAATTCAGCAAACATTTGAGTTTCCCCAGCCGGAGTTTAAGGTTGTTGACGGAGACTTATCATTTAACGATATCCCTTTAATGGACATCATCAAACAGTATGGAACTCCCATAAAAATCAGTTACTTACCCAAGATTAGCCAGCAAATACAGAAAGCCAAGCGACTATTTAACGTGGCAATGGCTAAAGTTGACTACCAGGGCGATTACAACTACTGCTACTGTACAAAGAGTTCTCATTTTTCTTTTGTTTTGGAAGAGGTACTTAAAAACGATGTAAACATGGAAACTTCGTCTGCCTTCGATATTAATATTATTGAAGAGCTGCATGAGCAAGGTTTGCTCGATAAAGACAAGTACATTGTTTGCAACGGTTTTAAGAAACAGCTGTATATCGAGAACATTGCCAACTTGGTAAACAACGGATGGGAAAACTGCATTCCTGTGCTAGACAACATGGATGAGTTTGATAGCCTTAGCGAGCTTGTTACTCAAACCTGTAAGCTTGGCATACGTATTGCCGCAGAAGAAGAACCAAAATTCGAGTTTTATACCTCACGTTTAGGTATCCGCTACAGCGATATCGTTTCGTTTTATAAAGAAAGGATTAGCAAAAACTCGAACTTTGAGCTGAAGATGCTGCATTTCTTCATTAATACCGGCATTAAGGACGATTCGTACTATTGGAATGAGCTGTCGAAGTGCGTACAGGTATATTGCGAGCTTAAAAAGATATGCCCTACCCTCGATTCGTTGAATATCGGCGGCGGCTTCCCTGTAAAGAACTCGCTACAGTTTGATTTTGATTACGAGTATATAGCTGAAGAAGTTATTGCTCAGATTAAAAGTATTTGTAACCAATTTGATGTTGTAGAACCCCATATTTTTAGCGAATTCGGCTCTTTTACCGTAGGAGAAAGCGGAGCTACCATATTCTCCATACTTGGTCAGAAGCAACAAAACGACCGCGAGCGCTGGTATATGATAGACAGTTCGTTTATGACGACGCTTCCGGATACATGGGCTATTAAGCAGCGCTTTATAATGCTTGCCATAAACAACTGGAACAGAGAATACCATAGGGTTATTTTAGGCGGATTAACCTGCGACAGCCAAGACTACTACAACGCCGAAGCACACGCAAATGCCGTGTTCTTACCTCAGCTAAGTAAAGACGAACCGCAGTATATCGGCTTCTTCCACACGGGAGCTTACCAAGAATCTATAGGCGGATTCGGTGGTATTCAGCATTGCCTGCAACCCGCCCCAAAACATATTATTATTGACGTGGACGAAGAAGGCGAATACTCTACGCGTTTATTCAGCAAAGAGCAAAGCTATCGTTCTATGCTAAAGATACTGGGGTATTAACCCTACCCCTTATGCCTAGCAAAGCATTAATACAAAAAGTTTCATCTCTATCGCATAAAAAATTTCGCGATGAGTTGGGGCTTTTTGTTGCCGAAGGCGATAAGCTAGTTGAGGAGCTGATAAACTCTTCTTTCCTTGTTCAGCACCTTTTTGTTACGCAGAGTTCTGCGCTAAAAGATTACAACCATCCGGGGAAAGAGCTGGTTGATGAGAAAGATATGAAACGGTTGAGCAGACTAAAAACGCCTTCGCCATCATTAGCCATAGTAAAAATTCCAGATCAAAAACTAAATACCGAAGCGCTGAAACACCAGCTAAGCATTGTGTTAGACGGCATTCAAGACCCCGGAAATTTAGGGACTATTATCCGCTTAGCCGATTGGTTTGGCATCAATACCGTTATATGCTCTACCGATACGGTAGATTGCTATAACCCAAAAGTGGTGCAAGCTACAATGGGGGCCATTACCAGGGTAAGCATACACTACTATTCGCTAACAGAATTGCTGCCTGCTCTACCCCATGATATCCCTATATACGGAACCTTCTTAAATGGAAGTAACATTTATAGTACAACCCTTAGCCCCTATGGAATGCTTGTTATGGGTAACGAAGGGAATGGTATTTCTAAAGAAGTTGAAACTCTTATTCAACACCGTCTTCATATTCCGCCGTTTGTCCGAAACGAAAAGGGAAGCGAATCGCTGAATGCCGCTATAGCCACCGCTATTTGCTGCTCAGAATTTAGAAGAAGATAAACCCAGCCTCGTCATTTCGAGCGAAGCGAGAAATCTGCTGAATAGAGAGTTACCGTAAGCATATAAGATACATAAAGCATAAATCTTTATGATATGCGATTCGTGCTACTAGTGAGAAGATGTCTCTCTCCGTTCGACATGACGGAAAAATACGATGACTTACTACTCGAAATGGAATGACAGCTGTATCGACTGAGAATTCATCTTATCAATCACATCTAAGAAAGGCTCGTAACCCGGAGTTACTTTACGCTTAGCCATAACATTCTCTAGCCCTTTAGATACTTTCAGCTCTACCGATAACTTAAAGTAGTAGAAGTAGGTATCAAGACCTATACCAAACTCAACGAACGGTTCGAATTGCGGAAACTCATAGTAAGTACCCTTCTGCTCGTCTTCTTTAAACGTAAGGTTTGAACGGAAGTTAGCGCCGGCAATAATATATGGTCTGAAATTCGAATGGCGTTTTGCGTTATACTTTATCTGAATGGGTAGCTCTATATAGTTTGACTGAATAGGCATTTTATAAAGTTCGACGTTTCCCGGGGCTTCTTCATCGTAGAAGACCATATCTCTGCTGCCGAAACAGATACCCGGCAATATTCGAGCGTTAAATGCGCTTGATAGCCTATAATCCAGAATTGCATTGATACTAAAACCCGGACGCGCAGTAACCACATCGGCTCTTACTTTTACTGCATCAGTCTGTCCCGGAAGCTTTACGGGTTGTAGCACATTTACGGTAGAAAAATCGAGTACATTGGCTCCAAGCGTAAAACCAAAACGAATTTTCTTAATGTCGTAATGCCTCAGGTTAAGCTCTACCCATTGAGGCTGCGCTAAACAGGCTAACGAAGAAAAGACCAGTAGTAAAATGAGTATAGTTCTTTTTAGCAATATTCTGTATTTTACTGTTTGCGATATGCAGATTACCGCTGACCTACATATAGTTCGGCTATGCCAAAGGACAAAGATATACGATAAGTATTAACAAAACCAAGAGAAGAAAGAGTTTTTAAAAAACTTTCACGTTTCGGAAACGGGTCAACAGACTCGGGTAAATAGGTATATGCTTTCTTATCCTTAGATACCAGCCGCCCTACAAAAGGCATTACCTTAAAAAAGTAAAAACGATACAACCCTCTTATAATCGCATTTTTAGGTATCGAAAATTCTAGAATAAAGACTTGCCCTCCGGGACGAAGTACCCGGTACATTTCGGCTAAACCCTTTTCTAAATGCTCAAAATTACGCACACCAAACGTTACCGAAACGGCATCAAAAGAGCCGTCTGCAAGCTGTAACTCTTCACAATTCCCATAAGTAAGGGTAATTTTTTCTGTAAGATTTTTTGCTGCAACTTTCTTTCTGCCTTCGGCAAGCATTTGCTCCGAAATGTCGATACCCGTTACTCTAGGAATACCAGCCTTAACAATTGCAATTGCCTGATCGCCCGTACCCGTCGCAACATCCAGAACGTCTATAGGGTTAAGCTTAGCTAAACGTTTTACCAGCTTTCGCCGCCATAGCTTATCTATACCTAAAGAGAAAAAGTGATTCAAGAAATCATATTTCCCGGCAATACTGTCGAACATGCCAGCAACTTCTTTTGTAGTTGCTTTACTTGCCACTTTTTTCAATAATATCTCCGAGAGAGCTATCGTACAATGCTTTCAGATCGGTAATAAATCCATACGAAACATCGTCCACTCTTATCTCCGACTTAGTTACATGTCCCAGCATTGTTACCGGAACATTTTGCTTATTCATAAAATCGGTAAAAGCAACCTCTCTACCCGGAGTAACCGATACTACGATACGTCCCTGAGCCTCGCCAAATAAGAATGCATCGGTACGAATTTCGGCATCGCTAGTGATATCGAAGCCGAAGCCGTTAATCATTGCAGATTCTAGCAATGTAATGAAAAGTCCGCCATCCGAAACATCGTGTGCGCTACTAATAAAGTTTTGCTTAATAAGTGCTACAACCGTTTTCTGAACTTCGCACTCTTCATCGAGGTTAAAATATGGAGTGGGCGATTGTTTTACACCGCAGATAGAATAAAGATATTCTGATGAAGCAATATCATTTTGCGAGCGACCGATCATGTATATAACATCGCCTTTATTACGGAATGCCAAAGTCATTTGGCGTTTCTTATCCTCTAAAATTCCCAGCATACCAATTACAGGAGTCGGAAATACAGCCTCAACCTTTCCGCCTATATCGGATTGGTTATAGAAGCTAACGTTACCTCCTGTTACCGGGGTTTCGAACTTATTGCAGGCATCGCTCATACCCTTTATTGCTTCAACAAACTGCCAGTAAACTTCAGGGTTGTATGGGTTGCCAAAGTTCAAACAGTTTGTAATTGCGCAAGGCTCTCCTCCCGAACATACAATATTACGGGCAGCTTCGGCAACAGCAATCATTGCTCCCATTCTTGGATTTGCCTTTACGTAACGACTATTGCAATCGGTTGTCATAACCAACGCCCTATTCGTTTTCTTAATGTTTACCACAGCCGCATCCGATGGAAGGTTCGTACTCATGTTCTTTGTACCTACCATAGAATCATACTGCTCGTAAACCCAACGTTTAGAAGCAATGTTCGGATGTTTTACCAGCTCGTGTGCAACGGTTCTTAAATCTTCCGGCTCTGATACCGAGTTTATATCAAACTTCGCATACTCTTTAACGTATGCCGGCTCTTTATACTCGCGTTCGTAAACGGGAGCGCCGCCTCCTAACACTAAGGTTGATGCGGGAACATCGGCAACCAACTCGCCATGGTAGTGGAACAGTAAACGGTCTTCGGCAATAACTTCGCCAATTATGGCACACGCCAAATCCCACTTTTTGAAAATATCTTCAACTATTTGTTCTTTTCCTTTTTCGACCACAACAAGCATACGCTCTTGCGATTCTGATAGAAGGATTTCCCAAGCTTCTATATTATGCTGACGAAGGGGAACTTTATCAAGATAGACTTTCATTCCGCAGCCGCCTTTTTCAGACATTTCTGATGTTGAGCAGATAATACCCGCTGCTCCCATATCCTGCATACCAACAACAGCACCTGTTTTACTTAACTCGAGCGTTGCTTCGAGAAGCAACTTCTCCATAAACGGGTCGCCTACCTGTATTGATGGGATATCGTTTGCAGAATCTTCGGTAATATCGGCAGAGGCAAAAGTCGAACCATGAATACCGTCTTTACCTGTTGATGAACCTACGATGTAAACCGGGTTACCAACACCGCCAGAGATTGCCGAAAGGGTTCCGTCTTTACGAACCAAACCAACAGACATGGCATTTACCAATGGGTTTACGTTATAGCAATCGTCAAAGAAAACTTCGCCGCCAACTACTGGTACACCAAACGCATTTCCATAATCGCCAATACCTTTTACTACACCTTTCAGCAACCACTTAGTTCTGTCGAGGCTAAGGTTACCAAAGCGTAACGAATTTAGCTGCGCAACAGGGCGAGCCCCCATAGTAAATACATCGCGATTAATACCGCCAACTCCTGTTGCGGCACCCTGATATGGTTCTACAGCGCTGGGGTGGTTATGCGATTCTATTTTAAAAGCGCAAGCCCATCCATCGCCAACATCAACTAAACCTGCATTTTCGGCACCTGCCTCTGCAAGCACATGCTTACCTTTGCGCGGCAAGGTTTTAATCCATTTAATGGAGTTTTTGTAGGATGCATGCTCCGACCACATTACCGAGTATATACTTAACTCCGTAAAGTTAGGGGTACGTCCCAGATACTCTTTAATTTTGTCAAATTCTTCAGGTAAGAGCCCCAGCTCTTTGGCTACTTCGTAGTTTATTTCGATGTTGTTGCTGTTGTATTCCATTGTATTGGTCTAGGCTTTTAAAATGATAGCAAAGATAGCTAGATTTAACATCACCAACAAAGCCGATAGCAACAGTTAACAGTAGAGTATGGATTAAAAAAGGTTCAAGATAACTTTAGCGGAGCTTTTCTAAAGCTTCCGGGTAAAGTCAGGTAAATATTTTTGTTTCCGCAACTATCGCTAAGCTCGCGCTCGTTGACGCGCGAGTGAAACGTACCTTGCGAACTCCTCGGAGCTTAGCCGATCTTACTTCGCGTGGCCCCCGAAAG
>JAIRNF010000002.1 GCA_031258195.1 Prevotellaceae bacterium
CATGTCGGCGGGGAATAAGCCTACGGCGCTCATACCGGCCGATTCGGTTACGCGAAACGGCTCTTATGCTATTTCTATCTGGGGGGCGCTAAAAAGCCCCCTGTTCTTTTATATACCGAGAATAAAGTTTTTAGGTACAATTCGTTTTTTTAACTCGCGCGAATTGTTTTTGCGATTATATAAATACTCGCTCAACTCCTCCAATACATCCTCAAATGACGTGTCGTTCTTCTCATCCCTCGCATCCTCCAATTTCTCTAGCCTTCTATACAGCTTTTCCGCACTATCATAATTTCTCCTGCCCTCAGCCTCTTTAATCATTTATGTTCCGGTAGTAAAACCGAAACCTAGCATAAAGAGCGTGAAAAAATAGATGCTACCAACAGCCGAAGCACCTAGCTCAGTCTCGCCAACCTGGCTTAAAAAGAACGTATCAGTAAGACCAATGATATTCTGTGCCGGAAAGCTCAAAATAATTGGAACCGATACTTTCCGTATACGAGAATAGCTCGGGCGTTGCTCCATGAAAGTATAATGTAAATGTATAAAACTTATAAATAAATTCAGACAAGGATATAAAGAACAAAGGAAATTTAGCGGTAATAAATAGAAAGTCTTTGTCCTTTTGTCTTAAGTCTTTACTCGATAAAAAGTATGCGAAAGTACGACACTATATTCAAACAAAAATATTTGCGGGCAAATTTTAATTCCGCTTTACAATAGAATATAAATTAAGAAAGCGGAATCAACTTATTCCGCTTTCATTATATATAAAAACCGAACTTTTATATGTAGCCCAGATTTTGTAATGCGCGTTTCTTATCGTTGCTGTCGGGTTTTGGCTTAAAATTTTCCGATTTTGCGAGCTGTTCGAGCAGCTCTTTTTCTTTTTTATCAAGCTTACGAGGAGTCCAAACGTTAACAACCGCCAATAAATCGCCGGTACCATATCCGTTCACATCCGGTAATCCTTTACCGCGTAAGCGTAGCACTTTTCCCGATTGTGTACCGGGTTCGACTTTAATCTTAGCTTTTCCATCAACTGTCGGAATTTCAATTGTAACTCCCAATGCAGCATCGGCAACGCTTACAAAGGCGTTGTGAATAAGGTCTGTTCCGTTACGAATAAGATCTTCGTCCCTTATTTCCTCAATTTGTACAAGTAGATTACCGTTTACGCCACCATGACGAGCGGCATTTCCTTTACCTGAAACGGTTAGTACCATTCCCTCTTCCACTCCGGCAGGTATTTTAAAGCTGATTTCCTCCTCTTTATTTACAACACTTTCTCCATGACAAACAGGGCAAGGGTTAGCTATAATTTTGCCATCGCCATGACAAGTAGGGCATGTCGAAGAAGTCTGCATTTGCCCTAAAATCGTATTCGTAACTCTAGTTACTTGACCAGTTCCATGGCATGTGTTACAAGTAGTATAGCTATTCTTATCTTTTGCACCCGTTCCGTCGCAAGTGCCGCAAGCTACTTTTCTATTCAGCTTAATTTTTTTTTCAACGCCATGGGCAATTTCTTGCAAGTTCAGCTTAATGCGGATACGCATATCCGCGCCCCTATTTACACGTTGGGCAGAACCGCTTCCGCCAAATCCAAAGCCGCTGCCAAAACCTCCAAAGTTAAAGTGTCCACCGAAAATATCGCCAAATTGAGAAAAGATATCCTCCATGCTAAAACCGCCCGCACCGCCGCCTGAGGCACCGCTCATTCCGGCATGACCGAACTGATCGTATCTAGCCTTTTTATCCGGATTGCTAAGCACATCGTAAGCTTCGGCTGCTTCTTTAAACTTTTCTTCGGTGTCCTTATCATCCGGATTTTTATCGGGGTGATATTTTAAAGCCATCTGGCGGTAGGCTTTCTTTATTTCGTCGGCACTGGCATTTTTACTAACGCCCAGCACTTCGTAGTAATCGCGTTTTGACATTGTATGGTTTTACTTGCTTCGAGTGTGTGTGTATTGGTTATCGGCTCATATGTATTATTCGCCAATTATTACTTTTGCGTGTCGAATAACTTTATCGTTAAGCCTATATCCTTTCTGAATTACATCAACAATTTTACCTTTCAGCTTCTTTTCGGGAGCAGGGATTGTAGTAACGGCATCGTGGTTATCCGTATCTAGCTCTAATCCTAACGCTTCGATTTCCGCTACTCCCTTTTGCCTAAGAAGTTGAATCAGCTTATTGTGAATTAACGAAATACCTTCGCGTACTACCTTAATATCCTCGGCTGTTCCCATGGCTTGGGCATTTCTATCTAAATCGTCGAGAATAGGAAGTAAGCCCGCAATTACATCTTCGCCGCCATATTTCATCATTTCCATACGCTCTTTAAGCGTACGCTTACGGTAGTTGTCAAATTCGGCAGCTAGACGCATGTATTTGTCATTGGCTTCTGCCAATTTTTCCTCTATTTTAGTTGACAAACCTGCCGAATTTTCAGTATTATCGGCGGCTGTTTCTATATTCTGTTCAGCATTTTGTTCTTCTGATGGCTGTGTATTTTCTTGATTTTCAGCATTCATTTCTTCATCGCCATTATGTTGATGTTCTTTTTTCATTACCGTACTTATATTTTTTATAAGTATCAATACAAAAAATTTGCCACGTTGTATAACGTGGCAAATTGTCATTTTGTTTGATTACTTGCTTAGCAATTAATCCATTCGCCACAAGATATTTTGCACATAGAAAAGCGTAAGGGAATTTATTCATGGTCGGTGATACTAATAGCGAGAAAGAGGGCTGGGTTTTCTGATTTTTCTTATTAAGATATCGTACTATCGTGAGATATAGCGAGGTTCGTTATTATTCGGAGGAAGAAATAATGGTGGCCTTTCAGCTATTTGTTATTTTTGAAGTTAGGCGGAGAAAAAAGAGAGGTTTGAAAGCTTATGTGGGCTAAAATAAAAAATCGAATGTCCATAAGATAAAGATGGATAAACAAAAAAATAAAAAGAAATCTGCCGCTATTACGGTATCCGAAACGCGAAAATTAGTAGCGACAGAGAGTAATGGCAAATGGGGGTTTTTAGATGCGGAAACAGAAGAAGAAGTCGCGCCGTTCATATATGATTATGCGCATTCCTTTTCTGTTGGATTGGCATTAGTCCGGCTAAATGGTTGGTGGGGATATGTTGATAAAGCCGGGAGAGAAGTTATTCCGCGCATATATAATCCGGCATACTCGTTTACCAAAACGGGATTGGCAGCAGTATGTACAGAGGGTAAATACGGTTTTATAAACCGGACAGGAGAAGCGGTCATTCCTCTTATATATGATGCCCGCTATTTCAATAAGGATGGTAAAGCGAAGGTTAAGCTTGGCGGTGAAACTTTTTTTATAGATGTGAATGGAAATCGTGTTGAATAAATATGGAAAATGTGGGAATAAAATATAGGTTCTCCGCAAAAGTCTGGCGCTATTCGTCGACGGGCGGAACGGGAGGTTGGTGGATTGTCCGCTTTCCGAAGGAATTGGCTAAAGAAATAAGAGAAAACCTTAAATGTTTGGAAGAAGGTTGGGGACGATTGAAAATAACGGCTAAAATCGGCGACAGCCAATGTCAAACCGCAATCCGGTTCGACAGGAAGCGCGATACTTATTTACTTCCACTCAAAGCGGAAATCAAGAAAAAGGAAGCTATAGAAATCGGTAAAGAAGAGAACGTTATAATCTGGATTTAAGAAAATAATAAGCGGTTTTGTCGTCATTCCGACCAAAGGGGAGGAATCTTCTGAAAAGTAGCAACGCGCTCGACTATTTGGTAGTTAATCGTAAATAAAATCATTATGCTGCTATTCACGAGATGTCTCGACAGGCTCGACATGACGCGCTGGATTTTGACATACCCTCTTCCGGGCTTATTAAGATTACTGTTCGATTTACTGACAATCGTCTATTCTTTTAATTTGAGCACCTAAGGCGTTAAGGCGGGTGTCTATATTCTGGTACCCTCTGTCTATTTGCTCAATATTATGAATAACGCTGGTACCTTCGGCAGACATGGCCGCAATTAGCAGCGCTACCCCGGCACGAATATCGGGCGAAGACATGCGCGACGCGCGCAAACACATTTGGTGGTTAAGTCCTACGACCGTTGCGCGGTGCGGATCGCATAGAATAATCTGCGCGCCCATATCAATCAGCTTATCGACGAAAAATAGACGGCTTTCGAACATCTTTTGATGTATAAGTACCGTACCTTTTGCCTGTGTCGCGACAACTAAAAACACGCTAAGTAAATCGGGTGTAAGTCCGGG
Source organism: Prevotellaceae bacterium (assembly GCA_031258195.1). Classification (GTDB taxonomy): domain Bacteria; phylum Bacteroidota; class Bacteroidia; order Bacteroidales; family UBA932; genus JAIRNF01. The sequence continues at coordinate 4,279 of JAIRNF010000002.1, forward strand.
CCAAGGAGCATCTGCAATGGTCATTATAGAGCCATCGATAAACGATTCGATTTCATAATGGTTTTGTTGAGGAATGTGAAGATCATCACCGCGTTGATCTACAATAACTCCTAAACGACGAAATTGTGCCGGGATAATGCCTAGATTCTCAATAGACGCGTTTTTAATGGTCAGCTCGCTACGGGTCATGGCAGCCATACCTATAAAGCTACCCACCTCAATCATATCGGGTAGCATGGTGTGCTCCGTACCTCCAAGATATTCTACACCTTCAATTACGAGCATATTTGATGCAATACCAGATATCTTGGCGCCCATACGCGCCAGCATCTTACAAAGCTGTTGCAAGTATGGTTCACATGCGGCATTATATATAGTAGTAGTCCCCTTTGCCATTACAGCCGCCATCACAACGTTGGCTGTACCTGTTACCGACGCTTCGTCGAGCAGCATATAAGTTCCTTTCAGCTTGTCGCCTGTAACGCTATAGAAGTTGCTGTTAACATCAAAATCAAATTCGGCGCCTAGCGTCTCAAAGCCAATAAAGTGCGTATCTAACCTACGACGTCCGATTTTATCTCCGCCTGGGCGAGGGATGTATCCTTTACCAAAACGAGCTAGCAGCGGACCAACAATCATTATAGAGCCGCGTAGTGCAGAAGCCGTTTTGCGAAACTCTTCGGTTTGCATATAGTCGAAATCAACCTCTTTTGCTTCAAAGCCGTACGAACCTTCGCCCGATTTTTCAACCTCAACGCCCAGCTTCGCAAGTAGCTTAATAAGGTTATTAACATCAAGAATATCGGGAATGTTATGTATCGTAACCTTTTCGGGGGTTAACAGTACCGCGCATAGTATTTGTAATGCCTCGTTCTTGGCGCCCTGTGGAGTAATTTCCCCTTTAAGACGGGTTCCTCCCTTGATTTCGAATGTAGCCATGAGTAGTTATATATTAATGATGCGATTATTGTTACTATCTAATTATTTTTTCTAATAGATTTTCATCTAGAATTTTATCATATTTTTCTTTTCTAATTTCGTTACTCTTGAGGTCATTCCTAATTCTTTTTACGAATAAATTAAAGTCTTTATTCATTACGGTTAGTTTGTTTATGGTTTCCCAGTCTAAATTTTCCCGTGTTTTAGCCGGAAATTTTATCATACTAGAGTTGGGTTCTTCTATATCAAGTTTAATTACTCCAACGCCAAAGGAGCTGGATAGTCTCGCGAGTTCGGAAAGGAAGTCTTCGTTTTCAGATATTTCAGCGGCAACTAAATAGGTTTCATTTGCCCATGATGAGTTTGATACAGTTTGAAAAAAACTTTCTCTTAAGTTGGATAAATTTATTTCCTTTTTTAATTCAAAGGATAAAAATTTAACGGAAGTATTTCCTATAGCGGAACTTAGCTCTAAAACCTCATTACCCCATTTGTCGATAGGAAAAATACAACCGACTATATCCGGATGTACCCATTCTCCAAAACTTTTTTTATCAGATGTACTATGATTTATTGTTTTACAATAGCAGTTTAGGGTGTAAAAAGCAAAATGAGCCAAAAAAGGATGTAAATCTTTTTCCAAGAAATTTTTAGAAGGAAGTTTTAAAATATCTGTTTCTTCTTCTGTTTTTCCTTCTTCATATTCTCTAAAATCTATGTTATATTTTTTATTTTTTAAGTAGAATCTTTTTGGCCTCTTTCCAATTGCTTTAAATACAGAATCAGGATCATCGCGAGATATTTCATATAATCTAGCACCTAATGTAGCCCAAGGAGTTTTACCTGTACTATTTAATTTCTTATCAAGATGAAGGTCAATAGCGATTTTCCATATTTCATTTGTTGTCAATGGTTTATCTGCTTGATTTAAGATGTACTCAGCCAGTTCGTGAAAAGTCATAAACATAAAGTAAAATATTCGTTTTATAGTATATATACAAAAATACGTTTAATTTCTGTCAAATCACAGCCCATTGCTTTAACAAGTCTATGTTTAAGATTAGATTTGCGGAAGAATATGCAAGAAGAGGAAAAATACACGCGAAAGATAATTCATGTAGATATGGATGCCTTTTACGCTTCGGTCGAACAGCGTGATAATCCCGATTTGCGAGGCAAGCCTGTTGCTGTTGGGTGGGATGCCAGCAGGGGAGTAGTTGCCGCCGCCAGCTACGAGGCTCGTAAGTATGGTGTACGGTCTGCCATGTCGAGCGTACAGGCAAAACGCCTGTGTTCCGATCTTATTTTCGTTCGTTCTCGTTTCGATTTGTATAAAGAAATATCACGGCATATCCGTAGCGTCTTTTTCGAATATACCGATTTGGTAGAACCTCTATCGTTAGATGAGGCATTTTTAGACGTTACCCGTAATAAATTAGGACTACCGTCTGCCACACTTATCGCGAAAGAAATTCGTAAACGGATATGGGAGGAAACGCGGCTAACGGCGTCGGCTGGAGTATCGTTTAATAAGTTTTTGGCAAAGCTGGCATCGGATATGAATAAGCCTAACGGGATGAAGGTTATAAAGCCGGGAGAAGAGGCGGAATTACTTAAAAATCTACAGGTAGATAAGTTTTATGGTATCGGTCCTAATACGGCAGAGCGCATGCACGCGTACGGACTACACACGGGAGGCGACTTACGGCGGCAAAGCATTACGTCGCTCACGCGTATGTTTGGCAAGCAAGGCGAATACTACTACAATATTTGCAGAGGCATTGATGATAGAGATGTTAACCCTGAAAGGGAAAGAAAATCGGTTGGAACCGAACGAACTTACGAAAAAGACCTGATTACAAATTTTGAACGTGTTGCCGAGCTATATAGGCTTGCTGTGGAGCTGATGGAACGTTTAAGGGAAGTTGGCTTTAAGGGGAAAACGCTTACGTTAAAGATAAAATTCCACAACCACGAACAGCATACGCATAGCCATACGGACTCGCGTTACTTCGATAACTTTGATTTTTTGCTGCAAAAAGCAAAAAAACTACTGGCAGGTATGTCGTTAGAAAGACGTAGCATTCGTTTAATGGGCTTAACCGTATCAAATCCCATTAGTGGAGAGCGTCCTGTTCAGCTTACCATTGATTTTTAGCTCGCCTAATCTGCTTTCGATCGAACTTACTAATGATTTCCAAAAACATGTCATATCTGTCATAAATGGAAATTCATCCTTCTTGGTTGTTGTATCTTGCGCTTCCATTTCGGTAAGTACGTCGATGTTGTTTAAGTTGTCCATAATCAAATAATTAAAATGTTATACTAATCTGATGACACAAATTTAGCGATGAACTACGTGTTTTGTATTAACTTAATATGAATATTTAGCTACTTATTTGTTGCGATATGTAATTATGCTCGTATTTGTTTTTTACAAAACAAGATGGATACCATGAATGTTTAACGAAATAGGAAAAATTATAAAACCTTAACGCTTTTAGTATGAATGATTTTGTTAACCTTACTCGGTCTTCTTTAGGCGCAATAATTATGCCGTATTTGTAATAATATTTACTTTTAAGCTCATTTCATATAAAATATTTGAATGTCTCGTAGTGCTCGGCTAACATTTTTAGGAACGGGAACGTCTCAGGGAGTTCCTGTAATAGCATGTTCATGTGATGTGTGCCGTTCAAGCGATGAACGCGATAAACGGCTCAGAACATCGGCAATGTTGGAGGTAGATGGTAAAGTTATTTTATTTGATGCAGGACCCGATTTTCGTCAGCAAATGCTTCGAGAGAACGTTCAGCGTTTAGATGCAATTCTTCTTACCCATGAACACAAAGACCACACTGCCGGAATTGACGATGTACGCGCGTTTAATTATGTAATGAGAAAGTCTGTAGATATTTTTTGCGAGAAAAGAGTAGAACATTCCGTTGTTAATGAGTTTTCATATGCTTTTGCCGACGATAAGTATCCCGGAACTCCTGAGATAACCTTAAAAACGATAGATGATAAAAAAGATTTTGTCGTTGCCGGTCTTACGGTTTGTCCTATTCGTATTGTTCACTTTAAGCTGCCGATACTCGGCTATAGAATTGGTCGATTTGCCTATCTAACGGATGCTAACCATATTCCGGAAGAATCATGGGAAAAGTTAACCGGAGTAGAAATTTTGGCGTTAAATGCATTACGAAAAGAAAAACACCTCTCTCATTTTGCGCTAAATGAGGCGTTGGATGTTATTAACCGCATCGAACCTCAAGCAGCCTATTTAACCCATATTTCTCACCAAATGGGTTTTCATAAAGAAATTCAGAAAGAGTTGCCTCAGAATGTATTTCTTGCTTACGATGGGTTAAAAGTCAATCTTTCCGGGATCATTTAAAGATAAGGAGCGGCATTCTCCATTTCCATATAATGCTCTTTCTCTTTTTCATCAAAATGCTCAAGAGCGTAACGTAAGCTGATCCGGGGCATGGTTGCTGCATATTTATCTAAAAACTCTCGTTCTTTGTCTATATCTCGTTTACCAACTTCGCGAAGCATCCAACCAATTGATTTTTGAATAAGATCGTGAGCATTATCCATTAACATTTCGCAAATGGCTAAGGTATCGTCAAAATGATTATGTTTAATGAAGTAGAATGTAGATAGTATAGAAATGCGCTGTTTCCAAAGGTTATCGGATGCGGCAAACTCATATAGTAACGTTTTGTCTTTATCAAATAAGTATCCGCCTAAAATGTTAGGGGCGGCTAAATCTACCAGATCCCAGTTGTTTATGGCGTCAATGTTTTTCATGAAACATCCTACTATCGCTTCCCGTTTTTTAGCGTCTTTGGTTTTCTCCATTTTATTGACAAGCATTAGCAATGCCGTCATTCTTATTTCATGATAAACAGATTTTAAAAGCAGCGTAATCCCGCCAAGCGTAATGTCGTTGTAATATTTTTTAGCAATAGCCCTCTGCTTCGGGACTATAACTCCCAGAAACTTATCGCCTTCCGCATATTCGCCTTTGCGTGTTTTGAAGAACCCCCTAAGCTGTCTCGCTTTCTCTTTATCGGCGAACGCTTGAAGCTCTTTTTTTACTTGGGCAGGAACATATTTGCTCTCCATAGGATAATGATTTTTTGTAAAGATAGTTAAAATTTTAAAATCCAGGCTATTTCATTGAAAAAGATCGTAGAAGACATGGCTGTTTTTTCTAAAAACAGATAATAGACCAATATGTTTAAAACCGGTAGAAATATACCTAATTACATATACGGCAACGCCCGCTAAACTTTGGTTTAGCGGGCGTTGCCGTTATCTATAAGGGCTTTTAATCCAGCTTAAACTCTTTTCTAATTTTGTCAACATAGTCAAGTTTTTCCCACGCAAAAAACTCAACCTCTTTTACTTGCTTTTTACCGTTGCGGAATAGCTCTACTTTTTTCTTACAGTAATCGCGACCAAAGTGACCGTAAGCAGCTGTTTCTTCAAAAATAGGATAGGTTAGTCCGAATCTTTCAACGATTTTTGCCGGACGTAAATCGAATAGCTGCGCTACTTTTTCAGCAATTTTTCCGTCGGGTAGCTTAATGTGCTTTTTACCGTATGTATTTACATAAATGCTAACAGGTTTCGCAATACCAATGGCATAGGCAACCTGTACCAGCACTTCGTCTGAAATGCCTGCCGCAACAAGATTTTTCGCAATATGACGCGCGGCATAAGCAGCAGAACGATCTACCTTACTGGAGTCTTTACCGGAAAAAGCCCCGCCTCCATGAGCACCCTTTCCGCCATATGAATCAACAATAATCTTACGACCTGTAAGACCGGTATCGCCATGCGGACCACCGATAACAAACTTGCCGGTTGGGTTTACGTGCAAAATATAATCGTTTTTAAGCAGCCCCCGTACGCGTTTGGGTAAACGTTTCTTTACGCGAGGCAGAAGCACTTCCATAACGTCATTCTTTATGACTTGCTGCATAGCCTTTTCGGCATCAAAGTCGTCGTGTTGAGTTGACACAACAATGGCGTGCACTCGTTCCGGAGCATTATTGTCGTTGTATTCGATAGTTACCTGCGATTTAGCGTCGGGGCGAAGATATTTCATTTTCTTACCTTCTCTGCGAATGGCAGCCAGCTCTTGAAGAATAATGTGTGATAGTACAAGCGATAGTGGCATGTAGTCATCGGTCTCATTACAGGCATAGCCAAACATCATACCTTGGTCGCCGGCGCCTTGCTCTTCAGCCTTCTTTTTTACTACGCCCTGATTAATATCAGGCGATTGCTCATGTATGGCAGAAAGCACTCCACACGAGTTGCCGTCGAACATATAGTCGGTTTTAGTATAGCCTATTTTATTGATTACCCCGCGTGTAACATTTTGTACATCAACATAGGCGGTTGAACGAACTTCGCCGCTAACAACGGCTAGACCTGTTGTTACCAACGTTTCACAGGCAACTTTAGCGTGCTCATCCTGACGAAGAAATTCATCAAGAATAGCATCTGAAATTTGATCTGCAACTTTGTCCGGATGTCCTTCCGAAACAGATTCTGAGGTAAAAAGATATCCCATATCAAATAATACTTTATTTAGTGAATGAAATGGGAAAGATGAGGGCAAAACATAAATATGCTGATGCAAGTTTTAGCATTTTTTTGTGTGGTCGCAAGCAGCCCAAATCTTTCCACAAAAGTTTATTAAGCGCAAAGGTAGCTATTTTTATTTGCAGAATAAAAAGTGATTTGCTGTTAGTAACTTATTTTCGGTGTTGATATCTTAAAATCTTGAAACGCAACTTATTATGAGATTTTTTTTTGCTGAAAATTGTTGTTAAAATTGTTGCGTCTCCGTATTTTGTTGTATTTCAAATTATTGAGCGTTCTCAAATAAATCTACAAGTAATTTTGCTGTAACATTTATGTAATTTTGTTAGCATATATTTGCATTGTTCTTTTAAACGAAGCCTATACCACGTTCTTTTCATTATAGGAATAGAACGGTAGAAAGAAAGCCGGCGATGCTAATAAGCGTATAGCATTAAGTACTAGGTTAAAGGATATTAGAAAATTTAAAATCACTAAAATAATTACTAACTAAACATTTTTAATAATGAGAAAAAACCTATTTCGTTTCTTATTTGTGGCGGCCGCTTTGATTGGAACATCGGCTACGGCTATGTCGCAAGTAACAGTGAAAGGTCGCGTGGTCGACGCCGAGAGTAAAGAAGCGTTGATTGGTGCCGTTATTATGCCAGCCGACGGTTCTTCAAAAGAGGCTGTTACGGATGTTAACGGTGGCTTTACATTAAGCGTAGCGCCTAATGCTACTCTCTCAGTTAGATACCTTGGCTATAAAGAAGTAAAAAGGCAAATTACTCAGCAAGGTACCGTTGACCTAGGTACTATAGAGCTGGAGTATGATGCCTTTGCGCTAGACGATGTTACTATTACATCTTCTATTGCGGTGGCTCGTAGAACTCCCGTTGCGCTTTCTTCGGTAGATCCGATATTTATAGAAGAAAAGTTAGGAACGAGAGAGTTTCCCGAAATCTTGAAAGCCACTCCAGGCGTTTATGCAACAAAACAAGGCGGTGGATTTGGAGATTCTAAGATAAATATGCGTGGTTTTAAATCGGAAAACATTGCGGTTATGATCAACGGTGTTCCGATGAATGACATGGAATGGGGTGGTGTTTACTGGAGCAACTGGGCAGGTCTGTCGGATGTTACCCGTTCTATGCAAACTCAGCGTGGTCTTGGCGCGTCTAAAGTTGCGGCGCCTTCTGTAGGAGGTTCAATTAATATCATTACTAAAACAATTGATGCTGAAAAAGGAGGAATGATATCTTATGGTATGGGTAACGATGGCTATAACAAAGTAATGTTTTCTCTTTCTACAGGTTTAACAGAGAGCGGATGGGCGCTAACCGTACTGGGGGGTAAAACTTGGGGTGACGGCTATATCCAAGGGACCGAATTCGATGGCTATAACTATTTCCTTAATGTCGCAAAGCGCATCAACGATAAGCACCAGCTGTCGTTAACCGCGTTTGGCGCTCCACAAAAGCACGATCAACGTAACAGAAACGATGGTTTAACCATAGAAGAATGGCAGAAGGTTAAGAATTACATGAATGGCGACTCTCCTTATAAGTACAACCCGACTTACGGTTACGGACTTAACGGCGAGAGAAAAACATCCGCGCGCAACGTTTATCATAAGCCTCAGATATCGCTAAACCATCTATGGCAGATAGATCAAAAGTCTAGCTTAAGTACGGCGCTATATACCTCAATTGGTCGTGGATATGGCTACGGCGGACAAGGTTTAACAAGCGAGTATAGAAATAAATGGTATGGTTCTACAAATGGTATATTAAACACGGAGTTTAGAAAACCGGACGGTACATTTGCTTATGATGAAATCTATGCGCTGAATCAAGCTAGTACGGAAGGATCGTTAATGGCAATGTCAAAAAGCGTTAACGAGCACAACTGGTATGGCTTACTATCAACCTATACTACTAAGTTTGGAGATAAGTTCGATTTTTACGGAGGTCTTGACTTACGCTACTACAAAGGCGTGCATACCAATGAGTTGATTGACTTATATGGTGGCGATTACTTTATGGATGCTTCGTCTAGAGGAAGCGTCGTTGCGGTAAATAATGCAGCAGCGGCAAATCCGAACTTTAAAAACGAAAAGCTACAGGTAGGCGATGTTGTTTATAGAGATTATGACGGATTCGTTGCTCAGGGAGGTATTTTTGCGCAGCTGGAGTATAACGCTGAGAAATTAAGCGCATTTGTCGCAGGTTCGCTTTCGAACTCCAGGTACTGGCGTAAAGACCGTTTCTATTACGATGCTGCTCACGCCGAGTCTGATAAGGAGGATTTTCTTGGTTATACAATAAAAGGCGGAGCTAATTATAACCTAACACAAAACCACAACGTATTTGCTAATATTGGCTATATTAGCCGCGCGCCTTATTTTTCAGGCGGAGTATTCCTTTCAAGCGCGGTTAGCAATGTTACCAACCCTGATCCGGTAAATGAGAAAATATTTTCTGTAGAGTTGGGTTATGGTTATCAAAGTAAATTCTTCGCTGCGAATTTAAATGCTTACTATACTGAGTGGAAAGATAAGACGATGGCGAAGTCTAAGTTTATAACGGACGGAAACGGATCGGTTATAGATCAGATCGTTTTAAATATGAAAGGTGTAAATGCTACGCATATGGGTATAGAGCTGGATTTAACGGCTAAACCTTTCTCGTGGCTTGATATTACCGGCATGTTTTCTATAGGGAGCTGGGAATGGACAAACGACCCTATTGGCTACTACTACGATTCGGGCGGGCAGCCTGTAAAAGGAGAGGGTAAAGATGCGAATGGACTCGTTATAATCGAGCATGCTACAGGAATTCAGTCACCAGATCATGCGTGGGCTAAATTAGGTTTGGACGGTGTTAAAGTGGGTGGTTCCGCACAAACTACCGCTGCTATTGGCGCAAGCTTTAAACCTCTTAGAGGGCTGAAGGTTGGAGTAGATTATACGCTTTATGCTCGTAACTACGCTGATTGGGATTTAAGCACAAGCCTTGGTTATAACGAATATAGACAGTACTCAACCCCTTGGCGTATGCCTTCTGCGGGAGTATACGATCTTAGCGCCAGCTATAAGTTCGAAATAGGTAATATCGATGCCACTATATACGGAAACCTCGAAAACGTTTTCAATACAGAATATATAACAGACGCGTATGACGGTGGTAATCACGACTGGAAAACTGCCTATAGAGTATTCTACGGTTTTGGACGTACCGGATCTGTTAGACTAAAAATCAGCTTCTAAACTATAGATTGTAAAAAATATGAAAAGGATATTATTACCGATAGCATCACTACTGCTGTTTGTAGCGTGTGACGATGTTAATGATAAATTTGACGGGTTGGACGATATGGTGCGCCCCACCGATGTTAAGAAGATAGAATATACCCTTTCGGATGTAGATTATGCCGCTATTGCTAAGGATAAGAAAAATATAGAGATAGCAAAAACTAAGGGTGTTGAAGATGAGCTGAGCAAGCTAGGAACGACCATGCGCTTTTCTGAGACTTTACCGGCAAAATTGTACGTACCGGCATTTTTAGCAACAACATGGTACACTGCGGACGACGGTTCGGCGGTAAAAGTAACATACAATAAGTATTTGGATTTGCCTGAGTATATAGCACGGCTGAATGGAGCTAGTATGTATAAGTTAGCTGCCGCCGATTACGAAACGGTTTGGGGGGCAGGTTCTGCCACTAACTTCTTTACTCCGGCGACACCCGCAAATACTAATATACCTGCTATTCTGGCAACCGCTATTACCGATGCTGAAGATGGAGATATTGTAGCGGTTGACTATAACCGATCTGATAGCGAACCTTCTGGGGCGGTTGTGGCAATTAACGAAGATTTTAACGCGTTTACAGGTACCGTTACCCCCGCTGCTGTTGATGGTTGGAACCATGTGGATGTTACCGGAACCAATGTATGGCAAGGTCGTACATATAGCGGAAATGGTTATTTACAAGCATCTGCCTATAACGCGCCCGGAACAGGAACAATGGATGCGTATATGATTACACCTAAAGTTAGCGTAGTAGATGGTATGAAGCTGACTTTTGATGCCTGTTATGGTAACTATAAAGCAGAAGGAGGACGGATTGAAGTATTGGTTTCGTCTAACTTAGCCGGATTTACACCTGGTGATGTTGCCGCCGCCGCTTGGGATGATATTACAGCCAGCTTTACAATAGAAATACCTTCAGGTACCTATGGAGATTTACTCCCCGTTGGAGAGCATGATTTAAGTACTTATGACGGGCAAGATATATACGTTGCATTCAGATATATTGGCGATAAGAATACAGACGCTACCACTACCGTACAAATAGATAATGTTGTTGTTAAGTCGGGCGGAGATGAGTTCTATGCGACAGCCGGCTTATTTAAATATAACGGAACGGCTTGGTCTGTATATTCTGGCGATGCATACCTGCTTACATTGGCGGACTTTAAGGCTATGGGTGGTAGCTATGATAACTTTAGCTCATCAATGAATCCGGATAATTATTTACCCACATTCTTAAAGCAAAAATATCCTTATGCTCAAATAGACGATAAGATTGCGGCAACCTTTAAATACCACGACGGAACTTCAACAGCCATTCGCGCTGATGAATATACATATTCCGGTTCGGAATGGGTTAAGAATGACTATACGGAAGTTGTAACCGACCAGTTTGTTCTAAATAACGGAGTATGGAATTTCGATCCAAGTATGCTTATTATTCTAAAACCGGGTAGAGAGCAGCCCGATATAGCACTATATTATCAGGCTATTGTTGATTATGTTATGTCTATACATGATACAGGATATAACCAAGTGGGTTATACTAATGCGGAGTACTACTATGGTGCTTCTTCTTATCAGAATAACTTCGATTTCCGTATTTCGGCATGGAGAAATAGTCATGCTAAAGGCTCTGAATATGCTGGACTGAATGATGAAGCGCTTGAGGCTTTAATGTACGAAAGATTGTTAGAAGCATTTATCCCTGCGTTGAAAGCCAACCATAGCGATATGGCTCCCGTTGAAGGGCCTGAGGTATTCTGCACTATCAGATTCGGTATATACACCGGAAGTACAATAAATGAGTGTACGCACGAAATTAAGTACAAGGTTACGGCTCCTAATACATTTGAGTATGTTCAGGATTCGTTTAAAGAACTATAAATTAGGAACTATTTTTATTAGGATAAAGGAGCTAGAAAAAGGAGGTATTCATAATATGAACACCTCCTTTTTCTATATCTTTGTAGATACATTATACCTAACATGCCTATCCATGAAAATGCGCTTTTTCTTTTTACCATCAATAGTAGTCTTTTCGCTTCTACTGCTTGGCTGTACTAGCTCATCTCAAAAAGAAAAGTACGTGGTTGTACTTTCGTTAGACGGATTCAGTCCCGATTATCTTGATAAAGCGCATACGCCAACCTTAGATTCATTGGCAAAAGTGGGTGTGCGTTCAACGCTCCGTCCGTGTTTTCCTAGCGTAACTTTTCCTAATCATTATAGCCTGGGCACAGGTTTACATCCCGATCATCATGGTCTTGTAAATAATACCTTTTATGATGCGGATTTTAATGCGATATATCGTATAGCCGACAGGCGGGCTGTACAAAACCCCGATTTTTATTTGGGGGAGCCTATATGGAACACAGCGGAAAAACAAGGCATACGCGCGGCGTCTTATTTCTGGGTTGGTAGCGAAGCTCCTGTACAAGATATGCAGCCTTCTATTTGGAAAAAATTTGACAGCTCCGTACCGTATAAAGACCGTGCAGATTCAGTAGTTGCTTGGCTACGGCTGCCGGAGGATATACGTCCTCATCTAATTATGTGGTATATTGAAGAGCCCGATGCTGCCGGACATAATTATACCCCCGACTCGGCAGCAACTTATCGTATGGTAGAGCATTTAGATAGCGTTTTACATTACTTTTTTAATGAGGCACGAAAGCTAGAACAGTTTGAACAGATAGATTTTATTGTTCTCTCAGATCATGGGATGGCAACGTATGTTCCTGAAAAATATGTAAACCTGAACGATTATCTCCCGATAGATAGCTTTAACTATGTATTTGAAGGAGTTCCGCTATTTCTTTATCCTAAAGAAACATATTTGGAAACAGCCTATGAAAAGCTTCAAAATGTTCCTAACATAAAAGTGTACAAAAAGGAGAATATGCCCGAAAAATATGTGTACGGAACAAATTCTCGTATAGGCGATCTTGTTGTCTTGCCAAATATCGGTACCTATGCCCATTTTAGGGCGGAATCGGCTCCAAAGCTAGGAGGGGCGCATGGTTACGATAATTTTGCTCCGGAAATGGAAGCAATTTTCTTTGCTGCCGGACCATCTTTTAAAGAAGGGGCTGTATTCCCTGTAATGGCTAACGTAAATATTTATCCTTTAATTGCGCATATACTTAACCTAAAGCCCGCAAAGAATGACGGGGATATAGAATTGGTAAAGAAGTTGCTAAAAGAAGAGAAGTAGTAAAAAAGGCTTAACGATAAAGAGGTTGTCTTCTAAAGCCTGATTTTCTCGCCATATTGGCGGGAAGAGTATCGGTTTTCAGGTTTTCAGAGCAGCCTCTTTTTTATTTCTATGTAAAGCAATGCGGTTATTAACTTCAGAATGCCTAAATTTGGAAAAAATATCTCATGAAGAATATTCTTTTTATTAAGCATATTACGGTATTCTTTAGTCTTGCGGTTGCGCTATTAGTCGGTATCGATGCGCGGGCATGCACATCTGCTATTATTACAGGCAAGGCTACAGCCGATGGTCGTCCGTTGATGTGGAAGCACAGAGATACGGGTACAGAGCAAAACCGCATAGTATATTCTAACGCGGGTAAATATGCGTATATAGGTCTTGTAAATAGCGACGACGTTACTGATAACGAGGTTTGGGCAGGAACCAATAGCGCGGGATTTTGCGTAATGAATACAGCATCGTATAACCTAAAAGATAAAAACGATACTACTACGGAGGCAGATTTCGAAGGCATAGTTATGAGGCAGGCATTGGAATGTTGTGCTACATTGGCTGATTTTGAACGGTTTTTAGACACGTTAAGTCGTCCGATGAAAGTTGAGGCGAACTTTGCCGTAATTGACGCGAATGGCGGCGCTGCCTATTACGAAACAAATAACCACTCTTACTTTAAGGCGGATGCTAACGACCCTATGCAAGCACCTCATGGTTATCTGATTCGTTCTAACTTCTCATATTCAGGTCGTATAGACGAAGGGATGGGTTATATCCGTCACGAAACAGCCGTTCACCTCTTCTCGCGGCAAAGAGCTTATTCAAAGATCACTCCTGAATGGATTTTCTCATCAGTCGATAGATCTTACTATCATTCATTGTTAGGTACAGATTTAAAAGATTACGACTTTAAAACTCCCGGGGCAACAGGTTTTGCTATAGACCAAGACTATATACCTCGTTTTACCACATCTGCTTCTATTGTATTTCGAGGAGTAAAGCAAGGCGAACTACCGGAGCATACAACCATGTGGACAGCGCTTGGCTTTCCTTCTTGTTCTGTTGCGGTAGCTTTATGGGTAAAAGGAGGAGAAAAGTTACCTGTTTTAATGGTAAAAGGAAAAGATACGGAAAATGCTCCGTTATGCGAAAAAGTTGCAGAGTTGAAGCATAGAGTTTTTTCTATTAAAAGAGGAAACGGTGCCAAATATTTTAATTGGGCATTACTATACAACTCTCAGAATACAGGTATTATGCAGCTGTTAGCGCCTGTAGAAAAAGAGATTTTTGTTAAAGCTTATGCGGCTATGGAACAATGGGGAGACGGCAGCTGGAGCCAAGCGAGCATACAACGTTTTTACACAGAAATAAACACTTTTGTTGAAGGCGCATATAAAGAGTTCTTCAACCTTTAGTAAATATATTCGTTTCTAGTAAAACTATATTATATTTAATGGCAGTACGGAAAAAGAAAAAACAATCAACAACAGATAAGCTGCCTTTCTATAAAGATCGTCGGTTTAAATTCTCGCTAGGTATTGCAATTACATGCTTTGCTGTTTTTTTATTTATAGCAATCGTATCCTATTTTTTCACATGGGATAGCGATCAAAGTCTTAATACTAATCCAAACTCGGCGGTAGAGACAGAGATACAAAATAATGGAGGTCGGTTTGGATATAGTATTGCGGCATGCCTTGTAGGTAAATGGTTTGGTATTGCTGCGCTTTTCATCCCTGTTTTTTTAGCGGTGCGGGGATTACGCCTATTAAAAGTTCGCACTTTCCGATTGGGCAAAACCTTTTTTGTATGCCTATTCGGAGCAATAATTGTATCGGTATCCCTGGCATTTTTTACTTCGTCAAGAAGCCTAAGTTCATTGCTTGGTAACGGATTGGGGGGCGCGCACGGATACTATGTAAGCCGTTGGATGGTAGCAGGTATCGGGGCTGTTGGTACGGCAACAGTATTAATTATGGCTCTTATACTATTGGCTATATTTATTAATCGCCGTACGGTAGATATATTAGAGCGGCTAGGCGCAAAAGTAGTTTCACTATTGAAGCCGAAACCACGAACTAAACCGCAACCACAGCCGGAGCCCGAAGAAAATGAGGACGAACCGGAAGTTGACGAAAATACACTACCGGAGAGAATTTCCTACGAAGCCACATTTGAGATAAATAAAAACAGAGACGATATTACTGATAAAGTTGACGATAAAGACGTTAAGACGCAAGGCGATATAGAGTTGGATATAGAAGCGACAAAAAGGGAAGAAGAAGTATCGGAAGTGGTTCAGGAGTTCGGTCTTTACGATCCGACGCTTGATCTGAAAGGTTATCAGCGTCCCCCCTTAGAATTGTTAGAAGAGTATAAAAATAAGAATGCGACAGTTACCAAGCAAGAGTTAGAGCGCAATAAAGAAAAAATTGTATCAACACTTGCCAACTATAAGGTAGG
This sequence comes from Prevotellaceae bacterium, assembly GCA_031258195.1. Taxonomy (GTDB): domain Bacteria; phylum Bacteroidota; class Bacteroidia; order Bacteroidales; family UBA932; genus JAIRNF01. Next base: position 19,813 of record JAIRNF010000002.1, read on the forward strand.
TATAGATAAGATTATTGCTACTATTGGTCCGAGTGTTACCCTATACGAAATTGTACCCAAAGCAGGGGTACGCATTGCATCTATTAAGCGGCTTGAAGACGATATTGCCCTTAGCCTTTCCGCGCTGGGCATACGTATAATTGCACCTATTCCGGGCAGAGGTACAGTTGGTATAGAAGTTCCTAACGAAAAGCCGGAAACCGTATCAATGCTTTCTTTACTGCGTTCGGCTAAGTTTCAGGAGGCAAAGTACGAATTACCTGTGGCGTTAGGTAAGACTATTTCTAATGAAACATACGTTTTCGATCTTACCAAGATGCCACACTTATTGGTGGCGGGGGCTACGGGACAAGGTAAGTCTGTAGGATTAAACGCCATTCTTACCTCTCTTTTATATAAAAAGCATCCGGCAGAGCTGAAGTTGGTAATGGTCGATCCTAAAAAAGTGGAGCTTACGTTATATAATAAGATAGAAAAGCACTTTTTAGCAAAGCTGCCTGATTCTGAAGAGGCGATTATTACCGATACGCAAAAGGTGGTGCATACGCTCAAATCGTTATGTATGGAGATGGATAGCCGCTACGATCTTTTAAAGATGGCTCAGGTACGTAACGTAAAAGAGTATAACGAGAAATTTGTAAACCGTAAGCTTAACCCGAATAACGGGCACCGTTTCTTGCCATATATCGTTCTGGTAATAGACGAATTTGCGGATTTGATTATGACGGCGGGTCGTGAAATAGAAGAGCCTATTGCCCGCTTGGCCCAAATGGCTCGTGCTATTGGTATCCATCTGATAATTGCGACGCAACGACCAACTACGAATATCATCACAGGTTTGATAAAAGCGAACTTTCCTGCCCGTATAGCTTTCCGTGTAATATCTATGATAGATTCTCGTACTATTCTCGATTCTCCGGGAGCAAACCAGCTGGTAGGACGTGGAGATATGCTTATTTCTACAGGAAATGAGCTTACCCGAGTTCAGTGTGCTTTTGTCGATTTGCCCGAAGTAGAACGTATTACAGATTTTATAGGCAACCAGCAAGGCTATGGTGAAGCGTTTGAACTCCCCGAATACAAAGGCGAAGATGCGGATGGATTTGGCAACAGGGCAGACATGACAAAGCTGGACGAGAAGTTCGAAGAGGCTGCCCGTTTGGTAGTCCAGCAGCAGCAGGGTTCTACATCGCTTATTCAGCGCCGGATGGAGTTGGGCTATAATCGCGCAGGTCGTATTATGGATCAGCTTGAGGCAGCGGGTATTGTAGGTCCTTCGGAAGGGAGCAAGGCGAGGCAGGTTTTGGTATCTGATTTTGAGACCTTAGATAATATTATCGACTCATTAATAAGGAGATAGCGAAGCGGTATTAAATTTGTAGAAGATTACATAAAAAGAAGATTAGAATGAAAAAAATACCACTACTAATATCGGCAACTTTACTGTATTTATGCGCTCCTGCTCAGGATAAGGCGAAATCTATACTCGATGATTTTAACAAGGCAATGAAATCGTATCCGTCTATGGATATTCGTTTTACCCTTACATCAGACGATGAAGTAAATAATATTATAGAAACGAAGGATGGTAGGGTGCTTTGTAAGGGTAGCGCGTTTAAGCTGATAATGGATGATATAGAGGTATATTCTGACGGAAAAACGAAGTGGACAATAATGCACGATGTTAACGAAATAAACATCCAAGAAGTTGATCCTGATAGCAACGATATGTTCGATAACCCTATAAACTTCTTTACAGTTAATAATAAAGATTTTAAGTACTCCTATAAAGGCTCTACGATCATTGGCGGTAAAGTGATGGAGAAGATAGAGTTCGAGCCTAAGGATAAAAGAGCGGCATACTCGGTCATTGAGCTACGAATAGAGAAAAATACGTTATATCCATACGAGGTAAGCTATATTGGCAAGGAGGGCGAAAGCTATTCTGTAAAAGTAAAGTTATTTACTCCTAATGCCAAGATAGAAGACGTACAGCTGGATTTTAAAGAGCAAAGCTACAGCGGTTACGAAATCATTGATCTGAGATAACAAAAGAGCGTTGATTTTTGTTAGTACCTAACTACAAAAATCAACGTTATGAAACACAGAATAGAAAAAGATACGATGGGCGAAGTTCAAGTGCCCATCGATGCTTACTACGGAGCGCGGACCCGGCGCGGCATAGATAACTTTAAGATTGCCAGCGATATAAACCGGATGCCACTAGAGGTAATCCGAGCATTTGCTTATTTAAAGAAAGCAGCCGCGTTAACCAATCAGGAAGCGGGTGTTCTGCCTGCAGGGAAGTGCAGTCTATTCGCTCAGGTTTGTGATGAAATACTCAAAAGAGAGCTGGATGATAGCTTCCCTCTGGTCGTATGGCGAACGGGTAACGGTACGCAAAGCGACATGAACGTGAATGAGGTTATTGCTAATCGTGCCCATGTTCTTAACGGCGGTAAGCTAACCGATAAAGAAAAGATACTTCTTCCGAACGACGATATAAATGAGTCGCAATCTTCCAACGATACCTTTCCCGGAATTCGGAAGTTGAGAGATACGCTTACCGCAAAGAGTAAAGAGTTTATGGATGTTGTAAAGATTGGTCGTACACACTTTATGGATGCAACACCCCTTACGTTGTTAGGGCGGGAGTTTAGCGGATATGTAGCGCGGCTTGATCATGGGGTTATGGGCAATCAAGAACGCTTTACCCCATTTATCGGAGTTGGCGTTAGGTGGAACGGCTGTTGGAACAGGCATTAACACGCCTGAGAATTATGCCGAGAATGTGGCTAAGAAGATAGCAGAGTTAACAGGTTTACCATGTTATTACCGCACCTAATAAATTTGAATCTCTTGCCAGCCACGATGCTATTGTCGAAGCTCATGGAGCATTAAAAGCTGTAGCAGTTAGTCTTATGAAGATAGCGAACGATATACGTATGCTCTCGTCCGGACCTCGCGCTGGTATTGGCGAAATACACATTCCAGATAATGAGCCCGGTTCTTCAATTATGCCGGGTAAGGTTAACCCTACCCAATGTGAAGCACTAACGATGATTGCCGCTCAGGTTATGGGTAACGACGTAGCCATATCGGTAGGAGGCTCTACAGGTCTTTTTGATCTGAATGTGTTTAAGCCGATGATGATATACAACTTCTTACATAGCGCAAGGTTGATAGGAGAGGGGTGCGTTAGCTTCGACGATAAATGTGCTGTTGGGATTGAGCCTATAAGAGAAAATCTTAAAAAGCATTTAGACGATTCGTTGATGTTGGTTACAGCGCTTAATCCTGTTATTGGCTACTATAAAGCGGCAGCCATATGACGCATTATATTATGGAATTAATAATGAGCTGTCTCCGTAGCTGAGAAAGCGAAAATCGTTATTTAGTGCGTAGTCGTAAACTTTATGCCAATCTCCGCCAATTAAGGCAGCAACAAGCAGCAATAGCGTACTTTGTGGTTGGTGAAAGTTTGTAATAAGTCCGTTAACCGCTTTAAATTGGTACGGCGGAGCAATCATAATAGAGGTAGCAGACCACAACTCGTATAAACCTCTTTTTTGCATATATAGTAACAGCTCATTTAGCGCTGTAGCTACACTTATATCTATTGATGTTTCCTCATGGTAAGGCTCCCATTGGGTAGCGAATAGCCCTTGAGGTTCAATACTTTTATTCCGGATAATCTTTAGCCCAAGATAGTATAGGCTCTCAAGTGTTCTTACAGAGGTTGTGCCTACCGCAACAATTTTCTTACTACTAAGCTTATCAATAATATGTTTGAGCGTAGTCTGTTTTATAGAGAAATGCTCGCAGTGCATTTCGTGCAGATCAATAGTATCGGTCTTAACAGGCTTAAATGTTCCGGCTCCAACGTGTAGAGTCAGCTCTTCACATTCAATATTTCTAGTCTTAAACGACTGAAAAACTTCTTTTGTAAAATGTAGTCCGGCAGTTGGTGCGGCAACAGAACCCTCATATTTGGCGTACACCGTTTGGTAAGTGGTCTTATCAGCTTCTTCGGTATCTCTTTTAAGATAAGGGGGAATAGGCAGCTGTCCACATGCCTCAACGATTTGTCCGAAAGTATGGTTGCCAGTCCACGAAAAACGAATGCTTACATTGGCATCATTCTGTTCTTTTTTTTCAGCAGTTAAAACTCCTTTTGCTCCACCAACAGTATATTCCAACTTTAAAATATCAGCTTTCCAACGCTTTAGGTTGCCCACTATGCATTGCCACTCGCATGATTCATGAGCGGATAAAGCCTGTTCTGCTAATGGTGGATTAATGGGTTCTAAACAAAAGACTTCGATCTTCGCACCGCTATCTTTTCTGAAGAAAAGCCGAGCATGAATAACTTTAGTATTGTTGAATATCAGAAGCGAATCTTTAGGTAAGAAATCGGCTAAACAAAAAAACTTACTCTTATAAATGTTCCCTGACTGATACAAAAGTAATTTTGATTCGTCGCGTTTGCTTAGAGGGAATTTTGCTATGCGCTCATCGGGTAATAAATAGGTATAGTTTGATATGGATAGCTTTGGTTTCAAAATATGTCTGTTTTTGCAATGCAAAGCTATGTGATTTTTACGAAGTAACGATAAATAGTTGCATATTAAAATAATTTTATATCTTTGTTGTTATATTAAGTCACTTTGTCGTTATTATTTTATTGTTCAATTTTAATAATCAATAATTTAAACTTCAGTTTTAAAATGTGAATATCTTATTGATTAAGCTGACATTTATACATGGAGAGAAAAGTAAGAGTGATGTTGCTGGCACATAGCAACGCCGGAGAAAGCCTTTTTACCAAATGGAAAAAGCGCTTTTTAGACATTTTCGATAATACTAAGGTAGAGTTTGTTACCACAGATGCCGATATTCTTGTCTTCCTAACGGATAATTCCGCTGTAAATGCAATTGAGGAGGTTCAAAAAAATACCTTTAAGCATTACATCCTAATGGCAGTATCTAGCGATAGAGCTTATACTTCGGCGGTTGAGGTCAAGGCGTGGATGAATCAGAATAACATTTCGTCGTATGCAATTATAGAGCATGATGCTCCCGAAACAAGCTTGATGGTTGCGGATATGTACGATGCGAAGAACGCATTTATTCGTATGAGTGATAGGCGTATTTATGTCCCTAATAATCGTATGAACGAATTAGTGGCATCAGATATCAGCCCATTTGTATTAGAAGCTAAATTCGGAATACGGCTAGGCTATAAATCGGACGAAGCAGCAAATAATATTGATATTAGTACTTGTGCCGGAGATGTTTGCAGTGCTATTGGTATGCTATTTGTTAACGAGCTATGTGGGCAACTGCCGCAAGTGATGGAGATTGCCAATATGACCTCCTCGTCGATTAAGTTTGAAGCATGTGATGCATCTACCGTCCTTGCTGACTGTTGTGGTGTCAAGGCAACGCATCTTGATTTACTAAATTCGGATGAAGCGACCTTATTCCGTTTTAATAACACGTTCACTAAAGCTTTTATGAAAGCTGTAAAGGTCAAGAAACATACCGAATCATCTTCAGCGGTAGAGCTAGGCTTAGATCCGGCAGGTATGGAATATTTTCTGAAAAATCCGCTGGGTAGCCACCATTTAATACTATCGGGTAATCATGCTAGAAAGCTGGCACTTGCCTGTATTATGAAAAATATTGCTATTGTTAATTAATGGTTAATCGTAAAGCGGAAAAGATGATATACTAATACATTGATGTTACGATATAACAAGGAAGAGAGATTCAAGATTTTTAATTTTTGAATTGCTTAAATCTCTTAACCACTTTAAATTCTTTCAAACTTTAAATATCAGTTGCTATGGACTCGCCTTTTATATTTTCGAAAGAAGTTACCGGAGATGCTTTTGTTGGCAGAAAAGAAGAGCTGGCATGGTTGGCGTCTAACATCGCCAACGCTCAGAATACGGTACTTATAGCCCCCGATAAGTGGGGTAAAACATCGCTTATAAACCTCGCTATTATACAGGCGCAGAAGCAGAACTTCGATCTGAAGATATGTAATATTAACCTGTTTAACGTTCGCGATGAGCAGGATTTCTATACCGTATTTGCAGAAAATCTTATCAAAACAATCTCGGCTACTACCGGCGATTGGGAGCAAAATGTAAAGCAATACCTTCCGCAATCGGCGCCAAATGTATTGGTAAGCGAGAGAAAGCACAATAGCATGAAGCTTGAATTTACAGATCAAAGCATTGCCAGCTATCGCGATGAGATTCTGAATCTTCCTGCAAGGATAGTAGAATTTGTTGGGGGTAAGCTGATGATATGTTTTGAAGAGTTTCAGCACCTTGCAGATATGGAAGCGTTGCCTGATACGCTAAAGAAAGTGCGAGAAGCGTGGGAAAGCCAGCCAAATGTAGGCTATTTAATAAGTGGCGGAAAAAAGCATCTGATGCAAGATCTTCTCGAAGATCCCAAAGGTATATTCTATAAGTTTGGTGATATCCTATACTTACAGGTGATAGACGATAGATTACTTATAGATTATATGGTTAAGGCATTTTCTAAAAGTGGTCGTGTAATTAATAAAGAATTTTCAGAAAAGATATGCAGCTACGTAAAATGCCACCCGTTTTATGTGCAGCAGCTGGCGCACTTGGTATGGCTTAATACAAAGGGGTTTGTGAACGATATAGCATACGAAACAGCATGTGAAGAGCTGTTAAACCATAACGAACGCTTTTTTCAAAAAGAAGTAGATGGGTTAACTAATCCTCAAATAAGCTTTTTAAAAGCAATTATTGATGGAGTTGACCGCTTTACTTCTGCAGAAGTACTTACCAGCTATAAGCTTAACTCATCGGCTAATGTTGCAAGAGTGCGTGGTGCATTAGAAAAGAAAGAAGTTTTGGAATTTATAAAGAATAAACCTCACTTTATAGATCCTGTATTTGAGATTTGGTTTACCAAACGCTTCATGAGATAGGTAAATCGAAGCCGAAAGATATAAAAGAACAAAGACTTTTTTACTTAAAAAAATCTTTGTTCTTTTGTCTTTTAGTCTTTCATCTATAATTAAAGAATAATGCCGAAACCACAAATAGAAGTTTGTTTTTCTCCGTTACTATACGAAAAATACCATAACGAACACAACATTGTAGTTGTCTGCGATATATTACGGGCAACTACCTCTATATGTACTGCACTTGGAAACGGAGCTACAGAAGTAATACCCGTTCGGTCTGTAGAGGAAGCTCGTAAATATAAAGAGCGGGGGTATATACTGGCAGGCGAACGGGACGGCAAAACGCTGGATTTTGCCGATTTTGGTAACTCCCCATTCAATTTTACACCCGAAAGGGTTAAAGGGAAACCTGTCGCATATAGTACTACTAACGGAACAAAAGCCGTTTTTTTAGGAAAGGATAGCAGAGGGGTTATTGTAGGCGCATTTATAAATCTCATGGCTGTGGCTCGTTATCTTATGCGGCAGCAGCAAAACGTATTAGTACTATGTGCCGGTTGGAAAGGTAAGTTTTGTCTTGAAGACTCCATATTCGCCGGAGCATTGGCCGAAATACTTATAAAAGATGGGGCGTTCGCTATAGAGTGCGATGCTACTAATGCGGCACTTGATTTATGGTCGATAGCTAAGCAATATCTCATGGAGTATGTGCAAAAAATGGCACAGCGCGAACGTTTACGAAAGTTGGGACTAGACGATGTTTTAGACTTTTGCTTTACGCTAAATACCTCCGATATAGTGCCTGTTCTAAAAGAAGATAGGCTTATTCCTGTTAAGCTTTAGTTATACAGTTTCAATAAAGCTGTCATTTCGGCTGAAGAAAAAAATGATGATGCGTAATTTATAAATGGATTACGGATTAATCCTCTTTTTCATTATTCGATTGTAAGCAATAAGAAACATATTGCTTACAATCGAATAATATTTATGCTATATAGCTAATATCTTTCTTTTGTCAATTTTTTTGCTGATTTTTAAAGTTTATTTAAACACTTACTCAATTCAAATAATAATTAAAATCCAGAAGAAATGAAAAAACATAATTTTGGCGCAGGTCCTTGCATTTTACCTCAGTCGGTTTTAGCTGCTGCTGCTGCTGCTATTAAAGACTTTAACGGTATAGGTCTTTCGGTATTAGAAATATCGCACCGTACGAAAGATTGGGAAGCAGTAATGGACGAATGTCGTGCATTGTGGAAAGAGCTGCTTAATATTCCCGATGGCTATCAAGTGTTGTTCTTAGGAGGTGGAGCTAGCATGCAATTTATGCAAGTTCCTTATAATTTATTGAACAAGAAAGCTGCTTACCTTGACACAGGCGTATGGGCTAATAAGGCAGCAAAAGAAGCTAAGCTATTTGGTGAGGTTGAAATCGTTGCATCGTCAAAAGACAAAAACTATACATATATACCGAAAGGATATACTATTTCTAAAGATGCCGATTACTTCCACATAACTACTAACAACACTATATACGGAAGCGAAATACATGAGGATATGGATTCTCCAATTAACTTGGTTGCAGACATGTCTTCTGATATTATGAGTCGCCCTGTAGATGTTAGTAAATACGCCTTAATATATGGCGGTGCGCAGAAGAATGTTGGTCCTGCGGGCGTTACTTTCGTAATTGTACGCGAGGATATTCTTGGTAAAGTTGACCGTACTCTTCCTTCTATGATGGACTATCGTATTCATGCTAAAGAAGGCTCGATGTACAATACACCTCCTGTTATCTCTATTTTCATTATGAAAGAAACCTTGAAGTGGTTGAAGAGCATCGGCGGCGTTCCTGAAATTCAAAAGCGTAACATTGCTAAGGCAGAGCTACTTTATGATGAAATCGATCGTAATAAAATGTTTGTAGGAACAGTTAATACAGAAGATCGTTCGCTAATGAATATCTGCTTTGTAATGGCAGAAGGTTATGGCGATAAGGAAGAAGCGTTTATGGAGTTTGCTAAGAAGGCTGGTATGGTTGGTATTAAGGGACACCGTTCAGTTGGTGGCTTCAGAGCATCAACTTACAATGCGCTTCCTATCGAGAGTGTACAAGCTATGGTTGATTGCATGAAAGAATTCGAAAAACAAAACGCATAATTATTATAAATTAAAAAGTATAGCAACGAGACGATAATTTATCGTCTCATTGCTGCCTTTTATAAAAAACAATAATATATGAAAGCTTTAATAGCAACAGAAAAGCCTTTTGCTATGGCAGCCGTTGATGGCATAAAAGATATTTTCAGCAAAGCGGGTATTGAGACCGTGTTGTTAGAAAAATATACTGGCGTTGATGAATTATACAAGGCGGTAGCAGATGTAGATGCACTTATCGTTCGTTCTGATAAGGTGACTAAAGAAGTTATTGATGCAGCAAAGAATTTAAAAGTTGTAGTTCGTGCCGGCGCTGGTTTCGATAACTTGGATTTAGCGGCATGTACAGCTAAGAATATTGTAGCAATGAATACACCTGGTCAAAACTCAAATGCCGTGGCAGAGCTCGCGCTAGGTATGATGGTTTATATGGCTAGAAATACTTTCCAAGCAGGAACAGGAACAGAGCTGAAAGGTAAAAAACTTGGTATTCATGCATACGGAAACGTTGGAAAGTTAGTGGCAAAGATTGCTAAAGGTTTTAGCATGGAAGCATATGCTTTTGATCCTTTTGTTCAGGCAACAGATATAGAGAAAGATGGTGTAAAAGTTGTACAGTCTATGGAAGAGTTATACAGCACATGCGAATATATCTCCCTTCATATTCCCGCTAACGATAAAACGAAGAAATCTATTAACTACGATCTTCTGTCAAAAATGCCTAAAGGTGCTACGCTTATTAATACAGCCAGAAAAGAGGTTATCGACGAAGATGGTATTGTGAAGTTAATGGAAACGCGTTCGGACTTTAAGTACGCTACAGACGTTGCTCCAGACTGCCATATCGCAATGGCTCAAAAGTTCAGCGCCCGTTACTTTGGAACGCCTAAGAAAATGGGAGCTGAAACTGCGGAAGCTAATATTAATGCAGGATTGGCAGCAGCAAATCAAATTGTAAACTTCCTTACTAAAGGAGATAAAACTTTTCAGGTAAATAAATAACAAGTGTAAGAATGTACTAATTTAAAAATGTATTAATGAAGCAATCTGATAATCCGATTCTTCGCCTATCATTTGAATTTGCATTATCCAATAAGCGATATTCTTTTAGAAGAAGTAGCAAGTATCCTTTAATATCTTAGGTAAGATAATAGCTACAGCAAAAAATAATTAGTTCATTATTAAACCATTAAATTATTAAATTGAAGTTGTATGGTAAAAATAAAACCTTTTGCAGCAGTTCGTTCCCCAAAGGAGTTAGCCAAAGAAGTGGCATCTCGTCCTTATGATGTATTAAACTCACAAGAAGCAAAGGCTGAAGCCGGAGAAAAGTCATTACTGCATATAATTAAACCTGAGATAGATTTCGATCCTATTGCAGATGAGCATTCGCGGGAAGTGTACGACAAGGCAGTCGAAAACTTCAAGAAGTGGCAGGAAAAAGGATGGCTAAAACAAGACGGAAAAGAAATGTACTACATCTATGCTCAAACCATGGATGGACGTACACAATATGGTTTAGTCGCGGGCGCGAATGTTGAAGATTACTTAACTGGTAAAATCAAGAAACACGAGCTTACTCGTAAAGATAAAGAAGAAGACCGGATGATTCATGTTCGTATTCAGAATGCGAATATCGAACCGGTATTTTTTGCATATCCTGATGTAAAGGAGATGAATGATATTGTAGAAAAGGTTGTAAATAGTAAGGCTCCCGAGTACGATTTTGTTGCCGAAGATGGTTTTGGTCACCATTTCTGGTTAGTCGACGATGATGCGACCATTAAGAGAATTACCGAAATATTCGCGGAAATTCCGGCTTTATATGTTGCGGATGGACATCATCGTACTGCTGCCGCTGCTTTGGTTGGAGAAGAAAAACGTAAGAATAATCCAAACCATACAGGAAATGAGGAATACAACTACTTTATGGCGGTTATTTTCCCCGAAAGCCACCTTAAGATTATTGATTATAACCGAGTGGTAAAAGATCTTAATGGCTTAACAGAAGCGCAGTTCATCGAAAAGCTGAAAGAATCGTTTAACGTAGAAGAAAAAGGTACTGAAATCTATAAGCCAAGTAAGCTACATAACTTTGCTATGTACATTGGTGGTAAATGGTACTCGTTAACAGCAAAGGCAGGTACATATAACGATAACGACCCTATTGGGATATTGGATGTAACCGTTCTTTCAAATTTGGTATTTGATAAGATTCTTAGCCTTGGAGATCTTCGCGTATCAAAACGTATTGATTTCGTTGGCGGTATTCGTGGACTTGGTGAGCTTAAGAAACGCGTAGATAGCTGCGAAATGGCTGCGGCATTTGCACTATACCCTGTATCTATGCAGCAGCTTATCAATATTTCCGATACCGGAAACATTATGCCTCCTAAAACAACTTGGTTTGAACCCAAACTAAGAAGCGGGTTAGCAATTCATAAGCTAGACTAAATAGCACATTATGCATAATAAAAAAGCAGAGGCATATCCTCTGCTTTTTTATTACCTAAAACCTATATTTCTCCTTTTATTTGGCTAACCCAAGCACTAATACGCTCGTTTGTTTTATCACTTTCGTTATCAGCATCTAGGGGTAATCCTACAAATTTGCCATCAACAAAAGCCTCAGAAGAGCTGTACGAGTAACCATCATCGCTAACTCTGCCAATTATTGCGCAGCCTTTTCTCTCAACAGCTTGGTAAATCTTCCCTATAGCATCACAGAAAGTATCGCTATAGCTGGCAGAATCACCGCAACCAAAAATGGCAACTTTTTTTCCATTTAAATCTGCACTGCTGGCTTTACCTATAAAACCTTCCCAATCGTCTTGCAAATCGCCTAATCCCCAAGTTGACGAACCGAATAGTAGCACATCATAGTTAGAAAAATCTGCTTTGGCAGACGATACGTCGTGTATATCAGACGAAGAAACGCCTAGCTGGCTAGCTATTGTTTCTGCCGCATCTTGCGTATTTCCGGTTGACGAACCGAAGTAGATACCTATTTTGCTCATTGTATTTTTAATTTAATCTTTAAATAATGTTACAAAGTAACGCTAACTAAAGTTGGCTGTCAATCACTAGAATTAGGGATTTTTCTAATTAAAAAGATAAAAAACACTAAACAACTGTAGTTTTTTTATTGTTAACCCTTTATATGATAGGCATAACAACTTGGTCGTTTGCGAGATATTTGCTATTTTAGCAAGGATACGACCACATAAAAACATTCAGAGAGATATGACGAAGCATGAATTTAAATCTTACACATTAAACAATTTCAAGGAGATTAGCCAGCTAGATAAGCTAACTCTGGAGCAAAGAGAGGCAATAGAAGTAGTTGGTCATTTACTGCCGTTTAAAACAAACTCATATGTAGTAAACGAGCTGATTGATTGGGACAATATCCCTGATGATCCCATTTTTACGCTGAATTTTCCACGTGCAGACATGGTTGAAGCGGATCAATACGCAAAGGTTAAAAAGCTGTTGGATGCAAAACTAGAGAGAAAAGAGCTGATAGATGCAATAAATAAAATTCGTTTGGAGTTTAACCCTAATCCATCAGGACAAGACCATAATATTCCTACTGTTAATGGTGTAAAGCTTAACGGTGTGCAGCATAAATATCGCGAGACGGTTCTCTTCTTTCCAAGTAAAGGGCAGACTTGTCACGCATACTGTACATTCTGCTTTCGCTGGCCCCAATTCTCGGGTATGCAAGATTTTAAGTTTGCAATGAAAGAAGCCGAGCTGCTTTTTCAGTATTTAAGAGAACACGATAGAGTTACCGATATACTATTTACCGGAGGCGATCCGATGACGATGACTGCGGCAAATCTCGCATCATATATTGAGCCTTTGCTGGCGGACGATATGAAGCATATTCAAACTATTCGTATAGGTACAAAATCGTTAGCATATTGGCCCTATCGTTACCTAACGGATAGCGATTCTGATGATTTAATGCGGCTATTTGAGAAAGTTGTAAAAGCGGGGAAAAATTTGGCGTTTATGGCTCATTTTAATCATTCCGCCGAATTAAAAACTGAAGCTGTTGCTAAAGCTATTGCGCGTTTACGTAGTACAGGCGCTCAAATTCGTACGCAGTCGCCATTGCTTAAACACATAAATGATGATTATAACGTTTGGACAGAGATGTGGCGTAAACAAGTTAACTTAAACTGTATTCCTTACTATATGTTTGTTGAACGTGATACTGGAGCAAAGAAATTCTTCGAACTCCCTCTCGAACAGTGCTGGAATATATTCAGAGAGGCTTATCAGAGAGTCAGCGGTGTTTGTCGTACTGTCCGTGGACCAAGTATGAGTGCTACTCCCGGTAAGATACAGCTGTTGGGTGTTACGGAGGTTAAAGGGGAGAAGGTATTTGCTTTACGCTTTTTACAAGGAAGAAATCCGGAGTGGGTTGCGCGTCCGTTTTTTGCTAAGTACGATCCGGAAGTAACATGGTTCTCAAAATTAAAACCGGCATTTGGCGAAGAAAAGTTTTTTTTTGAGGACAAAATGACAAACTATTTCAGAGAAGCTTTCGACCATAGCGAGGTAGATAATTTCGAGTAAAAATAGAATAGCACATAAAACCATAAATATTCTCGTCATTTCGAGCAAAGCGAGAAATGACGAGAATTATTTTAGCAATGGTTGATCATAATAAAAAAGGGGCGGTTAACTTAACCGCCCTTTTTAGTATTAGTATTTATCCTACCAGAATTATTATTTTTTCTTAATAGTCTTTTTTGCTGTTGTTTTTTTAGGTGTTGCAACTTTCTTAGCTACTTTTTTAGTCGCCGTTTTCTTCGTAGTGGTTTTTGCCGTTGCCTTCTTAGGGGTTGCCTTTTTAGCAGCAGGTTTTGTCGTTTTCTTGGCTACCGTCTTTTTTGTAGTGGTAGCCTTTTTCGCGGTTGCTTTTTTAGGAGCAGCTTTCTTTGCCTTAGCTCCTTGCTCTTCCTTAATAGCGGCTTGTGCGGCAGCTAAACGAGCAATTGGAACCCGGAATGGCGAACAGCTAACGTAATCCATACCTACCATGTGGCAGAACTCAACAGAGCTAGGTTCTCCTCCATGCTCACCGCATATACCAAGTTTAATATCAGGGCGAATCGAACGACCTTTTTCAACAGCAATCTTAATCAGCTGCCCAACTCCATTGCGGTCTAGCACTTGGAAGGGGTCTGCTTTTAGGATGTTTTTCTCTAAATATATAGGAAGGAATGTTCCGATATCATCACGAGAGAACCCGAAGGTCATCTGAGTAAGGTCATTTGTTCCAAATGAGAAGAACTCTGCCGATTGAGCAATCTTATCGGCTGTAAGCGCAGCACGGGGTACTTCTATCATTGTTCCAACCTTATAGGCAATCTTTTCTTTACGCTCTGCAAATACATATTCTACCGTACTACGAATAACGTTTTCCTGGAATCTCATTTCATACAGGATACCTGTAAGCGGAACCATAATTTCAGGATAAACCTTTTTACCTTTCTTCTTAACATTTAATGCCGCTTCGATAATAGCACGAGCTTGCATTTCGGTAATTTCTGGGTATGTATTACTTAAACGAACTCCTCTATGACCAAGCATTGGGTTTTGCTCGGTTAGCTGAGCAACTTTATCTTTTACAGCCTGAACGCTAATGCCCATTTCTTTAGCCATTTCTTCCTGACCTTTTTGGTCGTGAGGAATAAACTCGTGTAAAGGTGGGTCTAGCAAACGAACAGTAACAGGAAGCCCTTCCATTGCTTCAAAAATACCTTCGAAATCTTTACGTTGTATAGGTAGCAGCTTATCTAGCGCTTTACGACGCCCAACTTCGTCTGTAGCCAGAATCATTTCGCGCATAGCTTTGATCTTGTCACCCTCGAAGAACATGTGTTCTGTGCGGCAAAGACCAATACCAACAGCGCCAAATTCACGAGCGTTCTTAGCATCGTGCGGAGTATCAGCGTTAGTTCTTACTTTCATGCGGGCATGCTTATCAGCCAATTTCATCAACTTAGCAAAATCCCCGCTGAGTTCGGGATTAACGGTTAAGATTTGTCCTTCGTAAACCTCACCTGTGCTACCGTTTAACGAAATCCAATCACCTTCTTTAAATGTTTTTCCGGCAACTGTCATTGTACGTTTCTTATAGTCGATAACCAGCGAACCGGCACCCGATACACAGCACTTACCCATACCGCGTGCAACGACTGCTGCATGCGAAGTCATACCTCCGCGGGCGGTAAGAATACCTTGTGCAACGTTCATACCACGTAAATCTTCCGGAGATGTTTCTACACGAACAAGGATTACACGTTTACCATGTGATGCCCAATCTTCTGCATCGTCGGCAAAGAATACGATTTTACCTGTAGCCGCGCCGGGAGATGCAGGAAGACCTTTAGCCAAAACTTTAGCCGCAACCTGTGCTTTTTTATCAAAAACGGGATGCAGTAATTCGTCTAACTTTTCAGGTTCAACACGTAGTACAGCAGTTTTTTCATCAATCATTTTTTCTTTCAGCATATCCGTGGCAATCTTAACCATGGCTGCTCCTGTACGTTTTCCGCTACGGGTTTGCAGCATAAACAGCTTACCATCTTGAATGGTAAACTCTATATCCTGCATATCTTTATAGTGTTTCTCCAGCTTATTTTGAATGGCATTCAGCTCTTTGTACACCTTTGGCATTACTTCTTCCAGCGAAGGATAATTTTTCTTGCGGTCGGTTTCGCTTACACCTTGCTGTTTTGCCCAACGCTTAGAACCTTCTAAGGTAATTTGTTGAGGTGTCCGAATACCTGCAACTACGTCTTCGCCTTGTGCGTTGATAAGATATTCTCCGATAAACATATTTTCACCTGTAGCAGCATCGCGGGTAAAGGCAACACCTGTAGCAGAAGTTTCGCCCATGTTACCGAATACCATAACTTGAACGTTTACAGCAGTACCCCATTCGGCCGGAATTTTGTTAAGCCTGCGATAAAGAATAGCGCGGTCGTTCATCCAGCTGTCGAATACGGCACAAACAGCACCCCAAAGCTGCTCCCATGGGTTGTCGGGGAAATCTTTTTTAGTCTGCTTTTTTACTGCTTTTTTGAAAAGGGTAACAAGTTCTTTTAAATCTTCGGTAGTAAGTTCAGTGTCGTTAGCGACTTTACGCTTTTCTTTCATGTGGTCGATAATTTCTTCGAAAGGATCGTGATCCTCTTTCGATTCGGGTTTCATACCCAAAACCACATCTCCGTACATCTGAACAAAACGGCGATAAGAATCCCACGCAAAACGTGGGTTTTCCGACTTTTTGGCTAGTGCCTCAACGGCAACATCGTTCAAACCAAGATTTAAGATGGTATCCATCATACCCGGCATTGATGCGCGAGCGCCTGAACGAACTGAAACAAGAAGCGGGTTTACTTTATCTCCGAATTTGGAACCGACAATAGTTTCAATACGTTTCATCGAAGCTTCTACCTCTTTTTTTATCATCTCTACAACCTTGTTCTTACCCAGAGTATAGTACTCGTTGCAGACTTCGGTTGTAATTGTGAAACCTGGAGGAACAGGCATTCCAATAAGGTTCATGTCCGCAAGGTTGGCGCCTTTACCACCTAGCAACTCTTTCATACTTCCATTTCCTTCGGCTTTTTTATCGCCGAAAAAGTAAACGCGTTTTTTGTTTTTTGCCATAGTGAAAAAAGAATATCAGGTTTGTAATTAGAGTTGGTATTTACAAATATTTTAACTCTCTAATTTTAAAGTTTACAAATGTACTAAGAAGTTTTGTAAAGTGCTAGTACTGATAAAAAAAGAATTCCGAAAATATTTTCGGAATTCTTTCTCTTAAGATATAAAACAATACTTATTATTGTGTATAGCTTTATTCTTCGGTCTTAACGTCGATTGCTTGCATTCCTTTTTTGCCTTCAGTAAGTTCAAAGAAAACTTCTTGCCCTTCTTCTAAAGTACGGAATCCGTTTTTTACAATACCAGTGTAATGAACAAATACATCATTACCTTCTTCGGTTAAAATAAAGCCAAAACCTTTGTCTTTATTAAACCATTTTACTTTTCCTTTCATGTATTAATTAAATTAGAGATTAAAACGTAGAAGCAAAGTACAACAAATAAAATGGCTTAACCAAATTTTAGAGAAGATTTTTTGGAGAATTTTGAAACTATATTCATATATTTTACAGGGTATTGACACGAAAATCGAAACAGGCTATTTTTTGTATCGATATCTGATTATGTTTAAATGGTTGATTTTTATTTGATTATTTAGAATTGCGCTATAAAATAAGGGATTGTCTAAAAAGTTAGCGAACACGTCATTCCGACCACCGGGAGGAATCTGCCTCTTTTAAGCAGATATCTCACATTCGTTCGACATGACGAAGAAAACCAAACTTTTAGACAATCCCTTCAAGCTTGAAAGCGTTTTACTGCTTCTTACCAGATTTATCTGCTCCGGCAGGAATAGGTGGTACAGGCTTTCTGTCTTTCAAATCTTTCAGTATCTCTTCGATAGCGCGATTCAGCTGCTCATCTTCGCCCGTCCACTCTTTATAGGGGTCGTTATCAACTACGATATCCGGTTCTACACCTTCGCCTTCAACAATCCATTTACCGGTATCAATAGAGTAGGATGTAAAGAACGGAACGCGTAAATCAGCGCCATCTATAAACGGAAGCGATCCGCTGATGCCGACAATACCGCCCCATGTGCGCGTACCTATAACCTTACCTAAGCCCAGTTTTTTGAAACCGTAGGCAAATAAATCGCCGTCAGACATAGAGTACTTATCAACAATTGCCACCATTGGTCCTACCAGCGTTTTAGCCGGAACTACGCTGGGGTGGTCAACGCCGCTATACATGCTAGCGCGATAGGGTACGCGTGCCAATCTTTCTAAAATAATGGGCGACACGTTACCTCCGCCATTACTTCTATCGTCAATAATAAGGGCTTCTTTATCCAGCTGCGCATAGTATAGCTTGCTGAACTCGTTCATACCTTCCGGTCCCATATCCGGTATGTGGATATAGCCTACACGTCCGTTAGTCGCTTTCTCTACCTTACGGATATTATTTTGTACCCAGCCATAGTAGTATAGCGGATTTTCGTCGGCAATAGGCGTAACGATAATTTTTCTTGCTCCAGTTACATTCGGCTTGCTATTAACTGTTAGCTCTACTTTAGTGTTAGCTTTTCCGACCAGCAGGCTGTAAATGTCTTTAACACTATTGGTAGGCGTTCCGTCTATGGCAACTATGTATTCACCCTGATTAACGTTAAGCCTGATTTCTGTGAGCGGAGAGCGTAATGATTTGCTCCAGTTCTCACCTGCCAAAATCTTATCTATACGGAAGTAGCCCGAATTATCTCTGCTTAGCTGCGCCCCTAGTAAACCTGTTTGAATGCGCTTTGGTTTAGGCATTTCGCCGCTGTTTACGTAAGCATGTCCTACGTTCAGCTCGCCAATCATTTCACCGATAATGTAGGTAAGGTCGGCACGGTGGTTAACATACGGCAGAAGCACTTCGTATTTCTTACTCATAGCCTCCCAATCAACACCATGCATGTTGGCAACATAGAAGCCGTCGCGGTAGTGTCGCCAGCTCTCGTAGAAAATCTGCCTCCATTCTTCGTGGTAGTTTACCCAAACTTTCATATCATCCAGTTTAACAGGCTTATCCAGATTGGGTTTTGAGGATGGTGGATCTATCACATAAACTTTACCCGGAGGTTGTAGTATGAGCATCTTTTTACCGTTTGCAGATAGTCCCATAAAGAAGCCGCTGCCTAAATCGGTTTCTTTTTTTGCCTTTAAATCGTACATTTTTGACGAAGAGTCGCTGGTATAGTAAACCTTATCGTTTACTGATGAAAGATTGTAGTAATTGCCCACTGCGACGGGTAGCGATTCTATACGATTCTGGATACCGTCTATATCAACCTTTACGTCTTTGTTTATAGGGGCATCTTTTTTCGTGTCCGTCGGTTTAGGCTCGTCGATTTTAACCTCATCATCTGTATCGGCAAAAGGCGATGAGGTTTCTTTTGATAGTATGGCAAAGTAAGGCTTATCCATTGCCGTATAAATCACGTTCCACTCGTTACGCGCATATATGGGATTGAAATCGCGCGAAGAAACAAAGAATAAGTACTTACCGTCCTTTGAAAACTCAGGAGAGCGAGAAGAATACCATTTGTCGGTTACAGGATAGCTCTTACCCTGTTCGATATTGTATAGGTAAATAACGCTCATTTCGTTAGCTTCGGGTTGCGAGTAGGCAATCCATTTAGCATCGGGCGACCATGCGTAAGCTACGCCTCTATATCCATACTCTGATTTAAGCACGAATGTGCGTTTTTTAGTAGCAATATCAGCTATATATAGGTTAGATTTGCGGTCGGTATAAGCAATTTTTTTATTATCAGGCGACCACTCGAAACCTGATATATAGGTGTCGTTATCTTTTGTAAGTTGTATAGGTTTCTCGCTACCATCGGGTGTTTGAATGTATATTTCCGTTTCGCCTGTTGCATCAGACATGTATGCAATCCATTTTCCATCGGGCGACCAGTCGGCATCGCGCTCATGCACCCCTGATGTGGCGGTAATATTGCGGGTTACGCCTTCTTTTACCGGCACGTTATATACGTCGCCACGGGCGTTTATGGCTATACGCTCTCCGTTAGGAGATACGGATGCGCTACGGAATCTTTTAGAAACGTCTTTCAGTTCGCTTCTGCTATAAATATGGTCGTCTGCTAAATAAACGGTTATTTTTTCGGCTTTACGGCTGCTTTCAGCATCGAATTTATAGATATACCCGCCGTTCTCAAATACAATATAATTTCCGTTACAAGTAGGAAATTTGATATCGAATTCGGTAAAGTCGGTAACTTTTTGAGTTTGCTTGGTTTTTGTGTTATACGAGAAAAGATTCATAGTTCTATCTCTATCTGAGATGTAGAATACTTCATCACCAATCCACATGGGGAATATATCCTGAGCGCTATTTCCGCTAATGTTTAGGGTTTGATGCGTATTGAAGTCGTGTACCCAAATATCATCTGCCATACCACCTTCGTAATATTTCCAAGTACGGAACTCACGAAAAACACGGTTGTATGCCAGCTGCTTTCCATCTGGAGAGTATGAGCTGAAGCCTCCTTCCGGTAGAGGAATTTGCTCAGATAGCCCGCCATCAATCGGAACTTGGAACATTAAACGGCGAAAACCAACTGCTTGTTGTTTTGATGTGTAGGTTATGTATTTTCCATCTGGAGACCAACCGGTAACGATGTTATTCGGTCCCATACGGTCTGAAACATCGTCACGACCAAAGGTTGTTGTATAGGTAATACGCTTTGGTATTCCACCCGTTGATGGCATAGTATATACCTCTGTATTGCCATCGTATTGGGCGGTAAAAGCAATCGTTCTGCCATCGGGTGAGAAGTGAGAAAACATTTCGAATCCGATATCGGATGTCAGCTTACGAGCCGTACCGCCGTTAATAGGAACAGTGTATAAGTCGCCTGCATAGGTAAAAACAACATTGGTTCCGTTAGTCGAGGGGAACCTTAGCAATCGGGCTTCGCTCTGTGCCTGTACAGCGTACGAGGAAAGGATTAGCCCTACGAGAAATAGGATTTTTTTCATATAGAATTGTTTTACAGATTATTATTGGGTAAAGATTAGTTACAAAGATAAAAGAATACCGGAGTTTTTATACGAATTGATAAGGTGTAAAACCCTATTCCGAATAAAATATAACCGGATAATTAGACAACAGCTGTCGGGAGGGGTTTAGCTTATAGAATATGCTTTAAAAGATAAAAACAGTGCTTTCCAAAAAGTTTTTTCACCGTCCTGTCGAATAAATATAGGATTAGCTACTCAGCTATAGCATGTTGCTGCTTGTGGGTAGATCCCTCTCTGTGGTCGGAATGACGTGTTGGCTATGTTTTTGGAAAGCCTCGTTTATCGAAAAATGGCTTTTAGTATGGTTCAAGATTAGTTAAGTAGTAATTTTCTAAGCTCGTCGAGTAAAATCGGGTAACTATTTCGGTTTCGATAGTCGTACTCGAACTCGCGCTCTTTAACGCATAGCCGGAAAGCGCGCTTATGAACGCCTCGGCGCTTTGCGAGCCTCGCTTCGCGGAGCCCCCAGAAGCTCTCGATTCCGTTGATACGGTCGCGTCCGTCGGCAAATCGGTTCTCGCCATGCTTAACCCGATAGCGCTTTTTATACCCGTAGCCGACAAGACCGTCACAGGTCTTGAAACCGTCGGATAAACGACCGCGTCCGTATCGGCTTTTCCCTTAATAACGGGTAGCGGCTCACCCGCGGTTTGCCGTAAATACCGCCTATAGCGCCGCGATTCGGACCCGTAAATTCCGCGACTTCTTTCGCCTCGACGTCAAGGCTGAAAAGTCGTAAAATCAATCGAAGTCGACCCCCTGAAATACGCG
>JAIRNF010000003.1 GCA_031258195.1 Prevotellaceae bacterium
CATGTCGGCGGGGAATAAGCCTACGGCGCTCATACCGGCCGATTCGGTTACGCGAAACGGCTCTTATGCTATTTCTATCTGGGGGGCGCTAAAAAGCCCCCTGTTCTTTTATATACCGAAAATAAAGTTTTTAGGTACAATTCGTTTTTTTAACTCGCGCGAATTGTTTTTGCGATTATATACTATTATCAGCATGTTTATTTTCTATTGCATCTAACGCACAAGAAAATTCTAGCGTATCTTATAGGTTCTCTCTTGAAGATCGCATTAGCTATGCGTTGGATAAAAACTACAATAAACAGTCGCTAAAGCTTAGCGAAGAATCGAAAGCAGCGTTGTATTCGCAATCAAAATCAGAGAAGATTTCCAAGCTTGAGTGCTTCCGTAAATGAAAATTTCAGAAATACAAAGAACGATCATTCGTGGAATGGTAGCTACGGCGTAAGTGCTGACATCACATTATTTCAGGGCGGAAGTATAAACCACACCATTGAGCAAAGCAGGCTGCAAATGGAGCAGGCTTCGTATCAAACGCTCAATACGAAAATGACTTAACGATTCAGATACTACGGTCGTTTATTTCAATTCTAGGTAACGAGGAACTGCTAAAATATCATCAATCCGTTTTAAAAACCAGCGAAGAACAGCTTAACCTAGGAAGAGAGCAGTTTAAGGTGGAACAAATACTGGAAAGCGATTATCCGATGCTCGAGGCTCAGTATGCTAACGATTTAAATAACATTGTTGATACGGAAATCTCTCGCGACAACAATCTTATTACACTAAAAGGACTACTATCGTTAAATCCTACGGTAGATTTACAGGTTATTCATCCCGATACTTCGGTAATTAACAGGCTGACTATGCTGCCTGAGCAAGACTATGTTATTGACAGAACGCTAACATACCTGCCCGATTTAAAAGTCAGCCGATATGATGTTGACATTGCTACGGTAGGCGTTAAGCAATCGAAATCATCGTACTACCCAACTATAAGTGTAGGAGCAAGCATAGGAACAGGTCATACCAATACCTATTCAAACTTTAATACGCGGCTGTCAGATCAGCTGAACGAGCAGATCGGGTTAACCGTAAGCATTCCTATTTTAATAAGAACCGTACAAAAACCAACGTGGCTAAAAGCCGTATTACTTTAAAGCAAACCGAACTTGAGAAAAAGCAAACGGAGCTAACAGTAAAGCAAAATATCACACAAGAGTACCATAATGTAGTATCTACGCTAAACAAATATAATGTAGCCAATATACGACAAAATGCCTACTTCAAAACATTTGAAGCATACAGCGCGCTGTTCAACGTTGGATCGATCACGGCAGTCGATTTATTTCAGCAGCAAAACAACTATATAAGCGCGCTAAACGACTACATCCAGAGTAAATACAGCTTTATACTATTGCGAAAAGTGCTGGATGTATATATGGGTGAACAAATAAGCATGTAAGAATAAAATAACTATATACTATGAAAAAGAAAATTATTATTGGTATTGCTGTTGTAGCGATCGTCGTTGTAGCGATATTCTTCTTTAGAAATGGCAAAACAGAGCTAAAGCTAAACACTGCTGTAACTGAAGAAGAGACTATAGAGCTAACCGTAACAGCAACCGGCTATATACAACCTGTAGATAAAGTTGACGTAGGTACACAGGTATCCGGCGTTATTGAAAAAATATTTGTTGACTACAACTCTCAAGTAAAAAAGGACAGATGTTAGCCGAGCTGGATAAGTCAACATTAAATGAGAAGCTATCGCAGGCGCAAGCCAGCCTGTCGAGTGCAGAAAGCGACTTAACGTTTGCCCGGCAAAATTACGATCGTATTAAGCAACTGTACGATGTGAAGGCGGCGACACAGACATCATACGAGGATGCAGGCAATAAGCTGATACAGGCAAAAACAGCTGTAATCAATGCAAAAGCCAACCTGCACCAAGGCAAGTAAATTTATCGTACGCGGAAATTTATTCGCCAATAGATAGTATTGTATTAGACAGAGCGGTAGAGCAAGGACAAACTGTAGTAGCATCGTTCAACACGCCTACGCCGTTTACCATTGCAAACGATTTAAAAAATATGCAGGTTGAAGCAGATGTTGATGAGGCAGATATAGGAAGCGTTAGCTTAGGTCAACCCGTTGTTTTTATCGTGGACTCTTATCCTGATGATACATTTACAGGAACCGTAGAGCAGATTCGTTTACAGCCAACCGTTACAAGCAATGTAGTAACCTACACGGTAATTATTGATACACCAAATCCGGACGAAAAGTTATATCCGGGAATGACGGCTAGCGTAACCATAACAACACAAGCAGAAAAAGGAGTTGTTGTTCCGATAGAAGCGTTGAATTTTAACTCCGATCCGTCTTTAAATAAAGAGTTAAACATATCAATTACGGAAGAGCCGAATCCACAGATGATGGGTGTATGGATAAAAACGCCAAACGGTATTACCCGTAAAAATCTGGCTGTAGGGATAAATGACGGAATAAACGCAGTGGTAAAAAGCGGTCTTAACTTAGGCGATACAATAGTGCTTTCGGCATCATTTGAAAAATCAAGCAGTAACTCAAACGCCGCTCAAACTCGCTTATGCCAAGACCTCCATAACGAAGAAGATAAAAGTAAAAGGTTAAGAAATGATATCAGCAAAAAATATTATCATTAATAGTACGGATTCTGCCAAAAAGTCAATTATCAGAATTGAAAATTTGCGTCGCGATTTTAAAATGGGTAGTGAGGTGGCGCATGCCTTAAGAGGCGTATCGTTTACCATAAAAGAAGGCGAATTTGTCAGCATAATAGGAACCAGCGGTAGCGGAAAATCGACCCTGCTCAATATTTTGGGATGCCTCGATAAACCAACATCCGGCGAGTACTATATAGATGAAATAACCATTAGCTACCGTACAAAAGACGAACTGGCTATGCTACGTAATCGTAAGATAGGCTTCGTATTCCAATCATACAACCTATTGGCTAGAACATCTGCGCTGGAGAATGTGGAGTTTCCGCTACTATATAATAGCAACGTGTCGAGCAAAGAGCATCGAGAGAACGGTACAAGCATTGGAGCAAGTGGGGTTGCAAGACCGTATGGGGCATATGCTCAACCGGCTGTCGGGCGGACAGCGACAGCGTGTCGCAATTGCCCGTGCGTTGGTTAACGATCCTGTTATCCTACTTGCCAACGAAGCCACCGGTAATCTCGATACACGTACATCGTACGAGATTATGAATCTTTTCCAGAAGTTTAATACTGAAGGTAAAACAATAGCATTCGTTACACACGAATCGGATATCGCAGATTTTACAAGCCGTACAATAATGCTACGCGACGGACATGTTGTAAAAGACGGTATAATAAATACCAAATCTGCCAAAGAGGCGTTGGATGCTTTGCCCGTAGAATCGGACTACTAGAACATCCGTTATAATTCATCACATTACAAAATGAGCTATGAAATTTTTTAATTTAGCATATAAAGCACTTCTGCGTAACAAGGGACGATCGCTGTTAACCATGCTTGGTATCATTATCGGTATAGCATCTGTTATTGCCACGGTAAGCATAGGCGAAAGTTCTTCGCAAAGTATCAATAGCCAAATATCCAGCACCGATACCAATATGATTATGGTAATGAGGGCAAGCCAGAGACAAGGAGGGGTTAATATTGGATCGGGAAGCGTTCAAAGTCTTACTATAAAAGATGTTGAAGCAGTTAAACAAAAATCACAATATATTGCTAAAATATCGCCAATGGTTAACGCCAGCGGTCAGCTGGTTAATGGAGCAAACAACTGGCTCGGTAGCATACAAGGCGGAAATGAAGACTTTATCGACATTCGGAAATATACAATCGCCAGTGGCAGTAACATCACGGAGCATGATGTAAGAACCTCTGCAAAAGTTTGCCTTGTAGGAAAAACGGTTGTAGATAATCTCTTCCCCAATGGCGAAGATCCTCTGGGTAAGTCTATCCGTTTCGGTAAAATTCCATTAAAAATTATTGGAGTGCGAGAGAGCAAAGAGCAAAACTCTATGGGGCAAGATCAAGACGATATTGTTATTGCACCTTATACTACCGTGCAAAAAAGAATTCTTGCCATCACCTACCTGCACATGATAATGGCTTCGGCAACTTCAGAAGAAACCGTTTCGGTTGGAGCCGCAGAAGTTGAAGCAATAATCCGACGGATTCGGAGCCCGCGCCGGAGCGGCGAGTTACGAGTATAAAAAGCGCCACGGGGTCGGGCGCGGCGAGAACGCGTTCGCGAACGGAGCCGACCGTATCGACGGGATCGGGAGCTTTCGGGGGCCACGCGAAGTAAGACCGGCTAAGCTCCGAGGAGTTCGCGAGCGTACGTTTCACTCGCGCGTCAACGAGCGCGAGCTTAGCGATAGTTGCGGAAACAAAAATATTTACCTGACTTTACCCGGAAGCTTTAGAAAAGCTCCGCTAAAGTTATCTTGAACC
>JAIRNF010000049.1 GCA_031258195.1 Prevotellaceae bacterium
GGCGATTCGTTTTCGAAGCTTATTGTAAATATTGTTTATAGTACCGCGATTCAGACCTGTAAATTCCGCGACTTTTTTCGCCTCGATATCAAGGCAAAAAAGTCGCAAAATCAACCGAAATTGACGCTCTGAAATACGCGACCGAAAATAATACTTGTTATTCATTAATTCAAAGATAGTTAAATAACTTTTTTAGTCACTTAACTAATCTTGAACCAAAATCTTTTATTGAATATAATACCTGCTTGGTATTTTAATTCATAGCTTTGATATTAAGGATTACAGGACGAGATATAGATAGTAATTTAAAAAAGGAAAAGAGATGAAAATTGTAATTAATCCCAAATATGAATCATTTGTCAGGTTTTATTCATGAAATTCCTCGGCAGGTTTATTTGAAAGATACTGTTATCAGAGATGGTAGGAATATATTGAGAAAACAGACTATAGAAGGCTGTGCATTAGTTATTAAGCAGTATAAGAAGCCTAACCTGTTTAATCGATTTATGTACTCCTTCATTCGTAGAAGTAAAGCCCGACACTCGTTCGAGTATGTAAGGAATTGAATATTGGTACGGCAGAACCTATTGCATATATCGAGAGAAAAAAGAACGGTCTTTTTCATACGGGTTATTTTGTATCGAAGTTTGCGCCTTATCCTTTAATGAGTTCGCTTACCGAATATGACGAGGTTGCGGCTAAAGAGGTAATGAACGATTTTATTCAATTTACAAAATGTTCATAAAAAAGGAGTAGTACGCTTAGATTATAACCTGTCGAATATCTTGTTTTACAAAAGAGGAGATCATTACCAATTCAAGCTTATCGATATTAACCGGATGAGCTTCAATACTCATTCAAAACGAAAATGTGTAAGAGCATTAAGAACGCTAACTCCGCAGTTCCCGTATCTGATAGCTGTTGTTGAGAAATACGCAATACTCCGTGGGTGGAATGCCGAGGTTTTTTGTGGTGTGTTATTAATGAGGCGCGGTTTCAAGAATATTCGCACAAAGTATAAGCATAAGCTGAAAACAGCAATGGGTATAATGTAATTAATGCGATAATTTTTCTATCTACAGAGCCAACCTACAGAGGTTGACTCTTGTTCTTTATACTAATGTTATCAGCTAAAACAAAATGACAGGGATGAGTGTTTAAACTACCATAAGAGTAATAAATCTTATTAATAGTAAAATATAGCTTACCTTTGCGTTTTCAAGTAAGCCGCAATAAACAAATACCTACTAAGCATTAATTATAATCATCAATAAATATAGTAATGAGTCACACAAAAGTAATAGCAACAATCGGTCCTACATCAGAAAGTAAAGATGTAATGCGCGAGTTGTTTAAGGCAGGAGTTAATGTTTGTCGTTTAAATTTTTCTCATGGAGGGCATGATGAGCAAGGAAAAAGAATTCAAAATGTTATTGAGCTAAACCAAGAGCTGAATACGAATGTAACAATACTGGCAGATTTACAGGGTCCTAAGCTTAGAATTGGGGAGGTTGAAAATAATGGAGTAATGCTTGAAGACGGTAACGAAGTAGATTTTGTTACTACACCTGTACTCGGAACGGCAAAAGAGCTCTATATGAGCTATGCTGAGTTTCCTAAAGACGTAGAAATGGGCGAAGCTATTCTTATTGACGATGGAAAGATAAAGCTGGAGGTTATTGGAACGAATAATATAGATAGAGTTCGTACAAAAGTAATTCATGGCGGTCTTCTTTCTTCTAAGAAGGGTGTGAATCTTCCTAATACCAATGTCTCTTTGCCCAGCTTGACCGAGAAAGATATGAAAGACGCAGTATTTGCGCTTGAGCATAATGTTGATTGGATTGCTATGTCTTTCGTTCGTTCTGCAAAAGACTTACTTCCTTTAAGAGAGCTGATACATGCTAAGAAAAAGTCGGTAAAGATTATTGCTAAGATAGAAAAACCGGAAGCGTTAAAAGACCTAGATGCTATAATTGATGCGTTTGACGGTATTATGGTTGCGCGTGGCGATTTAGGTGTTGAAATTCCTTTTGACCGTGTACCTATGATACAAAAGATGATCGTAAAAAAGTGTATCGAAGAAGCAAAACCGGTAATTATTGCAACGCAGATGCTGGAAAGTATGATTACCAATTTTAGCCCTACACGAGCAGAAGCAAACGATGTTGCCAATGCAGTACTTGATGGTACCGACGCTGTAATGCTTAGTGCCGAAACTTCGGCAGGTAGGTATCCTATAGAAGCGGTAAAAGCTATGAGACAAATTATTAGCTGGACAGAATTAAATGGGTTTGAGTATAATAGAGAAACATTGCCGGATATTAACAGCAAGTCGTTTCTTGCCGATTCTATTTGTTTGAATGCATGTAGAATGGCTAGCCAGTCTAATGCCAAGGCTATTGTTGTTTTTACATTCTCTGGTTATACAGCACAGCGCATTGCCGGCTATAGACCGGAAGCAGAGGTGTTTGTATTTACCAGCAATCGGCTGATTGTTCGCAAAATGGCTCTTGTTTGGGGCATGCATGCATACTATTCTAAAGATATGGATACTATAGATAATTCGATTGCCATGTCTGTCGAGAATCTCAAAAACAGAGGCTATATAAAAGAAGGAGACGTAGTTGTACATGTTGGTAGTACGCCTTTTGAAGGAAAAGGAAAAACCAATATGATTAAGCTATCGCGTATTTAAAAGATATATTTAGTAGTAAAAAGGAAGCCTGCAAAATATTTTGCAAGTTTCCTTTTTTGTTAGGGTGTTTACGGCTTGGCATACTATGCTTTTTTCATTGTTTGGTTTTAAAAAGCTTTAAATGTGAGCAATTTGGCGTGAAATTTGATAGAAATAAATGAACTCATTATTCAGTTAAGTGTTACATTAGTACAATAATATCACAATAATTAAGGTATGAAAACACAAAAATATTTTTTACCGCTTGCTCTTGTTGGAACGTTATTTCTTACGAGCTGTAACGATGATGACGGTTACTCTTTAGACAAATTCTGGGTAAGCGTTGGTACGGTTCAGAATGGGGATAATAGTTCTTACTTTTTTCTAGATTTGGATAATGGAAAACGTCTATGGACGGTGGCAACGAATTTGCCGTATTACCGCCCCGCTATAGGTCAGCGTGTTATTGCTGACTATACCATTTTATCGGATAGAGAAGAGGCTAGTTCATATGATCATGATGTGAAGTTAAACGATGTATGTCCTATTCTAACAAAAGACATTGTAAATATTACCAGCGAGAATGATGAAGAGCTAGGGAACGATCCTGTAAAAATAACCGATATTTGGGTTGGAGGCGACCATTTGAATGTTGAGTTTGTTTTTGCCGGTTATAGCAAAGTCCATTTTATTAATCTTGGGTTAGATGAGGCTAACGATTATAATGACGGAAAAGTACATCTAGAGCTTAGGCATAATGCTTACGGCGATAGACCTGCCTATAATATGTGGGGTATTGCTTCGTTTAGGCTTAAATCACTTCAGGAAGACGGAGTAGAGTCAATAGCTATAATTGTTCATGTAAACGAGTATGGTACGGGCGAAGAAAAGACATACGAGTTGACATATGATTTTAATAGTCAAGCCGCAATAGATAAGGCGTTTAATCCTGGCGAGAATATCGGAAGTATTGAATAGATAAAAGATTTTTCTAACGTAACGCAATGCCCCTGTAGCTATATAGCTACAGGGGCATTGCGTTATAACCGACGATAAAGTGAGAAAGCCAATACTTTCTAGGTAGCCCTTTTGTCGTGTTCAACCTTATTTTTGCGATCTTTTTTCTACAAAAGCTTTTATATAATCTACTGTTTCATCAATACCGAGTAACGATGCATTTATCGATAAATCATAAGATGTTGCCGCCCCCCATACCTTATCTGTGTAGTAGTTGTAGTATGCTGCCCTGCTCTTATCGATTTTATTCATAATATCTTCTGCTTGCTTTTCGGTTATTTGCTGTCTTTGGGCAATACGGCGAATACGTGTAGCTGTGTCGCCATGAACGAAGAAACTTTGACAAGCCTGATTGTCTCTAAGAACATAATCTGCGCAACGCCCAACAAGCACGCAAGAACCATTATCCGCAATTTTTCGAATAGCATTACTTTGTAGTTCAAATAGTCTTTCGTTGGATAGAGCGTCATTACTAGGCATAAATACCCCCATGTACGAAAAACTCATTGGGAGCGAGTAGGAGGAGAATCCTTTAGACGTTTGTTCGTCGGCTTTTTCAAAAACCTCGGTAGATAAACCGCTTTCTTGGGCGGCAATTACCAGTAGCTCTTTGTCGTAAAAAGGGATTCCTAACACATCGGCTAGCTTACGACCTATATCCCTGCCACCGCTGCCAAACTGGCGTCCAATAGTTATTATTATCTTGTTTTCCATATTTATGTGTTTTCCGGTATATATAACGAATTTAAAGACATTTGTTTAAACTTCTTAACTTGGTTGAAAAATAAAATCGCAGTAAGAATTGTCGCGGCAAAATCAGCTATGGGAATACTTATCCAAACCCCTAACGTACCAAATATAGGGGGTAAAATAAGAAGGCATGGTATTAAGAATATCAGCTGTCGTGTTAGCGATAAAAATATGGCTTTTTTTGCCATCCCTAACGATTGAAAAAAGTTAGTTGCTACTATCTGAAAACCAACGATAGGGAATAAGGCAAATATAATATGCAAGCCATAAACCGATGGTTCGATTAATTCTTGTTCAGACGTAAATACCCTAACAATAATTTCAGGGAATAGCTGACATATTAAAAATCCGAATGTAGCAACGCCAATTCCCCACCAAATGGTAAGCTTGGTTACCTCGGTTACACGATCAAACTTTCTTGCGCCAAAGTTGTATCCGACAATTGGCTGCATTCCTTGCGTAAATCCCATAATTACCATAACAAATAAAGCGCTGATACGGTTTACGAGTCCGTAAGCACCAATAGCCATATCTCCTCCATGATATTTTAAGCCTCTGTTAATAAGTATAATAACTAAAAATGAGCAGATATTCATTAGAAAAGGAGACATACCAATAGAAATGATACCTTTTACAATATCTTTTTTCAGCTTATAGATCCCTTTTCTGAAATGGAGTAGCTGCTTAGGGCTAGAGAAATGTACGATTTGCCATATAAGCGATATACCTTGCGAAATAACTGTAGCCCAAGCAGCACCTTTAATACCCCAGTCTAGAGTAAAGATGAAGATAGGATTTAACGCACAATTTATAACAACCGAAAGAAGCGTAGTATTCATTGCCATTTTCGGGTAGCCCGAAGAGCGAAGTACGGCGTTTAACCCTAAGTACATATGGGTAATCACATTTCCGTATAAAATAATCTCCATGTAATCGCGGGCGTACGGTAAAGTGTCTTTACTAGCGCCAAAAAAGTATAAGATATCGTCAAGAAAAGGTAGCGATAGTATGCTAAAACATATGCCAATCAAAATATTTAAAATCAAAACATTACCAAGTATTTTATTGGCTGTGTTGTAGTCCTTTTGACCAAGCTTAACAGATACTAATGTCGCCGCACCTACACCGATAAGCGAGCCAAAAGCGGCGGCAAGGTTCATTATCGGGAATGTTAGGGCTAATGCAGAGATTCCCAGAGAGCCAACTCCATGACCAATGAAAATACTGTCGGCCATGTTATAAAGCGAGGATGCTGTCATTGCAATAATAGCCGGAATGGCATATTGCGCCAGTAACTTCCCAATCGGCTTGGTTCCTAGTATTAGAGAAGAATTATCTTGTTGTGTCATAATTTTGTACCGCTGAATACGGTTACCGAAAAGTTTTTGGTAGAAACTTGCTGCAAAGTTACAGAATTGGAAACGAAATGAGTATAGAAAAGATTTAATAAGAATAAAATATTGTTGAAACACGTTTAATGCCCAACCTTTTTGCTTTTTGTCAAAAGTTCACACTCTACATTAATAGAAAATTACTATCATTGTAGCAAACCTAAACCATATTATCATGAAGAGTCTCGCTAAAATAAACACTAAAGCTATACTTGGACTTCTAATAGTCCCTATTTTAATAAGTTGTGATATGAAAGAAAAAGTTGATCTTATTATTACAGGAGGAACCATATATACCGTTGACGAAAATTTTTCGACTTGCGAAGCAGTCGCTGTTAAAGATGGACTAATTGTGGCTGTGGGAAATCACGCAGAGATAGCTGGAAAATATGATGCTTCAAATACTATTGACTTGAAAGGGGCAACAATGTATCCGGGTTTTAACGATGCTCATTGCCACCTATACATGTTAGGCATAGGGCTTAAAAGAGTTGACTTGCGTGGCGCAACATCGTTTGACGATGTATTGGAACGTCTCAGCAAACGATACGAAGAGGAAAAACCCCTCTTCCTTTCGGGCGAAGGATGGGACCAGAATCTTTGGTCTAGTAAAGAGTTTCCGGATAATAGCAGGCTAAACGAGCTGTTTCCTGATATTCCGGTTGTTCTTGAGAGAGTGGACTTTCATGCAGTAATAGCTAATAATAAGGCAATAGAAATGCTTGGTATAAAGCCGGGTGACCCTTCTATACCCGAGGGAGAAGCAGTAATGAAAAACGGACGTTTTACTGGGGTTTTTCTTGAAGATACGGGGAGTGGCTTTTTCCGTATTTTGCCCGAAGATGATAAGGCATTTGTCCGGGATGTTCTGACTTCTGCCGAACAGGAGTGCTTTAAATATGGGCTAACCTCTATTTCTTCTGCCGGAGGAGAGCTTTCTGTCTTAGAAGTACTAGACTCAATGTACACCGAAGGTACGCTTAAAATAAGAACGGACAACTGGATGACTCCAACGCCCGAAAATCTTTCTCGATTTACCAAGCCCTATGTTAATGGGAGGCTGAAGATAGGCACTGTAAAGCTATTTATTGACGGTGCTTTAGGCTCTCGTGGCGCATTGATGTTGGAACCCTATTCTGATATGAAAAACACGATAGGGCTTCAAGTCATTACTGATGAGGAGCTTGAAAAGGCATGTGCGTGGGCATACGAGCATGGCTTTCAGGTAGCCACTCATTGTATTGGAGATGCTGCTAACAGAAAAGGGCTAGAGCATTACAAGAAATTCCTCCCTAAAGGAAATGATCTAAGGTGGCGAATCGAGCATTCTCAAATAATAGACCCTGCCGATTTCAATACCTTTGGTGAGTATGGTATCGTTCCTTCCATTCAATCTACCCATGCCACATCAGATATGCTTTGGGCTGTAGATAGAATAGGAGCTCGTATAAAAACGGCATATGCTTATCAGCAACTGTTAGATCAGTTGGGCTGGTTGCCGAACGGAACCGATTTTCCGGTAGAGGCGGTAAATCCGATATATACGTTCTTCGCAGCAGTGTACCGAAAAAATCTTGATTTTGTACCAGAGGAAGGCTTCCAGATGGAGAATGCGTTATCTAAAGAGAATGCTCTTCGATCAATGACTATATGGGCTGCTAAAGCATCATTCGAAGAAGATGTAAAAGGGAGCATACAGCCCGGTAAGTATGCCGACTTTGTAGTGCTTGATAGGGATATTATGACCGTTGATGAGAAAGAGGTTCCGCAAACGAAAGTGCTTATGACTTTTGTTGGAGGAGAGCAGGTGTACAGCCTTAAATAACTACTCATAGATTTCCGTCATTTCGACCGAAGGGAGAAATCTGTTTACTGTTTAGCAGATTTCTCCCTTCGGTCGAAATGACGGTTGTTTCATTTTTACATAATGAGCTATTTTTTACCAAACTTGAATGTTCTGGATAGATTGAAGCCAAAATGTAAATGACCGTCCGTCCATTTATCTGTTGTTCTAGTGAGCATAAGGTGTTCATTCGGAACATAGAGTTACCTACAAATGGCTGAAAAACGTGTCCTTTAGTTTCTAAGTCAACGCCTGCTGCCAATGGAGAGCGTGTCCCGTTAAATTTGATACCGCTAAAAAGCGGATAGTATTCAACATTTATGCTGATTTTTTTGTTATTTTCAGATGACCTCCAAGACCAACAGAAAAAATATGATGGCTATCGTCAGGGTGGTTAGTCATTCCGTTATATACCCATATCGGCGCAATTTGTAAGGTTAGCCGTTCCATAAAATTACGAGCAATACGAACTTGAACCATTGTACTTAAGCGATCTCCAAAATCAATATTCATATCCGGATATTTAGCAGGTGTACACATAACACCTCCATAAACAGACATTATTATTGGCATATTACAACTACCGGACGATTGCTGTAATACTTTAAATACTCCACTCAAGTCGAATTCTTTATCCAGCTTGCTGCGTCCAAAACTTACCATTAAATTATTCGTAATGCCATAATCTACGCCAATACGCACAAAAGCAGTATCTAACCCAAACTCATCCGTCAAAGCCTTCCCCAAATCGCCCAAATCGGTGCGAAAGGCGAATGTCAAAATCGCTAACTTTGTTAGTTTGCGCCGAACGTCCATATATTAATCGCGAAGATCTAAAAGCGGGAATATCTTTTGTGTTCTCGATAGATGTATTATTCTCAGTTTGAGCATTAATAGCTGTAGATGTATTTAGAGCTATTAAAATAATGATTAGAAGTGTTTTGTAGTTCATAGCCTTAAGAGAGTTTAGGGTAATAAAAGTTAGCCGAGAATATCTAATATTTTCTAATAGATAATCAATTTATAGCATAAACACTAAACAGCGGAAGGCTAAAAAAGTTTTAGTTTACTTTAGTGCAAAACGTATCGGAATCAAATTATGGTTAAGGAGAAATATATCAAAATATTATTTATCAATATTTACAAGGTTCTTAGAGAAGTAGCAACAAAAAACCTTGTAAGTTTTTGCTTACAAGGTTCTTATTGTTTTGCGGAGGGAAAGGGATTCGAACCCCTGGTACCTCTCGGTACAACGGTTTTCAAGACCGCCGCAATCGACCACTCTGCCATCCCTCCTAGAGTAAATCGGATGCAAAAGTACAATTTTTTCGCATACGAGCAAATTTATTCGGAAATTTGAATAAATGTCTATTGTACCTGTTACTAGCAAAGAAAAGTAAAGAAATTTGTGAACCATGTATAATCTCTTAAAATAAAGTTAATTATTTTGATTTTTAGAGTGTTTTATGCAGTTATCAACAAAGTAGTTGGGAAAAAATGTGTGATAACACCAAAAAATGAGGGTTATAAATTTGGAAATAAGCAATCAAACGTTACATTTGCATAAAATACATAGCACGGCACAATTACTAACCTTTAAAACTTTTTTTATGAACAAGGCACAACTTATCGATGCTATTGCTGCTTCAGCAAAACTTACAAAGGTTGACTCTAAAAAAGCATTAGATGCTTTCATTAAAGAAACCGCAAAATCTTTAAAGAAAGGTGACAAGGTTGCTCTAGTAGGCTTTGGTACTTTCTCTGTAACTAAGAGAGGTGCTCGCAAAGGTCGCAACCCTAGAACCGGAAAAGAAATTCAAATTCCTGCTAAGAAGGTGGTTAAATTCAAACCAGGAAACGAATTAAGTAAGCTTGTAAAGTAGTCTTAGCAACCGCTAAAAGTTGAAAAGGAGAACGCTTGGAGTTCTCCTTTTTTCGTTTTACCTTGCAGCCATGAGTGCGCAATTAATAGAATATTTATCAGAGTTTGTAAAAGAAGAAAGACTGGAGGTGCTGCAAAGTAACCTCCGTTTTCGTACCCGTTACCTTACCGTTTGTTTAGAAGACATTTATCAATCGCAAAATGCCAGCGCTGTGCTTCGTTCATGCGATGCATTCGGTATTCAGGATATCCATATTATCGAAGATAAAAATAAATACCAGCTAAACCCCATGGTAACAAGGGGTTCGTCTAAATGGCTGGATTTGCATAAGTATAATAAAGGTGAAAACCTTTCGATAGATGTTATCAACAGCTTGAGAGAAAAGGGTTATAGAATAGTTGCAACAAGCCCTCATATAGGCGATACTTCTCTTGAGGATTTTGATTTGAGTAAAGGTAAGGCTGCATTGATATTTGGTACGGAGCTGACAGGCATATCGCAAATAGTAGAAGAAAATGCCGATGAGTTTCTCAAGATTCCTATGTATGGTTTTGTTGAGAGCCTTAATATTTCAGTATCAGCGGCGGTTATTCTCCACTATCTAACCTTAAAGTTAAGAAATACAAATATCAGCTGGCGGCTAGGTAAAGAAGAGCAAGAATCGCTACTTTTGCAATGGTTGAAGCTTACTATCCGAGAATCGGAAAAGATTATACAACGTTACAATGAACTTACGTAGCCTATTTTTAAACCATGTAGCCCAAACTTCTGATGCTCCTATGCTAATAGAAGTTGAGAGGGCTGAAGGTATTTATATATATTCGCCCGAGGGTAAACGTTATGTCGATTTAATTGCGGGGGTTTCCGTTAGTAATTTAGGGCATAACCATCCAAAGATAGTTAGAGCGGTGCGGCAACAGGTAGAAAAGTATATGCACCTTATGGTATATGGCGAGTATATTCAGTCTCCACAAGTACAGTTTGCCAAGCTACTAACATCGTATTTGCCGAAAGAACTGTCGTCTGTGTATTTCGTCAACTCAGGAACAGAGGCTAATGAAGGAGCCATGAAGCTGGCGAAGCGCTATACCGATCGTACCGAAATAGTCGCTTTTCGGCATGCCTATCATGGTAGTACTCACGGACCCCTAAGCATAATTGGTGATGAATCGTTTCGGAGCAATTATCGTCCCTTACTTCCAGATGTTCGATCAATACGCTATAATAATTTTGATGATCTTAACCTTATAACCAAACGTACTGCTTGTGTTGTAGCGGAGGCAATACAGGGCGAATCCGGAATTTTGCAACCAAAAGAAAATTTTTTGCAGCGGCTTCGTAAGCGGTGCGACGAGGTGGGGGCATTATTGGTTTTTGATGAAGTACAAACAGGTTTTGGACGCACGGGGTCGTTGTTTGCATTTCAGAAATATAATGTTCAGCCTGATATCCTAACCGTAGCAAAAGCAATGGGTGGAGGTATGCCTATGGGAGCATTTATCTCTTCAAAAGAAATAATGTCAACTTTAACACATAATCCGGTATTAGGGCATATTACTACCTTTGGAGGACATCCGGTATCGGCAACGGCAGGGCTTGCAGCATTGGATGCATTAATGGAAGAGAGGCTTATGGATAAAGTAGAGGAAAAAGAAAACTTGTTCCGTAAGTTGTTGGTGCATTCGAAAATAAAAGAAGTGAGAGGAGTTGGTCTGATTCTTGCGGTAGAATTGGGTGATAAAGATTTACTCCAGAAATTTATACGAAAAGGACAGGAAAATGGAATACTAT
This sequence comes from Prevotellaceae bacterium, assembly GCA_031258195.1. GTDB lineage: Bacteria > Bacteroidota > Bacteroidia > Bacteroidales > UBA932 > JAIRNF01. The sequence continues at coordinate 11,353 of JAIRNF010000049.1, forward strand.
CGGATTGGTTCTTATTCTGTTCTACGGCTTTTCGTATATCCCCGCCTCTAAATATTACAGACAAAGAAATAGAAGAAGTGTCGGAATTAATTTTGAAAACACTAAACGAGATATAAATCAACAATAACCGCTTTAAATATTGGAATAAATGGAAGATCAACAAGTTGTTCAAAACGAGGTTAACCGCAACATACAGGCGTTAATTAATAATATAGAAACAGTTATTAAAGGAAAACAAGATAAGATTAAGTTGGTAGTTACTACGCTACTAGCAAAAGGTCACGTTTTAATTGAAGATAACCCGGGTACAGGAAAAACTGTTTTGGCTAGAACGTTGGCGCGGTCTATCAGCTCAGCTAGCGAAGATGGATTAATTTTTAGGCGTATTCAGTTTACTCCCGATTTACTTCCGATGGACTTGATCGGTTCATATATTTTTGACGATAGTAAAAAAGATTTTGAATTTAAAAAGGGACCTTTGTTTTGCAATGTGCTTCTATCCGATGAAATTAATAGAGCGTCGCCTAAAGTTCAATCGGCATTACTTGAGTGTATGGCTGAGAATCAGATTACCGTGGGTGATGTTACTCATCATCTCGAAAAGCTTTTCTTTACTATAGCAACTCAGAATTCTATAGAATCGGAAGGTACATACCCGTTACCCGCAGCCCAGCTCGACCGTTTCTTTATGAAAATACATATGGGCTATCCGGACGAAGAGGTTGAGATGGATATATACCGCAGCTACTTGGGCATTGCAAAAAATCTGGAAGAAGTAAAGCAGGTGTTATCTTTATCGGATATTCTTGCACTTCAAAAGGATGTTGATGAGGTATTTATGCATGAAGAAATTATTCGGGTTGTAAATAATATTATTATTGCTACGCGTAATCATCCAGATATCGTGCTTGGTTGCTCAACTCGTAGCGGTATTAACTTCCTTAAATGCTTAAAAGCATTTGCGCTGGTTAACGGTCGTAGCTTTGTAACGGAAGACGATATAAAAGCTTTGGCTCAGCCTGTATTGGACCACCGCATTGTGTATAGAGGAAAAGAGGCTAGATTGGCTGCGCTTAACGAAATTGTGGCAAAAGAAATATCGCGCTTAAGTAAACAAAATTTATACGCGTAGTTGAAATTGCTACAGAATTACTGAATGAAGCTACGATTAATAATAAGCATATTACTGTTTGTTGCCTTAGGTCAGGCTAACGCCCAACAGCTATCTAAAGCAGAGGCTAGGTATGAGATAGATGTTAAGCGAATCGGTTTAAATCCATCCGATAGAGAAGCCCTGTTTCGTTCTCGAGAGTTTATCCGTCTCGACCCTACTTACTATGTAGGTTATTTCTACGAAGCATTATTTAAATACGATAGAATATCGGATTATATCGGCTTTCGGAATGTCGTACCTGTTTTAAAGAAAGCGCTGTCTTTATTAGAGAAAGATTTTGCTGCCGAACTTTCTGTGCAATATACAAGCAGAGAAGACCACGGGGCTGTAGAACAGATAAGGATGGATTATACCCAGCTATCATATGCATTAATGGATAGCTATAGTAATCTGGAACAACCCGATTCTGTTATGATGTTTCTTGATCACTATCAGAAATGGAATTTTCAGCGTGAGCTATTAGATGCCAATAACTATAAGGCATGGACAGTACATCGTAACCGTTTTTATACAAGCGAAAAGTATCCGTTTTTAAAAAAGTCGATAGAGGAAAATGAGAAGTTGGCACTTACATACTTATATAAAAGTAAGGCTAAGATAGAAAAGTATAGAGAGCTCAATGTGTCGGTTTTTGGTCCGATGTGGGTGCTGGGTGACGAGCTTGGAGTTGCGCACTATGCTGCTATCGTTCATAGCTACTTAAGAAACATTGATTCAGCGGAATACTACTACAATCAAATGCGAGGCTATAATATTTTTCCGTATAATAATTATGGCATATTTCGTTATGTAAACGGAGATTTTGCAGAAGCATCGTATTGGTTCAATATGGATTTGTGGCGTGGTCATGGAGATAAGCGAGTACAAGAAGCCGAAGTTTATTTTGGAACTCTTTCTGTTTTTAAATCAGAACCTTATAAAAGCATTGTTAACCTTAAAAACAGCATAAAAGAAAAAGGTATAGTGCCGGGTTGGGGTTGGTATAACATCGCTTTAGCCCGATCATACTTATATAATGGGCAGCTGGATAAATGTAATGAGCACCTTAAAAAAGCGAAAGATTTTAAAGAAGTTCATATCGGTACAACATGGGGGCAAAGCCACTACGATACTAGTATTGCCGCTCTAGAACTAATGGCAAAAGAACGAGAGCAGGCAGCAATTAAATTCGAAAATAAAGGCTACTGGTATAGTCCTTCTAAGCTGTTAAAGCTAGCGCAGCTGTCAATAGAGAAAGACGCGCAGCAGCTATTGTTGCTAAATAGGTTGGCATCTAATCCTGAACGGGAAGAGGTTTTCTATAGTATATTTGCATCGGAGAATACGGTTTCTTTTGATGAAATATGGTATATGCTAAAAGATTACGGACAAAAGTTTTTCTTAAAGCGTTTTCAGGAACAAGGACAAGCTGATGAAAGACTGGCTGTTCGTAAATATTTTAAGCTATTTGCTGCGAAGCTAATGCTTGAGCGAGGAGATAAGAAAGACGCGCTAGAGGCGTTAATAAGAATAGAAAAAGAAGAAACGATAGATCCGGAATATGAAAAACTGTTTCAGGCTAGGTTAGTTGAGGCAAGAGTATTATGTAACGGTAGCGAGAATGACCTTTCTAAGCTATATGAGGTATACCCGCAGCTGATACCCTTTAGCAGCTTAACGATGAAGTTTAAGCTAGAGGTTTACGACGATGATGGAACCCAAAGTAGAAGTAAAGTTCAAAAAGAGCTTAAGCGTTATAATATAGATTGGGTTGACGAAGTTGACAGAAACACACCTCGAGCGATTGTTTACTTCTCTAATGATGGTAAAAATGATATTATTACATATAGCGTAAAGCTGAGAAGGCGAGATATCATAGAAGAAAAAACAATAGTATGTAAATCGCCCGAAGATGCTGCAAGGCAGCTGGTCTATGGTTTATTTAAAGTATCAGAACCAGATAGCTCAGAATCGTATGATTACTATTAGTTGTGGGGTTTAATTTAGATTATTAACTTTGCTAGATACAAACAAAAAATAAAATTAACTAATAAAAAAATACTATGATTACGACAGGTTGGATTTTAATTGGGGCAGGGGTAATTCTAATTTTATATTTTATCTCGCTATATAACCGTTTGGTTAGCTATCGCAATACTCGCGAAAATGCTTTTGCCGATATAGATGTTCAGCTGAAGCAACGCCACGATCTAATACCCCAGCTGGTAGAAGCCGTAAAGGGATATATGAAGCATGAAAATCAGACGCTTGTCGATCTTACTCAGGCTCGTTCGGCTGCAATGTCTGCTAAAACGATTAATGATAAAATAGACGCAGAAAACCTTTTAACTTCTGCCCTTTCTGGCTTAAAAGTTGCTGTTGAGGCTTATCCTGATCTAAAGGCAAACCAAAACTTTATGCATCTGCAGGAGGAGATATCAGATATAGAAAATAAGCTGGCTGCCGTTCGTCGTTACTTTAACTCGGCAACTAAGGAGTACAATAACGCAGTAGAAACATTTCCTGCAAACATCGTTTCGGGAATGTTTGGCTTTAAGCGCGAAAAGATGTTTGACGTAGGTGCTGTAGAGCGTGTTCGTTTGGACGAACCGCCTAAAGTTAGCTTCTAAATAATTTTACTATTAGCATGGAATACGTTGGTATACAAACTCAGGTACGACGAAATAACCTGAGATCTACGCTGTTGCTTATTCTGTTTCCTACAGTAATTGTAGGGTTAACATGGCTCTTTTTCTATATTCTTTACTCTGTGGGAGATTCCGAAAGCGGATATGGGGCAGCGGTAGTTATTTCGACCACTAATTATTCGTTTTTGCACGCATTGCCTTGGGTTCTTGGTGCTTGCGGGCTGTGGTTTCTAATCGCTTACTTTTCGCATAGCAGCATGATAAATGCAGCAGCCCACTCACATTTATTAAGTAGGAAAGATAATAAGCGAGTATATAATCTTGTCGAAAATCTTTGCATGGCAAACGGTATGCAAATGCCAAAAGTAAATGTAATTGAAGATAATTCGATAAATGCATTTGCAAGTGGTATTAGTAAAAAGACCTACACGGTTACGCTATCAAGAGGGGCGATAGATAAGCTTAGCGACGAAGAGTTAGAAGGCGTAATTGCTCACGAGCTGACGCATATTCGCAACAGAGATGTACGTTTACTTATTGTATCTATCATCTTTGTCGGGATATTTGCTTTTATATCGAACATGATGGTACGAAGCGTAATGTATGGTAATTGGGCAAAAGGTAGCGGTAAAAACGATAAAGGTGGAGGTGCGATTATCATTATTATTGTGATGGTACTGGCTGCCATCGGCTATATGATTACGATGTTCCTTCGCTTTGCTATTTCTCGTAAGCGCGAATACATGGCAGATGCAGGTGGCGCACAGATGACAAAAAATCCAAGAGCGTTGGCATCAGCATTGCGTAAAATCTCGGGCGATTCTACAATTGAAGCGGTTACTCGCGAAGATATCGCTCAGCTTTTTATTGAACATGCTGCTAAAGGTAAGAGTAAAAGAGGTTTCTTTTCTGGTTTATTTGCAACGCATCCGCCCATAGAGAAGCGTATCGAAATACTAGAGCAATTCTAATCTTTGTGGAGGACGAGTAAATAAATTTTTAGAACAGCAATAAAAGTAGGGTGAGCGAATAATATTTTTATATCTTTGCAAACCTAAATTGGTACCATGGCCGAGTGGTTAGGCAGCGGTCTGCAAAACCGCGTACAGCAGTTCGAATCTGCTTGGTACCTCACCTTTAATAGTTGGCTCCATTCTTGGCTAAAGATTGGAGTTATTTTTGGGACAAATCACTACCCAAGCTATGAAAAACAAGTTACATAAAGCAGGTTCAGTCTGCATGATCGTATTGGGTGTATTGCATACACTCTACTTCATTTTTTCTGTTATAAGTAACGAACCGGTTATATACGATACGTTGGCTAACGTAACTAAAAAAGGAGTTGCTTGGTTTTTAGGAGAACGCAGCTTGCTGTCATATTACAATGGCTATAGCTTATCTATGGGGTTATTGTTGGTAAGCTATGGTTTGCTCGCAATTATTACAAAGCATACTTGTAAAACGGCTGTGCTCAGCTTAATTATTTCAGCTGCAGCTTTTATTATAAGCGCGGTTTATTTTCACGTATTGGCATATACAATAATGGCGTTGAGCGTTATTTTTTATTCTTTATCGTTGCTTACAAAAGAGAGGACTAAAACAAATAAAGCAGCAGATTAATATTGCAAAAAGGGGGAGGGGATGAAAATATGTTTTCATCCCCTCCCCCTTTTTATTTTTCTCGTCTCTTTTAAGAGAGAAAGTTAAACTTTATTGAGTTCTTTTATATGGTAAAGATTGTCTTTGTTCTTCAACATCATTTTCCGGATCTGCAGGGGGAAGAACATAAGAGAGGTCTAAAATACCATCTTGGTTGTTTAATGTTATTCTATACTCTCTGCTATCGCCGCTAATGTTGAGCACCCATCTACCTAAATCGTTGTTAAAAGTAATGGTATAGCCTTGTTGGTTTGATGATGGATTAGGTTCGGAATTTGATGAGTAGTAATAAATACCATCAAATTTTATATACTTAGGCATATCTACAGGATTTGGAGTCCCATGAGTCTCCACTGCTTCCCATGCTCCAAGAATATCCTGTTCAATAATTGTAGGGCCATCATTACTACAGCTAACAGCTAGTAAACCCAATAGTGCAAATAGAACTATTTTTCTCATCATAATTTTATTAGGGTTCTACAAAGTGTAGAAACATATTTTTATGCAAACTTAAAAAGAATAGGATAGATAATAAGAATTCTTTTACGTTTTTTAGCTTTATTGTTTGCCTAACTTCAAACCTGTTTATTAAGAATTCTTTATTATTATTTATCAACAAACAAAGGTATATAATAAGGCTGATAGGTTTTTTTGCTACCTTTGCCTATTAAGAGTATTTAACGTAAAATAAGTTTTATTCGAAGTGTAAAATCGGATTCAATTTATAACTGTTTTATTTATAGTAATTTATATTTTAAGCAATTAAAGTTATTTATCGCCGGTTGACGTTTGTTAACAAAACGATTTACCAATGAAAAGGTCTATTTTCTTTTTTACGCTGTTTTTTTTCTGTTTTACAGTAAATAATACGCTTGCCCAACACCAGAAAGAGCATCCTAGAGGTTCGTATGTAGATTCATTGGGGCGGTATTACCTCCAGGCAGACCAACCTTTACGTATATTTGTGGCAACACCATCCGACTCTGTTCCGGCTCAGCTTAAAGAAGCCGAAATGAAGGAATACAAGCCGATATATCTCGATGGGCATGGTTTGCATAATCTTAGGCATATTAACACAGAAGAGCATAGGGTAGAAAACTTTCAGCTATATGCAGATGGTATAGCACCCGTTACTTATATAACACAAAGCAGAGCTCCTCGCCATACTTCTAATGGAAGGGTTTTTTACGGTACAAACTTACATTTATCTCTTCGGGCTACAGACGAAATGTCGGGCATAAAAGAAACATTCTTTTCGCTAAACGGAGCAGATTATATTCCCTATAGATATACGCTGCCTGTTACAGAAGAAGGAGATTATGTTTACAAATACTACTCTGTTGACAACGTAGGAAATGTTGAAAGAGCAAAAGAAGAATCGTTTACGGTAGATGTTAAGCCTCCTAACACCTATTATAAAATTGTAGGAATTACTGACGATAAGGTTGTTTCGTTGACATCTCAGATTAGCATTACCGCGGAAGACTCTCTATCCGGTGTTTCTGTTACATACTACTCTTTTGACGATGGATCTTACAGGCAAGGTTACGGTCTTATCCCTATTTCAGACTTAGATAATGGCGAGCATACGCTATCGTTTTACTCAATTGACAACGTTGGAAATCAGGAGTTGCTGAATTCGGTTAAGTTCTATTTAGATCGTACGGCGCCTATTATGTCTGCTGATATTTTGGGTGATAAGTTTATAGTCGAAGATCAAGTGTATTTTTCGGGAAGAACAAAAGTTAAGCTTACCGCTATAGATAACAGAGCAGGTATTGATGAAGTTAGATTCTCTATTAACGATGGGGCTTATGAGCTATATACAGAGCCGTTCTACCTGCCTAATAAATCGGGAAGATATATCATCACTTATTATGCAACCGATAAAGTGGGTAATAATACGGGCGAAAATAAAACAACTCATTCCAATGGCGTTGTATATGTAGATTTAACAGGTCCAGTAATTACTAATACATTTGAAGGACAGGCGTTTAGAAATGGCGATGTTACTTATATAAGTAGTAAGGTGGCTAATAGAATTACGGCAACAGATAGCGAGTCGGACGTTCAGAAGCTAGCTTATATAATCAATGATAGTGAAGAACAAACTTATATGCAGCCGTTTACGATGCACGAACCCGGTTTGCATAGAATTATTGCTGTAGCGTACGATAACGTAAATAATCGTAACGAAAAACCTTTCGGCATATTCGTGGATAACGAGGGCCCCGAAATTGGCTATTCATTTAGCACGAAGCCCTCTAGTACCGATGACGAAAAAATTGATATTTATCCTTCATACGTTACCTTATTCTTAAGTGCGCTTGATCAATCTACAACGGTTGCTTCAATAGGAGTTTCAATAAATGGCGGCGAAGAAATACCATATACTTCACCAATTCAGGGTTTTGAGAAATCTAGAACATATCAGGTAAAGGTTAGGTCAACAGACGTTTTGGGCAACGAATCAACGAAATCATTTACATTTAAAACAAACGATCTATAGTAATGAGATTACGCCTTCTCTTTTCCTTTTTATTAGTCTGTTTGGCGGGACCTGCTTTTTCGCAAGTTCTGATTAACGGTAAATCATATACTGTTGATGAGTGTCTTGCAATGGCTAAAGAAGCAGAAGAAAAAGGTCATTATAGAGAGGCAACAAACTATCTGAACCAGACAGCATTCTATGTTTGGGATCAAAAAATGTTTGATGAAGGTATCTCATACTTCATGAAATCAATTGAGCTGAACGAGAAGATCAAAAATTCAAGCGGAATAGCTACAATAAATAGTAATCTCGGCATGCTTTATCACGATAAAGGTGATTATAATGAAGCGCTAGCCTATTTTTCTAAAGCGCTAGAGGCTAGGAAAAAAATGAGAGAAACCTATGCCGTAGTCAGCACCATGATTAACATGTCTTATAGCCTTAATAAGCTTAAAAGATATGATGACGCTATTGCTTTAATAGAAGAGGCGCTACCTATAGCAGGAGAAATTGACGATAGAGATCAGCTATTAGCTGCCTATGGTTTGCTGTTTGAAACATATGAGCTAAAAGGAGATGCAAAAAAATCGATGGAATACTTTGAAATATACCGGAGTATTCATAACGCTATATCGTTAGAAGAAGAAGTTAAAGCAGAAGTTGAGATACAGCAATCTCAATACGAGGCACGGCTTGCCGAAGTTGCAAAAAAGAATAAGGAGCTTGAGCTTGCTTTGAAAGAAAAAGAGCTCGAAAAAACTCAACAAGAATTGGGTGCGGTTGATTCTACAAATAAAGAATTGCTAGAGCAGTTTAGCAAATACGAACTGTTAGTTAGTAACTTAGAACAACAAGAACAGATCAAGGCGCTAGAGCAAGAGCATTTACAAAGCCAGCTAGACAGGGAAAGAGAAGTTCGTATTTACTTTATAATTGGGCTTATTCTGGCTGGAGCAATATTGATTGTTGTATTCTTTTTTTATCGCCACAACCTACGTATGAATAGGCTTCTAAGAGTTAGGAACGAGCAGGTAGAAGCACAGGCTCAGAAGCTAAAAGACGAAAACATAATACGAACAAAGCTGTTATCTGTTATTTCTCACGACTTACGAAGTCCGCTCAGCTCTGTTCATCTGATGGTTCAGCTATTAAAGACTAATGCCTTCTCTCCGGAACAAGCCTCTATTTATCTTACAAACCTTGATGATAGTTTGAGAAATACCTTTGCATTGCTCGATAATATATTGTATTGGGCAAAATCTCAGCTTAACGGCATTAAAGCAACACCGGAAGTTTTTAATATATCGCATATACTAGACGAGAATACCCTTTTAATAGAATCGGGATTAAAGACCAAAAACATTAGGCTGGTTAATAATGTTGGGGAAGTAGAGGTGTATGCCGATAGAGAGATTACTAAAATGGTTCTCAGAAATATTCTTTCTAATGCGCTTAAGTTTACTCCTGTAGATGGTAAAATTACCGTTTCGGTAGAGCCGCAAGGTAAAGACCTAGTTGTGTCTATTGCGGATACAGGAATTGGAATACCACCCGAAAAACAAGATAAAATCTTTACTTCTAATATAACTTCTACTAGCGGAACAAAAAATGAGCCAAGTTCTGGTATGGGCTTAATGCTTAGTCGGGACTTTATTAAAAGAACAGGGGGTAAGATCTGGTTTGAGAGCGAAGTAGGAAAGGGTACAACTTTCTACATTACCCTTCCGCTTAGTAAGGAAGAATAACCTAATAGTTATGGTTTTTATTACATCGCAGCCTGACAAATTTGCTATCAGGCTTTTTTGTTTATAACTTTATAAGTTGTTGTTAATCTTATGTTTGTGTTCTTTCGCATGGTTATCTAATTAATTTTTATCTTTACCAATTCTTATTAACAGAGATAGGTCTTTATTATGGAAAAGAAAAACGAAATAAATGTAGAGTTAAACGAGGAGGTTGCGCAAGGTACATATTCTAATCTTGCAATCATCACTCATTCATCATCAGAATTTATTATAGACTTTGTACGTATGATGCCCGGCGTTCCTAAAGCGCAGGTTAAAAGTCGTATTATTCTTACGCCCGAACATGCTAAGAGGTTACTTATGGCATTGCAAGAAAATATTTCGAAATACGAGGCTGCTCATGGTACAATAAAAATAGATAGCGGTGCTCCTGCTATACCTATGAACTTTGGTGGTGGAATGGGGCAAGCCTAAAAATTTAAACCATCATTATTGAATAATAAACAACATAAATAACTAACCATAACAAAACTATGACCAAATCCTTAAAGATCGTAGTGCTGGCAAAGCAAGTACCAGATACTCGCAATGTCGGTAAAGATGCAATGAAAGCCGATGGAACGGTAAACCGTGCTGCTCTACCGGCAATTTTTAATCCGGAAGATTTAAATGCGTTAGAACAAGCATTAAGGTTGAAAGATCGCTTTCCCGGAACAACTATTCAGATTCTTACGATGGGTCCCGGACGCGCGGCTGATATTATCCGCGAAGGGCTTTTTCGTGGCACAGACGGAGGCGTACTGCTAACCGACCGTAAGTTTGCAGGTGCTGATACGTTGGCTACCTCTTATGCTTTGGCTTGCGCCATTCGTAAGATGGAACCCGATATTATTATTGCGGGTCGCCAGGCTATTGATGGCGATACCGCTCAGGTAGGTCCCCAAGTTTCCGAAAAATTGGGATGGCCCCAAGTTACGTATGCTGAAGAAATTATGGATATAGATGGCTCAACCATTACTATTAAGCGTCGCCTAGATCACGGTGTTGAAGTTGTTTCAAGTTCGCTTCCTATGGTAGTAACAGTAAACGCGTCTGCCCCCGAATGCCGTCCTCGTAACGCTAAAGCTGTTATGAAATATAAGCATGCAAAGACTGTTTCTGAAATTCAGGAAATGTCGGAAGATTACGTTCAACGTCCCGGATGCGATTATTTGCGTATTATTGAATGGGGTGTCGCCAATGTGGATGGAGAAGATGTGCGGTTCGGACTTGCTGGTTCGCCTACTAAGGTTAAAAAAATAGAAAATGTGGTTTTCCAAGCAAAAGAAGCAAAACGTCTAACTGCTGCAGATGCTGATATCGACGATTTAATGGGCGAACTTATTGCAAACCATACAATCGGCTAACCGCCTTACGTTTAACGTTTAAATCTTACGAAACAGAACATGAATAACATATTTGTATATTGCGAAGTAGAAGATGGTAAGGTAGCCGATGTTAGCTTAGAGTTGCTTACCAAAGGTCGTTCGTTAGCCGATCGGCTGAGCTGTAAGCTGGAGGCTTTGGTTATCGGTCATAACCTATCTGGAATCGAAAAAGAGCTGTATCCATACGGAGCAGATATTGTACACATTGCCGACGATGCTCGTCTTGCTCCATATCTCACCTTACCTCATTCATCAGTTACCATTGGTGTGTTCGAGGAAGAAAAACCTCAAATTGCCTTGTTCGGTGCAACACCTGTAGGTCGTGATTTAGGTCCTCGTGTATCTTCTGCGTTACATAGCGGTCTTACTGCCGACTGTACCAGCTTAGAAATTGGAGATCATAAAGATACAAAGGGTAATGAGTATAAAGATCTACTTTATCAGATTCGCCCGGCGTTTGGAGGTAACATTATTGCTACCATTATTAACCCCGATTGCCGTCCACAAATGGCAACCGTACGCGAAGGCGTGATGAAGAAAGAACCTTATGCCAAGGCAAAAGAAGGCGAGGTAAAGAAGGTGGATGTAAGCAAATATCTTTCTGACGCCGATATGGTTGTGAAGATTATTGAGCGCCATATGGAGGAGAGAAAGATTGATATAAAAGGTTCTCCAATCATTATTTCCGGAGGTTACGGAATGGGCTCTAAAGAGAACTTTAAGGTGCTGTTTGATTTAGCTGCTATTTTAGGTGGCAAGGTCGGTGCGTCACGTGCTGCTGTTGATGCGGGTTTTACAGATCATGCCCGTCAGGTAGGACAGACCGGAGTTACCGTTCGTCCTAAGCTATATATTGCATGCGGTATTTCTGGACAAATTCAGCATACGGCGGGTATGGACCAATCAGCTATGATTATTTCAATCAATAACGATCCCAATGCACCTATCAATCAAATTGCCGATTATGCCATTCTTGGCGATGTGATGGATGTAGTACCTAAGATGATTAAATACTATAAGAAAAACAGTAAGTAGTAAACTAGGATAAGGTTATACCTATTCCGAAAACAAAAACAGCTATGTCAAATTTTTTTACAGATAATAAAGACCTCCAATTCCAGCTCTCTCATCCGTTGATGAAGAAAATTATTGAGTTTAAGGAAAAGGGATTCATAGATAAAGACAAGTTCGATTACGCTCCGGTTGACTTTGAAGATGCTCTCGACAGCTACCATAAAGTTTTGGAGATTGTAGGTGATATCTGCGCAAACGTTATTGCTCCTAATGCCGAAAGCGTTGATCAAGAAGGACCTCAGGTCATTAATGGGCATGTGAAGTATGCAAGAGGAACGCAGAAAAATCACGATACATTGGCTCAGGCAGGACTATACGGAATGTCGCTTCCTCGTGAGTATGGCGGGCTAAACCTTTCGATGGTACCCTACGTTATGGCTGCTGAGCTAGTAGCGCGTGGCGATGCCGGATTTGCTAATATCTGGGGATTGCAGGATTGTGCTGAAACCATTCATGAGTTTGCTTCTAAAGAGATTAAGGATGAGTATCTACCCCGTATTAACAAGGGAGCAACCTGCTCAATGGACTTAACTGAACCCGATGCCGGTAGCGACTTACAGGCAGTTATGCTAAAGGCTACTTGGGATGAGAAGCAAAACATCTGGTTACTTAATGGCGTAAAACGTTTTATAACGAATGGTGATGCCGATATCAAGCTGGTTCTTGCCCGTTCGGAAGAAGGTACTACCGATGCTCGCGGACTTTCGTATTTCGTTTATGATAAGAGTCATGATTGCGTGAAGGTTCGCCGTATCGAAAATAAGTTAGGTATTAAAGGTTCCCCGACTTGCGAGTTAGTGTTTACCAATGCTCCAGCAAAGCTTGTGGGCGATCGTAAGATGGGGCTTATTAAGTACGTAATGTCGTTGATGAACGGTGCACGCCTTGGCGTTTCAGCACAGTCTGTAGGGCTTTCAGAGGCTGCTTACCGCGAGGCTGTAAAGTATGCTAACGAGCGTACACAGTTCGGAAAAGCTATTATCAAGTTCCCTGCGGTTTACGAAATGCTTTCGCAGATTAAGGCAAAGTTACAGGCATCACGTGCATTGCTATACGAAACATCTCGTTTTGTAGATGTTTACAAGGCTTATAATCTTGTTGCAGAAGATCGCAAGCTTACGCCTGAAGAGCGTACAGAGCTGAAAGAGTACCAGAAGCTGGCAGATATTTTTACTCCGCTTTCTAAGCTGTTTTCTAGCGAGTACGCCAATCAAAACGCATACGACTCATTACAGGTACATGGTGGCTCGGGCTTCATGAAAGACTATCCGATTGAACGCATGTATCGCGATGCCCGTATTTTGAATATTTACGAGGGTACTTCTCAGCTACAGGTTGTTGCTGCTATCAGAGGAGTAACTACAGGTACATATCTTGCTCAAATTCGTAAATATGAACAGACTAACGTTAAGCCAGAGCATGATTATTTGAAAAAACAGCTTATTGCTATGACTAACGACTACGAAAAAGCTGTTGAGGATGTGCATAAAGCTAACGACAACGAATATACAGATTTCCATGCACGCCGTTTAGTTGAAATGGCTGGTCATATTATTATGGGATATTTGTTATTGATAGACGCTCAGCGTGATGATGATTTCAGCGGCTCTGCCGAGATATTTGTTAAGCTGGGTGCCGCGTGGAACAGCGAGCGTTATTCTTACATCATGGACTTTGAGCAAGACGATTTAGGAAGGTTTAAAGCCGTAATGGAAGAATCTTACGAATAATCAGCTTATAGATGAGGCTGTCTAAAAATCCTGTAGCCCGTCATTCCGACCAAAGGGAGGAATCTCCTGAATAATAGCATTGCCTTGAATCAGGAGATGTCTTACTACGTTCGACATGACGAAAAAATAGGTATTTTAGACAACTTCATTTACTTTATAGTTAATTTTCTATTTTCTTTAATAGCATCTCCGGCTCGTCGGTAGTAATGTAGTCGATGCTTTGTTGTAAGAGTCAATCCATATCTTCCGGCTTATTTATTGTCCAGACGTTGATATTAATGCCAAGCCTTTTAGCCTCTTCTATCCATTCCGGATTCTTTTTTAATATACTATTGTGGTAGTCTAGTCCCGTTATGTTATCACCTTTCAGCTGCTCGGGCGAGGCATCTCCGTTAAGGTAGGCAACTTTTGCGTTAGGGTCTAGTTCTATAATACGTTTAGCACCGCTGTAATTAAAAACTATGAAAAATAGCCAGTATTCGGCTCCCATTTCTTTTACCAACTTAACCGCTTTTTCTGCTGTACGTACAGTACGATCGATCCTACGGTAGAAGAAGATTTTACTTCGAGAAAAAGTTTTGTCTTATTTTGCTTCATCCCCTCGGTCAGATATTCTTTCAGAGTGGGCAGCATCGTGAGAAACAACTAGAACATCATCTGCTGTCAGATGTACAACGAATTCTGAACCCGTACAACCTAATGCTATCGCTTTCTTTAAAGATGCAATTGAGTTTTGCGGTAAGCTATCCGCTTTCCATGCTCCACGATGGACAACTACTTTATTGTTACTGAATGTACTTATATTCTGTGCGTTTATCACTCCGTATGTTATCAGCATAGTTATTGCTAAGATCAGCTTCTTCATTTTTATCATATTAGTGTTTTAAAGGTACGAAATAATTCATCATGGCGAGCATCATACAACATGTCATTTCGAGCGAAGCGAGAAATGACAAAATATTTATCTTATTATTTTTACATTTTATATGTTCAAATTATTTTTCTTAATTCATTTGTGGTTCTTTTTATCTCATCGTCCGGCAGTTCGTAGTTGCTAAGTCTGCCTTCAAAGTATTGCTCGTAGGCGTAGAGGTCTATCATTCCATGTCCTGAAAGATTGAATAAAATAGTTCTTGATTTACCCTCTTCTTTTGCCTGCTTTGCCTCGCGTATTGCCTGCGCTATGGTGTGTGTAGATTCGGGTGCCGGAACAATACCTTCTGTACGGGCAAAAAGCAATCCTGCCTCAAACGTCCCAAGCTGAGGGATAGAGACTGTATCAACTAATCCGTCTTTTACAAGCTGGCTTACAATAGACCCTGCTCCGTGATAACGTAAACTTTCTGCATGGATATCGGCAGGCTGAAAGTTGTGCCCCAGCGTGTACATGGGAAGTAGGGAAGTGAAGCCTATCGTATCCCCATAATCGTATTGAAATATACCGCGTGTGAGCTTAGGGCATGATGCCGGCTCTACTGCTATTACCTTGATATTTGTCCCTTCTGTCAGGTTTTTTTGATGAAAGGAAAGCTGATACCCGAAAAATTAGAACCACCGCCAAAGCAACCAATTTACTACATCAGGCATTTCGCCAGCCATCTCCATTTGTTTAATGGCTTCTTGCCCTATAATGGTTTGATGCAAAAGCACATGGTTAAGCACACTTCCTAACGAATACTTGGTGTAGGGGTCTTTTACAGCTACCTCTATTGCTTCTGATATTGCAATGCCAAGGCTTCCGGAACAGTTAGGGTCTTTTGAAAGAATGTCTCGTCCTGACAGTGTTCTCATACTTGGGGCGGGAATTACCTCGGCTCCATATACGTTCAGCATGGATTTGCGGTAAGGTTTCTGCTCGTAGCTTACTTTTACCATATACACCTCCAACTCCAGCCCGAAGCACTGAGTAGCAAGGCTTATGGCGCATCCCCATTGTCCTCCGCCTGTTTCAGTTGTAAGACGTTTAACTCCTTCTTTTGCGTTGTAGTATGCTTGCGGGATAGCAGAGTTTGGTTTATGCGATCCAGTGGGGCTTGTACCTTCGTTCTTAAAGTAGATTTTTGCAGGAGTTTCAAGCGCTTTTTCAAGATTGTAGGCACGGACTAATGGTGTTGATCTCCATATTTTATATAAATCCTGCACCTCTTCGGGAATGTCAATATAACGTTCCTGAGACATTTCCTGCTCAATAAGAGCCATCGGAAAGATAGCCGACAGGTCTTCTGCAGTAGCGGGTTGCAGTGTTTTCGGGTTAAGAGGTGGCAGCGGTTTGTTAGGCATATCTGCTACGATATTATACCGTTGTTGAGGCATTTCTTTTTCGCTCAGGATAAATTTTTTAAAGTTTTTCATGGTAATATTATTTAATTGATAATGTTTAAATATTGAGTTATTAGTTTTTCCCTGGTAACAAAAAAGCCTGTTGTTCAACGAACAACAGGCTTTTAGCGGTTAATATATGCTTACATTACTACATAGCACGCCACGGCTCATTGTTCGCTAAACAACGATGCCGCCACCAAAAATTAGTGTTAGAAAGTATACTATGCTGATATCTCATTTCAGCAGCTCTTGCTTTATGTATAACAAATATATTAAAATATTTTTGCTTACAATATTATGTCAGTAAAATATTTAATGCATTGTAGTTGGTATATCTTTATTTACCGTAGAGTCAGGGGGATTAATTTTTACAATCGGCTCAAAGAGACGAGAGTCGTAGTTTCTTAGTTCTTCTAATCCTCTGCTAATTGTAAGAGCGAACTGCTCTATTTTTTCAGCTAAACCGTTAATAATATCGGAAGATTTACCATTGATATCAAAAATAAGGTAATCGCTTAGGTCATCAATATCTCTTTTTATTTCCAGCGTTTTACGGTTGAATAGCTGGTAGTGCGCATCCTCTTTATCGGGGTATAAATTTTCTAAATTATCTGTTGCCATACGGATTTGCTCTGAGTAGAGCAGCAGCTTAGGCTCCGTTTGGCGAATAGTAGAATCTAGCTTATGTCGAGCTTGTGCTTTATAACGGATCTCCAACCTATCGCCATATTCTTTAACGGCTTTCAATGCCTCTTGCTTACATAGCACACAGTAGGTATTAGCCGCCTTCTCTCTCAGCTGCATAAGCGGTTCCGCCTTATCTGTAGTTGCGGGATATCCGGCTAGAGCCATAATATCGGCGTTAAAGTTCTGTCCGAGTAAGTTTACCTCTAAATCTTTTATCAACGTATTGATGTACTGCCCTTCTTTTGCTTTCTGGCGAAAATCAGCCGTAAGGTTGTCAATAAAACGTAGGTCGCTGAGTGCCTCTTCTTTTTCTTTTACGGCTTTAGGCATGCCATCCATGTTTAGTTTACGCATAGTTGCCACCATTTGCTTTGCCGCCCTCAGGTTGTGATCGCTTTCAAAGTAAAAAGAAGCGAAATCGACAATTGAAGCATATTCCGATTTGAATATATTTTGGAAAGAGGCGTTATCTTTATACTTAAACTGTATGCGTTGGTATTCGTCGAGTATAGAGTTGTAATGCTGAACAGTAGTTCCTAATGCATTCATTGCAGCATCAGCGTTGCCCATACGTGCATTTAGCGTATATAGCTCCAGCTTGCCTTTGAAGTTTGCAAATACAGTTAGAAAATCAATAAAGTCTTTCTCCTGCCTGTAAGTCTCTTCGCTGATTAACTTGTTTCGGTGGTTATTCTCGATATTTAGCTTACGTCTGTCAATGTTAGCGAATGTAATCTCATCGCCGCTTATGCTTTGCATACGATACAGCGATTTGTAGTTGGCTACAACAATTAGTGGATATAGCTGATATCCGATTAGCTTTTCGAACATCGGACGGGTTAGCTCTGTAGTGGTACAAGTATCCAAAAAACTTTTTAGGTTCTGATCGTTAAGACGGATAGGCGGACTATTCTGCGATACAAGGGCATATACTCTAAGGGAGTGTAAGCGGGTATCGAAGTTCTTTTGCTCGAAGAGGCGAATGGTGGAGCTGAATTTGTACTCTTTCTTTTTCGAATTTGATTCGATAAAGCTGCCAAGCTCTCCAACGAGGGATAGAACGGCGTTAGTAGGGTTTACAAGTTTTGCCAAACCTTGCAGCTGAGCGCCAATAAAGCTAAGGATGTTATCTCTATCGTTTTGAGTAATAGCCTGGACATCAATTTTTGCATCAATTTTATCGCTGGCAGAGTATAGCGGTAAGTTGTCGATAATACGAATGCTCTCGATATTATCACTTACATAGGTTTCATATTTGTTTTCTTTATCCTTATTAATACGGAAATTGTATAACGGATAAGTAATATTACTTTCTCCGAAAAATTTTACATTTATCAGCTGTGCTGTAATGTAAAGGTATTCTAAACGTTCTTCGGCAAGTCCTCTTTTTTTTCTTTTACCGTTAGTGGCGTTCAGATCGTTAATAACCTTATTGAACTTATTGCCGTTAAAGAGATATATATCTGTAGATAGGTACTGCCATTCGGCCGAAAATGCAAACTTGGTAGAATCGGAAAAGCATAGTCTGGTTTCAATGGTACGTTGACCATATAGTGCGTTAATGCTGAAAAGTAATGCAGCTATTAGAACTATCTTTTTCATAAGCATAAATAAGTAGATAAGGCAAATATACGCACTTTTATAGAAATGCGCTATTTGTATGGTTATGAGCCGCTTGCTGGTTTATCCTCAGGTTTGATTACCAATCCATACTGTACAGCACGCTACAATGCCGGCTGTTTCTGTTCTTAACCTACTATTACCCAGCGAAATATTTTTAAATCCCACCTGCTTGGCAAGCTCAACTTCTTTGGGCGAGAAATCTCCTTCTGGACCGACTAAAATGATAATATCTTGTTGAGGTTTTATAGCATTTTTTAGTAGCTGCTTAGGCGTGTCGTAACAGTGGGCAATCAGCTTTTCATTAGCCTGGGAAACTTTTATCACTTGCTCAAAAGTAGCTAGATTATTTACGCGGGGATAATACGCTTTGAGTGATTGTTTCATTGCTGCCTCTACAACTTTTTGCAGCCTTTCGAGCTTTATCACTTTTCGTTCTGAATGTTCGCAAAGTAATGGCGTTATCTCATCAATCCCGATTTCTGTAGCTTTTTCAAGAAACCATTCAAACCTATCAATGTTTTTGGTGGGGGCTATTGCAATGTGTAAACGGTAATCTCTTTTTCCGTAATCATATTGTTGTTCAATAATTTTTACAGTACATGATTTGGCTGAAATACTTGATATTTCAGTGGCGTAAAACCCTCCTTTGCCATCTACAAGATAGATAATATCGCCAATAGTAAGCCGTAGCACACGAATACTGTGTTTAGATTCTTCTTCGTTGAGCGTGTATTCTGGTGTAGTTATGTCGGGAGCGTAGAATAAATGCATTGTTAGTATATTCATTACTAACAAAGATAAGCGCTTAATCTAAATATTAGGAGTTTATTGTAATTTAGTACATCTAAAATTATGGCAAATGAAAGTAGGACTTCTCTCTGATACTCATGGTTTTTTCGATGATAAGTTGATGCGTTTTTTTAACGATGTTGATGAGCTTTGGCATGCTGGCGACATCGGAAATATAGAAACGGCAGATAAAATCGCTGCTTTCAAGCCTTTGCGTTCCGTACATGGTAATATAGATGGTGCGAATGTGCGTATTGTATATCCGCGTATTCAAATATTTACTTGCGCAGGTATGAATGTATTTATGGTACATATAGGCGGTTATCCGGGCAGATATGAGAATGGCATACTAAATGAGCTGAAAGAGGCTAAGCCACAGTTGTTTATTTCGGGACACTCCCATATCCTTAAAGTAATATACGACAAGAAAAACGACTGGTTGCATATGAACCCTGGTGCGGCAGGTATCAGCGGATTTCACCAGGTACGTACCGCTATTCGGTTCACTATCGAAAATGGAGAGATAAAAGATTTAGAAATAGGAGAGTGGAAGCGAAATTAGGTGGTTAAAAAGTTATTCCATAAAAAAATAGTTGCTCCTTGCGGAATGAATTGCGAGTTTGCATGGTATATCTTCGCGAGAAGAAACCGTGTGATGTTGTTGGGGTGATGATAGCAAGAAGATGAAGAGTTGCACAAATTGTAGCATTGAGAATTGCGAATATCTAGCAAAAACTAAATCGAAGCTATGCTATGAGCGTGTAATATTTCCCTGTACTCGTCTTAAGTAGTTAGATAAGCGATACCGTAAGAATTATAGCTTCAGTTTAGTTGAGAATTTGGAAAGGATTAAGTCCGAAGGCTTAATGAACTTTCTAAGAGAGGAAGAGGTAAAATGGAAATGCCCTAGCTGTGGTGCTATGCTTTCTATACATCAAATGTTATGTTTTAAATGCGAGTATTCTAGGGTATGACATAAAAGCTTAATTTTGATTGTCATTTCGACAGAAGGGAGAAATCTGCTGGCTTTGAGCAGATTTCTCCCTTCTGTCGAAATGACGTTTATAGCTTAATGATTTTCTTTACTGTACCTTACTCACTTCTTTAATAGCTGTATAGAAATTTAAAAATCTACGGAATCGATAACCAAACTTATAGCTAACTTTAACCTTAACTTCAAACTCTTTATAGAACGATTGTACCAGCTTTTTTTCCTGCTCATTTAAAGGTTTTCCTGCATATTTCAGCCTAAGATATACAACCATGAATGAAGTAAAATCTGTACCATAAGTCGGATCTACTTTTATCTTAGCAAACTCAAGAGGAGTGAGGTCGTCTCTAGTGCATCCCAGCTGATTTAGCAAGAACATAGCAGCTCTGTAGCTATAGAATGTTTTTGTTTCAAATGATTTTTTACCAAACGCCCTTGATTTATAGTGTCTAAATATTACGGTTGGCGTAGCAAGTAATGCCAATATTAGAGCAATAAAGGCAATAAGCAGTATCAATGCCATCGACTTTAACGATAGATGATAGCCAGGTTGTTGTTTATCTTGATGGAAGAAATCTTCCGGTTTTTTCTTCTCTTTGCCATCAATATGCAGTTCATCTGTTGGGATAAGGTGTGGTAGCATACTTATCACTTCCATTGCTGATTGCTCTGGAGATGGAGGCAGTTCTGCGAGGGCTTCGGCAAATGATATAGCCAATGCGCTGTCGCCTTTATTTACCTGTGAGAGTTTCAGCATGAGAGAGTCTTTTTCAATAGTGGCAACCCTCATATCGAGTAGTATAGGCTGGTCGTATTCATAGCTATACTCCCTGTCGTGATATATCATTCGCTTAAGGTTCAGCGATAGCTGCTTACGAATTGTATCAACTGCTGTAACCGTACCTTTTCCGGCAAAGTACGCTTTTTGAGGTTGGGTAGGAGGGGTGCCGTCTGCGGTGGGGGCTTCTTCCATATCCTCGTTGCCCATTGTAAAGTCAAAGTCTAGCCAACCGTATTCGGGAAAATATACCTGAACCCATGCATGTGCCTGATCCTCGTAGAACCAATACCAACCCGGATTTTTCGAACTTCTGTCAACTGTAGCAAAACCCACGGTTACGCGTGATGGAATGCCATTTGCACGCAGCAAAAATAGCGCTGCTCCGGCATAGTGTGCGCAGTAACCTGTATGGCTCTCGAACAAAAAATAAGCCAGCTTAGACGCACTTGGAATTCCCGGTATTCCGGGATTCTCGGAATACTTAAACACCGCTTCGCCATAGTCGTCTTTCGCCATAAAGAAATCTCGAATAGCCAGCAGTTTGTCGGCTACTGTTTCTGAATACATCGTAATTTCTTTAGCAAGACTTAGTATGCTATCGAAGTACGATCCTGTGGGCATTTCGGTGTAGTAGTCGTAAAAATCTTTTGGAACAGCGGAATAGTCTCCAGCCATATCTAAGATATTGAATCGCCGCATTTGGAATCGCTGCATATTCAGGTCTCTCGATGGATATACGAAATACGCGCTGTTCAGTTCGCTTACATATGATTGCGTACGGTATGCCGACGAAAATTCGCTTTTAAAATCTTTCTCTACAGATATTGGCTGGCAGAAAAATGCTGTAGTTGGCGATACAAACTCGTTGGGGGCAAGCTGTATTTTATAAACATCTGTCGTTACTACTTTTCTGAATTGATCGGACATTGCATTTACCAGCACCATAGAATCTGTCTCGGTAAAATAAAGGGGGATCTTTGACGGATCGGGTTTAAACAAGTCATCGTAAGGAACGATTGAGTCCCTCTCAAATGTTTCGGTAAAAGTATCAAATTTAGGAAGGTGGTTGGCTGTTAAATACAGCGGATTCGGGATAAGTTCGCCGTTTACTCCTTCTAGAAAGTTATCAATATAAGCAACCAGAACAGGTATTGGATCGCCTTTTCCGCTATTAAATGTTTCTCTTGGTTGCAATGATTCTTTTACATTGAAAGTGCTATCCTGATTCCTTGAGAGTAAGCTATCGTCAGATGATTTTCCGCTGTTGCCCCATTCTTTTTCCACTTCCCTGAAAGCGCCGGTTAACAATAGGCTAGAAAGACCTAGCAATAAAACCATAATAGCAGAGAAAGCCACTAATCGTTTCAGAAAATATAGCCAGCTCCTTTTTCTGTTTTCTATATTACGTATGGCTTCTGCCATATAAATTATATAAAAGGAGAATAAAAGAATTGGTGCGAACGACAGTAATATTTTCTCGAAGTTTATTTCTACTACTTTACTTACAAATGTAAGATTAACTAAAATGAGTAAGAACGACAATATTATGGGGAAGTAACGAAGCCGTGCGAATCCCCAGCCGCAAATCCATCCCAGAATAAATACGATATAAAACAGCTTAAACCGTACTGATAAAAAGAATGAATCAAACTCGCCAATGGTAAAATTATCGAGTAGTAGGTGTATGATATATAGCAGCAGCAGTAGGATAAGCGTAATGGGTATAAAGCGCATTCTGCCGGAGAACAGGGCGCAGCTGCTTAAAATACCTAAGGCAAAGTATATGGTGTATCTTATATGCTGTGTTTGGAGTACGGCATAGTAAGCATCTGCCGATTGTAGCATCAGCAGCATAAATGCAATGGTTGGCAGGCATAAGAATATCAAACGCCAGAGCATTCTTGAATATGATTTTGGTTGGTATGTTGTATTATCCATACTACTAATTGCTTTATCCGTTTACAACAAATACGTTTGCTTCCGATTTTTTCAGGATTTCTTCAAGCTCTTGTTCGTTCTTTACCAGCTTGGCGCGCAATGGAGATAAGGTCCATAGCGGTTTATCTTCATTTTTATTTTTAGGTTTCATAAATAACATGCGGATGTACGAAGCCTTATTTTTTATATCAAACGTTTCGGAAAACTTGCAAAGAACCACAACCGATGAAGAGTTTAGCTTCCCGACGATGTTTTCAACATCTTCCTTATTGGCTAATGCTGATAAACATAGGATAGATACTGCATCTGTGCGGAAAACCGTACTGACATCTTTGCTGTTTTGCCATTCGGAAGAGCTGATTATTTGTTGAACTTCGTTTACATCATCCATCGGTTTCACATGCACTTCCTGGTCGTACAGTAACTTTAGGCTTATATCGCTTTTTGATCTGAGTTCAGAATATAAGCTCCAAACCATATTCTTATAATGGTTTAGAAATGTACCCATTTCCGAACTACTTGTAATACCTGATAGTAATCCGTTATAGTATGAAGCGAAAAATCCCACTTCTGAGGTAAATGGGTTACGCAATTCGGGCACACGTACCACGAGCTCTTTTGTCTTGGCATATATTTTCCAGATAATCCGGCGTATATCATCTGATGGTTCAAAGTCTTTAAAAAATAGCAACTCACCCTCAACCCTTCTTACAATTTCAGTTCTCAGGTTTGTTTCTCTCGCAAGGGTAGGGGTAGGTTGAACGACCTCTATGTCTTCTTTTTTCGGAAAAGTGTAGAATTGCTTATCCAGCTTATAGCAATGAGAGAAAGAAAAAAGGTTGAACATATCTTTAAACTGAACTTTTACCGAATCGATGGTATAGCTACGAATATCAAACAGATCCAGATCGCACTCCAAATCTGCTTTGTGGGCAAATAAGAAAGAAAAACCTCTGGCGGCAAAGAAATACGCCTTTGTCGATCGGTTGCCATCATAGTAAAAGCGCAGCTTAACAGAGCTCAGTATTGGAAAGCTAAGCCTAAGGATTTTTACATGCGCAATGGTTCGGGTTTGCTTTTTACCTTCAATAGTTTCAAAGCTAATAGTAAGAAAGCTTTTGTTGTTTCTGGCTCTGTGAGAGAAAAGCGAGAACGGTATTAAGGTTAAAAGAAAAGAGCAGACCACAAGTATTATAATAAATACAAGTACAAGCTTAAGCAGCACAATAAGAATTGCATAAAACATGGATGTCTCTACCTCTGTTGACTGACGACTTAATATATAGCTATAACCTATGAGAGATAGCGCCACTAAAAGAAAAAAATTAAGCCTTAGCGGGAAAGCGTCAAGAATTCTTAATATGCGGGGTTTGCGTTTCGCTATAAGCTGTTTTGCTGCTATAAAATCTTTCATTCTTTTAACCAGTCTTCTACCAGCTGTTCTGCTTCTTTTATTGCATCATTCAGCTTATTATTTACAACTATCCTATCAAAATATTTTGAGTATGTCATTTCTTGTTCCGCCAGTTTTACACGTGCTTCGATATCTTCTGTAGAATCTGTTTGGCGACTCTCCAGACGTTTCCGAAGTTCTTCAACCGAAGGAGGCATCACAAATATAGCCAAAGCATTATTACCTAAAAGTTTTTTAATGTTAACCCCGCCTTTTACGTCCACATCAAAAATAACGGTTCCGCCCGCATCCCATATCCTATCCAGCTCAGACTTAAGTGTGCCGTAGTATCGACCAGTATATACCTCTTCCCACTCAATAAATTCACCACCATTCACCTTTTTGTGGAATTCTTCTACTGTAAGAAAATGATAATCTTTTCCGTGAACCTCTTGCCCTCTACACGGGCGGGTTGTTGCCGATATGGAAAACTGCAGCTGAGGGAATTTTGCCAGCAAATGGTGTACAATGGTAGTTTTTCCCGACCCTGACGGAGCCGAAAAGATAACTACTTTTTTATAGTTGTTGGTTGTAGCCATATTTACAAAAAAGGTGGGAGATAATCACTGTCTGCCCACCCATATTTGGTTAATATTCTATTTTAAACCGTCATCCCCCCATCTACGCTTAATACCGCACCGTTGATGTAAGATGCCTCTTCGGAAGCGAGGAATAAATATGCCGAAGCAATTTCTTCAGGCTTTCCTAGACGTCCAATAGGAACTTTACTTTCCATCGATTGTATTACATTTTCGGGCATGGCTGCAACCATTTCGGTAGCGATAAACCCGGGGGCGATGGCGTTAACCGTAATACCCTTTCTGCCCAGCTCGCGAGCCCAGGTTTTAGTCATACCGATAAGCCCCGATTTTGTTGCAACGTAGTTGGTCTGCCCAAAGTTTCCATAGAGCGCAACTACCGACGAAGCGTTTAGTATTCTTCCGTATCCCTTTTGCAGCATGTACTCCGATATTATCTTGGTGCAGTAAAATACCCCGCTTAGGTTTACATCAATAACCTGCTTCCATTGCTCGGGTGTCATTTTCTTAAGAGTGCTGTCGCGTGTAATACCTGCATTGTTGATAAGAATATCGATTGCGCCAAGCTGCTTGAACACCCGATCTGCCGCAGCTCCTATTTCATCATATTTTGCAGTATTAACCTTATCAAAAATCGCTGTGTACCCTTTTTCAGTCAGCTTTTCAACAAGTGCTTTACCTTTAGCTTCATCTAAATCCCAGATAACCACTTTTGCCCCTTCGGCAGCAAATTTTATAGCAGTTGCTTCGCCTATACCTGCCGCACCGCCTGTTATGATGGCTACTTTATTTTCTAATCTTTTCATGTATTATATCGTTATGCGTTAATCATAAAATGTTAAGCGAAAAAAATTTGATGATCTGAAAATATTTCTTTTCGTCATGTCGAACGAAGTGAGACATCTGCTAAATAGCAGTAGCAATCCGAATGAGGGGATGTCTCACTTCGTTCGACATGACGTTGCTCCGTAGCTTTTCTTTCATTTTCGTCTTAAATGCTAATACCTATTCTACAAATTCTATATCATGCTTAAGTTTAGCAACTCCGCTGATATATACTTTTCCGTTGGTATCTTCCAACGAACATATTATTTTACCGATATGCCTTTGGGTATCGACGCTTTGAACTTCGAACTTGGCTATATATTGCTGATCGACATACACAGGGGCAAGAAATTTCATATCCTGATATAGGTATATGGTACCTTCTCCCGGAAATAGGGTACCGAATACTTTCGAAAATACGGCTCCGGAAAAAAAACCATGTACTATTGGGTGCTTAAAAGGTGTTTTTGCTGCGTATTCAGGGTCAATGTGAACGGGGTTGTTATCTCCCGAAATTTTAGCAAACATATTTACGTCTGCTTGCTTAAACATTATCTCGTGGGTGTATGTATCTCCGGTTTTTATCATTGTTTTTTCGTTAAGATTTAGAACCCAAAGATAAAAATTAAAAGTGTAAGCAGCAAAACCGTTGCTACTTACACTTTTTCAGAGTTTTTGGATGGTATTTTAGCAGGATTTGAGGATGAGCGCAGTACCCATTCCTCCGCCAATGCATAGCGATGCAAGACCGTACTTTTTACCGCTGTGCTTTAGTTCGTATAGTAAGCTTACGGTAATACGATTGCCCGATGCGCCTACGGGGTGTCCTAAAGCAATGGCGCCTCCATTAATATTGATACGCTCAGATAACCAGTCGGAAGTTACGTTGTTGTCTTCGCAAAGCTGCTTTATTACACCTAATGATTGCGCGGCAAAAGCTTCGTTCAGCTCAATAACTTCCATATCGGTAAGCTTCATGTTTGCTTTTTGCAACGCTTTGCTGATAGCCGGAACAGGTCCCATTCCCATAATGCTGGGATCAACTCCTCCCTGACCTGTAGCAATAATTTCAGCCATTGGAGTTAGGTTATATTTTTTTACAGCCTCTTCTGATGCCACTAAAATAAACGAAGCACCATCGTTAATTCCCGAAGCATTTCCAGCTGTAACGGTACCGTCTTTTTTGAAAGCGGGTTTTAACGCTGCTAATTTTTCCAGACTGGTCGAACGGTTAGGAAACTCGTCGGTATCAAACGTAATGGTCTCTTTCCTAGTTACGATTTCTATGGGTACGATTTCGTCTTTAAACTTTCCGCCGTCAATAGCAGCAATTGCTTTCTGTTGCGATGCATAAGAGAATTTATCCTGTTCTTCGCGGGTTATACCGTACTTTTCGGCAACATTTTCGGCTGTTATACCCATGTGCTGTCCGCTGAATGCATCGGTTAATCCATCGTGTACCATATGATCCAGCATGGTAATGTTGCCCATTTTATGACCGTCGCGAAGCTGACCCGGTGCCACAAATCCGGCACCCGACATAGATTCGGTACCTCCGGCTAGAATTATATTTGCTTCACCGGATTTGATATTATTGTATGCCATGATAATGGCTTTCATACCGCTACCACAAATCATATTTATGCCGTATGCGGGAACTTCTTTCGGTATCCCACCTTTTATGGCAGCCTGACGTGCTATACCCTGACCTTGTCCGGCTGATAGGATGTTACCAACTATTACCTCATCAATAATAGCAGGATCTATTTTAGCTTCGGCAAGAATGCTCTTAATGACTGTTGCGCCCATATCGGCGGCGGATACAGAAGACAGCCCCCCCATAAATTTACCTATTGCGGTACGTTTTGCTACTACAATGTATATTTTACTCATGTTTTTGAATATTGATGTTTCAGAATTATACTTCCATATCTTTTAGAGCATCGGCAACCATAAGGGTTGCTTCGGTTGCCTCTTGTACCTGTTCTACAGTAAACTCGGGGTTAACCTCTTTCAGCACGATTCCCTTATCAGTAATTTCCATCACACCCATTTCGGTGATAATCATTTCAACTTTTCCGGCTGCAGTAAGAGGAAGGGTACATTTTTTAAGGATTTTCTTATTGCCTTTAGCGGTATGCTCCATAGCCAAAATTACTCTACGGGCACCCGAAAGTAGATCCATAGCTCCACCCATTCCCGGCGCTGTTTTTCCTGGAATAATCCAGTTGGCAAGATTTCCCTTTTCATCAACCTGTAGTGCGCCGAGAATTGAAGCGTCAACATGCCCGCCGCGAATAATGGCAAAAGATGTAGCGCTATCAAAACCGCATGCACCGGGCAATGCCGTAATGTAGCCACCGCCTGCGTTCATAAGATCCTTGTCTTCTTTTCCTGCTTCGGGCGAAGGTCCCATACCCAGCATACCGTTTTCTGACTGAAGTGTTACATGTATGCCTTCCGGAATGTAGTTAGGAATAAGCGTAGGAAGACCTATTCCAAGGTTTACCACGTAACCGTCTTTCAGCTCCTTAGCGGCACGTTTGGCAATAACTTCTCTGATTTGATTTTTATCCATGGCTCTTGTGATGTATGTTTTACTATTATAATTATTATCCGTTAATTCTTTTATCTAGTTCTTGCGCAATGAAAGACGCTACATCATCGGCATAGGTATTCATGCCAAAACCGGCATCGTAACCCAGTTCTTTTGCCAACTCGTGTGTAACGCGAGGTCCTCCGCATGCTACTATCATTTTATGACGGATGCCTTCGGCTTCCAGTATCTCAATAAGGTTTACCATATTTTTTATATGTACATCTTTTTGTGTAACGGTTTGCGATACCAATATAGCATCAGCATTCAGCTCCAGGGCTTTAGCTATAAGATCTTCATTAGGTACCTGACTGCCCATGTTAAGGGCTTCAATCATTTCGTAACGCTCCAATCCGTAGTGACCTGCATAACCTTTCATATTCATGATGGCATCAATACCTACGGTATGTGCATCTGTACCGGTACTTGCACCCACAACTACAATAGGACGCCCGATATGCTCTTTGATAAACTCGTCGGTCTGGTGCATATCCCATTTGGTAGATTCCACTTTAGGGACATGAATTGCCGTGTAGTCAACAGTATGCGTACAGCTACCGTAGCCGCTGAAAAATGTAAAGCCTTCGGTCAGCTGCTCGTAGTAAACAACCAACGGGTTTTCAAATCCCATTTTACGCATAAGTTGTTTTGCCGCTTCAATACCTTCGTCTCCAATAGGGACAGGAAGAGTAAAACTCATCTGAACTTTACCATCGTTCATGGTATCGCCGTATGGCTTAACCTTTTTAAGGTCTAGTGTTTTATCAAAATCTTTTGATTCTGTTGAATATAGTCCGCTGCTCATATTTCTGATTTTATTGTGTTGCTTTCGGGAGAAAAACTTATTGATAATTGTCCTCCGATACAAGCTACGACTTCATTAATTTAATAAATGGGTTTAAATATCCTTCTGCTTTTTCGCTAACGCCATCCAGTCCTTTACCTCCGTTTTTAGGACGTTTTATATCGGCAAATATTCCTTTTTCAAGAGCAGTAAACAAACCTTCTTTCTCTAATTTTTCGAGAAGGTTGGTAGCCTTATCCAGTACTTCTTTTGCGCGATTACGAATGATGCCTCCTTTTTTATATTCAACCTCATCACCGATATTACGCATGTTGTTGAAGACATATTTCGCGTTTTCTATTGACAGAAACCTATCCTGCATTAAAGGTGTGTGAACGGCTTCGGTTAACATACCAAGCAGTTGCAGACCCTGCTTTGTCCATATAGAAACTGCATTGAAGAGTGCATCCTGAATATGACCTTTAAAGATATTACCTGTCATAAACTTGGTTGGAGGCATGTATTTCAACGGTGCTTTGGGGAATATTTCGCGCGTCATTTGCGCTTGTGCCAGCTCGAGTAAGAAACCGTTTTCAAGATCGGGATCCATTTCGAAAGCATGCCCTAAGCCCATTTGTTCTTCGGGCAATCCGGCGGTTAACGCCATCTGTTCGTTGATAAGGTCTGAAGCGAGAACGGTATGTGCTTCTTCCACAGCATCGGCAGTAGTAAGGTAATTATCTTCACCCGTATTAATAATGATGCCCGCAAATCCGTTGATAACGCGAGAAAAATACTGATCGATAAGCGTACGCTGCATGTTTATATCGCGGAAAAGAATTCCGTATAGCGCATCGTTAAGCATAACATCAAGTCCTTCGAGCGCACCCATTGCGGCAATTTCGGGCATACATAAGCCGGAGCAATAGTTGCAAAGACGAATGTAACGACCGACTTCTTCGCCAACTTCATCGAGGGCTTTACGCATAATACGAAAGTTTTCCTGAGTTGCATATGTACCGCCAAAACCTTCGGTTGTTGCGCCGTAAGGAACATAGTCTAACAGACTCTGACCTGTTGTACGTATTACTGCAATAATATCTGCCCCCTGCCTGGCAGCGGCTTGGGCTTGTATAACGTCTTCGTAGATATTACCTGTTGCAACAATTACGTATAGGTATGGCATAGGACCTTCACCAATTGTTTCGATATACTTTTCACGACGGGCGCGGTTATTTTTAATTCGCTCAATGCTATAATCTATATATGGTTGTAAAGCATCTGTAACTTCTTCGCGGGTATGGGTGGGCAGCTGCGTAATATCCAGCTTGTTGCTGGCGATTTTCTCTGCAATTTGTTGAGGGCTGAGTCCTGTTTCAACAACAGCATTACCCAAAAAGAATACAGCACCTTGTCCGAGCGCGCTTTTTTCCTTAATACTGTCAACAACTACATTAGGTAGCGGTACGTCATTTGCATCGACACCATCCACCCCTAACAGGCGACAAAGAGTTCTTTCTACTGCGACAGAAGTGTATTTGTCAGAAAACCTTTTTACGTCATCGGCAATAGATTTGGCCATGCTGCGGGCACGGTTAACCTTTGTAAAATCGAGTCCTAACTTACTTTTTTGCACGTTAATTTTGGTTTTTAATTGTTACTACTTTTGGTTTTTTATTTAGGTAAAATGGTTGTATTCTATTTTAATTGTTCGAAGATACTCTATTCGCGTGTAATATACAATTTTGCCTTATCCAGCAGCTCGTTACTCACACCAAGCAGCTGGGCTACGCGAATGGCATCCATCGGAACATCATCTTTATCGTCTTCAATTAGATTATAGTCGATATAATCGTTTATATTACTTTTATTTAAAGAACCGCTTACTTTTTCTTCTATAAATCCTTTAACCCGCAATCTTCTTGCGTTGGTCTGTATTCCGCTGTAATGTGTTGTGATGATGCTACCCGCTTTATGTTCTACAAGAAAGTCAAGCATAGCGCTTACTATTGCTTTTCCTTCTGTCGGGTTTGTAGCACGCGCCAGCTCATCGATAAGCAGAAGCGTTCGCTTACCCGATTTTACAACGTTTATCATATCGTTAATGGTAAGCATTTCGGCAGCGTATGATGATAAACCTTTCATTTCCTCCTGTTCGTCTACAATAGATACTATTACTTCATCAACAATATAGATTGATGCTTGGCTTGCGGGTATGTAGAACCCAAGCTGGAAAAGGTATTGTGCCAGCTGAATTGTTTTAAGCAACACCGTTTTTCCCGACATATTTGCACCTGTTATTAAGCAGGGTGAATGCTTAATATCAATATCGACAGGCTGGTAGTGCTTCTCTTCGTTTTCAAGATTCTTTTTTATAGGTGGATTGAATAACCCTCTGTACGAAGTCTTATCTTTTGTAATGATTGGCTTTACTAACTTTTCGGATGAGATTTGCGATGCTTTGGCAATTAAAATATCCAGTTTTGCAAGGTTATTCAGCAGTGTTGCCAAATCGTTGGAGTAGGGGCGTAGCTTATCTGACAGCCCGGTGCGAATGCTATCTTCAACCTCGACAGATTGCAGGTAAAGCTCATCTGCTTGCCCATCTTTTTCTTTAGCTGCTTTTATCTTTTTTCGAAGTCCAGTTAGTTCTTCCGAATAAGCATCGTAGATGTAGAAATGAGGTATGCGAGTATTGTCAGGATCCAGAATAGCTATAGCATCATTTAGATCCGGAAGCTTAACAGCCTCGATCTTTCCTTCATTCAGGAGATTGATAATGCTATCGGCAGTTAGGCATAAATGTTTTATCTCAAACAACTCGATATCATCAAGAGTAGCATTCTGAGATAAATTTGCTATTGTGCTTTTAATATCACGAACCTGAGCCAACTTGATTTTTATGTTATCGAAAAGTTCAGCATTTTTAATATTGTCGTATGCATTGTAGATTTGCTCAATTTCATCCAGTGCTTTTTGAAGTTCTTCAGGTTGAGCTATAAGCTCACTATCAAGCAATACTCTTCTGCCTAGTCCCGATTGCAGGTCTAGCTCATTAATCATGTAGCCTAAGCTACGGCACTTATCTATAGCATTGCGAAGTCGCATATTTTTACCACTTAATTATAGCTTTGTTCCAGCTGTCGTACATCATATACAGGAACAGAAACATTTGCTTGTAGTGCTTCTATTAATTCCTGCGAGTTTAGCTGCTGACCGTTAGGAGCAACAGGGTTAATACATATCGCCAATAATTCCGGTTGCTGCAATACTTTTATTCTTCCTCCTTTCCGAGTAAACATATTATATGCTTCTGGAGAGATAAACAGTTTAGAAAAATCTTTTACAATAACTTCAATATCTTTTATTTGCTTCTGTATTCGCAGAAAGTTGATCAGCTTATCGCTAACCGCCCCGGCAATAAATAGCCGAGTTCTATATGATAATAAGCTAACGTTTTCGGTGTTTATACTAAAAGCCGAGCTGATATTTAAATCATGCAACTCGTTATTATTATCAATAGCCCAAACACCCTTGTCAATACTATTTATCTTACTTTTTATGCAATCCTCTACTTGTGGTAAATTTATCAGCGTATATATAAAAGTCGTTCTTCTTACCAGTTCGGGGATATTAGCCGATAAAGCAGCCCCTGTTGCTAAAACCATTGCATCTGTGGTTGCCGGAGATGCCAAGCTTAGGCGTGATAACGCTCCGTCAACCAATGTAAGGTTAGCGCCCAGCCGTCGAAATTCGGCTATTAGTGACCGAAGCCAAGCTGTATCGGCAGGTCCGGAAAGTAAAACTTTACCGCTAGAAGAAGCTCTGGCAATAATCAACCGCCCTAGCGAGGTTCGTTTTCTTGTGATATCAAGAATTTCAGCCGTTAGCAGCTTCCCCTTATAGTGTTTTTCTGAAGTGGCAAATAGCATCCCCTCGAAAACTTCAATCTCGGGTTTGTGTGTGTGCGTAACCTGATCAATTCCTTCGCCATCAATGCCTATGGAAGTAAGAGCTACTACTTTTTCGCTATTTTTTACGCGGTTTAGTATGTAGTTTAAGCATTCTGTTTTCCCTGTGTTTTTTTCTAAACCTACAATAGACAGACTGCTATACTTCCATATTTTATTGATAAAAGGCACAATTGTTTATGTTAAAGTAAGAAAGAAGTCGGAGGTTAGTTTTAAAAATTTTACAAGTGGTTTTTCACAACCTCCAACTTCCATAAATCTTCTTACTTATTATGCTTACTCCTTTGATGGCGTTCTAATACAGCAGGTTCAATTGACATACGTTCTCCTGCAAGTAATGCTGCGACCCCTTCTTTTTTTACCTTTTCGCAATCGGGGCAATGACATTCTTCTTTGTAGTTTTCCGGTTCGGTATAAGTAGTAATTACACCTTCGAAGTTACGCAAAACGACACGACGCGGGCTTTGCGAAATTACGTAAGTCGGCATTACAGGCGTTTTACCACCACCTCCGGGCGCATCTACTACAAATGTCGGAACGGCGTATCCCGAGGTATGACCGCGCAGGCTTTCAATTATTTCAATACCTTTAGAAACAGGAGTTCTAAAATGTTCAAGCCCCATTGAAAGGTCGCACTGATAGATATAATAAGGGCGTACACGTATTTTTACTAAAGTATGCACAAGCTTCCTCATTACATATGTACAATCGTTAATGCCTCGAAGCAATACAGATTGGTTGCCTAAAGGAATACCGGCATTGGCAAGTTTTGCGCATGCTTCGGTTGCTTCAGCTGTAATTTCGTTAGGATGGTTGAAGTGTGTATTAACCCATACAGGATGATACTTTTTAAGCATGTTAACCAAATCGTCTGTAATGCGCTGCGGACAAACGACCGGAACGCGAGAACCGATACGGATGATCTCAACATGAGGAATTTCGCGTAATCTCTTGATGATGGTTTCCAGCATTGTATCATTCGTCAAAAATGCGTCTCCTCCCGAGAGTAAGACATCTCTTACCTGAGGTGTTTTTGCGATATAATCAATTGCTTTGTTGATTCTATCGAGAGATGATTCGCCATCCTTTTGTCCTGCAAAACGTCTGCGTGTACAGTGGCGACAGTACATTGCGCACATGTCTGTTATAAGTAGCAGCACACGGTCGGGATAACGATGTGTCAACCCAGGAACAGGCGAATCTTCGTCTTCATGTAAAGGATCAAGCAAGTCGGCATCTGCATGATGTAGTTCTGCTCCTGTAGGGATTGATTGTTTTCTAACCGGATCATGAGGATCGTCGGGGTTGATCAAGTTTAAATAGTATGGTGTGATAGCCATACGTAACGTCTTAAGCGATTCTCTTACACCTTCTTCCTCTTCGGGAGTAAGAGCTATATATTTCTTCAGCTGGTCAAGTGTTTCGATTCTGTTTTTCACCTGCCATTTCCAGTCGTTCCATTGTTCGTCTGTAACATCGGGAAACATCTGTTTTCGTCTGCTTTCTGCCATGGATTTATTACTTAGCTTATGAGATTAAAGTTTAATACGAAAGCTATACGTATAGCCTTTCAAAGAGTTCTCGAATTTCTTTCGATTCTCTGATAATATTCAATGTAAGGTTGGCATGTCCTTTTGCATATCCGTTGCCAACAATAAGGTTGATGTCTTTTCCAACGCCTTCCGCTCCCAATGCGGCCTTAGAAAAAGAGGTTGCCATTGAGAAAAAGTAAACCGAACCTTGCCCCTTGGTAATTAGGATAGAGGTCATTTCGGTAGAAGGAATATTTACATTATTAATGGTAACATCACAGCCACGCTCGCCCGTAATTTTTATAACTTTATTATATACATCCATTACGTTAGTAGCGTCTGCAATAATTATATGATGAGCCAAGCCCATGTCTTGAATACGTTTTGCGTTTTCCGGGGAATATTCAACAACAATGACTTTTCCATATTCACCTACGTTTTTCATTGCCTGATAGCAGCAAAGAACTCCCGATTTTCCACCACCCCCAATAATACAAACAGTATCGCCTTCTTCTACAAGCCTATCCACCTGAGCAGGTGCGCCCGCAACATCCAGTGCTGCTAACGCAAGCTTTTCGGGAATATCTGCTGGCAGGATAGCAAACAAGCCGCTATCGAATAGAATGGCTTGTGCTTCAACATCAACCTGGTCTGAGTCAGGCGAAAGATGTTTAATCTTTTTAATTTTTAGGGGAGTAAGCGAAAGTGAAACTAGCGTAGCCAACTTATCCCCAACTTTTAGTGCTTTATTATGAAAGTTAGGACCAATTTCTTTTACAGTTCCAATAAGCATACCTCCTGATCCTGTAACAGGATTTTGCATTTTTCCTCTCTCTTCAACGATAGAGAGAATCATCTTTTCCATCATTTTTGCATCGCCGTCACAGGTATGTTTAATCTGTGTATAGCTTGCCGAATCGATGTTAAGAGCTTCAACGTCAATTAATACTTCATTATCGTATATCGACATTGTGTTATCTAACTTTAGTGCCGGTTGTGGTAATGTTCCTATGGGTTCAATAACTCTATGCGTTCCGTATCGACAACCTTTTCTCATTTAAGTATTACGTATTATTTATTTTGGTTTAGGTTTGGTATTTGTAGAAAGAAAGGGCTGAAAGAGTTTTCAACCCCTCCTTCTGGGTAAATTTAGGCATACAATTCAGTGAATACCTTGCGTAGCTCAGGGCTCTCGCGAAGTAGCTGAAGAGTAATCTCTGCATGACCTTTGGTGTAACCATTACCAACAATCATCATAACGTCGCTACCCACACCTTCTGCTCCAAGCGCAGCTTTGGTAAAGCTGGTTGCCATAGAGAAAAAGTAAACAACGCCTGTATCCTTAGTGCAAAGGATGCTGGTCATTTCAGTGTCGGTAATGTTTACGTTGTTGATGGTAACATCACACATTTCGCCATTTGTAAGTTCTTCTATTTTTTCAAGTACAGGAACGGGTTGAGTTGCATCAGCCGAGAATACATAATCACAGAAACCAAGCTTCTGTATGCGTTCTGTACTCTTTTGGCTATGGCAAAGACCGATAACTTTACCTGTAACACCTGCACGTTTTTTAGCCTCGTAGCAGCAAAGCATACCAGATTTTCCGCCTGCGCCAATGATAAGTACAGTGTCGCCGGGCTTAACAAGTTTAGCAGTCTGAGCAGGAGCACCTGCTACGTCTAATGCAGATAGAGCGAGCGTTTCGGGCATATCATCAGGAATTTTAGCATAGATACCGCTTTCGAACAGGATAGCTTTACCGTCTATATCAACCTGGTCGATATCTTTACGAATATCTTTAATCTTATCAATGCGAAGAGGGGTAAGCGATAGCGATACTAACGTCGCAATCTTATCACCTTCCTTAAGATCGATTTTGCCCTTTAAAGCGTCACCAATTTTTTCCACTACGCCAAGAAGCATACCGCCAGAACCTGTTACCGGGTTGCGGTGCTTTCCTTGCTTAGCAACGATATCAAGCATTATTTCGGCAATCTTCTTCTCATCGCCACCTGCTTGCTCTTCTATCTGAGTAAAGCTAGCAGAGTCGATATTCAACGTTTTTACATCGATTAAGATCTCGTTATCATAGATCTCATCCATGTTATTATCGATTTTGTTTGCTGGTTGTGGTAAAACTCCTTGAGGCTCAATTACGCGGTGAAGTCCGTATTTGTTTCCTTTCTTTTGCATAAAGTTTGTTTTTAGTGGGTTATTGTAAAGGTTTAAGTCCAAGTATTTGTCTTGTTTCTGCGGGTGTTGCAATTTCACGTCCCAACTCTTTTGCCATGCGTACAACTTTTGCAACCAGCTCTCCGTTAGATTTTGCAAGTACACCTTTCGAAAGATACACGTTATCTTCGAACCCGACGCGAACATGACCGCCATCAATAATAGCAGCCATTGCCAGCGGGAATTCATAACGACCAACTCCGGCAACGGTGTAGGTGGCGTCGTCAGGAATACTGCCGCGCATGAATACGAAGTCGCGAAGCTCTCCTGATATACCGCCGTTTACACCCATTACAAAATCGAAGTGCATAGGCTTAACGATATGTCCTTTTTTGTGCAGGCGCAGCGCCATGTCTATCATACTCTTATCGAATACCTCGAGTTCTGGTTTAATACCCAGCTTAATCATACGGTCTCCGAAGTATTTGATTGTGTTTTCTGTATTGGTAAAAACTTCGTCTCCCCCAAAGTTTAGCGTACCGCAATCAAGCGTTGCCATTTCCGGAGATAATTCTGTTGGTTGCAGGCGTTCGTCGTCAGTCATACCAACGGCTCCACCTGTAGATGGCTGGATAATTACGTCAGGAATAACGGCTTTAATAGCGTCGATAACTTCTTTAAATCGTGCTTTATCTTGAGTTGGCGTACCATCATCGTAACGAACATGAAGATGGATTATGCTTGCGCCTGCATCGTATGCCGATTTCGCTTCGCGAACGCATTCGGCTACTGTATAAGGTACAGCAGGGTTGTGCTCTTTAAGCACTTCGGCTCCACAAATAGCTGCTGTAATTATAAGCTTTTCCATATTTTGTGTTATTAGGTTTATACTGTTTTACTTACTAGGTTGGTTTTTTAGGTCGGTTTAAAAGGATAGGTTACTTTCTTTGGCAATTTTTAGGCACAACACATGTTCCGCTCGCGCGGCAAACCACAATAGGCTCTTCGAGAACATCTGCTGCGGAATCTGAAATTTCTGGGCGTGGAACGATTACTTTGCGAGCTTCGAATGTCATTTTACGCGAGGTGTTTCCAACTTGCGTAATTTCACCAATAGCTTCGATATAGTCACCAGCATACACAGGAGCCATAAACTCCACGCTGTCGTATGCTTTAAAGAGACCTTCATCTCCATCGTTTAAAATGAGCAGCTCTGTAGCAACATCTCCAAAAAGTTGAAGCATTTTTGCACCATCGACTAAATTACCACCATAGTGGGCATCGTGACTACTCATTCGCACTCTGATAATAGATTTTTTCATGCTTGATGTATTTGTTAGATTTTAATTAATAGGTCTTAAATATATTTTTGAATAAGTCTTTTAAGTCTTTATTCTTTTGTCTATTCTTTTACCATATAGTCAACAAAAATATACGATGTTCTCACGTCTTCCATCGGTATTTCTCCGGTTTCTACAACCTCTTCAACCTCTGCAATTACAAGGTCGGCAGCCATTGCCATAAGGGGGTTGAAATTTTGAGATGTACCCTTATAAAATAAATTGCCCATCTTGTCGGCTTTATTTGCGAAGATTAATGCAACGTCTGCTCTGATGGGCTTTTCAAGGAGGTATTCTTTTCCGTCAACTGTGATAATCTCTTTTCCGTCGGCGACAATTGTACCTAGTCCGGTAGATGTAAGAATTCCGCCAAGACCTGCGCCTCCTGCTCTTACTTGCTCTGCCAGTGTTCCTTGTGGTACAAATACAACTTCCATTTTACCGGCATTCATTAGTTCAGATGTAGTAGGATTGGTACCGATATGTGATACTATAACACGTTTTACCTGTCCGTTTACAACCAACTTGCCAATTCCTTTATCCGGAAAACCCGTATCGTTACCGATAATAGTTAGGTCTTTTACCCCTTTCTTTACCAGAGCATCTACTAACTTTTCCGGAGTTCCGCCGGCTAAAAAACCGCCAATCATAATAGACATTCCATCCTTTATCTTTGAAACGGCTTCGTCTATCGTTATGAATTTATCCATATGAATATTTTTTAGTGGTTTCTATGTTTCGTTTAACTTTAATTTCTACTGTGTTAACCTTACTACCTTTGATATTATCTTTATAGTATGTAGCTTGTGCATAAGCATATCTAGTTGCCTTGTACCGGATACCATAACTTGCAGCTTTACTTCATATGCTCCTCTTGCGCTACTTATGTTTATATTTCTTAGAGCCGCTCCTACGCTAGCGGAAACATCTGTTATATGCCTTACTAAGCCAAACTCATCATCGCCTACAATTTTTAGGCTTGCCTGGAATGTATCGTTGGGCGTTTCTTTCCATTTTGCCTTTAATACACGATAATCGTATCTTTCTAGCAGCCGCGATGCATTGGGGCAGCTAAACCTATGTATTTTTATGCCGTCATTAATAGTTACAAACCCAAAAATATCGTCACCTCGTATAGGGTTGCAGCACTTTGCCAGCTTATAGTTTAAGTTTTTTAGATTCTCGTCTATTATTAAATAATCACCTTTAGCCTCTTCTTCGTCTAGTTTTAATTTCTTTGGAGTAGCTGCCTGTTCTTCAACCTTTGTTTCTGTTACTATATCATCAGAAAAAGTTTTGGTCAGAATTTCTTTAACTTCATTAATGTTAATCTTTTCTGATGCTATTTGTGAATAAAGTTCGGTTATCGTTCTTAGCTTATAATGTTTTATTAGTACGCCTAACGCTTCGTCAAGAGAGGCTAGCTTCCAGTTTTTTAACCTGCGTTCGAGTAGCTCTTTACCTATACTCGCAACTTTTACCTCTTCTTCTCTTATTGCTGCTTTTATGCGGGTTCGTGCTTTCGAGGTAACAACGTAGCTTAGCCAATCGGGCTTTGGCTGTTGGTTTTTAGAGGTGGTTATTTCTACCGAATCGCCTGTTTTTAAAGTTTCTTTTATAGTTACATTCTTACCGTTTATTTTTGCTCCAACGCACTTTGCTCCGATGCCGCTATGGATATCAAAAGCAAAATCTAGCACAGTAGCACCAACCGGAAGTCTCCTTAAATCGCCGCTTGGTGTAAATACGAAGATTTCGTTCTGGGTAAAATTTAAGAAGTTATCTTCGTTATTTTTTGCCGGAGATTCTAATAAATTACGAACGTTATCCAACCACTGTTGGATTCCTTGTGCTTGCTGTATCCCCTTATACCTCCAGTGTGCAGCCATGCCTTTTTCGGCAATATCGTCCATGCGCTCGGTTCTAATCTGAATTTCAACCGTTTTACCATCGGGGGTATCTACGGTTGTATGTAACGATTCGTAGCCGTTAGCCTTTGGAACGGTTACCCAGTCCCGCGTCCGTTCGGTATTCTGCTCGTAAAAAGAGGTAACAATTGAAAAAACATCCCAGCAAGCTTCTTTTTCTTTTTCTATGGGAACGTCAAGAATAATACGTATTGCGAAAACATCATACACGCCTTCGAATGCGACTTTCTGTTTTTGCATTTTTGTCCAGATGGAGTAAACGGACTTTGTGCGGCTTTTTACATGGTATTTGAACCCGCGCTTCTTTAGCTCAATCTCTATGGGCTTTAAAAACTCTTTGATAAGCTTATTACGGTCGCTTGCCGTACTCTTAAGCTTATTGCTGATAAGCCTGTATGTTTCGGCTTCTGTATATCTTAACGATAAATCTTCCAGCTCAGATTTTAAGTTGTACAATCCTAACTGATGCGCAATAGGGGCATACAGTAGTAATGTTTCTGTAGATTTCTTTTTTTGCTTAAGTGGCGAGAAGAAGTTGAGAGAACGCATTACTTCAAGCCTATCTGCCAGCTTAATGATTGTTACACGCGGATCGTTTGAAAGCGAAACTATGAGTTTACGGAAGTTCTCCGCTTGTAAGCTTGTCGCCTTAATATCAATATTTGATATCTTAGTAAGTCCGCTAACAATTTCGTATATTTCTTTTCCGTAAGCTTTTTGAATATCACTTTTGCTTAGCGTGTTTATACGCGATGCTTCGTGAAGGAAAATAGCAGCGGCGGAAGTATGCCTTAATCCAATTTCAGAAACAATTATTTGAGCTACACTAATAGCATGGAATATAAATGGATCGCCATTCTCGCGATATACGTCAATAAGAGAACTGTTGGCAAGCTCGAAAGCTTGTCGAACGACCTCTTTTTCCTTTACGGAAAAATTAGTACAGCTGGCTTCTAGCTTAGCATATGCTGTTATAATCTTTTTTTCCGTATCCATTTTTATCATGAAAAAACCCTGCCTTTGATGGTTAAGGGCAGGGCTCGATTATATATTTTCAACAAAAATATTTGTAGAGCTACATTACCCTTTTTCTTTTTTAATATAGGACATACGAATAGCGTACGTATTCATCGAACACGTGTCGCCATCGCTGGTAGAGGTTAGGCTGCCATTTTGCTGATTAGCCAAGAACGCCATTATGCTGGCAAGCAGAGGGCTATGTTGTTTATTAAGCATATAATAGCGTGTATATTACGTAGCTGCAAATATAATAAATTAGGCGGATAATTGCAATAGAAACTCTAATTTATAGTTAATTAACTCTGCAACAGCGAGAAATATATTAGCTATAAAGTTTTAGATTTAGAGTGTTATTTATCTTTTTACCTTTGCTGTTCTGTGTTTAACACTTACTACATTAAATGGGAAGATTTATTTTACTATTAGCTTTTTTTATTTTCGTTTTCACTCTACTTAATGCTCAGGTGCAAAATGTAAATGTTTCGGGCTATGTAAAAAGTAGTGGGGATAGAGAAACTATTCCCGACGCAGCGATATATATTAAAGAGTTGAACAAAGCTATCTTAGTAGAAGCAGATGCTTCATACTCAATAACCATACCGAGCGGGAGGTATACATTTATTGTATCATGCTTGGGATATATTACCCAAGAGTATAGGGTTAACTTAAGGAAAGAAACATCAGTTACCCAAGATTTTATACTTGTTGAAGATGATAATACGCTTGACGCGGCAACTGTTTCTGCCTATAGGAACGATAATGTAAAGCGTCCGCAAATGGGGGTAGAGCGGCTAAACATAGAGCAAATTAGAGCAATTCCGGCACTTATGGGTGAAGTCGATGTTATTAAATCGCTTCAGCTGCTCCCGGGTGTACAGGCTGCAAGTGAGGGTACGTCCGGATTTAACGTTAGAGGTGGTACTCCCGATCAGAATTTGATACTGTTTGATAACGCTCCGATGTACAACGTATCTCACCTAATGGGTTTTTTCTCGGCATTCAATAACGATGCTGTAAGCGATATACAGCTTTATAAAGGCGATATCCCGGTTGCTCGGGGAGGACGGTTATCGTCTTTACTTGAAGTAAATGCCAAAGAAGGAAATATGGATAAGTTGACACTTACTGGCGGGATTGGTACAATCTCGAGCAGACTTACTATAGAAGGACCGATTGTAAAAGATAAGCTGTCATATGTAATCTCGGGGCGTAGAACATACGCCGATTTATTTCTTAAGCTATCCGGCGATAAGGATTTGAAAGATACGAAGCTTCATTTTTACGATTTAAATGCGAAGCTAACGTACAAGATTAACGATAAGAACCGCTTATACTTTACAGGATATGCGGGGAACGATAAGTTCGGAGGTAATATGGCAGATATGAATTTTGGCAATCAGGTTACCGTATTGCGCTGGAATCATATTTTTTCTGATAGCTTCTTTTATGATTTGTCGCTAATGGCAACAACGTATCGCTATAAAATGTGCTCAAAAATAGGCGATGATGATGAGTATCGTTGGAATTCAAACATTGTTGATTATACATTACGTAACGATTTCGGATGGCTTATTAATCCTAATATGACTTTCAGATTCGGCTTATCGTCAACTTTCCATAATTTTAGACCGGGTAATGCGTTTACGACATCAGAAAGTGTTGAGCTATCTAAAAACTACGCGTTAGAGCACGCGATATATGCGTCGAACGAACATAAAATAGGGGATCGTATAACACTTAAGTATGGAGCACGATTCAGCATATTTCAGAATATTGGGAAGGCTACCATTTATAACTTTACGCCGGAGCATGAGAAGGTAGATTCTACGGTGTATAGCAAAGGCGATATCTTCCGTACCAGCTATAGCTTTGAACCGCGTATTGCGGGTGTATTCGAGCTAAATGCGGCATCTTCCATCAAAGCATCATATTCGCATGCGGTGCAGTAT
Source organism: Prevotellaceae bacterium (assembly GCA_031258195.1). Classification (GTDB taxonomy): domain Bacteria; phylum Bacteroidota; class Bacteroidia; order Bacteroidales; family UBA932; genus JAIRNF01. The sequence goes on from JAIRNF010000049.1 coordinate 54,520, forward strand.
TTACACCTTGTAAGCAACTCGGGGGCGGGATCTCCGCTTGATGTTTGGGTACCTACCTCACCTAATATCGATCCGCAAAGAGCGCAACAAGCATCCATTGGCTATTTCAGAAACTTTCCCGATAAGGGAATAGAAACATCCGTAGAAGTGTATTATAAAAAGATGAAAAATGTTGTGGATTTTAAAGATCATGCGCGGCTTATTTTAAACCCCGCCCTTGACGGGGAGCTACGTATTGGCGATGCGGAGGCTTACGGTTTGGAATTGATGGTAAAGAAAACAACAGGCGGGCTTACGGGATGGATAAGCTACACATTGTCCAAATCCGATCGAACTATTCCAGAAATAAATAACGGCAAGACGTACCGTTCTCCTGCCGACAGACCTCATAATATTTCGGTGGTAGCAACATACGAATTTTCTAGGCGTGTATCGGGGTCTGCCCTGTGGCTATATTCATCGGGTATTCCCGTAACATATCCCATTGGTAAGTTTGAGTATAATGGAGTTTATATACCTGTGTACGGAGATCGTAATGCGTCGCGTATGCCCGATTACCATCGTTTGGACCTATCGCTTACGGTAAAAGGAAAAGAAAAGCCCGGTAAACGTTGGAAGGGAAAGTGGAATTTCTCTCTATATAACGCGTATGGGCGAAAAAATCCGTGGTTTATTCGCTTTGTACAAGATAAAGACAGACCTTCGGAAACATATGCGGAAATGATATACTTATTCTCATTCGTTCCGTCTGTTACATATAACTTTAAGTTTTAGCAAACATTCATTTTTACTATAAATGATAGATATTTCAGCGTCTATAGCCTTAACGCTCGCCCTACCTAAATGGCAGATCGATAACGTACTACAGCTATTAGGAGAGGGGGCCGCTATTCCTTTTATCAGCCGATATCGTAAAGAAAAAACAGGAGGACTCGACGAAGTCCGGCTTGCCGATATCAAACAACAACACGAAAAATTGCTCGAGCTAATTGCTCGTAAAGAAACCATTCTGAAATCGATTGGAGAGCAAGGTAAGCTTACAGATGAACTAAAGTTACGTATAGAAAGCCGCGATAACCTTTCAGAATTGGAGGATATATACCTTCCTTATAAACCGAAGCGCAGAACTCGTGCCACTATCGCTAAAGAAAAAGGATTAGAGCCTTTGGCGGCAGTACTTATGAAGCAGGGTTTTATTGATGTGGCGTCAAAAGCGGAATCTTATATTAATGAAAAGGTTGGAAGCGTTGAAGATGCGCTATCGGGAGCGCGTGATATTATTGCAGAATGGATTAGCGAGAGGGCGAGAGCAAGAAATACCATTCGCCGACTGTTTGTATATGAGGGAATGCTGAAAGCTAAGCTGGTAAAAGGAAAGGAAGAAGAAGGCGTTAAGTTTAAGGATTATTTTGACTATTCCGAACCGATAAAACGAATTCCTTCTCATCGCTTTTTGGCTGTAATGCGTGGTACCGACGAGGGGTTTTTGAAGTTAAGCGTAGAGCCGGATGTAGATAAAGCAATAGAAGAGTTGGAGCATATTTTTTTGAAAGATGAAGGAGATGCTGCTTTACAAGTATCGAAAGCTGTTGCCGACAGCTATAAACGACTACTCGCCCCCTCGATTGAAAACGAGGTGCTTACCTTGACAAAAGAAAGAGCGGACGAAGAAGCTATTCGTGTTTTTGCCGAAAATCTTCGTCAGCTTTTGCTTGCTTCTCCGTTAGGGCAGAGAAATGTGCTCGCTATTGATCCGGGCTACAGAACAGGTTGTAAGGTGGTTTGTTTAGATAGGCAAGGGACACTTCTGCATAATGAAACCATATACCCCCATCCACCGCAGAATGAGCGAACACAAGCTGCAAAAAAGATGTCCGCCCTCGTTGAGGCATATGAAATAGAAGCAATCGCGATTGGTAACGGAACCGCCGGAAGAGAAACGGAGCATTTTATAAAAAATCTGCACCTTGACAGGAAAGTGCGGGTGTTTGTGGTGAGCGAGGACGGAGCGTCTATCTATTCCGCGTCGTCGGTTGCACGAGAAGAGTTTCCGCAGTACGATGTTACGGTAAGAGGTGCTGTCTCTATCGGTCGCAGGCTTATGGATCCGTTGGCAGAACTGGTAAAGATAGACCCTAAGTCGATTGGGGTAGGGCAATATCAGCATGATGTCGATCAGGCTAAGCTTAAGAAAAGTCTTGATATGGTAGTGGAGGCTTGTGTTAATAGCGTTGGCGTAAACCTAAATACGGCAAGTAAACATTTGCTCACCTATGTTTCGGGCTTAGGACCGCAGTTAGCAACAAATATTGTTGAGTATAGAAAAGAAAACGGTAGCTTTACTTCGCGTGAAGAGCTGAAAAAGGTTACACGTTTAGGAGCAAAAGCTTTCGAGCAGAGCTCGGGGTTTCTTCGTATCCCTAATGCGGAAAATCCGCTGGATGCAAGTGCTGTCCACCCCGAATCGTATTGTGTGGTAGAACAAATGGCAAAACATTTAAGTTGCACGGTAAACGATCTTTTACAGAGCGAAGATTTGCGTGCAAAAATTAAGCTGGCAGATTATGTAACGGATAAGGTAGGTCTCCCCACGCTTAACGATATTATGAGCGAGCTGGCAAAGCCGGGGCGTGATCCGCGTACAGTGGTAAAGGTTTTTGAGTTCGACTCGAACGCGCATAAAATAGAAGACCTGATTCCGGGAATGATATTACCCGGTATTGTTACCAACATTACCAACTTCGGGGCTTTTGTAGATGTGGGTGTAAAGCAAGATGGATTAGTACATATTTCTCAGCTGGCAGATCGTTTTGTAGCTAACCCTAACGATGTGGTTAGGCTGCGTCAGCAAGTACAAGTAAAGGTTTTGGAAGTAGATGTAAGTCGTCGGCGTATTCAATTGTCAATGAAAGAAGTAAATGATTAGGCGATTTTTGACAATAAAGCAAATTTTAAGATTTTTATTGGTGAAATCATGGTATATTTGTGAGACACGATTCTTACTTTTTAATTATTAATAATAAGAAGTTAGAAAATGTCTCGCGTTTTTATGTTTGTATATTGAAAACATCTAACTAATAACCATTTTATTATTAATTTGCCGGAGACAGGCAAGTTAAAAAAACACTCAACATTTATGGAAAAAATTTGCAACTATGGCGGAAAATTACAAAGTCAATTTTTACGGGAGTACTATTGTATTCGGTAGCTAATGTTCTGTATGTTATTTTCGATGTTATCGCCGGTGTATCTAATACAGTTAGCGATGTTCAGTCTGTTGTGAGTTCAGGAACGCTTTCAGGAGGAGTTAGCGCATTAGGCATTGTTTGCTATATTCTATTGGTAGGTGTTATTATTGGTTATTACTTGTTTTTGAAAGGTCTTGGCGAGTTTAGAGGCTTACTAGAGCTGGCAGATGCCAACTCAATTAATCAGGTTAGAAATGGCGTAATCTTAGGTTTACTTGCTACTGCGGCTACATTCATTCCTTATGCCGGATGGATTATAGCTCTTGTTCTGAATATTATCGCATTTATTTTTATGCTGCTTGGCTACTCTGCATTAAAGGGGTCTGCGACATTCCCGATGCAAGGGCGTAATGGAGCGTTTCGCTTATTTGTTGCAATGATCCTTACGTTGGTTGGAATATTACTAGGCTTGATACCTTTAATCGGAGGATTTATTACGCTAGTATTAGGTATCGTTAGCTTCTTCTTAATACTTTCAGGTTGGGCTAGTATTAAAAATTCAGATTCAGCGGTTGTTTAGTATATAAATGAGTTGTATAAATTAATGAGGCTGTCTGAAAAAATCAACAAACACGTCATTCCGAGTATAACGAGGAATCTGCTGAAAATGAGCAGATGTCTCACATTTGTTCGATACGATGGAGAAAATATAGACTTTTTCGATAGCCCAAATATCTATAAAAAAGAAGCTGAAAGGTATTATACCTTTCAGCTTCTTTTTTTACTTCGATTATAATCGCAAAAACAATTCGCGCGAGTTAAAAAAACGAATTGTACCTAAAAACTTTATTCTCGGTATATAAAAGAACAGGGGGCTTTTTAGCGCCCCCTAGATAGAAATAGCATAAGAGCCGTTTCGCGTAACCGAATCAGCCGGTATGAGCGCCGTAGGCTTATTCCCCGCCGACATGTTGACGATATATAGCGCCCGGTTAAACTCCGGCGGGCTGTCGCCGGACAGCGCCTGACCTTCCGGTATGACGATCTTCCCGTCGTCGGCAAAAAATTGCTCGGCTAAGCCGGATGTTATATAGCCGTCGCGGCTAACCGTATAGCCGCCGGACGTACCTTGTACGTATATCGTAAATACGCGTTTAATAACGAAGCCCTTCTTTACGTCCGCCTCTTTTACCAGCCGGTTCGGCGCGTAGGTTCCCGATACCGCTACGCCCGGTAGCGCCGCCAGTTCGCTATAGGTAGGGCATCTATTCGGATCCTCGCCGAGAACGGGCACGCCTAAGTCGGCTACGTACCGCCATGTCGCTATTTTATCCGCCATCGCTTAGCGTTTTTTCGATTCTATCCAGCCTTTGACTTATCCTGCCCGGCTCGCGGCTAAGCGTCGCTATGCCTCTAAGAGCGAGTATCGAGAGCTTATCGTAGCATATCGTATAGTAGCCCTTTTTATCCTTCTTCACCGGCTCGGGAAACTTCTCCGGCAACGCTTGCGCCGTCGTACCGATTTCTACCTTTTCGGGGCGATCTTTCGGCGCGTGGTAGATCAACGGCGGCGCCAGTTTAAGTCGAATTAAAGCGAAGTACGATTCGTTTTTTAAGGGCGGGAGGCGAATTTATAGTTTAATCGG
>JAIRNF010000028.1 GCA_031258195.1 Prevotellaceae bacterium
CCTGTTTCGGGGACAAAACCGTCCCGGAAAGCATTTTTCATGAAAACTTCTGTTTCTGCTTTGTTCAGGTTTTCGTCTGCGATAATGCGGTTTAATTCTTCTATCTTTTTTTCATCCACATATTTTCGCCAATCATCATCTACATCGGCGGCGGGCGTGAGCGAGGCTTGCAAAGCGCCGAGGAGTTCATAAGCGTGTTTTCTAGCTACGCGTTAAAGAGCGTGAGTTCAGGTACAACTATCGAGACCAAAATAGTTACCTGATTTTACTCGACGAGCTTAGAAAATTACCACTTAACTAATCTTGAACCTAAAGTTTTTTAGCCTATTATATCGCTTTTGTTTTTTCTTTTAGCCATTCAATTTCATCGCTGTTTAGCCTGGGAGAAATACGTTCGAATACCATTTTGTGGTAGCGATTTAGCCAATCTATTTCTGCCGGAATAAGCATAGATATATCAATAGGCTTAAGGTCGATGGGGGCAAGGGTTAGTGTCTCGAATCCCATAAAGCTGCTGGTAGCCTCCAGCTGTTCCTGCTTACAGAGTGTAAGATTCTCAATGCGTATTCCGTACTTACCTTCTATGTATAATCCCGGTTCGTTAGAGGTTATCATTCCGGGTTTAAGCACTACCGGATTTTCTTCCATACGGATGCTTTGCGGACCTTCGTGAACGTTCAAAAAATGCCCTATTCCATGTCCTGTGCCGTGCATGTAATTCTTACCTTTCGACCATAGGTATTGACGAGCAAGAACGTCTAGCTGTACACCTCTTGTTCCGGCAGGAAATTTTGCCATGCTGAGCGCAATCATGCCTTTTAGCACCAGCGTATAGTCTTCTTTTTCCTGTTCGTTAGGTTCGCTTAAATGGATGGTGCGCGTTACATCTGTGGTGCCGTAACGGTACTGTCCTCCTGTATCGAATAGTAAAAAACCTTCGGGCTTAATGGTTATGTCGCTTTCTGGTGTTGCAGCGTAATGCACGATAGCGCCATGCTCTTTATATCCCATAATGCTGCTGAAGCTATTGTCGATAAAGTTGTCATTCTGCTTACGGAATTCGAACAGGCAGTTTGCTGCGGAGAGTTCGGTAACGTTTCCGCTTTTTATCTCTTGTTCTAGCCAGCGTTGAAAACGAACTAAGGCAACACCATCGTCAACCATAGCTTTGCGGAAACCTTCTTGCTCTACTTCGTTTTTTATGCTTTTTAGGGAGGTTATAGTTCCGTTGGGATCATTCTCATTAATCAGGTCGAACCCTGCTTCTTCGAGGATTCTAAAAGTACCTACGGCAGTCTTTTTAGGGTTGAAGATACAAAAACGTTCTTTCTGGTGGTGCTTTACTATTTTGTCTATATCGTCGTAGCCATGTATGGTAATACCTTGCTCTTCTAGGGTTGCTTTATCTTCGTGTGTGAGCTTATCGGTGTTTATAAAAAGATACGCATGCTTAGGTGTTACTAAGGCGTAAGTAAGCACTAACGGGTTGTAGCTGATATCGTTTCCGCGTATGTTGCATAGCCAGGCAATTTCATCGAGTAAAGTTACAGGGTATATGTAGCTTTCGTTTTGCTGGTTCAGTATTTCTCTAAGCCTGCTTAGCTTAGAGCTAACAGACTCTCCGGTAATATCGTCAGTAATGAGAAACGCTTTTTCGGAGGGTAGCCCCGGTCTGCTATTCCAGATTTCATCAAATGGATCGTCTATTGGGACAAGGCATAGCGGAGTCAGCGATTTTTTCAGGCTCTCGAACTCTGCAATGGAGTATAAATCTTTATCAATGGCTATTTTAGAGCGAGCAGTCAGCTGTTGCTTTAGCCAATCTTCTATGCTTTCCGTTCCTTCAATTCTTAGCTTTTTCAACTCGATGCCGGAATTCTGCAGCTCCTTTTCTGCTTGGATGAAGTAGCGCGAATCCGTCCATAGTGCGGCATTATTAGTTGTTATAACAACCGTTCCGGCAGATCCGGTAAAGCCGCTTATCCATTCTCTTGTTTTCCATCTATCGGCAACATATTCGCTAAAGTGTGGGTCGTTAGAGGGGATAATAATGGCTGCAATATTTTGTGCAGACATATATTTGCGTAATGCTTTCAGCTTTTCAACTATAGGGCTCATAATTATATTCTTGTAAAGTATTCGTATATAGCTAAGATAAGCATTTTATGCTATCGGTGAGAATAAAAAAATACCTCGTCATTTCGAACGAAGTGAGAAATCTGTTTTTGATTTAGAAGATTTCTCACTTCGTTCGAAATGATGAGGGGTAATAAGTGGTGCTAAAAGGTAAAACATGCAGAACAAAAGGCTGCTCTTACCTATTAATCCAAGTTTTTATTCTTTTATCTTTTAATCCTTACCTTTATTATTTAGATTTATCCCCGTATATAGTGTGGCATTTCTTGCGGCAGCTCTATGGAAAATTCGACCAGACCCATTAGCGTGCTGTTTTCGTACCAAGGTGTTTGATGAATCATCTTTTTAATCCCGTTTTTTTCTATGGTATATGAGTTGCTTTTATTTTCAGCCATAAGAGCCATAATCTTATCCCATGATGCTGCCGAATGGCAATCTTTTAGGTTATTGCCAATAAGAGATTCTCCGTGTTTGGCAAATATGGCTTTTGCCTTATCGTTCATGTATGTTATGTTACCTTGGATATCGCATACGGTTATTCCTAGCCCAAGTTCATTTGTCCAGCTATTCGTCATCGTTTTCGGTTTTTGTTTTTACAGGTTGAAGGCTGATGAGGTAATCTACCATTAAAAGAAACAGGCTGATAAACGGAGCATCAAGCAGGTTGAAGTTATTAAAAACAATAACGATCAATAGCACGAAAAAAATGGCAAGATGCTGCTTATCTACTTTATCCAGCCGTTTGTGTTTTATGCTAATAATAGTAAAGTAGAATAGCCTGTAAATAAAGTAGAGTATTACCGCCGCAAGCAGTATGTAATACCCTACTCTATAAGAAAATATTCGGGCTAGCCCGCTCAGAATTGCAATAGCAACAATGGCTGTTATTATGGCTTTGCTATATTTTAGTATGTAATCCATAAAGCTACTGTTGTTATTGTTCATCCTATTATAGTTCATCAGAATAGTAGTGTTCGGGCAGCTTACGCAAGTTGTATTGAGATGCCATAATCTCTCCGTAAGCACCTGCCGACCGCATGGCTAGTAAATCGCCGCGATTAGCTTCAGCCATTGCTATACCTTGAGCAAAGCAATCGGACGATTCGCAGATGGGACCAACAACATCGTAAACCTTTTCCGCACCTGTAGATGTAATGTTTTCTATCTTATGAACTGCTTGGTATAGCGCAGGTCTAATTAAATCTGTCATTCCGGCATCAACGATGGCAAACGATTTTTTCTGACCGTGTTTTACATACAGCACTTTTGTAATTAGGTTTCCGCCTTGTCCCACAATGGCTCTACCAATCTCAAAGTGTACTTTCTGCCCCTTTTCTACCTTAAGGTTTTTATTAATAATAGCAAAATAGTCGATAAAGTTAGCAATAGGATGCTCGTTCGGAGCCGTGTAGTCTATCCCAAGTCCGCCACCCAGATTTACATGTTTAAAAACAAACCCTTGCGATTTAAACCAATCCTGAATTTCGTTTACTTTATCGCATAACGCTTCGAACACATTTAAATCGGTAATCTGAGAGCCTACATGAAAGTGAAGGCTGATTAAACGTACATGCTTTAAGCTTTTAAGCAGATCGGCAACTTCCTGAAACTGCCATCGGCTTATACCAAACTTATTTTCCTCTAACCCGGTAGTGATATAGTGGTGGGTATGGGCATCAACATTCGGGTTGATACGTATAGCGATATCGGCAACAACATCTCGTTTTTTTGCCAACTCGTTTATATTCTCAATTTCGGGTATAGATTCGCAGTTAAACGTAAATATTTTGTGGTCTAATCCGGTTTCTATTTCTTCGTCGGTTTTTCCAACTCCGGCAAATGCAATATGATCTGGCGAGAAACCGCAATCTATAGCACGTTGAACTTCGTTTCCGCTAACGCAGTCGGCACCAAAGCCATACTCTTTCAGTATGTCTAATATTTTTTTGTTTGGGTTTGCTTTTAAGGCATAGTGAATGATATAGCCGTATTTATCGGCTTCGTTTTTTAGCGCTTGGGCGGTTTCTTTCAATAAATCTACATCGTAGTAGTAGAATGGTGTGGAAAGTTGTTTGAACTTTTCTAAAGGGAACTTGGTTTTCATAGGGTAAAATCTCAATTTTGGTTTTTGGTACAAATATAACGTATTTTAATACGATGGCTTGCAATAATATAATCTTGATTTTATCATAATTTAATGCAAAAGTGTAAATCAGATTTGCCGTTTTTGCTACATTTGTGCTTCAAAGTGAAGAAGTGTTTAATTGTTACTATATGATTTAATTTTAAACTGAATGAAAACATTAGATTTAAGTAAGTATGGCATTAACGACGTAAAAGAGGTTGTTTATAATCCCTCGTACGATCAGCTGTACGCAGAAGAAACAAAACCGGGGCTAGAAGGTTTTGAAAAAGGTCAAGTGACCGAAATGGGTGCTGTAAATGTAATGACCGGCGAATATACTGGGCGTTCTCCTAAGGATAAATTTTTCGTAATGGACGAAACCTCTAAGGATACTGTTTGGTGGACTTCAGACGAATATAAGAATGATAATAAGCCTATTTCTAAGGAGAGTTGGAAAGCATTAAAGGAGCTTGCAACAAAGCAGCTTTCAAATAAGCGTTTATTTGTTGTCGATGCTTTCTGCGGAGCAAACGAAAACTCACGCCTTAAGCTGCGCTTTATTATGGAAGTGGCATGGCAGGCACACTTTGTAAAAAATATGTTTATTCGCCCTACAGACGAAGAGTTGGCTAGCTTCGGAGAGCCTGATTTCGTAATTGTGAATGCTTCTAAGGCAAAAGTTGAAAACTATAAAGAACTTGGACTAAACTCTGAAACTGCTGTTGTTTTCAACCTTACCGAAAAGATTCAGGTTATTCTTAACACTTGGTATGGCGGTGAAATGAAGAAGGGTATGTTCTCTTATATGAACTATCTGCTTCCGTTACAAGGTATGGCTTCTATGCATTGCTCAGCTAATACCGATATGGAAGGCAAGAACACAGCTATTTTCTTTGGTCTTTCTGGTACAGGCAAAACAACCCTCTCAACAGATCCGAAGCGTTTGCTAATTGGTGATGACGAGCATGGTTGGGACGACAACGGTGTATTCAACTTCGAAGGTGGTTGCTATGCAAAGGTTATTAACCTTAGCCAAGAAGCAGAGCCGGATATTTGGAATGCAATTAAGCGTGATGCTCTTCTCGAAAACGTTACGGTTGATGAAAACGGTAAGATAGATTTTAGTGATAAATCGGTAACCGAAAATACACGCGTTTCTTACCCTATCTATCATATCGAAAATATCGTTAAGCCGATATCTAAGGGACCTGCTGCTAATAAGGTTATCTTCCTTTCGGCAGATGCATTCGGAGTACTTCCTCCGGTTTCTATCTTAACACCCGAGCAAACTAAGTACTACTTCCTATCAGGATTTACTGCTAAGCTTGCAGGTACAGAGCGAGGAATTACCGAGCCTACTCCTACATTCTCTGCCTGCTTTGGTGCGGCATTCCTTTCGTTACATCCAACAAAATATGGCGAAGAGCTCGTTAAGCGTATGCAACAATCGGGTGCGACAGCTTACCTTGTAAACACAGGATGGAACGGAAGCGGAAAGCGTATCTCTATTAAAGATACTCGCGGAATTATCGATGCTATCTTAGATGGCTCTATTGATAAGGCTCCCACAAAAAACATTCCTCATTTTAACTTTACAGTTCCAACAGAATTGCCCGGAGTAGATCTTAAGATTCTTGATCCACGCGATACCTATTCAGATGCAAACGAGTGGGTAACGAGGGCTAAAGATCTTGCAGGACGCTTTATCAAGAACTTCGAAAAGTTCACTGCCCATGCAGACGGAAAGGCGTTAGTAGATGCTGGTCCAAAGCTGTAAATAAAGTATATGTTACTATATAAAAAAGAGGGAGAGTGAAATTTCACCCCCCCTCTTTTACTTGTTAATGCTAGTGGTTTAGAGTATTTTAAGTTCTAACCTTAGTAAAAATAAGTAGCGATACTTGTAAAGTTGAAATAAAACGCTACCTTTGCACTCGCATTAGAAAAATGCGGATTGATTCAGTAGCTCAGCTGGTAGAGCACATCCCTTTTAAGGATGGGGTCCTGGGTTCGAGTCCCAGCTGGATCACTAAGCCGCGCTTCCGAAAGATAACGGTAGCGCGGTTTTCCTTTTTATATCAATGCCCGCGCGTTTTTATTTTCCACTTGTTTCCCTGCTTTTCCCTATAATTCCCTATATTTGTTGTACCGATGTTGTACCAAAGTTAAAGCATTATGCGGCAATTTATCTTATACAATAATGTAATACTCACAAAAACGGCAAATGGAAATAAAATCTCTTAGTAAGGTAGGGTTTGATGCGATATTCGAAGCGTTCAACCATGCTTTTGCAGATTATGAGCTTCAGCTGAATAAAGAACAGCTTCAAGCCATGTTAAAAAGACGCGGTTTTAATTCCGATTTGTCTTTCGCCGCATTCGACGAAAGCGATATAGTAGCCTTTACGCTTAACGGAACCGGAGACTTCAACGGAATACCAACAGCCTACGACACTGGTACCGGAACCTTGAAAGAGCATAGGGGAAAAGGTTTAGCCGCTGAGATTTTTAAATATTCTACTCCGTATTTAAGCGAAGCGGGTATTAAGCAATATTTATTGGAGGTATTGCAGTACAATACCGGGGCGGTTTCTGTGTATAGAAACCTCGGATTCGAAACGATTCGCGAATTCAGCTACTTTGTACAGAAGAATGAAGAAATCAGCAATAAAATTTCCCTTGACTCCTCTTTCTCAGCTAAGCATATTAACATTGACGATTTTATTTCAATGTCGGATTTCTGGGATTTTTACCCGTCATGGCAAAATAGCTTCGAATCCATTGAAAGAGCAGCTGGTGGCTTTGTATGTCTGGGTGTTTTTACTGAAAATAAGCTGATAGGATATTGTGTGTTTGAGCCTGTTTCTGGCGATATTACACAGCTGGCGGTAGATAAGCAGTATAGAAGAAAAGGAGCAGCGTCGTTATTGCTGCACGAAATGATTAAGCTGAATAAGAACGATGCTATCAAAGTTATAGACACTGATGTGCTATGTAGTTCGGTTACTGAGTTTCTGAAAGCAAAAAATATAGAGCTAAAAGGAAAACAATTCGAAATGATAAAAAGGCTGTAGAGCAACGTTTAGCCTCAAGCATGCTGGAATATAGAGCTAAAAGCGGTTCTGCTATACAGACGTTTTCGGTTTAAGTTTTATTAGCATAATATTTACCAAGAAGGAGTATCTATAATATACTTACAGGCTATAGAGAATAATTTTTATTAATACTTTTGCTCATCGGTTATTCCTACAGAATTGATTGAGAGAAATGGAGAGGCATGAAATAGAGAAAATACTTTCGTTAGTTAATCGGGAAGTTGTTATAGCTATCGGTTGTACCGAACCTGTTGCGGTGGCATTGTGTACGGCAAAAGCAAAAGAGTTGCTGGGGATAATGCCCGAGAAAATTACCGCTTATCTTAGCGCAAATGTACTGAAAAATGCTATGGGCGTAGGAATTCCCGGAACAGGAGGAATAACCGGACTACCAATAGCAATTGCGCTGGGTGCTTTAATCGGAAAGTCGGAATATTGCTTAGAGGTGCTTAAAGATTCGTGTCCTGATGCTGTTGAAGACGGCAAAAGAATGATAGAAGATAAAGCAATTAATATTCTTCTTAAAGAAGATATTTGCGAAAAGCTTTATATAGAAGTAGTTTGTGAGGCTGGGGATGAAAGTGCTAAAGCTATCATTAGCGGTACACATACCAACTTTGTTTATCTAGAAAAGAATGGAGAAACATTACTGAATAGCCAGAAAGAAAAATCAGAACATTGTGACGATAGCTTAGACTTAAACCTTACGCTTAAAAAGGTGTATGATTTCTCGATGGAAACTCCTTTTAAAGATATCAGCTGTATATTAGAATCGGCGCGGGTAAATAAAGGTGCCGCAGAAACAGCTTTCAAAGGCAGCTACGGACATTGCCTGGGTAAGTTGCTGGGATCGACTAACGGAATAATGGGCGATAACCTTTTTACAAAAATTCTCTCTTATACGTCTGCTGCCTGCGATGCCCGTATGGCAGGGGCTATGATTCCGGTTATGAGCAATTCGGGAAGCGGTAATCAAGGCATTGCTGCCACTTTACCTATTGTGATATATGCCGAAGAGAATAAAAATACGGAGGAAGAGTTAGCCAGAGCCTTAATGCTCGGACATCTCACCCCCATATATATTAAACAGCGTTTAGGGCGTTTATCCGCTTTGTGCGGTTGTGTTGTTGCTGCCACCGGTACAAGCTGCGGAATTGTGCATTTAATGGGCGGAAATTACAATCAGGTATGCTACGCCGTTAAAAATATGATTGCGAATCTAACAGGTGTAATCTGCGACGGCGCAAAGCCCGGCTGCTCTATGAAAATTACGAGCGGCGTATCAACTGCGGTATTCTCAGCAATAATGGCATTAGAAAATAGATACGTATCATCTGTTGAAGGTATTATTGACGAAGATGTTGATAAATCAATCCGTAATCTTGCTAAGATTGGCGCAGTGGGTATGGAGCAAACAGATAAGGTGGTACTCGATATCATGACCCATAAAGATTAACCACACACAGCAATTAATAAGCTAAAAACCGTCATTTCGAGCGAAGCGAGAAATCTACTGAATTTTGAATAGATTTCTCGCTTCGCTCGAAATGACAAAATTATTACCTTGGTTAGTTTTTATGGTTTAAAGATGTAGGTAATTTCTTTTGCTTTTACCAGCTGGCTGTGACTAATTCTGTAGCCCGGTATTTTCTTTCCATCTATTCTCACCTTTTTGATATAATTGGCGGTAGCATCCTGAGGTTTTACGGTTCTTATCACTACTTCGTCATTTCCCCAATATTCGGAGTTTAGCTTAATGGTTACCTTGTCGAATACAGGTGCGGTAACGGTATAGTCTGGTCTTCCCGGACATTCGGGGTAAAACCCCATCATGTTGAATACAGCCCACCCCGACATAGTTCCCGTATCATCATTACCCGGTAATCCGCCCGGTTTATTGGCAAAATGCTTTGCTAGTATTTCTTTCACGAGTTTTTGTGTACGCCATTCTTCGCCTTTTATATTGGTAAAAAAGTGAGGGTAGGCGATATCCGGTTCGTTGGTTACATCAAAATAGCCGTTGTCGAAAACACTTTGCAGCTTCTCGGTAAATATTTTTGTTCCGCCCATCAGCTTAATTAATCCCGGTATATCGTGGGGTACGGCGAACGTATAATTCCAAGCGTTACCTTCATGAAATCCGGGGTTAGGTTCGAAGTTCGCACCTAATATGGGGTCAAATGGAGAGTAAAAAGTTCCGTCTGAAAGCGTAGGGCGAAAAGTTCCGTATTTCTTATCGTAGTATTGCATATAGCCCAACGAACGGCTGGTTAATAGCTTGGCGTCTTCTTCCTTTCCCAACGCTTTGGCAAGCTGCCCTAAGTTCCAATCGGCAATGTAGTATTCCAGAGCAGTAGATACCGAGTTATCAAACTTTGCATTAATTGGAATATAGCCTAGCTTTATGTAGTCGTCGTTATCAGGGCGTAGCAGGTTTTCTTTACTTGCCGTTGTTGCTGCTTTATACATCGCTTCGTAGGCTGTATTAACGTCGAAGTTACGCAGTCCTCTCATCCAGGAATCTGCAATGACGATGGTCGCGGGGCTGCCCGACATGGTTAACGATTCTCGCCCAAACAGCTCCCACCGGGGTAGCCAACCCGATTCTTCGTACATAGCCACCATTGAACGTATCATCTGCTGCTGTCGTTCGGGGAAGAGAAGTGTCATCAGCTGATGGTAGTTGCGGTAAGTATCCCACAGCGAAAACACAGTGTAGCGGTTTTCCGGAGTGTTTAATATTTTACTGCTCTCCATAGCAGGGTAATCTCCGTTAATATCTTGCAGTATATTAGGGTGTATCAGCATATGGTAAAGTCCTGTGTAAAATACGACTTTTTGATCGTACGTTCCACCTTCAACCATAATGCGCGATAAGTCTTCGTTCCATTTATTTCGAGTCGCGGCATGTATGGCGTCAAAGTCTGCTACGGGTTGCTCTGTTTCTAAGTTTAACCGTGCATTCTCAATACTTACAAACGATACGCCTACCTGTACGTTAATGCTTTCGCCTTCCGTGCAGTTAAAAGAAAAGTAAACGCCAATATCGTCTCCTGCTAATTCTTTCTCATATTTATTGTATATCTTATACTTTCCGGCATCGGTATTCCATTCGTCTTCCCATTTCTCACCGGGACGATGAAACTTCCAGTATCCTGATTTTTGGGACTCTTTGCTAACGCGAACCACAAAGTATATGGGGAATACCGCCTGGCTTTCGGTGTAGCAAAATGTACCTTGTAGCTTCATTCCTTCAAACTCCGTATCGTTTACTTTGCGTACCATTGCTCCGGTTTCGTTGGTTAGTCCCTCGCCAAGATTTAGCAAAATATGGTTCTGTCCTTCGGGAAACGTAAAGCGCGAGATACCAACCCGAGGCGTTGCGCTTACTTCGGCTTTAATGCCATATTTTGTGAGGTAATTCGTATAGTACCCTGGCGATGCTTGCTCGTCTTTATACTCGCTACCATACTTTGTATAGTCCACTTGCAGTTCTCCGCTAATGGGCATTAAAAGCAGGCTACCCACATCGGGACAGCCTACGCCGCTAAGGTTTATATGGGAGAAGCCTGTTAGGCATCGATTATCGTAAGCATAGGGCATAGACCACCAACGCTTGTCTTTATCGTACCTGTTGTCTGTCGAACCCATTACGTTGAATGGCGCTACAGACATAAATCCCTGTGGATAAAGGGCTCCCGGATTAGTAGCGCCGTAGTTAGATGTTCCGATAAACGGATTTACGTGATCTACCGGTTCTTTTTGCGCAAACAGCGTTATAGCTGTTTGGCATAGAAATACGATGAATAGCAGCTTCTTTATCATGGTCTGTCGTTTTTATCAATACCAAATGTGTCGGACGGGCGGTTACCCATAGTAAATACCAGCTTGCCGCCAGCCTTAATGTCTGCATAGCTTATATACGATTTTGTATAGGGCTTTCCGTTTAGCGTCACGCTTTGTATGTATATGTTTTCTTGAGAATTATTTATGGTGTTTATCGTAAATATCTTGTCATTTCCAATATCCAAGGTTGCTTTGTTTATAAGAGGGCTACCGAAAACGTAAATTCCTCCCGCAGGGGCAACCTGATAGAATCCAAGGCTGGAAAGTATGTACCATGATGACATTTGCCCCACATCTTCGTTGCCGGATAATCCCGTGGGGGCGTCGTGATAAAGCGTTGTAAGTATTTCTCTTACTCTAGTTGCCGTTTTCCAAGGCTGACCGACATAGGAATATAGATATACTATATGATGACTTGGTTCGTTGCCATGAGCATATTGCCCTATCAATCCCGAAATATCTGGTGATGCGTCTTCTCCCAAATCGCCTTCTAAAATAAACAGAGAGTCTAACTTAGCAATAAATGCCTGTTCGTTGCTAAACAGGTCTATTAATCCCCGAACATCGTGGGGTACAAGCCATGTATATTGCCATGCATTACCTTCTGTATAATCATCTATACGATGCGAGGAGCGGAATGGATTAAATGGCTCGCGAAATTTACCATCCGACGATAGTCCCCTCATAAATTGGGTTTCTTTGTCAAATAGCCGTTTATAAGATTCGCTTCTTTTTATAAAGTAGGTATAATCATCTGTTTTGTCCAGCTCTTTCGCAACCTGAACTATACACCAGTCTGCCAAGGCGTATTCTAGCGTTTTTGCAACAGTTTCGTGTTCCGGGTCTTTATCATGGGGTACATAGCCGTATTCTTTAAGCCATTTCAACCCACGCTCGTCAAGCATGGCAGAGCTTTTCATCGCTTCAAAGGCTAGCTCTTTGTTTATATCATAACCTTTCAGTATCATATCGGCTAGCACCGGTATCCCGGGATTACCGATCATACAATCGGTTTCGTTACCCATTAAATGCCAAACTGGTAGCTTACCTTGCTGACTATAGCTGTTGAGCATTGTTTTGCCAACATTCTGGGTTAATTCGGGATGTATGATCGTCATAAGCGGATGGGCTGCACGATAGGTATCCCAAAGCGAAAACGTAGTATAGTTAATGTACGACGTATCGTTGTAAACTTTTGCATCAGAACCGCGATAATCGCCGTTCACATCACAAAAAACAGATGGTGCTACAGCCGAGTGATACAAAGCAGTATAAAAACTTCTTTTTATGCTGTTATCCGAAGTTTCTATTATAATTTTACTGAGCAGCTTGTTCCATGCATTGCCGGCATTTGCTGTGGTTCCCTCAAAATCCCAGTCGTTCAATTCGCTTTGCATATTCAGCTTAGCATTTTCTATACTCACGGCAGATAGCGCAACTTTTACAAATATAGGCTCTTTATTTACAGCATCAAATATCGCTTGTCCGTATGCTCTTTGAGCCGTAATAGAATTTCCTTCTTTTTGTTCTGTTTGCTCAAAAACAATAAAGTTTTTCATGGGCTTGGAGAACACTGCTGTAAAGTATATCTGCTGATTTTTTGCCCATCCTTTAGACTTGCGATAACCCGAAACTATGGTATCGTTTTCTTGAACTATATACCCCTCGGCTGGCGTATCCCAGCCGATACCATGTTCGAGATCGATAATAATCCTTGCATCGTCCGATGATGGAAAAGTATATTTATGAAAGCCTACTCTGGGTGTTGCGGTCACCTCAACGTTTATGCCGAAGCGGTCTAAAAGTACAGAGTAGTATCCGGGTTTAGCCGTTTCGTTGTCATGAGAAAAGTAGGAATATATTCCTGTCGATTCATCGGGTAATTTTCCTCGTGTTGTAGGTACGCTACCAATGACAGGCATTAATGAAATATCGCCAAGATCGCCAATACCTGTGCCGCTTAAATGCAGGTGTCCGAATCCTATTATGGTAGAATCGGAGTAGTGATAGCCCGAACACCAATCCCAGCCTTGCGTGTGTTGGGTAGGACCGAGCTGAACAAACCCAAATGGCACGTTTGCTCCCGTAAACACGTGTCCGTGGTCGCCTGTACCAATATAGGGATCGACATATTGAGTAAGGTTTATAGGCTGTTGGGCATCATTGTTTTTACAAGAAGATAAGCAGCTTATAGTGGCTATTATTATAAGGAGTCCGTATAGCATTGGTATGTAGTTGTTGTTAGTAAACTATCCGTCATTTCGACTGAAAGGAGAAATCTGCCGAACTTTGAGGAGAGGTTTCCTTTCAGTCGAAATGACGAAATAATTTTGAATGGCATGTATTCTCGCTCATTACTCTATGTTATAACCTGTAGCAATTATGTTATAATCGGCATTTAAAAGAGTCGTCGGTAACTCTAGTTCGATGGTTCGTTTTTCGCCGGCAAGTAAGTTGAAGTAGCCATCGGAGAAGTAGGCGGGTAGCAATATCTCACCCGATTTCTTAGCTGTAACGTTTAGCTTTACTGCAATAGCCATTGTCTTTGACGGATTGTGAACATCGACAGCTAGCCTGTCTCTACCATCTTTTACGTTGATGTTTAGCTTCACGTTTTCTAATCCGTTTATTTTTTGATAAGAACTTTCATCATTAGCCATCCAGTAATCGTTGATAGAAACGGTTTTTCCTTTGCTATTCTTTAGCTCCAATCGCGCCAGATAAATAGATGGTAAATCTTGTTCCCACTCAGGAATAAAGCATGTGGTAGCCGAGTTTGCATCAGAATCTGTTTTTACTGTTTTTTTATAGAGTTCTTTTCCATCCAGATTAATGTAGCGGATAGCCGCCGTTAACCCTTTAAAATCTTGCAGCGTTGTGTTTATTACCACTATTTGGTTATCGGGCAAATTCATCTGTATATGAAGAGGTTCGCACGCTTTCTTTGCTCCGAAATACGACCCGGGAGTTTCGTAATCGTAGGTGTAGGTTTGCCATATCATGCTATACCAAGCAGGGTGACTCATCCAGAGGATTTGCCCGGAAGTATTATTCCACATTTTGCTGCTCCACGCCTCCATAATATTTCGCCACGCATCGTAGGTAACGAATTGCGCTTTTCTGGAAAAATCTTCCATGCTTACAACCTCGCCATATCGGTTGACTGCATTCATAAAGTCGTTAAAATTTTGCGATGTATGATGCAGATCGTGATATGCCCATACATCGTTTATAGGCCACTCGTCTTGTGGTGCAATAAACTTACGGATGGTGTTGGCTGTAGGTATGGCAAAAGATCCGATTTCTGTGATGAAACCTTTAGCCAGCTGGGTGTAGTATATTGATGGATCTTTGAAATAACCCCACGGACCACTGGTGTCCATATTCAGAAAGCGCGACTGACCATGATAATGACGGGTCGGATCTTCTTCTGCCATCATTACAGCCAGCAATGGAGCCATGTCGTCGGGAGCAAAACCCTCGTTGCGCGGGCACCATATCGCAATGCACGGATGGTTGCGATAGCGGCGTACAACATCTCTTGCATTCTGCATAAACAGGTTAACATCATTGGGTTCAACAGTGTCGTCTGTTGTAATCCAAAAGTCGTTCCATACCAATATGCCGTATTCATCACACAGAGCATAAAAATCTTCTTCGGTCGATTCTCCCGTCCAGTTACGGATAATGTTGAAACATGCTTCTTTATGTAGTTTAACATACGGTTCGAGTCTTGTTCCGGACATACGTTTCATTCCGTCGTCCATGCCCCAGTTACCGCCACGGCAGAATATTCGTTTTCCGTTAACCCTGATAACCAAATAGGGACCCATAGGGTCGTCTGCTGGTAGCTCTTTTAATCCTGAAAGATCTGTATTTTTATATAGGG
The DNA here is from genome assembly GCA_031258195.1 of Prevotellaceae bacterium. GTDB lineage: Bacteria > Bacteroidota > Bacteroidia > Bacteroidales > UBA932 > JAIRNF01. The sequence continues at coordinate 15,091 of JAIRNF010000028.1, forward strand.
TAGGGAGGGCGTTACTTTTGGTGTACTGTACCCTGTCGATATAGTTAAATATAGGCTCTGTACTCTTTGTCTCAGCTGGGGTGTATGCAATGCGTAGATTTCCCTTGTCTGGAGTGTTTACCATTAATTCATACGACAGTTCTCTGATTCCGAATCTTATATTCTTTACATCGGATGTTTGTTCGTTAACCTTTGCTTCGAGTGTAAGGTCATACAGCTCGGGTTTACCGTAGCCATTGGGATACCATAGCCTAGGTTTTTTTATGTTTAGTTCGCTGTATTCCGACGGAGAAAATGTCAACTCCTTTTCTTGATAAGGTTCCATCACGTATGGTTGCTCCACTAGAATGTTCTCTACTCTTGCAGTAAGGATACCCGATATAGGTTTTGCTGTAACATTTTTAATATTGGTTCTTACGGTAATCTTAGCCTGAGTAGTGTCTGGTAAAGGTAAATCGGTAATAACGAGCGGATCGCTAATTACAACATTTCCGCCTATTTTTAGGCGTACATCCTGCCATATCCCTGTATTACGATCTCGTATGCCAGGTATCCAATCCCACCCTATAGAAGAAATAAATGTCGGACCATCTAAAGAGAGCATTCCGCCGTTTAAACCTTGTCCTGCTACAATCGATTGTTCATGAGGTATTCCCGGATTATTAGGTGGATAAATATGTACGGCTAATACATTTTCTATACTAGGCTTTACGATATCCGTTATGTTGAAGTTACCTCTGATAAAGGCACCAGCTATATTACCGATTTTTTTACCGTTTAAAAAGACTTCCGCGAAATAGTTTATACCGTTGAATAACAAATGAACCTGTTTACCATCAATATCTTCGGGCACATAGAATGTTATTCTGTACCACCAGTCCATGCGACAGAGTGTATCAGGAATAGCCATGTTGTTAAGCCCAAAATACGGATCGGGATAAACACCTTGATCAACAAGCGTTGTAAGGACTGTGCCGGGAACCGTTGCGTTATACCACCTGTCGGTATTTAGCGATAAGTCAAAAATAGATTTTTCTGATTCTACAACAGTAGTACCATCGGTTAGTTCCCACCCGTTAGCAATAATCCATTCGCCTTGTTGTACCTTTTGCAATTCGGTAGTAGGTGTTGTTTTGGGAATACGCTGTGTTTGCTGAAGCGGAGCATTGCCCTTGGGCAACTCGTTTTCTGGCTGTGGAACTCTTAAGCCTGTCCATAGTTTAGTTAAGCGTTGGGCATTTAGGTTGGGTGTAAGGCATACTACTATCAGTAGAAATAGGATATTTTTTGGCAGATAACTTTTTTTAGAGCGGGTCATACGCAATACATTAGGTTATAGTTTGTAAAGATAAAAAATATAAGTATTTGACTTGTGTTTTTATAAAAAACCACTTACTTTCATAGCTTAGTAGTTGTGATGTTTTCTATACATTGCTCCCAACCTTTTGAGTCGGATTACACTATTAATAACCCAATATAACACCGTTATGAAAAACCTCTTGAAATTATTAAGTATTCTGGTACTTATGCTTGTTGTTACAGCGGCACAGGCGCAAAAAGAATTTACGCTAAAATCTCTTGATGGAAAGGTTGAAGCCCCTATCAGTGTTGGAGATATTGTTGAGTATTCCGTTCTTGGTGCCGGAGATATTATGCTGGCGAAATCGCCGCTTTCTATGACGCTCGAAGATGGTACATTGTATGGTGTAAAATCAAAGTTAGGTAAGGCTTCAACAAAAGCAGTAAATGAGAAAATCAACGCTACTATATATAAAAAGAAAGAGGTTATTAATAGTTATAATGAGTTGTAACTAATATTTAAAGAAGGATTTAATATAGTCTTTCGGGCATATAACGACGGGATTGCTTACCGTTTTGTATCAACTTCAAAAAGTCGTTCAACGTTAAAGAAGAGCAAGTCGCTCTTAATTTTACTACAGGCTATAAATCATATGTTCCATACGCCAGAGCAAAAAGAAATTCTCCAAATGATTCTTCTACCAGTCGTTTGAGAATGTTTACGAGCATATAAACCTTTCGCAATGGGATAAAGAACGGTTGGCATTTTCTTCCCATTGTGGTAGATGGTGCTAAAGGTAAAAAGGTTTGTGTAACCGAAATGGATCTTTTCAATTATCCTGGTATGTTTTTGACTAATGACGGCTCTAGCAATCTGAAAGGAGTGTTTGCTCCATATCCAAAAGAAGTTAAGCGGGGTGGGCATAATATGCTTCAGGGAAAAGTACAGTTACGCGAAAATTATATTGCAAGGTTTGACAAGGGAACGGAATTTCCTTGGCGTGTTATTATTGTTGCCGAAAATGATTACGATTTGCTGAATAGCGACATGGTATATAAGCTAGCCTTGGCACCTTCTAAAGAAGTTGATTTCAGCTGGGTAAAACCGGGTAGGGTGGCATGGGACTGGTGGAACAGCTGGAATTTGTATGGTGTGGATTTTGAAGCCGGAATTAATAACCAAACCTATAAGTATTATATCGATTTTGCATCTGAGAATGGGATAGAGTATGTTATTCTTGACGAAGGTTGGTCGGTAAATTCGCGGGCTGACCTGTATCGAGTTATTCCGGAAATTAACCTACCGGAGCTTGTGGCTTATGCAACCGAGTGTAACGTAGGGCTTGTACTATGGGCTGGTTACTATGCGTTCGATAAAGATGTAGAAGATATATGCAAACACTACTCTGAAATGGGGATAAAGGGATTTAATGTCGATTTTATGGATCGTGATGATCAGGTAGTGGTTGATTTTCATCATCGGGTAGCAAAAATTACCGCTAAGTATAAAATGCTGATTGATTTTCATGGCACTTATAAACCGACAGGACTCATCGTACATATCCTAACGTAATTAACTACGAATCTTGGCGTAAGTGTCGATAAAAGTCCGCTGGTAGATATGCCCAACGCCCTTGATGTGGCCGACATAATAGGTGTCCTGAGCGCCGAGATAGCCAGGGTGGAAAGTCTCTATCTCGCC
>JAIRNF010000029.1 GCA_031258195.1 Prevotellaceae bacterium
TCGCAAAATCAACCGAAATTGACGCTCTGAAATACGCGACCGAAAATAATACTTGTTATTCATTAATTCAAAGATAGTTAAATAACTTTTTTAGTCACTTAACTAATCTTGAACCTAAATCTTATCTAAAATAGAATCCATGGAGGCGAATATTTCGCTTCTGGATTTTTTTCTTCTCTTTACTATTGTCGCTACAACTGTAGTACTAAAAGATTTCATAAACATTTTTGGTTCAAGCTAGCTTTAGAAAAGCTCCGCTAAGGTTATCTCGAACCTTAAAGAATAAGAGTTAAGTAGGTATTGCTTAGTTCGTTTCGATATCAACACTAAAAATATTATCTTCGTAATTCGCCTGTACAATTACGGCTTATTAGATTTTAACAGGTTGATATAATTACTTAAAAACCTGCTAATCTCTTTCGCCTTTTGTTAAACTCATTATCTTTGCTTTAAACAAGTAAAAACAAGATGTTTAAAATTGTAGAAAAACGTTTGTTAGCGCCTAATATCTATCTTATGGATATAGAGGCTCCTCGGGTTGCTAGTGCCGCCTTGCCCGGACAGTTTGTTATTTTAAGAGTTCGCGATAAGGGAGAACGCATACCTCTTACCATTTGCGATTATGACGCCGAAAAGGGTACGGTTACTATTGTTACCCAAGTCGTAGGCGCGTCAAGCAGGCTGATATGCACAAAAGAAAAAGGAGATTATATTCTTGATTTTGTTGGACCACTGGGGCATCCGTCGGAGTTTATTCATGAACCTATTGACGAGCTGAAAAAGAAAAAAATTCTCTTCATTGCGGGCGGAGTCGGTACGGCACCTGTTTATCCGCAGCTTAAGTGGTCGCGTCAACATGGTGCGGGTGCCGATTTAATCGTAGGGGCAAAAACAAAAGATATGCTTATACTTCAGGATGAAGTAAATGCTGTTGCTGCTAACGTATATGTCGCTACGGACGACGGATCCGAAGGCTTCAAAGGGTTGGTTACCGATAGGCTTAAGAAGCTGATAGACGAAGAAGATAAGCACTACGATGAGGTTATTGCCATTGGTCCTATGATAATGATGAAGTTTGTCGCTTTGGTAACAAAAGAGTATAACATTAAAACTATTGTAAGTCTTAATACGCTTATGGTTGATGGTACCGGCATGTGCGGAGCCTGTCGTGTAACCGTGGGCGGAAAAACAAAGTTTACGTGTGTTGACGGACCAGAGTTTGACGGACATTTAGTTAACTTTGACGAAGCAATGCGCCGACAAACTATGTACCGAGATATAGAAAGAGATGCTGATTGCAAATGCCTTGCAGACCTTACCAGTTCTGATAAGTAATTACCTAACGCTCATACCTAACCGAATACATTTTATTTAAATGGCTAATAATATTCCACGAGTATCTGTAAGAGAACAAGATCCTAAAGTAAGAGCAACCAACTTCGAGGAGGTTTGCTATGGCTATAATGCGGAAGAGGCAATGCTCGAAGCAACCCGTTGCCTTATGTGTAAAAAACCGAGGTGTGTAGACGCGTGCCCGGTAAGTATTAAGATACCCCAATTTATTGCTTGTATACGCGAAGGTAAATTTGCTGATGCGGCACAAATTATTGCCGAAGACAGCAGTTTACCCGCCGTCTGTGGGCGTGTGTGTCCGCAGGAAACACAATGTGAAGGCGATTGCATACTTGGTATTAAAAAAGAAGCGGTAGCCATTGGCAAGCTGGAGCGTTTTGTTGCTGATTGGTCTAAAGAAAATAATGTGGATTTATCTGCTCGTCAGCCCGCTAATGGACATAAAGTCGCGGTCATCGGTAGCGGACCTGCCGGCTTATCGTGCGCTAACGACCTTGCCCGTTTGGGTTACGACGTCACTATCTTCGAGGCGTTACACATGCCCGGAGGCGTTTTGGAGTATGGTATTCCTGAGTTTCGTTTACCGAAAGAGAAGGTAGTAAGGCACGAAGTTGATAACCTTCGTAAGTTGGGTGTAAAAATAGAAACGGATGTTGTTGTTGGTAGAACGGTTACAATTGATAATTTAATGAATATGGAAGGTTATGCCGCGGTATTTATCGGCTCAGGAGCAGGTCTCCCGAAGTTTATGAATATTCCCGGAGAGAACCTTAACGGAGTAGTATCGGCTAACGAATTTCTCACACGTACGAACTTAATGAAAGCATACGACAGCAGCTACGATACACCTATATATGTGGGTAAGTGCGTTGCTGTGGTAGGTGGCGGTAATGTCGCTATGGATGCCGCGCGTACGGCGCTACGGTTGGGAGCGGAGGTAACGGTGGTTTATCGTCGTACCGAAAAGGAGTTGCCCGCCCGCGTAGAGGAGGTACACCATGCAAAAGAAGAGGGTATTGTATTTAATATGCTGACAAATCCTACCGAAATTCTTGGCGATGAAGGGGGCTGGGTTAAAGGAATGACGTGCGTTAGAATGGAGTTGGGAGAGCCGGACGATTCCGGACGTAGAAGTCCCGCGCCTATCCCAGACTCGGAGTTTACCATAGAAACAGATGTTGTAATTATGTCGTTGGGCACTTCGCCCAATCCGCTTATATCGTCCACTACACCGGGCTTAGAGATAAACAGGCGGATGTGCCTTGTTGCGGATGATGACGGAAAAACAACCCGCGAAGGCGTTTTTGCCGGAGGCGATGCCGTTACCGGCGCGGCGACCGTAATCCTCGCTATGGGTGCGGGACGCAAGGCCGCTGCCGCAATAGATAAGTATATAAAAGAAAGGAAGGCGTAAATATTAGACCATCCTTCTTCGTCATGTCGAACGAAGCGAGACATCTTTTAAATAGCGACAGCATACCGAATAGGCAGATGCTTCGCTTCCGCTTCGCTTCCGCTTCGCTTCGTTCGACATGACGGGAAAAAGATAAAAACAAAAAAGGCTGATATTTAAATCAGCCTTTTTTGTTTTTGCGCCTATTTAAGTGTTATAATCCAAATGCTATTCTTACGCGTATCCTACAGCCATTGGCTTAACCTTATCGCCGTAAGGCGGCAGTCTCCGGGTCAAGATTCTCATCTATATGCACAATGTACCATAGATGGAGTCCATGCTTTACTAGCTTATGCTCCGTTTTAGGATTGTACGGGAACAAGCGTTCCATATGGGTAGCGCCCATAGTTCGCGCGGCGTTATCGAATTTAGCAATACCGGTAGAAAGCTTATTTCCACGAGTATTCTTCTTCATCGAGTTTAGCCGTCCGGTTCGCGACGGCGCGAACTTTACCTTCACAACGCCTTTGTGAATTCCTCGTTCGTTATACTTTGTTTCTTGGGCTTGTAGAATAGCCGCCGAGAAAAGAAACAAACAAACCAAAAGAGCTTTCGCCGAGATGGTCAAAAAATGTTTCATATTAGTAGTTTAGTAGATTATGTATAAAAAAAGGTTTAAGAACTTTTCGCTGAAATTTCAGATTGTTACTCTTAAACCCGGACAAACGCAATGTTAATGATGGATAAAAGCTTATAAAGGAGTGATGGACAAAAAGGGAGAATTTTATTCTACTACTACAGTATATGGATATATAAAGAAAAATGACGTCTTGGAAAGTTATAAATGTCTTGAAGCAATTTTAAATTCGCAATTATTCTGGTGGTATCTTACAAACACTGGTACAACCTTAGCAAATAGCTATTTTCGCTTTATGCCTAATTACATGAAACCATTCCCATTTCCAAAATCCATTCCTTCAAATGTTGAATCCGGCATTGTCAAATTGGTTGATGAAATAGAAAAGGTAAAACACTCAAACTCGCATATGGATTGTTCTATTTTAGAGAATAGAATCGATCGAATAATCTACTCTTTATATAACTTAACAGAGGATGAGATTTGTATAATAGAAGACTCCTCGCTAAATGCCGTAAATCAATAGTTAATGATTAAGTTCCGCGTCCTCGATTATAGAGATTTCTAAATCATTTAAACCATACGATTGGTAGATGATTTTATCGATCTTTTTTTCTAAGGCAAGAGTGCTATTTTTGGGATTTTCTTTTTTCTCTTTAAGAATATTCTCTACCAATGATTCTATCTCATTTACGATTTCAATAGGAATCTTTTTAGGAACGGGAAATGGCTGTACATAATCCGTTTTAATCGTAAAACATACCCGGTATGCTGAATAAAGAACCAAAATAGTTGAGAGTTTAATAGTCCTAACCAAAATCTATAATCTTCAGGAACGTCTCCTTTTTTGATATATCCATATATTTTGGTAGTAGAATAAAATTCACCCATTATCTCTTTTGCCTTCGGGCTTACGAATGATGAATTTTTGAGATTTCACCTTTATTTCTTCAAGACCGAAGATGTGCAAAAGTTCAGCATAAAATTCTTTATTCAGCTCGTTATAGTCATTGGCAAAAGGTTGCTTTAGGAGGTGTATTGGCGATAAAAATTTGTAAAGCGAAATAAGCCGCTTATCATCTTCTTTATCTTCGTTTCGCAAAATCTTATCGTAACTACGAATATCAAATATTTGCTTCTGGTAGTTTTTCGATGTAATGTTCTTTGGCGATATGGATGCTTTCGATGAAAGTCCGCATGGGCGTTCCGCCGAAGCAATACTTGCCCGTATGTGTTCTGTTAGTGTTGTAATCGAGCATCCCGGCATCAAGATCATCCTGCGGCTGTTCCGGTGAAGAGTAGATTTTCTTACGGAAAGCGATGTCATAGAGCTCGTTTTTGACTGTTCTGTTGAAGCGTTCGCAGATGCCGTTTGTCCGCGGGCTTTTCGCCTTGATCTTGGTGTGATCGATGTCCTCGATGGCCGGATATAGCTGATACTCGTGGTGTTCGCGTGAGCCGCGGTACTCGGTTCCACGGTCGGTTAGCACACGCGGCAGTCTCAGGTCGTGCTGTTCATAGAACGGCAACACCCTGTCGTTCAGGATATCGGCAGCGACCGGAGCATTCTTGCGGTCATACGGCTTGGCGAAGCCGATCTTGGCGTAAGTGTCGATAAAAGTCCGCTGGTAGATATGCCCAACGCCCTTGATGTGGCCGACATAATAGGTGTCCTGAGCGCCGAGATAGCCAGGGTGGAAAGTCTCTATCTCGCC